>JADGAN010000014.1 GCA_015231955.1 Oligoflexia bacterium | reverse complement strand
TGGTGATGTTGCGAGTGTTTTGGATTTGATCTCCCAGATTAGCTCTTTGACCGGAATTCTTATTACGATTGCCATTAGAACCATTATTTTTTGATGGCGGCAGGCCACTATTGCTAGAATTCTTTCTAGTTTTTTTCTCAAGTAGAACAGCAACAACAATTTCCAAGATTGACATCATTGATTGAATAAAAAATCGTACGTCTGCATTCAGGTTTTTCGTTTTAAGAATTGCCTCCGATTCCTGCTGCAGTTTTGTAATTTTATCTCGTATTGAATCCTTGCTCATAAAGATCAGTATTACTTATTTTAATCAAGAGGCCCAGTTAAAATTCAAGGCTTAAATCAATTTTTTTCGAAGAAGCTGAAGTGGAATAGCTGACAGCTATTCAGCTGATGGCAGAAGGGTGTGAGCTGTTACGAATGTTAAGCGTAATAATTATTTAGATGATGGTGTTGTATCAGAAGTGATTTGTTGTGTGAAGTATTTGGACAATGATGGACTCATTTGCCAATGACCTTTAAATTGTGCCGCTTGTTCTGCTGTAATAGTACCAATAATAGAAGGAGAATGGGGTGCGGTAGTAGCAAAACGCTGGTGTAATAGCTCTTTGGCCTTGGCCTCAATGGTTTCTGGCGTTTCTCCCTTTAATACAGGTAATTTAATCATCTCAGAGAGAACTTCCCCCATCTTTTTGCTATCAGAAAAATCGGTTAAAAATTTTTCTCCAATGTAGCTTCGCAATCCTCCTAGTAGACCATGTTCATCGGATGCGATCATTTCGGCTTGTTCTGTAGCAATGTCGACTAACTGTTGTTCTGAGGCGTTGATCTGACCATTTTGCTTAAGC
This sequence comes from Oligoflexia bacterium, assembly GCA_015231955.1. Taxonomy (GTDB): domain Bacteria; phylum Bdellovibrionota; class Bacteriovoracia; order Bacteriovoracales; family Bacteriovoracaceae; genus JADGAN01. The sequence continues at coordinate 108,957 of JADGAN010000014.1, read as the reverse complement.
GAGGAGAGATAATTCATCATGGAATCGTAAGCATATTTTTTTCTTTCTGGGATACTCATTTGATTCATGCGATTTGGTGTAAAGGCCCTTAATTCACTTGAAAGTTCCCTCGACTTAACAGCAGTGAAGGCCGCAACTTTGGCCATAGGATCTTTTGAGAGTGATGAGGAATCGAGATATTTCTCAATAATTTTTACATCAGGCACACCTAGTGGTCTACTAATAGCTTGAGGATCTTTTTGGGCGATGACGGCCACGAGATCTGCCACTAATTCATTTAAAGCTTCAGAAGAGATTTCACTAGGGTTATAAGTTTTACAAAATCCACTGTTGGCGTTTTTGATCGCATGTCCATACTCATGCAATAAAATGGAAAGCGATGATTCTGGCGGAAGTGAGAACGAGTCTGCTTCCTCGCTACTTTTTTGACAGATCTCTTTTAAGTAAAGGCCACTCCATTCTTCTTTGTCGAGCAAAGGATCGATCAGTAAGTCTCTTCGTGTTTTGAGTGCTGAAGAGAGGTTGTTGACGAGAGAAGATTCTTTGGACTCTTTTTGAGCAAAAGGAATAAAACGTCGCGGGGCCACAATAGCAACATTTCCAGTTCCAAGCTCCATCTCGCGTGCATTAGCGAGAAAAGGAACACTTGCAAAATCCACGCGACCAGGTACTTTTAACCCCTCCGTGCGAGCAAGTTCATTAACGGTTGTAAATTGCTGTCCCATTAACTCTCGTTCACTGGCCGCAATCGCTCCTTCCTTTGCTCGAACGACTAGATTTTCAACTATTTTCATCTTTTCTATTGCTGATGGGGCGGTAGAGGCAGAAAAATTGCGTGCCAGCGAGGGGAGTATTTTGCAGATGGCAGCAGATCCCATTTGTAATCCTCTCAAACCAGGCGAAGCCAAGAGTGGATTACTAGCAATGGCCAGAGACGATAAGGAGAAGAATAAAAAGTAGTTCCATGTTTTTTTCATAGCAATTTGCTCCTTGATTTAGTTTATCTTCTGTCTGTTGTTCTTGTATCGATTGTAAGAGGTTATGGATAATCTTCGTAATAGAAAGCAATGATTTTTTGATTTTGAAGAAATTGCAAGAGGTTATAAAAACAAAACTCAATACAATTTATCAAGTCTCATGGCCATTATTTGTGGATTAGTTGTTGAGTTATTCTAAAAGCTTGGAGAAATGAATAATTTTGAAGAAGTATTCATCCAGTTTTTCATGATGACCGGGGTAAATTTCTCCCTCATAAACAAGGATAGGCCTTATAGCAGAACGCCTTGGTAATTTAAGGGCATTTATTTTATGAGTTACCTCATTGATGATCGATTTTTCAATGATTTTTTTGCATTTAAATTCACATAAGAAAAAAAGATCCAGTCTTGTATGAATCAATAAATCTATTTGACATCCATATTTGTTTTTAGAATTTTTTTTCTGGATATAAGGTGCCGCTGAGACAATTTGAGATTGATCAATGCCTATAAGGGGGTATAGCAACTCTCTGTTGGATAATATTAAATTCTCAAATTGCAAACCTATAATGGAGTTCAAAGCAGTTAGTTGTTGTAGGGAAGAGATTTTCACCCCACCTTTTTCTACTCTTAATTTTTCTTTTTGTAATACTTTCAAATAAAAACGCAAAAAATTATCTTTAACCCTTAAGTGGCTTAGCTTTGAAATTTCCCCGCTTGGTTTAAAGTAATAGTCTCGGGACAAAAAACCGGACAATTCCAAAATTTCAATATCTCTACTGATTTCACTGTTTAGCGTTTTGCCAATTTTTAATGCAACTTCTGTTGGAGAATATCTACTCTCTAGGCAAGCATTAATAATTTTCTTAAAGCTGTTAGATCTTCTCTGGAAAACCTCTTCGAAAATACTGGCAAATTCATTAAAAAGTAGTCCATTTGGTGAAAAGCATAGTCTGATCAGGTTTTGTTCGGCCGTTTCACTTTGCAAAACCTCTTCAAGATACTTAGGAACACCTCCCGTTATCGATAAAATCAGCATCTTTTCCAAAGAACCCATCATATAATTATTTTTTTCCCAAAACTGATTGATTTCTGGTAAGGCCAATTCTTGAAGATTAATCGCCAAAGAGATTCTTCCTGCAAACGTTGCATTTTTAAGCAAGTTATCATCGATCCATGCAGAAACTGAACCACAAAGAACCATAATTAATTTGTTATTTTTTTTGAATAGAGTGTCCCATGCATCTTTTAGTTTTGCCGCGAATAAAGGATCTTGTCCGCCCATCCAAGAGATCTCGTCCAGCAGCAGTAGGCACTCTCCATGTTTGACCTTCTCATAAAAAGAGCTAAACGCCGTTTCCCAATCATCAAAATGTTCTACTCCAGTTTTAAAGTGATAAGCTAGTTTTTTTGAAAAATGGTTTAATTGGTCTTGATTGGAGTGTGACTGATCTGGACCGAGTCCCTGGATGTCGATAAATTTCTTAAAGTGCTTTCCATACTCTGTAATTAAGCGACTTTTCCCAATTCTGCGTCGTCCGGATATACATGCAAGACTTGCACTCTTTTTCTTTTTTAGCAGTAGTAGTTGAGATATTTCCTGTTTTCTTCCAAAAAACATAACCCACCTATAAATAGCAAAAAATAGTTTTACAGGTGGATAATACCACAAGATAAATCCACCTACAAATGGCATTTTATCCTTTTGTAGGTGGTTGATCTCAATTGATGATTTATGACATTTTTAGGGAAGAGTTTGCGCGTAAATAGTTTTCAATCTCTTGTCCAGAATGCATAGAGAGCACCTTTGCTGCAATTTCTAGAGCAAAGGCCTTGGTGGTGGAGGTGACTACTTTTCGTGCAGGAAGAATTTGTCGTGCACTCATGCTGAATTCATCTAGGCCCATGCCGAGTAAGAGAGGGATCATCTCTTCGCTTCCGGCCACAGAGCCACACATGCCAACTTCGATGCCGTGTTGTTTGCCATTTTTGATGGTAAGCTCAATCAGGCGCAGGCAGGCAAGGTTGAAAGGGGAGTAGAGGGATTGCAGCTCTTGATTTAAGCGATCAACCGCCAGGGTATATTGAATTAAATCGTTGGTGCCAATGCTGAAAAAATCTACATGCTGGGCCAGCACATCAGAGATGATAGCGGCAGAGGGCACTTCAATCATAATGCCTAAAGGTAGGTTGGGTGCAAAGGGAATGCCCTCGCTTTGAAGTGCGTTTTTCACCTCATCCACCACGGCCTTAGCGGCAAGCAGCTCTTCGAGAGAAGAGATCATGGGGAACATGATTTTCAAATGGCCATAGACAGATGCGCGTAGGAGTGCTCGTAGTTGCGTTTTAAAGAGTTCTGGTCGTTTAAAGCATAAGCGGATGGCGCGCACTCCTAAGAAGGGGTTTAACTCTTTTGGTAGATTTAAGTAGTCGATCTCTTTGTCTCCTCCAATGTCGATAGTCCTAATCGTCACTGGGCGGCCTTGCATCTCCTGGAGAACTTTGCGATAAACGAGAAATTGCTCCTCTTCGCTGGGAAGGGAGGTGCGGTTCATGTATAAAAATTCGGTTCTAAAAAGGCCTATGCCTTCAGCGTCGCTCGCAAGGACAAATTTCAACTCTTCATCGGAGGCAATGTTCGCCAATAAGTGCACTTGCTGGCCATCAGGTGTGGTACTGGGCACTCCTTTTAACGATTCTAAGATTTTTCTCTTCTGGAGATAAGCATCTTTGCGCTTCATGAGATCTGATAACTGTTCGGGGTCTGGATGGAGGTAAAGCTCACCCGTTTCACCATTGATAGCGAGCTGATCCCCACTTTGAATTTCAGCAGTGATCTTGTTAACTCCCACCAGGGCCGCGATGCCTAAAGAGTTTGCCATAATTGCGGTGTGGGAAGTTTTTCCTCCCACCTCTGTAACCATCCCTACAACTTTGTTCTTATCCATGACTGCTGTTTGAGAAGGTGTAAGATCGTAGGCCACCAGGATCACCTCTTCCGGCAGGTGGGCGAGGTTGGCCTCTTGCACTCCAAGGAGATGGCGGAGCACTCTTCTGCTGATGTCTCGTACGTCGAGGGCGCGCTCACGCATATACTCATCATCCATGCTGCTAAAGAGTGCAATAAACTCTTCACTCACTTGATGAAAGGCAAACTCAGTATTAACCAACTGTGTAGCAATCACCTCCTTAGTTTTTTCGAAGAGTTCGGGATCATTAAGCATTAAGAGGTGGGCCTCAAAGATCGCGGCACTCTCGGCGCCCATTTTGGCGTTAGCATGGGAGCGCACCTCTTGCAACTCTAGGACAGAGCTACTGATAGCAGACTCCAAGCGTGCCACTTCTGTGCTTACTTGAGAGGGGGCAATGGACTCTTTGCTGATTTTTAGCTCTAGGGATTTTACAACTAAGGCCTTGGCGGCAACTAATCCAAAAGAGACTACACTTCCTGTAAATACTTTGCTTGCATTCATCTAAAAATCCTCAATAACTATTCAAATTTCGCTGCAAATAGCGCCGACAAGGTTTCAAGTGCCAGCGCTTCATCTTCGCCTTTGGCGATAAGCGTGACCTCTGCTCCATGAGTTAGTCCTAGCGCCATCACACTCATCAGTGAGCGGGCGTTGACAGTTTTTTTATCTGTTTGTAACTCAATCGTAGACTTAAAAGTGCCAACGGCCTTGACTAAAATTCCTGCAGGTCGTGCATGTAGGCCGTGTTCATTGATTACAGTAACTCTTTTTTCCATAAACTTGTTTTCACTCCTAATTGAAGGTGACTTTTATAATAGCTTCTCCTACGCGAAGTGGTTGCTTTTTACCGAGAAGCGTTTCTAACTTTGCAACTTTATCCATATTGGTGATGATAATCGGTGTGATTGTGGATTTGGCCTCTTTGCTGACGAGATCTAAATCAAACTCGATAAGCTTGCTTCCAACCTGAACCTTATCTCCTGCACTGACGAGTGCTTTAAAACCTTTGCCATTCATGTTGACGGTATCGATACCCACGTGAATTAAAATCTCGACTCCGTCACTGCTAAGTAGGCCAACAGCATGAGCAGTTCGAAACATCTGCACCACCTCTCCTGCGATTGGAGAGTAGACCACACCTTCACTAGGAATAATGGCAAGGCCATCGCCTAAAATTTTATCTGCAAAAGTTTTATCGGGCACTTCACTTAGTTCTACCAAAGTTCCTTTTAAGGGGGACATGAGGAGGATTGCCTTTGTATCTCTTGCATCACCTCTGGCCATAATTTTTTTAATTTGGTCTTTGAGCATCTCTGACTCCACCCCAAAAATAACTTGCACATTCCCACCGCCCGCATCCATAATTCCGGCGGCACCTAACTGCTTTAGCTCTGCTTTATTTACTAAGTGCATTTCGCCTAGACCTAAGCGCAGCCTGGTGATGCAGGCATCGATTGTACGAATATTTTTACTGCCTCCAAGGGCGATCAAGATGGCCGCCGCTTTACTCTCTAATGAGTGACTCTCTTTCGTTTGCTTTTTATCATTAGACTCTTCACTCTCCTCTTCTTCTCGGCCTGGTGTCTTTAAATTCCAAAGGGGAATGCATTGATAAAAGACCACAAAGTATAAGATAAAAATAGTTGGACCTACGACTAAAAATAACCACATACTATTCTTTTGATTAAAGAAACCCAAAGCGTAGTCAATAATCGATGCAGAAAAGGTGTAACCTAAATGAATGTCAAAAAAGTTTGTGAGTACTCCTGATAAAAAGGCGGCACCAACATGAAACACATAAAGGACAGGTGCTACAAAGATAAATGAGAATTCAATGGGCTCGGTGATGCCGGTGATGATGGAGGTTAAGGCCGCAGAGAGCATCACTCCCGCCACTGCTTTACGCCTGCTGGGGCGTGCTCTTAAATACATCGCAAGGGTGGCCGCGGGCAAACCAAAGAGCATGAGAGGGAACTCAGAGGCCATAAATCTTCCTGCACTGGCATCTCCTGCAAAATAGCGAGCAGTCTCTCCATGTAACACTTTACCACCAGCAATCACATACTCTCCAAACTCATATAAAAATGGTGGATAGTAGACATGGTGTAAACCCACGGGGATGAGCAATCTTTTGCCAGCGGCATAGAAAGCAGGTCCCAGGTCTGAACTCATCACATAGTTTCCGAAGTGGTTAATCTCGAGTTGAATGTAGGGCCAAACAACGCCTAAGAGCACTCCAATGAACAGCACTGCAAACGCCGTGGCAATAGGAACCAATCTTTTCCCGGAGAAAAATCCTAGCACGGGATGGAGTTGGGTTTGATGAAAGCGATGGTACAGTTTTGCAGATAAGATTCCAACGATAATGCCACCAAAAACACCGGTATTAATCTCTAGTGCTACTCCTCGAATCTCGCCCATCACCTTTAGGACATTGAGCATGGTATAGTAACCAACGACAGCGGCCAATCCTGCAATCCCAGCTCCCTCTGCAAAGCCAATGGCAACGCCAACTGCAAAGATCACGGGTAGGTGTTCAAACACCGCTAGCCCTCCACTGAACATGAGATTCCCTAGTCCACTAACGATAGCGTGGGTGACTTCTCCATGCACATTTAAGCTATAGTTTTGAACCATTCTTCCTATGGCCACCAAAAGTCCCGCCGCAGGCAAGACGGAAACAGGAACCATTAGCGATTTTCCAATTTTTTGTAATACAGCGAATAAATAATTTTTTAAAGCATGCATGTAAATTCCTATTTGTATGGGATGGTTTGGACTTTAAAGTAGCGATAAAAGCGCTGTAAGCGCTCATAAATTTTTGCATTCTCTTTCTTTAATAAGAGTTGATAAATTAAGGAGTGGTGATGGGGATCCAAGAGTTGAAATAGCGACAGTGCAATTATTGTTTGATCCAGCGATAATTGCAGCTGTAAAATTTGATGAAGTCCGGATCCCGCAACGATGTATCCATCCATCATGCCTAGTTGTGGATGGTAAAGAGTTCTCTGATCGTAATCCTTAAGAGTAGTCGCCGCTTGAATCCAAGGAAGCATTTTGGGAGCATCCAATAGGGCGGCCAAGAAAAGCGCATGAGGTGTAACCACACTTTCCCAAGAGGCGCGTAAAGAAGTGTCGAACTGATCTTGATTGCTTGTGGCCACTAAAGCTAAGTTCCCAAGTTTTCCACTGTATCCGCCAAAGGCCTCAGAGGCAGAGTGGCCTGCAGGTAAGCTTAAAGAGCGGCGCTCGCCTTCACTGATAATAAAAGGCACATAGTTTTTTAAGAGTTGCAATAGAGGGGGAGAGAACTCTCCTTCATTAAAGAGCAAATGAGGGAGCAGCAGTTGAAAAGCACCACCGTCCCAAGTGCGCAGCAGCTGCAGCTTTTTATTTTTAGCGCCCATACGAAGGGTGGCGACTTCGATGGTCGAGGATGCAAACACTTTGGGTAACATCTCTGGGTCATCAACCCAAGAAAAGGCAAAGCTTAAGGCGTAAAGTGATCGTGCTTCCGAACCCCAATAGGAGTATTTCCACTTTTCAAGACCATTATTCCAAAGTCCATAGAAGAGGCCATCTTGGAAATCGTAAAAAGTGGATAGATTCATCCGCAACAATAAAGATTGTATCAACTTTTGAGAGGAGGGAACCACTTGGCCTACGGCCCAAAGAGCGATTTTCAAATGAAGATTATCAATAGAAGAGACACGAGGTTCTATCACCGTAAAGGATTTGCCATTTTTGCTTTGATAACGATTATAAAAGAGGCCACTCGGGATGTGATAAGGCAATTTGACAAGATCTGAAACGATCTTTTCCACCTGGGTCAAGTTTAAGCGATGGAGTTGCACTAAGAGATCAAATGCAATATTCGTAGGGGAGGTGGGGGCATGCAAAACAATAAGAGGACAAGGAGAGTGTGAGGAGAGGAGTTGCACTCTATCGACCAGCAAAGATCCATTTTGTCGCATGCACTCTAAAGAGTGTAGCGTGGTGGTTAAAAAGTTGCGCCAATCTCCGGCCAACTCACGTGTTACTGCGTGAGCAGAGAAGACAACAGAACTTACGACACTAATGATAAGGACAAGGAGAGAGGTTGTTTTTTTCATTCCAGCAATTATGTTAAAGAGGCGCTAGTAATGTCAACCTATTTTGTGATCAAAGTAAATCTTTATTGGCCACTCAGCAACAAGAAGAGGTTACCAGAGAGGATTACCATTTTTAATAACGTTAGCAATGTGCTGTGCAAGTGTAGTGGGATCGTGATCTAAAACCTCTAGAGGGTTTTTATTCCATAGAATGAGATCGGCATTGAAGTGCACATCGATCACTCCTATTTCATGCTGCAAATTTAAGCTTGTAGCACCATTGATGGTGGCCGCTCTTAAAACTTCCCAAGCTTCTAAACCCAGTTGTTTCATGATCGTGAGCTCTTCTAGTGAAGCGTGAGGGGTGTTATGGCTTCCAGCATCCGAGGCAAAATTGAGATAGTGATACGCTTTTCCCTGATTTAAGCTGCAAAGCCTGTGAAATAAATTTCGTGCCTGCTCCCACTCGTATTCGTGGTAGGCCAGACTTTTAGTTGGAAAAAGTTTAGCTGCCTGCAAGCGTCGTGCAAAACCTTCCAGCGTAATATCAATGGATGTTTTATTGGATTGCAACTCTTTTAATTGAGCATCACTTGCTTGCAAAGCGTGCTCCACATGATTAATTTTATACTTGATCGCCATATCAATGGCCTTGCTCCCTTTTCCATGCATTGCCGTAAGCATCTTGTGTTTGCTTGCAAAGTTACTAATTTGTTCTAGGAACTCTTCGGGCAAGACCCAAATATATTGATTCTCGGCTTCCAACTCTGTCTCGGGAATGATTTTGATTATTTTTGACCCATTGGCGTACATCGTTTGCAAAGTCTCTTCTAGCTCAGAAGCGGAGGCGATCATTTTGGTATACTCATCTGCAAAGGCGGCACCTTTATAAGATAAGGTGTAGTTGGAGTATAGAGTGGTCGGAACTTTGTTGGGATCGTATTTGCTAAACTCATTGTAAAAGTTGATTGTATTAAGCACACCTGGAGGTCCTTTATCCACAACGGTGGTAATTCCAGCGGCCAAAGTTTTTTTTGCATGGGAGATTGCTAGCTCCAGTGCTTGTTGTGGCGAGTTTTGCAGGAGATTTTTTGCCTCTGAGAGCTTAAGCCCTCCCTGCATGGTGAAGTGGACATGAGTATTGATAAACCCAGGAGTGAGGTAACAATCTTCCTTTGGGGTGGGCCTAAGTGCAGAAATTTTTCCTTGGAAAATCTCTACGTCATAAGCTCTTACTGTTCGAGTTAAAGGGTTCAAGACACCCGCATTGGGAATAACTAATCTATTGTTTTGGTCATGATAATAATATTGCATCCCTAATTCTCCTTAAGTCCATTGCAGCTACACCATTTACTTTAGACGCGGGAATAGTGCCATGACAACTAAATAAGCAGTGACGATTAAGGCAGTTATGGCCTGCACTTGAATTGCAAGGGGTCTGGCAACCAGCTCACCCCTCATTAAGGCAACCCATTTAATAACCCCAGGAAAACAACCTAAAAGCAAGAGAACGCTAATCACAATCAGACCAATTCTATTGTATTGCTCAGAAGCGAAATAGAACCAGAGAAAAAGAATGAGTGCAAAGAGTGCAGGGATTAAAGCGGTGAAACTGGTTTGTTTAGCAAAAATAAAATAAGCGACAAGCCCATCAACCAAAAGTAATAAGATATAAAACCATGTGATACTATTCAATCTTCTCCTCCTTCACTCTTTAGCGCTTATTGCAAAATTACAAAATCTATTTTTCGCGTTGACCGAGTTTATGATCCAGGTAAAAGAGAGCATGAGGAGAGTTTTCAATTTTACGAAGTTGCTCTACAATTAAGGAGGCGGTACTCTCTTCTTCGACCTGCTCCCCTAAAAACCATTGGAGGAAGTTATTGGTGACGTGATCTTTTTCCTCAAGCGCCACACCGACAATCTCACTGATGGCGCTAGTGATGCTCTTCTCATGTTTTAGAGCATCTTCAAAGGCGTGTAGTGGCGAGTTCCAGGTGTTTTGTGGGCGACTAAGGCCTGTCAGTTCTACGCGTGAATCTCGGTCGTAGAGGAAGGAGTAAAACTTCATCGCGTGCTCCATCTCTTCTTTTTGTTGTAGCTTCATCCACTTGGCAAAGCCCGGAAGGTTTAGGTGGTCAAAGTAACTGGCAAGAGAGAGATAAAAATAGGCCGACTCAAGCTCAATGTTAAAGTGTTTGCTCAATGCTTGTTCAATTTTTTTGTTCATAAATAAACCTACCCTTTTTGAAAATGAGAACAATTGCTTTACTTTTTGTAGACTAGGGGATTTTTAAGCTTCTTTCAAAAAGTTATGTTTTATAGTTTTATAGCGTAAAGCTATGGATATGTTACAATGAAACCATAACTTTTATTTCAAGGAGTAAGATGCAATGAAAGTGGTTAAAAGGATGGCAGTAAAGAGGATAAAAACAGTTCCTTTTTTGCTAATGCTTATTTTTGTTTGGGCCATTGCCCCCTTGGGTATGGCCGCGGAGGAGGAGCAGCAGGAGCATGCAGATTGTCCCACTGTCGACCTGACGGCCAAAGGATCGCTTCTAGAGCAAGCGAAGATCATTAATCAGAGACAAGAAGGTATTTGTTATTCGGTGGTGGCGGCAGAAATGATCGATGCTTATCGCAGGAGTAAAGATCTTGCTAGTTTACCAATTCGCACAACTTCTCCTATGGTTCTTGCAGTAGATAACCAACTCTATTTAGTAAAAAAGGCCAAGGAGTCATCGGAAGCACAGGAGGCCAAAAGTAGGAAAATTCAGTGCACGCAAGAGATTGAATGCCTTTCAAAGGAGTTAGCAGAGAAGCAGCAAACAAAAATTCGCGCGGAGGCCTTACAAGCTTCGGTTGCATCGATGATGACCGAAGAGTTAAAAAACAGTGATCCCAACCTCTATATCGAGTATGCCACCTTGCTCTTTGACTTTTTAAAAAGTGCTCGCTTGACACAGCAAAAGATCGCAGAGATAGAATCTATCATTAATTTAAAACAACAAGTTGTTACCATGACAGGTGAGATATACTCCAACTTAACTCGTCCCAAAAGTGACCTTTTGAAAGGAGGTTTGATTGAGGATGGCATCAACGCTGCTAAAAAGCAGGGGATCTGCCTGGAGCAAGAACAATCAAGGGGTGAGCAAGCAAGCACACTAGAAAATACAACAGCTTTGTTTAAACAGGTTCACAATATGGCCTTTTCTCTAGATGAATACAAGGATAATCGCAGGAAACAAGAAAGCCTACTATACGGAGCACTTAGCATGGCCTGTGAGGAGCGAGGACTTGGGATGTCAGGACTAGATCGGATCCATGTATTAAACACGAATATAGAGAAGATTTTGAACCACCCAGGCATACAGCAACAAGAAGAAAAATTTATTCACTCCATGCTTAAGAGCATCTCTCAAATGTGTGGTGTTAAGGATCGAGTGAAGGGAGAGCAGTTGCAACTCCCAGAGGTCAAAACCACTAGGATTGATAGTGAAGATGACCTTAGGAAGCTGCTAGCAAACCATTTTAATGGCAAGAACAAAAACAACCTCCCATTTGGTCTAGGGATCTGTGGGGATCTACTACAACAAGGGGCCTCCTATCGTGGCAAAGAAGAGACTCCTGCCTCTTTGTGTAAAAATAAGGACGGACATGCTGTCCTAGTCGTGGGGAGTCGCTGGGATCAGAGTTCTGGAAAATGTTTGCTGCAAATTCAAAACTCTTGGGGAGAGGGGTGTGATCAGTATGCTAAAGAGTTTGCATGCGATAAAGGTAGACTTTGGATTGACTCAGAATCGTTAAGCCGTAATAGCAGAACTGCAACTGCATTTGCAATAGACCCTTAAGTAAGATCCTAAATAAGATCCTAAATAAGTGCAAAAAAATTGGCATGCCAAAAATCGATAAAATCCATTTACAACATTAACTTTTTGAAAACACGATCTGTGTTTAAGCTTTTACTCTTTTTTCTTTTACAGTGATGGGGCAATACTCTTTTAAGTTATACTTGTACAAGATATTGCAACCCTTCGGGCCCATCATTGTAAAGGACTGTTTATGAGAATAAAACTATCTTGGTTATTTTTGCTCTTTTGCTGGATTGTGAATGCTAGCATGAGTGATGGCCATGCCCAGTGCTTGGACTCATCTGGGAAAAATACCCAACAAGTGGAGCACGCTTTAATTGATAATCTGGAGTCTTGGATTTTGTCTCAGGGGCAAGGTAATCCCAATCAGTCCCCAGCTGCTCTCTCTGCCGAACCTCACATTTTGGCCAAAGAGATCCTTGATATCATTGATGACGAAAACAATGCACTCATTGAGGAGAGAAGGCAATTATCAGGAGGAGCTGTCTCCTACCTTATTCGTAAAGATAAAAAACGTCTCGCTCCCGTTTTGTTTGCAAAAAATGATTTTGTGGTAAAAGATATGTGCCCCAGTTGTTACAATGGGCCAGGCACCGAAGATTTTATCGAACGTGCAAGAGTGATTGCAGCGGCGGTGATTTCCAAATTTTGTAGTAAAGATCCCAACTCCAATTGCACTACTTATATCACTGCCCTCTTACATGACTGCACCATTTTAATCACTAATTTTGCTTCTATCAACGTGAAGGCGATGAGAAAACGTGGGTCAGGTTTAAAGCATTTTCAAAAACAAGCGGCAGTCGCAACAACTTTTTTAAGAAAATTTACCTCCCTCATTACAGATTATATTGCTACTGAATTTCACCACTATGACTTTGATGCTGAAGCATTACGAGCGGTTGAAAACGAGTATGTCTCTGATAAACGAGGCCGCCCCACTTTGATCAATCGCTATGCTATTGATCAAAAGAGCGGTAATAAATTTATTAGCATGCACCGACCAGTAGAGGAGAAAACGTTAAACAGCGCTACACGAGTTCGAGATGGGTTGCCCAATTTTGTAGAGGCCTCTTTTAGTATCATGGATGGCAATCAAACGATCAAACCTCTGTGGAAAGGTCTAAGGCATAGCTCTTATCCTCCGATTGCCATCAACGATGAAACTGAACGTCATGCTATCGCTATAAAAAATGTGCGCCAACTCATTAGTAAGCTGGTGAACGATTATAAAGAGGCGCATCAAGGAGAGTGTCCGCAAGAGATCTTCCTCTCAACGATGATGCTTTTAACTCCTACAAACCTCGATTCGCTTCGCGGATTTGAGTCGGAGGAGAGACAAGTCACCGAAAGCTACACCGCTTTGAGAACCTTCGATCACCGGCCAATAGAGGTCGCAGGGTGTAAAGCTGTGATACCGAAAATGACCATTATGAATGTTTCCGTGAATAAGATTCAAACCACACTTGTGGGAAAGATGACTAAAACTGACGATGAATCTAAAATCAACGCTCGAGGTGTTGATAAGTATCGAGAGAGTGTGGATACCTATTTAGCGCAAAATCTTTACGAGATCAAAAAGAGTGCTAGTGGAATGCCTCAACTAGAAGAGATTGCAGAGCTTCACAATACCATCTATTACCTGGAGAGTGAAGATACTAGTGGTAGCAGCTATCGTATTGGTCTTTATAGATTATCAATCACCAATTTGAATGAAGCGTTGACCCTATCTTATAAAAAGCTGGAAGTTCTCTCTGAAAAATACTTAAATGATCCCTCTCCACGGCATAGTGAGGCCTTTAATGATCTTTTGTTGGCCATCCATGATATGGAAGATAAGTCCAATCTCTTCTACCAAAAAATAGCAGAGGAACGAGCATCTGTATTTCAGAAAAATGGAGCAGATATTAGAAAAAAACGAAAGATTTTGCTGTCGAAATATAATGAGAGCATCACGTTTGAGAAGAGCAGAAATCCCCTGTTAGCAGAGAGGCTGGAAAAGCAGCGAGATATTCTGCAACTTTATAGTGATGCTATGGAGATCTACAACAAAAAGCAGCACTTTTCTTGGCACAACAAGATGGCCTTTCAAACCAATTTTCTATTAGCAAACTATCTCATGGGACGTACAGTGGATTTCTTTTGTAAAAGCGCCGAAGATCGAACAGGTCGTATTAATAACAAAATTGAAGAAGCGCTTATTTTTAAAACGTTAACAGGGGCATTTCCCTCCTATGACAAACCCCGTGATAAACGCATTATTGCTCACTTAGCACCCAAAGTGCACTATGGTGGAGTCAGCAGAGAGACCAATGATGCCAACAATCCAGGAGCAAGAGGATTGCAAATTGCCGACGATCCCGATCTCAAACATGCAGGTTCTCTAGGAACTATTGACGATATCATGGGAAAATTTGCCAAAAGAGTTTACTCTCCCAAAAAACTTTATTAGCACAAGCTTGCCATCATGACGATTAATGTCTAATAGAAATAAACAATTGCTAGTTTTATTTATTTTATATTTCTAAAAATCTGTTTTGCTTTAAAAATCAAGTTGTATATGTATATAGTGGCTTTGCATTTTTTAACATTCCCAACAAAGGAATCAAAACATGAGTGACACTTTCAAAGCAACAACACTCTTTGTGAACAAGCACGAAGGGGGGTTTTATGAAATCTGCTTCGACAATCAGACGGCCTCGGTGAACAAGTTTGATCGCAAGACCGTTTCAGAGCTGAAAACTGCAGTAGAGTTTATCCAGGCGCAGAAGGACCTGCAGGGACTGATGTTAACCAGTGGCAAAGCAGTTTTTTTCGTGGGCGCTGACGTTACGGAGTTCACGACGCTCTTTGCAGAAGGAGAAAAATCGATTACTAACTGGCTACAAACTTCTCATGACATTTTTTCAGCAATCGAAGACCTTCCTGTGCCGACAGTGACTGCTATTGGTGGGATTTGTTTAGGTGGTGGAATGGAGGTTGCACTGACCACTTGTTATCGAATCGCCTCGAAGAAGGCGCGCCTGGGATTACCTGAAGTGAAGTTAGGAATTTTCCCTGGCTGGGGAGGCACAGTTCGTCTTCCACGCATAGCGGGTGCCGATACCGCCATTGAGTGGATCTGTGCGGGCAACCAATATAAACCCGAGGAGGCGTTAAAGCAGGGTGTAGTTGATGCTGTGGTAGAGGAGGCATTACTGCAAAAGGCCGCACTAGATCTGCTACGACGAGCGCGCTCAGGTGAACTCGATTGGAAGTCGCGGCAACAAGAGAAGCTTTTGCCGCTAACGTTGCTATCGCCGGTGGAAGAGGTGATGGTCTTTGAGGGAGCAAAGGCGTTTGTAGCGGCCCAAGCAGGGCCACACTATCCCGCTCCTTTAGCAGCGGTTAAGGTAATGCAGAAAGCTTGCCGTATGGGCCGAAAGGAAGCGATTGCCGTAGAGATTGCGGGGATTTTAGAGATTGTGAAGGGGAGTGTGCCCACTAGTTTGATTGGAGTTTTTTTAGCAGAGCAGTTCAATAAAAAACAAGCAGAGGAGTATGCCAAGAAGGCGGTGACAAAAGTGAGTCGCAGTGCTGTTCTCGGTGCAGGGATCATGGGTGGTGGTATTGCTTATCAATCTGCCTCCAAAGGGATTCCCATTTTGATGAAAGATGTGCAACCAAAAGCACTGGAACTAGGAATGATGGAGGCGGGAAAGCTGCTTAATAAAATAGCAGAGCTTGGAAAAATTACCTCGAAAGAGGTGGCCCTCATTATGGGTTCTATCACACCCACACTCTCTTATGGAGATTTTAAAGCGGTGGATCTTGTGGTGGAAGCGGTAGTGGAGAGCGAAGCGATTAAAGCAAAGGTGCTTGCTGAAGTTGAAAAAGAGGTGCGGGAAAATGTTGTACTGGCCTCAAACACCTCGACCATTTCCATCTCCAAGCTTGCAAAAAATTTAAAGCGTCCAGAGCAGTTTTGCGGTATGCACTTTTTTAATCCCGTCCATAAGATGCCTCTGGTAGAGATTATTCGTGGAGAGAAGAGTAGTGAGGAGACCATTGGCACCACCGTTGCCTATGCATTACAGATGGGAAAAATTCCGGTGGTGGTAAACGATTGCCCAGGATTTTTAGTGAACCGTATCCTCTTTCCCTACCTCTCAGCGCTGAATGGTTTGATTGAAGAGGGCATCGAGTATGAGAGAATTGATAAGGTGATGGAGCAGTATGGGTGGCCGATGGGGCCTGCTCACCTACTCGATGTGGTGGGTATCGATACGGCGGTTCATGCCAGCGAGGTGATGCTTAATGCTTATCCTTTGCGCCTAAACAAATTTGCAGGCGCAGGCCCACTAAAGCTATTAAAGCAGCATGAGCGTTTGGGGCAAAAGAGTGGGCGCGGCTTTTACGCTTATGAAACTGATGGGAAGGGACGTCCCAAGAAGCGGGTGGATGCGGAGGCAGTAGCGCTGGTTTCCACACTCGTGTGTGCAAAGCGAGAGGTCTCCGATGAGGAGATTGTTGATCGCATGATGATCCCTTTCTTAAATGAGAGTGCAGTTTGTTTAGAGGAAAAAATTGCGGCCACTCCCCAAGAGGTGGACCTGGCACTGGTGTATGGTCTAGGTTTTCCCCCTTTTAGAGGTGGGGCCTTTAGACTTCTCGACCACATGGGTGCAGGAGAGTTTGTGAAGCGAGCAGAGCGTTTGGCCCATTATGGGAATTGCTATCAGGTGGCCCCCATGATCGCAAGTGCCGCGAAATCTGGACGGAAATTTTATTGATAAAAACAAAATGTTAATAGCAAAGGAGATAGGAATATGAATACGCACACGCACTCACACACGCATACACACAGAGAAGAGGTGGTGATTATTGATGCCGCTAGGACTCCTATGGGGCGTTCAAAAGAGGGCATGTTTCAGAAACGACGTGCGGATGAGATTTCAGCTGAACTAGTGAACAAATTTCTTGCTCGTAACCCAAGCGTTGACCCCAAAGATTTTGATGACATTATCTGGGGCTGTGTTCAGCAAACATTAGAGCAGTCTTACAACATTGCCCGTTTTATTCAACTGCAAACAGCAATTCCCCATACCGTCCCTGCGCAGACGGTGAACCGTTTGTGTGGCTCCTCTATGGCCGCACTTCATACGGCCGCAGTGAATATTATGGCCGGCGAAGGCCATCTCTATCTTTGCGGTGGAGTAGAGCACATGGGGCATGTGCCAATGACCCATGGAGTGGATCCTAATCCCAAATGGGGTAAGCACTTTGCAAAGGCCTCAGGTATGATGGGAATTACCGCTGAACTCTTGGCCAGGCAGCATAACATCTCACGACTAGAGCAAGATAAGTTTGCTCTCTCTTCACACGAGCGTGCACACCGGGCCACTGTAGAGGGGGCCTTTCGCCAAGAGATTATACCCATTACTGGGCACGATAAGGATGGAATGCTAAGGAGTTTTGATTTTGATGAGGTGATTCGCCAAGATACTACACTAGAGGCGCTGACAAAACTCCCAGCAGTTTTTGATCCCAAGAACGGCACTGTCACTGCGGGCAACTCTTCGGCGATTTCCGATGGGGCCTCGGTGATGCTTGTGATGTCTCTTTCGCGTGCTAAATCGCTAGGGCTTAAACCTTTGGCAAAAATCAGAGCGATGGCAGTTGCCGGTATCGATCCCTCGATCATGGGATTTGCTCCCGTGCCGGCGGTAAAACAGGCCTTAAGCAAAGCGGGGCTTGCGATAGCTGATATTGATCTCTTTGAACTCAATGAGGCCTTTGCGGCCCAATCACTTCCAGTGGTTAAGGCACTAGGGCTTTGGGATCAGATCGATCAAAAGGTAAATGTCAATGGCGGGGCCATTGCATTGGGACACCCTTTGGGATGTTCGGGAACAAGAATTTCCGGAACACTCTTGCACTTGATGCAAGCAAAAGCAAAGAGTCTTGGCGTTGCAACGATGTGTATCGGCATGGGACAAGGAATTGCCACTGTATTTGAGCAAGTGGCATAAATGACAGCAATAAAAAAAAAGAGAATAAATTTATTGTTGCATTTGAATCTAATGAGTGCTATTCCTTGGATCGTTGTTATGTCCCGGAAGCAATAGTGTGTTTTCGGGTTGATAAGTCCTGAATCTTTTTCGAGTACAGATCGAGTTAAAATGCCCTCTTCATCTCCACTTAAGTTCAGAATATTTTTATCAAATTTATTTTATAAAACAGTATCTTCGTTACTCAAAGCTTTTGGCAATAATGTTAAAACCTCTTTAGTAACAACCCAACCTTTAGGAGGTTCTATGGGAAATAAACTTTACGTTGGCAATTTATCATTTTCTGTCAATGACAACACTCTTCTTGACCATTTTTCTAAATTTGGCACTGTCGATTCTGCTAAGGTCATTGTAGATCGTGACACCAATAGAAGCAAAGGCTTTGGTTTCGTTGAAATGTCTTCTGCAGCTGAAGCACAAAAGGCCATTGACGGATTAAATGGCGCAGAGATTGATGGTAGACAAGTAACTGTAAATGAGGCCAAACCACAAGAGCGCAAATTTGGCGGCGGCGGCGGTGACCGTGGCGGCCGTGGTGGTTTCGGTGGCGACAGAGGCGGAAGAAGTCGCTTCTAATCTCACATATGCCCTCCCTATTTCGTGTTCCCTCCTATTTTTTCTCTTCTAGTTTTGCCAGTTTTTCAAGGCATTTCAAAAAGTAATAAAATTTATTGAGACGACTTAAATCTTTGATTTCTAAGATGCTCAAAAATAGTAGTAAATAAAAAAATTTTTTTAATGTTTTTTATTTATACTCATCTCGTTCGATAGATTCTATTTACCAGCAATTACTTGCTTTGAAATTGGGAGGAGTATTTTATGCAAATGTTAAAATCAAAAATGATTGGGGCCTTGATTATCTCTTTTTTTATCACATTATCACCACAGGTGATTGCTGGTAAAAGCAGCGACATGGAAATAAAAAAAGTGTTGCAGCAAAAACTTCAGAAAAAAGATAAAGAAGTTAAAGAGATTGAGAAAAAGATTGCGAGTTTGCTTCCTAAACTTGAGAAAGATAGGATATCTCACTTTAATGGAACTCTTTTTGGACCTAAAGTAGTTTGGGCGCTCATTAAGGATTGCAAAATTGTTAATGCCCAAAATAATGCTAACATCATGGATGTCAATCAGATAACTAAAACAGAATTCTATAAAGACATGCCTGCAATTCGCTTTAACCAAGATCAATACTACTACCTTTTAAAAGTTCTTAAGCATCAAGAGCAGTCTTGGGAAAATTTTCAAAAATATTGGAGTCAGTTGCAACAAGTGTGTAAGCAAAAAAAACAAATGGAAACAGAGTCCATGAAACATTCTATTCATAGTAGTTATAGCAATCAATGCCCTATTTATGCAGAGGGGTCGCATTTAAAAGAGGTCAATGCCTTTGTTCAAAATCAGGTTCGCATTTTTGATCAGAAATATAATACATACAATGGAAATCAACCCGATCTTGAGGAGTTTAAGTCGAGGTGGGCCGCTCCCTTCTTAGAGCAAATGAATGTCAACCCACAATTGATTCCCACCATCAAACCCAGTCTATTAGTCGATGCCTTAATGCAAACGTTTCAGGTTCTCGATGACCCTGAAAGTATAGAAGTTAATTATTTTCGCGAGAAGTATATCGATTTCTTTGTTCATAACTTTGACTCTTTGTTTGTTCTCTTGGAAAGAGCGAGCACTCAACAGAGTATTCAATTGGGTTTTCTCAATGAGCACCGCAAAGCAGGGAGACCCATTGATAAAGAGACTCTGTTTTCCTTTATGAAGGCGGAAAATGATCTTATGTGGTTAATCTCTTTTCGCGAAACACTTCTTCGGGAGAGGGTAGAGGGGCTTGAACCGACGGGAGAGTATAGGCAGCGGATAGAGGCCTATAGAAAAGATTTCTCGCGCTTATTTTTAAACTCAAAATTTAGAGTTTATAGTGCCTTTGAAATTTCTAGATCCACCCCTCCCGCGCCAGGTTCGGAGGGTTGGGAAAAGCAATTACATGATGCTGTGATGTTAGATAGTAACACCAATGATAATGACGGTAAGGAGCTTGAGGAGCGTGAAGAACAAATTGATACCGATACCGATTTTGGGATGTATGGACGATGGAATAACATTGGTGTTATCTTAAAAGAGTTCTATCAATTCAACAAAAGTAAAGATGGGACGTTGTCAGAGCGACAAAAGCTCCGCGCCTCTCTGATGAGTGACGTACTAAATAAGATCGAACCCGAGAGCAGGAATTCAGACAAAATCTTACGACAATTGAAAAAGATTGAAGTTCCTGAGTTTAGTAGCAATGCTCTTAGCGAGATCCTAATCTTACCCGCAGGCCAAGACGCATTGGAGTAATTATTTCGAAAGATAGTGTTTGAGAGCGCTTACAGTTGCGGGAATAGTTTTCTTTGCTTGGGGACGAGCAATGATACTTTGGAGAGAGGAGGGGAGTGGAAGTGAGAGTAGGGAGGAGTGCCAAACCTTTTCTACGATCTCTTTAAATTTTGCGGGGTGAGCGGTTGCGACCACAATCCAATCATCGTGTTTTCTCTGTTGAGAAATCACTTCTCGAGCAAAGAGGGCGGTTGCGGTATGTGGACAAAAAAGTTGCTTCCACTGTTCATAACTTTTTTTCATGGTTAAGAGGATCTCTTGATCGTTTACTACAATAGTACTGACGTCTGTTTGGAGTTGCTTAAATCCACCTTCTCGATACAGATGTAACAGTCGTTCCATGTTACTGGGATTACCTACGTCCATGGCGTTTGCTAAGGTGGTTATGGTAGGAAGCGGAGTCCAGTTTTCCCCTGCACTCGCAAAATATTGGGCGATTGCTTGATTGCTATTGGTAGCAAGTACCACTTCACCAATGGGAAATCCCATGGCCTTGGCCCAAAGAGCGGCCACGCCATTACCCAAATTTCCTGTGGGCACAATCACTCCAGCAGTGCGGCCTTGTTGTTGCTGATAGCTTAAACTTGCTTGCGCGTAATAAAGGGTCTGCGGTAAGAGGCGTCCTAGATTAATACTGTTTGCTGATAAGAAATCTCCTGCGTATGCTGGTTCTAACAGCAGCTCTTTCACCATCCGCTGACAATCATCAAAATCACCACGAACGCAAAAGGCCTGCACATTTTTTCCCCAGGTTGTGAGTTGCATCTCTTGCATGGGGGAGACTTTTGCCTCTGGATATAAGATCACCACCTCGATTGCAGGGTAGTGATGGAAGGCCGCTGCCACTGCGCCACCAGTATCACCAGAGGTGGCAACGAGTACCCTTTTCTCGGGTGCAGCTGTCGTTGCAAGTACCGCTGCTAAAAAGCGCGCGCCAATATCTTTAAAAGCGGCAGTAGGCCCATGAAATAACTCTAAGATCGCTGTATTATGATTAAGAAAGCTTAGGGGTGTTTCAAAGTTAAAGATTTGAGGAGCAAGTGTGGTTAACTCATCCTCTAAAGTTTTCTCTCCGATCCATGCTGGAAAAATTTTTATCGCCAAATCACTCAAGGAGAGATTGCAAGGCCACGCTGCCAACTCTTCAGAGGAGAAGTGGGGAATTTTTTGGGGAACGTAGAGACCGCCATCGGGAGCAAGGCCCGCCAAGAGTGCTGAGCTAAAGCTACAACCTCGTTGCTGACTACTTCGCGTGCTATAATATTTCATCTTTTGCTTTCTCCATCCACCACGCGGGCCCCTTCCGTAGAGATCTCTCCGATCCACGAGGTGGTTGCTAACCCCACCATGGTAAATTGCTCCACCATGGCCAGACGTACTCGCTCAGCTTGGCCGCCATCACCGCCATCTCCGCTTGCATCTTCAACTAAACTAAAAATAGTTGGCCCCGCACCGGAGATAGAACATCCCATGGCCCCCGCCTCGAGTGCCTTTGCTTGAACTGCATAGAAATTAGGGATCAGGTGGGCACGCTGAGGTGCTATGATTAAATCTTGCAGAGAACTTTTGAGGAGTGGAAAATCGCTTCTATAGCAAGCAGCGATGAAACTTGCAAGCAGAGCAGATTGTTGCACATAAGTGTGAAGAGGAACAGTTGCTGCAAGCACTTCTCTTGCCATTTTGGTAGCAACCTCTAACTTAGGATGCACTAAAACACACTTTACTCCCTGGGGAATAGGGAGTGTAATAAGTTTTGGTATTGGTTCTAGTGAATGAATTAACTGCAATCCTCCTAAGAGTGAAGGGCCTACATTGTCTGCATGAAGGGTGCCACTGGCCACCACTTCTCCGGCGAGCGCAAATGCTAGTAGTGCCTCTTTGGGTAGGGGGCGCTCTAACAAGTGATTGGCCGCCACCACTGCCGCTACGGCAGAGGCCGCCGATCCACCAAGGCCCGAGCCTTTCGCAATACCTTTCTTGATGGTCACATGCATGCCAAAATTTAGTTTTAACTCCGATTGCATTTTTAAAAGTGCTACCGTTGCTGTATTTGCCAAAGGGCCATAGGGTAAATCGCTGACCACTCCATGAATGGCCTGCACACAAATTGCTAAATTTGTATTGTCACGTTCGATAGTCACATAATCGCCGAGTGGTTCACACTGTGGTTCTATGGGGAATCCTAAAATATCAAATCCTACTGCCACATTGGATACTGTTGCTGGTGCAAATGCGGTCACCACTTGTTTGCTTGCGCTGTTTTTTGTATTCACACAGAACCTCCTAAATGAGCTTTTTGATCTAGTGAGATGAAGTATTTTACTAAAATGGTATCAAGAAGCAGATTCCTTATTAATAGGTAAAAAAGAATGGCCAGTTACAACCAGGTGATAACAGTATACTAAAGGAAATCTATCAATATCATACCATAGGATAATAAAGAGTGGGATACGAATTAAATCGTCGCCTTTACGAAATAGGAAAAAAAATTAGCAATGCCCATAACATGGAAGATCTTTTTTTACAGGTTCAAAAGTGTATTACTGAAGATCTCTGTTTGGAGCGCTTCTTGGTCTTTTACTGGAAGGAAGATCATCCGCAACTCCTAACCTCTCATGGGTATGGGAAGAGCGATAGCGACCCATTGGCCAAGGTTTCTTGGCGTCTGGACGATCCTTTGCTTGAGCTGTTGATTGCTTACGATGGCAAGGCCTTGGGCAAAGGGCAGAGTACACCGGTAGAGTTTGCCAATCAAAGGGCCATATGGATGATGGAGGAGTTCTACCTCTTTGTACTTAAGGGGATCCAAGGCCGAAAGACACTACTGGTTGTTGCCGGGAATAGCGTAACTCCAGCACCAAAGTGCTCTCCCATTGAGGCCGGTAGTGAGGCCCATCTGTTCCTTGGACACTTGACCAATCTCCTCTCGATGGCGCTGATGAAAGGGGAAGCCTCTTCGCTTGCAAGGGAAGAAGAACAAAAGATAAGAGAGTTGGAACAAGAAAATGAAAAGGTGTTGGGTCTGCTCAACAATATGAAACAAGCTGTTTTTACCTTTGGCGAAGATGGCGTGGTTGTTGCCCCAGTATCTAGCTACTCGAGAGAGATCTTCGATCTGGATATTGTTGGACTGAACGTCTTTGATTTTCTCTATAAATCGATTGAGGAGAAGAGTGAGGCCTACTCTCTTTTGAAGACGGCCATTGTATCGGTCTTTGGCAGCGACGAACTTCAATGGATGGTGATGGCCGGAAATTTTCCTGGAACACTTGAATACGTTGTGGATGGTTTTGAAATCAAAGTTAAAAAGCTAAGGATCTCTTACAACCCTATTTGGGATCAGGAGAACAACCTCTTCCGACTCTCCCTGGTGGTGGAGGATATCACCGAAGTGCAGATGCTGGAGGCAGAGATCCAGAAAGAGAAGCAAGAGAATGCCGGTAGGATGCTCATTTTGCAGGAGTTGGCCGCCTTAAATCCAAAAGACCTCAAAAAGCTCTTCTCCAATCTGTTCAACTTGATTGAAAGCTCCTTGCTGCTTTTGAAAAAGAGATCGATAAGTAAGGAGCAGGGAGGAGAGCTCTTTCGCAATTTGCACACGATCAAGGGCAACTCTCGCATGTTTGCACTTAGCAAGCTTTCCCAAGTAACGCACGAGGTGGAATCAAATTTTAGCGAGATTTGTGATCAGACCGATACCAATGGAAACTATGGAGAGGGACAAATCCTTAGCATCCAAGAGGGGGTGAAGGGGATCTCCTCGGTGGCCAGAGAGTATGCCCACTATGCAGAGAAGCTCTTTAAGATTGAGAATGAGAATCGCATGCATCATATGACCCTCCTCCACCAAACGATGATCCGGTTGGAGTGGTGCCTCTATCAAATTTTGCGCGAGGGTGCTCCGGTCTCCAATCTACTCTCCGGACCGATCATGGAACTACTTTCTGCAGTTACAGAGCACGCAAGAAACCTTTACGACAATGAGGCCATGATCATCAAACTTCAAGAGATTACCCACCTTTTGGAGATCAAGCTTGGCAATCCTCCGCTTGCCGCCGAGGACAAAAAGTTAATGCTCGACTCTTTCTATACAATTGCCACTTGCTTGAAAGAGATCTACCTTCACTCTCCCTGCTTTGTCCCTTATTGCGACGACGTTTATAGCTGGAAAGAACTCTCTTTGGCCATCTGTCAGATGAGCACTCTCTACCTGGCCATGAGAGATCGCTTATCAGGAAGCAAGGAGAGAGAGTTGGCCCACCAGCGGATCCAGTTGATGGAGTGTGTTCGCAGAACTTTGGTAGTGATGAACAAGGAGTGCTCCTTCGTTATTCAATTTCAGCTGGAGTTGATTGAAGAGATCTTGCGCAATCAAACACTCTCTTGTGAGGAGGTGATAGCACCTATCGCTCCCTGCATGCAGAGAGTTTGGCAACAGCTTGCTTTTGTCTTTCGCCTGAGCTTGAATAACACTCTCTCCAAAGAGTCATTGCAATTGCTCTATAAGAACATCTCCCTTCTTGCACTTGATGAGAAAGAGAATGAGACCCTTTTAAACGAGCAGTGGGAAATAGAGATAAGTTTGGTGGAGATTTTGCGCGAACTCAATCAAAAGGAAAAAGATCCTCAAAAATTTTTCCGCCTCTTTACCCTCCTTGGGCAAGAGGGAACACGGCCACTGGCAGAAGCGGCCGACGACTTTTTTTTAAAGAGAAGAGAGTTCTCCTACGATGCTGAAAAGCTGTATGACCGCTTATCGAAGGCCCCTTTGCCCAGTTGCTGGAATGACGATTTGCCGTGCGCATGGGATAATTTTGCAGGACAAAACTACCTCTACTCCACTGAGTTTTTAAAGATGGTTACCGCCTATGTCAACAACGAGGAGTTCCTTACCAATAAAGTTGAGAAGACGGTGGAGGTTTCTAGCAGACACTTGATTAAATTGAAAGAGAGCATGGCCTATGCTATCAGCAAAAATCCACAGCTGCCCTATTTGGAAAAGATCAAGATTGCCAGTGAGATGCTCTTCGATATCCCCATCAAGCCCTCCTTGTCCAGGTACTTTTATATGGTTAAAGATCTCTCAGACCGGTTGGGAAAAAAGGTTGCCTTAAAGATTGAGGGGGCCGACCTAACCTTGCATCCGAGTAAACTCTCCTTGATTAACGACTCCCTTACCCACATCTTAAGGAACTCCATCGATCACGGTATTGAAACTCCTGACGAGAGAAGGAGCAAAGGAAAGGAGGAGAGCGGAACCATCAAGATCATCTTGCGGGAAGAGAACGATCAGATCAAGTTAACTGTGAGTGACGATGGACAAGGAATCGACGCTCTTAAGCTAAAAGAGCGGGCCATGGAGAGGGGACTGCTTACCAAAGAGCAGCTTGCTCAAATGGGAGCAGTTCCGCTTGAACTAGTCTTTCTCTCCGGGCTTTCCACTAGGGAGGAGGCCACCGACATTTCGGGACGAGGCATCGGCATGGATGTGGTGAAAAGCAATATTGAAAAGATGGGCGGCAAGGTGGAGGTCTTGTCAGAGATTGGCAAAGGAAGCTCCTTTGTTATTAAGGTTGGGCGTCTTTGGCCGTAACAAATAAAGGGAGGTGGGTATGAGATGAGGCAAAACGTACTTTTCAAGTAGGGAAGTCTTATTAAATTATTTTGAGGCAATTGACACAAAATAATGCCACCTAATGTTCCTATACAAAGTGCCACTATTGATGTTCGCGAACGCATCTTCTTGTTTTTTATGGATTCCAAGAATCAACTAAATAATAAATAGTTAAAACTGCTGTTTTTCTTTTATGATTTGCTTTCTGGAGATTTGATATTCGGACTGTCTTAATTTGAAAATGATAAGAGATTTTTACTTATGATCAATTCAAAATCGATTACCCTATTATTATTATTTTACTTTTGTATTAACTCCTTGCTTTCGCTTAAATCACTCTTGGCCCAAGAGGATCATCCCGTTTCAAGAATAAAGCTCAATCCTCCTTTTGTGCATTTAGCAGAGGGAACTGCAATCAGAAGCAATTGTTTGCTCAGCAATAATATCGGAGCGGTAGATCTAAGTAAACCGGATGTTCTCGCTTCTTTGTCAGATGATTCATTACAAATCTTACTTAACCTTTTGGCCCAGAATGAAATAAAAATTCGTTGGTATGATGAAGACAATAAAATCCAATCGGCAAAAGAGAGGCGTCATAAAATATTTTTTTGGAAAAAATCTGATCATACCAATGCAGCGGCAGCGCTGGCGTTTACAACAGGAGTACGGCCCGAACTAAAGCAACTTTTATCCCGAATTATTGCCTTAGAACCTAATGCTGTTATTCCTTACCTTCTATCGCATGCAGGCTTCATTCTGAGTCAGCAAGTTGTTTCGGATACGCTTTTTAAGATGCTTATGCAGATAAAGGAAGAGACGGATGAGCGCACTTTACTGCTAGGATCAGATCTAGTGCATGCTTTTCTTAAGTATAAAGGCAATGAAAAAAAAGAGGTGTTACAACTTCACTTGTCCAATCTTCTTAAAGATACCATTGTTCCTTTAATACAAAACGAGGCCCCTGTTGATCATGAAAAAAAATTAGGAATTTTTTTTGGCATGATTATCTCTGGAGCACTTAAATATGCCAAGGAGATCAAATCGAGCGATGAGCACCACCTTTGGTTGATGAATTCCATAACCAATACTGTATGGGCCGCAACGACTTTTTTGGCGACAATTCCTATTGCTGGCAATATTGCTTCTGCCGTGGGAGGGGCCGTATCGCTTTCGTTAGTTATTGCCAATGCTATTTATTCTGAACAGGGGCCTCGCGATTTTTCCAATGCAATTAGAGAGATCCAAGGAAAGATTGAACTTAAAAGTTTAGATAGTTCTTTTAATGACCGCAAGGAGAGCATCTTTAATGCGCTAAAAATATTGGCATATATGAATAGTGTCATCCATATTAATGGATTTAGTAGTTAAGAGTATTAAAATATTTTCATCTAATATTTGCAGAAAGATGGGTGTTTAAATATTTATTCTTTTTCTTCCTCTACAAAAAATCAAGGGATTGCACGAAATTGATATAGACCCATGTGTGTGTGTGACCATTTTTTAAGTTAATAATAATTTCTATTTAGTTATCACTAAAACGCTATCTTATTCATTTTATTGGAGATCTCTCATTCAGTTGCGATTTCACCTTAGTAACTGGATATAATGAACTTACCAGTGATTAATTCTTCAATGGAGGGTGTTTTATGAAGAAGTATCTTTTTTTATTTGTGTCTATTACTCTTTTCAGCTCTTTCGCGGAAGCTTCAGGTGATAAGCATAAAATCACTATGCCGGCAGATCAGCGTGTTGTTTATCTAGCTTCTTCTCCAGTAGACTCTACTTTTATTTCAAGCTCTGAAAATAAGCAATTAATCCTTTGGGACAGTAAAACTGGTCGTGCTTTAAAAGAGCTGCATACTGGTGGCGATCAATATTTTCTTAAAGAGGCGGCATTTTCTTATGATGGTCGATTGCTTTTAACTAACTCTTGGGACAAAAAAATCAAATTATGGGACATGAAAACAGGAAAAGTCATTAAGACTTTTTCAGGCCAATCGGAAGTTGGTGCTTTGGCCTTTTCTCACGATGGGAACTCCTTTCTTGCGGGCCACGATTCAACAGGAGATGTGGAGCTTTGGAATATTAAATCGGGAAAAATGGAGCGAACGATTCCTGGGCCTAAGTCTGACAATCAAGTGGTCTCTACGCTTGTAGAATTTTCGCCAGATGATCAAGCTTTTCTGGTCTCTCACTCTTATCTCAATTCAAAAGAGAAATACTCTTTTTTGGAGTACATGGAAGATGTTTTTCCCTCTACTTATCAGCAACCTATTACTCTTTATCAAAAAGATAGTGGAGAGGTGCTGAATCAAGCTAAAGTCTATTCCGATTATGGATATGCACCCCGAGTGGCATTCTCCCCTGAAGGAGACTCCTTCTACTCTATCTTTTTTGGTGCGGGGATCAAGCAATGGGACAGTGTAACCGGTGAAAAGATGAAAAAAATGATTCACTCTGGTGGTCATCCTGACTTAGTAACCGCAATGAAAATTTCCCCTGATGGACGTTTTGTCGTTGTGGGAAAAAAAGACCACTCGGTGGAGATTTGGGATGTTGCAAAGAAAAAAGAGGTTAAACGATTTTCTAGGAAGATAATCACCAAAGATATTAAGTCTCCTTTGAGTGTTCTCTCTGCAGATGGACAAACATTGATTGCTTGGGATCACCAACAGAAGAGTATTAATTTGTACCCAACAGGATTATCCGATTTGCAGCAGCAAGAGAAGAAGTCAAAAACAGAAAAAGGGCCGCTTAAGCGTCTAGTAGAGCGATTTATGGCCAAACCTGGTTATACTAACCTATCTGCTACTTCTTGTTCTTCATTAACAGAAGAGTAAAGCTAAAAAATTAGTTTTAGCTGCACTCTCTCTTTTGTTCCAAAGATGCCTAACTCCATTGTAGTCTCACGATCAAGATAGCGTAAACTTCTGGGAACAGAAATCAACGGGTAGTGTCTCAATGTTGTAGTGGAAGGGCCGTCAAAGGCAGGCACCAAGGTTTCTTTTACTAAATCAATAGAGGCGGGTCAGACGTGTCTTCAATGGGGCGAGCGAGAAGTTTCTAGATAAAGCTAAAACACGAGAAGCAAGTGATAAAGTAACGATTGCATAATCGCAAATGACTTTTTGCTTTCTAGAATTAAAGGCCAGTTTCCTGGCCTGCTTTAAGTGTTGTAATTAGAGTGTGAAGCTATTGATGAGGTGAGTTTCGAAAGTGGCGTGATCCCACTCCGGTTGGTACCAGAGTGTTTTCATGGAGAGTTTTTGTGCAGGAAGAATATCGCGATCGAAGTTATCCCCGACAAAGATACACTCACTACCACTCACCTTTAATTTATCGATGGCCGCCAAGAAGGGCGCTAAGTGCGGTTTGTTTTTTCCAAGATAGTAGGTATCGATGACCACTTGAAAGTAGGGGAGAAGAGCTGCATCTCGAAGAATGATCTCTAGATTGCCGCAAAAGTTGGAGACAATGCCAAGAGCGTAGTGCTTGGAGAGGTGAGCGAGCAAGGGAATAAATTTTTGCAAGTTTTGCTCTTGTAGAGTGCTGACCTCGGAAGCAAGCAGGCGGTGTTTCTCTTTTTCTGGAAGTGCGAGCGCCTTGAAGATGAGTTTAAAGCTGAGTTCATTCATTGCACGGAGGGTGAGCTCTTTGGCGGCCCCAGTGTGCATGAGATGTAGGTCTTGGGCCGAGTAGGCCTCTTGGAAGTGTGCCCAACTCACCTCTGTATAGTGGGGATGAAAGGCATCGAAGAAGACTTTTCGGGTGTGCACCCCCAAAGTGTCGAGGGTGCCGCCAAAATCGAAAAGGATTGCTTTGGTTTCAGATAGATTTTTTATTGTAGTTCCTCTTCATCCACACCGTAGTGAACCATACCCAGGTGATTGATTAGCTCCTCTTTGCTGAAAAAGCGTAGCGTATTTTCAAGCTTTAAGAGTTGGATAGAGAGGTCATTTTCGGCCTTGATGCCAGGAGCGGTGAGAGGGGCCTTAAAGTAGAAGGATGGCCACTCTTGGATGCCGTAGAGGTCAGCACGTTTTGCAAGATCCATAAAGAGTGCAAGATCGAGTGCTACAGGAGCGGCCAAGATGGAGTCGCGGCAGAGGAAGTTAATCTTGATCTGCATTGGGGCGCCTAACCAACCAAAGATGTCGATATTGTCCCAACCCTCTTTGTTATCACCGCGTGGAGGATAGTAGTTGATCTTTACGATATGGCAAAGATCTTTGTAGAGTTCTGGATAGGCCTCAGCAGATAAAATATCTTCGAGCACCCCTTTTTTCGAGACCTCTTTGGAGCGAAAGGAGCCTGGATCATCGAGCACTTCGCCATCGCGATTTCCTAAGATGTTGGTGCTGTACCAACCCGCGACACCAAGCAGACGATTCCTAAGGCCTGGGGCCACAATCGTCTTCATTAGTGTTTGACCAGTTTTGTAATCGGAGCCGCAGATAGGAGTGCGCATCTCGCGCGCAAGTTCATGGATCGCAGGGATCTCTACGCAAATATTAGGAGAGCCATTAATGAAGGGAACACGTTCTTTTAGGGCGGCATAGGTGTAAATTTGTGAAGGAGAGATGTCGGGATCGTTATTTAGAAGTCCCTTCTCAAATTCGGCAAGCGACGAGTGCACCTTTTTGATGGGGTTATAGATCTCTGTGGAAGCGCACCAAACCATTACCGCGCGATCGCAACTATTTTCCTTCATAAAGTTACGAATGTCTGCTTGTAGAAGTTCTGCTGCCTCACGTTTGTTTTTATAGTTTTTAACGTTTGGCCCACGAATGTTTTTAATGTAGCTGTTATCAAAGACAGCAGACATGGGAGTGATTTTAGAGAGGGGTTCTTTGATGGCCGTTAGCAACTCTTTATCGAGCACTTGTGCTTTACTGGCAGCTTCCCAAGAGTTTTCTGGAAAGATATCCCAACCACCAAAAACCAATTGATCAAGCTCTGCTAGTGGTACCAGCTCTTTTACCAGCTTGCTACGATTTTCAGTGCGTTTTCCGAGGCGAATGGTTCCCATTTGTGTGTAGGAGCCGATCGGTTTTGCTAAACGGCGCTTAATCGCCTCTACACCAGCAAAGAGAGTCGTGGCGACGGCGCCCATCCCTGGGGTTAATACGGCAACTCTACCTTTGGGGGATTCAATATTTTGAATTTTTTGCTTAGGATTGGAGGAGAGATTTTGGTGTGTCATCATGCAAGGTTCCTTTGATTAATTTTCATTTCTGTTGAGTTGTTGGCAGCAGACTCGTAGGCGCGATTGATGATTTCCACGCAAAGAGCGGCCTCCAATATTTCTTTGTTTAAAATATCGTGATTTTGAATCGCTTTCACAAATTGGGAGAAGAGTGAGTTAAACCAACTGGTGTGGCTGGAGTCCATCCATTTTGAAGCAATAGAGTAGCGTTCAACCTCCCATTTGATCCCACCATAACCACTGGCAGAGTTACACTCGCTGTTGTTGTTGCTGCTGCCAGCAGATTTTTCTTTTTTCATAACGGCAATTTCCATATTGTCGTCGTCGACGGTGATAGCACCTGTACTACCTTGAATGGTGTAGATCACTTTGCGAACACCTGCTGTCCAGCTTAAGTAGAGGTTAGCAACACCATTTGGAAAAGTGAGGACAGAACTAAAATTATCTTCAGTATCAAAATTTCCAGGTGTAAGTGTACTCATTTTTGCTGTCACTGAGGTAGGGTACTGGCCAAGCCAGGCAAAGGTGAGATAGAAGCTGTGGCTACCATGATCCATAGCAATGCCACCTGCACTATGGGTGTGCTCACGCCGCCAATGCGGACGCCACTCGCGCACTCCTACAGCGTGGGTATTGCGAAAAGTTTGCAGGGTTAGTGCATGAACTGTACCGATCTTTCCACTGGCAATGATTTCATTGATTGCCTTGACTATGGGTGCATGTTTGTAGTTATGAACCGGAAACAGTACACGCTGTTTTTGTTGCGCCAATGTAAGCAGCTGTTCAATCTCTTGGCCGGTAGCAGTGACTGGTTTTTCACAAAGTACATGGAGCCCTGCTGTCAGTGCATAATGGGCCACCTCTGCATGATAGGCGGGTGGAGTGGCGATATCCACAAAGTCGAGATTGAAGTGCTCTTTGTCGATGAGTTCACGATAATTATTATAGGTGCGCACACAATACATCATATCACTTTGCGCTTGTTGTAAGCGTGCTTCACACACATCAGCGACTGCAATGATCTCCACATCCTCTTCGTCGTGAGTGCGAGCAGTGTAAGCGGGCCAATGTCCTTTACTCGCAATAAACCCATAACCGATGATGGCACCTCGAAGTTTTCTTCGATGTGGATTTGCATTTTTGGGAAGATTTTCTAATACCATGTTTATTTCCTGCAATATTGTATTGTAAATGTAGTGCAATTACTGAAACTTTTTATACCTAAAAAACTTGTTTTGGTAGTGGATTTTATAGTGAATCGAAAATTTAACTCTATTACGGATGCTAGAAGGGGATTTTCATCACCAGCTGCATTCCTTTGCCATCGGCGGTAGGAACGGGCATGACCCAATAAGGGTGGCCTTGTTTGTGGTTATAGTGAATGCCAAGCCCATAGGACATCCCAAGAGTGGCCCCAAAGACGACATCGTGGAGGTAGTGGTAATCGTCATGAATGCGAGTGTAGGCGATGAAGACTGCTGTTAAGTAGGCAAGCGAGCCCCATCCCAGACCGTGACGAGCGCCAACCACCGAGGAGAAAGCAAAGGCCATAGAGGTGTGGCCTGAAGGAAACGATTTGGTATCATTGCTGTTGCCGGGACGCCTTTCATTGACCAAGTGTTTTAAAATCCAAGTGACCGCTGCGGTATAGGCCGAAGCCTCGGCCATGAGTTCGGCGTTGTGAACGTTCCCCCAAAGCGCTTGATAGGTGAAGTAGCTAGCATTTAAAAAACCTAGTCCAATAATATTGCCTACATTGGCGGTATCTTTCAATGGTTTTTCCTTGATGGTATTGATACGGACGCGGTTACTGGTATCGGCGCGAGAGAGATAAATTCCCGTGGTGAGTAGGGAACCATAAAGAAAAACAGAGCGGGCCTCAGTACAAAAAGGGGAGAGGAGGTTTGATAACTTTCCTTGGCAAAGAGTTTTGGGACGCTCCTCTTTAACCTCTTTAACTTCCTCTTTTTGCGAACCCTCCTCTGCAAAGAGGAGAAGCGAGAAGGAGAAGCAGCTAAGAGAAAAAAGTAATATAAAGATCGAAATGCGAATCAAAAAAGCGCCCATCTTTAATTTCTCTAGTGAAGTTAGTTAGAACATGTTCCTTATCGTCCCATTATACCCTGAGAATGGGCCTTTATTTGATAGTAAAATTTTATGGAAAAAACAACCACTAACAGCTTTCGCAAAACTTTTTATGATTATAGATGATCTTTTTGAGCGACTTTAGCGGGATGGAGGGAGCAAAATTGCCATTGATTCCCTCAAGGTCAGTGGCCATGCAAAGGGAGTTGACGATGGCCTCCTCAGTGGCTTCCACCACCGCTTGATAGAGGGGATCCATGCGTTGATCGAGGAGGATCTTCATTTTATAAACCATCTTTCTGGTCTCACGAGGCACACGATTGGCAGTGGAAAAGGCGAGCACAATCTCCCCCGAACCGTGAGCGGCATAAGAGCCCATCCTGCCAATCCCCAGTGCCGCACGCTTGGCCAGCCTGTTTAGTTGATGGCCAAGTAGTGGAGCATCGGTAGCAACTACTGCAATAATACTTCCATAGATGGTGTTGCGTTTTTTAAGGTGAGCATACCTGGAGTAGAGCATGTGGCCCACCGGAATACCGTCGATACGCAAATCCTTCATCTCTCCAAAGTTGCTCATGACTAAAACACCGACGGTGTGGCCTCCATATTTTTGGTGTAGTTTGCGCGAGGAGGTTCCAATCCCGGCCTTGAAATCGCAAGTGATCATTCCAGTACCACCACCTACATTGCCCTCTTGCACTGGGCCGCCCCGAGCGTTGGCAATCGCCTGATAGACGTGTTCCGATTGTACATGTTGGCCGGCAATATCGTTTAACCACGAGTCGTCACACTCACCAACCAGCGGGATGATTACATCGTGTTTTTGTCCAATCTCCGGATTCTTTTCTGTCATATATTGAACAACAGCATCGGAACAGGTGCCTACAGAAAGCGTGTTGGTTAGAATAATGGGGGTTTCGATCACTCCCCACTCGGCCACTTGAGTGATTCCCGAAAGTTCGCCAGCGCCATTTAAAACAAAGGCACCACCCACCACACGATCCCAATAGATGTTGTTTTCATAAGGAATAATGGCGGTAACACCAGTGCGAATCGGTCCTTTGGTGGGGATCAACTCCCCATGTCCCTTAATGATTGTACTATGCCCAACTTTTACTCCACGAACGTCGGTAATGGCGTTGTAGCGGCCAGGGCGATGGTGGCCAATGGATAATCCTAAATCACGAATGCGAATGCGCCGATTGTGATCTTGATTTAGATTCTGACTTTGACTTTGATTTTCACCCTCTTCGCCGTACTCTCCACTGTCGCTTACGCTCTTACTTGTTGTTGCTGCTGTCTTCTGCTCTCCATGATTTTGTTCCATCGTTCAATCAACCCCTCTCGTTCTTGTAGAACTCTTCCCTCATTTTGCTGTAGACGCGAACGTTTATTCTCTTTGTAGCGGCGAATGGCCGGTGCTAAGATCTCTCCAATGAGTGTACGATAACTCATACCATAGCTGTCTGCAATCAAGCAGAGATCGGACCACCCTGGTGTTAGCCCTGGAAGCGGATTACATTCGATAAAATTGACTCTCCCTTCATTGTCTAATCTTAAATCGATGCGTGCAACATCTCGGCAGCCTAAGGCCATAAACGACTTTCTTGCAGCACTCTCAAGTTTGCTTTTGAGTTTATCATCAATTTTTGCTGGGGCCTCGTAGTAGATCTCTTTACAGGAACTCAGCTTATGTTGATAGCTGTAAACGGGAAATTGGTTGCCCTTGTTGGCAAAGACAATCTCCATGGGTGGTAAGCTTTTTGGTCGCTTCTCTCCCAGAAGGGCCACGGTAAATTCGCGGCCACACAAATAGTTTTCAATGAGTGCAGCTTGACCGTAGCGCGAGACAATCTTTTGTACATTTTCACGAAGTTCTTTCTCATCATGAACCACACTGGAGGGTAACACCCCTTTCGAACTCCCTTCTGCAACTGGTTTTACAATAAGAGGGAATTTAAGGGTTGGAGGTAACTTCTCCTTACCACTAAAGCAGAGGAGGTAGTCTGGGGTGAGGATACCCACTTCGCGCACAATCCGTTTGGCCATACTTTTATCAAGAGCAATGGCAAGTGAAGCGGCATCGGAGCCGGTGTAGGGGATATCCATCAGTTCCATAAGTGCAGGAACTTGTGATTCACGATAACGGCCGCGGATTCCCTCGGCAATGTTAAAGACCAAATCGACTTGCTCATGTACTAAGCGCTCTGGCAAATCGTAATTGGCCTCGAGGTCAATTAATTCATGCCCATAGGAACGAATGGCATCGCGAATCGCATTTAAGGTTTTTGGTCCATCAAATTCCGCCTCATCATCGCTTAAGGGGTCTTCTGAGGGGATGATACGTTTTTCATTATAAGTTAGTCCAATGCGCAGGCGCTTATCGTTACCACTGGCACATTTTCTAAATTTTTTGCGATTTTGTGCAATGGTAACTCGGCTTCTCTTCACTGCACTTTGAATGATAGTTGCTAAAACATCGCGTACTTCTGTTAGTCCTAGCTTGCTAGCGGAGAGGTAGATCCCTGCTCCTGGTTCCAAACTGGGAAGTGCATTGATCTCTAAAAAGTAGATGCGATTATCAGGAGTGATACGATAATCGATACGCCCAAAATCTCGAATACCTAGCGCTTTAAAGATCGCCATGGAGTAGTTAACAAGCGATCGCTCTACTTCACTACTAATCTCTGCGGGTGCTCTTACACTTACTTTTTCGGAAAGCTCATTTTTTAGTTCGTAATCGTAGATACCATTGATGGAGATTCCTTCATAATAGTACTCCGTTGGTACCAAGACGCCCTTATTTTTTGTAGCTGCTCCCTCAAGATAGGGAACAGTAACATCGCGGCCAGGAACAAACTCTTCCACTAAAACCCCAGAAGGATAGGTTGCAAGCAAAGGTACAATCTTTAGCTTTAACTCATCAAAAGACTCAACCAAAGAGTTTTTGGTAATCCCCTTGGAACTTCCCTCGTAGTTGGGTTTTAAGATGGAGGGAAAGATACAATTCATATTTTTGAGTTGCTCGATGTTGGTAATCAAGATCGACTGAGGCACTGGCACACCCAAATTTTTTACAATGAGTTTCGTCAGATTTTTGTCCAATGTCACTGAACAAGTGTAAGCATCCGAACCGGTGAAGGGAATTTCTAGCTGCTCAAAGATTGCTGGGTAAAAGGCCTCACGAACACGGCCGATTTTCCCTTCGGAGGTGTTGAAGACGAGATCGGGATTAAGTGCTTCTAATCTTGCAATCGTCAGTGATGCAGGTCCAGAAGTCTCTAGTGGTTCAACTTCATGGCCAAGGGATTTTAGCGCTTCTGCAATGGCGGCGACTGTCTCCGCACTATCAAATTCCGCTTCCTCTTCGCTCTTGCTTCTCTTGAGGTTATGGGTAAAAACTATTTTCATTGTCTCCTCACTCCAAAATTGATGTGTCTGAATAAATACATAAGATAATTAAGTGAAGAAGTTAAGAATTTTTTCAAGATTTTTCTTTATCTTTATTAATGCGGTTAATACGGGCGACAGGTGAAGTCCTTTAGCGGTGATCATTAAAAACTGGAAACTGGGAATTGGAAGCGGTAGACTTAAAACTTAGAACTGGAAACTTAAGAACAGTCTCAAGTTTGCAGTTTACTGCCAGCAATCTCCATGGTAGGGGAGGGTTCCTCATGATGTTCATGCCTTTTGTGTTTGCAACTCTTCCATTGCTGGAGGTTTTGCTCTTTGCCTTTGGTTCACTTTTTTTATTGTCAGCACTGCTTTTTGATCTGGGCCTTTCCAGGCATTCGCGCTTTAAGCAAATTCTAATTAAGCGAAGGATAATTACCCTTTATTCCATTGGCAATCGCTTAAATCTCTTGTCGCTAGCATGCTTACTTGTTACTATTTTGATTTGCTTTTTTGCTTTGCCTGTGGGAGTTACTGCGGGAATTGCTTTTGATCACTTCTCTCTCTTTTTTATTTTTATTGTGGTGGTCACCTCTTTGGTCAGTCATCCTTCTGTGCGTATGCCTTTGGATTTAGGACGAGCAACCCTTTTAAATGCCTTTTTTAGTGCACTACTCACTCTACTTTTGCTTTTAGTGCTAGCAGCAAACAGTGTTCTGCTCGCGCTGATTTTATGGGAGATGGCCACATTTTGTGGGCTACTGCTTTTGGCAATTCACTACCAAAAGAAGTCGCTTCGAAAAGCATTACTTGCTTACGCCATTGTTGCCGAGATGGGTACGCTATTCCTAGTTGTCGCTTTAGGCATGATCTACATCTATAGTAATGCAGCTCCATTAACTCCGATCTCCTTTTCTCGATTGGCCACACTTCCGGCCACTATTAAGGAGGTGGTGCTGCTTTTGCTTTTTTTTGGTTTTGCAGCTAAAAGCGACCTTTTCCCCTTTCATCTTTGGGCGGTTCGCAGTTACCCTGCAATTATGCCAAGAACTGCAACACTTTTCTCTTCAGCAACCGCCAAAGTGGCCTTTGCGCTTACTTTGCGTTTTTACTTTTCCATGGAGATCACCCAAAGTAGTTATGTGGGAGTGATCATCTTTGTGTTGGCCATTCTCTCTATTGTATTAGGATCCCTCTACACCATCTCTCAAAAAAATCTCCACCGCATGCTTGCGTACAGTACAGTGGAAAATATGGGCATTCTGTACTTGGGGTTTGCACTTTTTATCTTTGCCTCTTCCCTTGGCCACCAACTCCTCATGGTATTTGCGATTTTAGCAACTTTTTTCTTTGTTTTGCATCACGCTCTTTCTAAAGCGTTAGCATTGCAGATCGCAGGTACATTAGCAGAGACACTGAAAAGGCCGTTAAGAATAGATGAGCTAGGGGGAATTGCCAAAATTTTTCCTTGGATGAGTCGGC
This sequence comes from Oligoflexia bacterium, assembly GCA_015231955.1. Taxonomy (GTDB): domain Bacteria; phylum Bdellovibrionota; class Bacteriovoracia; order Bacteriovoracales; family Bacteriovoracaceae; genus JADGAN01. The sequence goes on along the minus strand of JADGAN010000014.1, from coordinate 70,833 downwards.
TCATGCTGATCGCTTTTCTCTCGCTTATGGGTGCTCCCTTTTTTAGTGGGTTTATAGCGGAGGCCTTATTGCTGATGGTTGCGTTTAAGAGTATGCTTTTAGGCGCTCCTTATATTTTACTTGCGATCATTGCGATCTTTGCTTTAGTCGTGGCCAATCTCGCTTCGATTGCTTCCTTTACCAAAGCGTACACTGCGATTTTCCAAGGAGTACAAAAAACGGTGTATCGCTCCTCCTCTATAAAAGAAAAACTTTACTGGCGCCGTTTTACTCTTTATGGACTACTACTGCTCTTGGGGATCTTTGCTATGGGAATATTTCCTTGGCCGATTATTTTGGAGTTACAAAAAATTGTAATCGCTCTCTATCCGCAGAGCAGGATAATGCTTAGTAATCTTAATATGGAGATCGCCGTTCCCATGATGTTGTTCTCACTCTCTTTAACGCTTTTTTTCCTCTTGTTTTTACTCTTGAAAGTGAGTTTATGGTGGTTGCTACGTGATAAAACCATTCGTCGTGATGCCATCACTTGGGATTGCGGGATGCACTTCACCAGTGAAGCACGCCCTCTACAATACACCGGCACCTCCTATTTAATGTCGATGATCACTTTTTTTCGTCCACTGCTCTTTTCTAAGTCTATCTCTCCTCGCATCGTGGAGATCTTTCCTGATAAGAAAAGCTTTTATCGTTTACAAATTGCTGACTTTTTAAAACAACCACGCTTGCAAAATTTAAGTTACCTGTTGATTAGGCCCTTAAAAATTTTCCATGAGATTCCTCGTCAAGGCCATATTCAGTGGTCGATCTTCTCCTTGGTTTTGGCCCTAATTGTTACCATCATCTGCTTTGTTCGCAGCTAGGAAAGGGTTACGATGAAACACCTATTTTTTGCTCTTATAATGATCGCGTTTGCTCCACTATTAATGTCGCTGATTGCACGCGTGAAGGCGATCTTTGCAGGGAAAGTGGGACTCCCTTGGTTTTTCTACTATCACACTCTCTTAAAGTTGCTGCAGAAAACTCCAGTGATCAGTATGCATACGACGGCGATTTTTACTACGGCACCGCTGATAAATCTCGCGGTTATGCTCTTTTTATTTGCCTTTCTTCCCTTGGCCAACTATCGTCCGCTGCTCTCTTTTTATGGGGATATTTTTGTGGTGATCGCCTTCTTGGCCCTGGCACGCATCTTTTCTTTGCTGGCCGCCTTTGATACTGCTTCCTCCTTTTCTGCTATGGGTGCTGCTCGCGATGTTTTTTATTCAATGCTAGCGGAGATTGTGCTCTTTACAATCTTTATCATCTTTTTTCGTCTAACCAATGATCTCTCGCTTGCCACTTTTGCCATTGAAGGAAAGATTGAACTCTTTGCACGCTCTACGTTTTTTCCGCTGCTTTTGGTAGCGGTCTCTTTCTTTATGCTGCTGTTGCAAGAAAATGCTCGCGTTCCTATTGATGATCCTAACACGCATCTAGAGCTAACCATGATCGATGAGGTAAAGATTTTAGATTATAGTGGGCCCTATCTCGCCTTTATGCAACTATCCCTCTTTTTAAAACTGCTCTTTTACTCTTGTTTTCTGGCAAACCTCCTCTTCTCGCAATCGCTAGTTACGCAACTTTGCACGATCGCGCTCTCGCTTGATAGTAACAGCTATCCGCTACTGTACGCTTTTTTTAAAAACCTCATTTTTATCGCCTTAGTGAGCGCAATTTACATTGCTATTGCAGTAATTGAATCGAGTATGGCGAGGCTTGCGCTTAAAAAGATTCCTAAATACTCACTTTCGGCCTTAGTGCTTGCTGTTTTGGCCGCTATTCTTATGTGGAGAAATGTTTAAGATGTCACTCTACGATGCCTATATTGGACTACTTTCGCTCATTTTACTGACGTGTCTTGCTTCCCTTAGTATGCAACGTCTACGTCCCTTGATTAAAACGGTGGCACTGCAAGGGATTGCCGTGACCATGACTACGCTCCTCTATCAGCAAAACGTGCATTTCCTATTGCCCTTTATTATGATTATAGTAAAGGGCGTGCTCATTCCTATGCTGCTGCTTTACACCTTGAAGAAGGTTTCAATCAAGAGTGAGGGAAAACCCATCGTTGGTTTTCACGCCTCTGTACTCCTGGGAATACTCTTTCTTTTTATGGTGATCCATTATAGTCATGATAAACTTTCGAAGCTGTTAGCAGATCAGAGCTTTAGCTTTTCTGTGGCGGTGGTTACCATCGCTTGTGGACTCTTCTTGATGATGGCCAGAAGAAAAGCACTAACACAAGTCGTTGGATATCTAATTATGGATAATGGTATCTATTTAATGGGGGCCTTGTTCTTGAAAAATATTCCCTTTGTTTTAGAGTTTGCAATTTTACTAGATCTCTTGGTGGCGGTGATGGTTATGGGGATCATTCTTCATAAAATCAATGAAACCTTTAATAGCATTGATACCACCTCTCTTGCTACCCTAAAGGATAGATGGCATGAATAATCTCCTACTCTGGGCCGTATGCGCCTTGCCTTTAACCATCGGACTGATCACTTTTTTGATTCCAGTAGATTACTACAAGCGGCAGCTCCAACACCTCTCACTATTGGTTGCACTCGCACACCTGTTGTTTACTCTTTTTATTCTATTTTTCAAACCCAGTGGTGATAGTTATCTCTTTTGGAGTGGCGAGGGAGGAGTCTTGCTACTTCTTATCTCTACGCTCTTTTTAATGGCAATTATCTATCTTAAAAACTATTTTCACGATCAAGAGGTGGCCACCATCAAGCAGTGCCACGCCTGGTGCTTTCTCTTTTTAGGAGCGATGTCTCTAACAACGCTTGCTCACAATATCATCCTCTTTTGGGTGGCGATTGAGCTTACCACGCTAGTGAGTGCTCCGCTCATCTACACCCATAAAAGCAAAACCTCCCTAGAGGCCACTTGGAAATATATCATCCTTTGTTCTATTGGGATCGCTTTTGCGCTCCTGGGGATCTTTTTTGTAGTGATGTCGCTTGCGCTGATTATGCCTAAAGAGGAGCTCTCTCTTACTTTTAGTAATTTCATCCTCTATGCTCCTAAAATGAATCGATTGTGGTTGGAGCTGGGCCTTATCTTTGTGTTGATTGGTTTTGGCACCAAGATGGGACTGGCGCCTATGCACTCCTGGCTTCCCGATGCGCACAGTGAAGCGCCTTCTCCCATCTCTGCACTCTTATCGGGTGCGCTTTTGAATTGTGCTTTTCTAGGAATTTATCGCGTTTATGAGATCGTCGGTAAATCGAGTGCCGGCGCTTTTGGCGCAGAATTGTTGATCTCTTTTGGACTCCTTTCCATTTTTTTTGCTACGATTTTTATGATTCGCCAAAACGATTACAAGCGACTGCTTGCTTACTCCAGTGTGGAGAATATGGGGATCATCGCCTTTGGCACTGGCATTGGAGGTATTGCTCTTGTGGGTGTTTATATTCATCTGATTCACCACTCCTTGATTAAATCTTCTCTCTTTATGACCACAGGAAATCTTTTGAAAATTTTCAAGAGCAAAGAGATTTCAAAAAGTGGGGAGCTGGCAACTCTCCATCAGGGAAGCTTTAGCGTACTTTTAATTGGGGTGTTTGCTTTAGTGGGAGGCCCTCCCTTTGGGATCTTTTTTAGCAAACTCTATATTATCATTGGTGCTATCTCGCAAAAGCTGTGGTGGCAAACATCACTCTTTCTGGTGATGGCCGCAATTATTACGCTCACACTTCTTAGTGTAACTTTTAAAATATCCTTTCATCCACTAGAAAGGGGTGGGACTATAAGCGCTGATAAAAAGCTCCTCATCTGGCCACAACTTTTCTTACTGCTTTGTTCACTACTACTGGGCCTTTATTATCTTTTAGGGAGTATCTGATGAAGGAGAATGATGCCTTTATTGAGTATCGTCCAGGGGAGAGTTTACCCTTGTCGCAAATTCCGCGCATGCACTACTACGATTTTTATAATCAGGCCTCGCTGGAGATTGATCGCCAGGCACAAGTGGTGCACTACTTTCCGTTGGAGGATGGTGGAAAAAAGTTATTACTGCTAGTTCTTCGTAAAAAATCGCTCCATCATAAACTGCTCATAGGTGCGGCCTATGCCGTAAACGATGCCATCTCCTTTACGGTGCGTTCAAAAATGTTTCACCTTTTTGAACGTGAAATTATGGAGGAGCTGAATCTTCGTCTCCATGGGCACCCTTGGCCAAAACCGCTGCGCAAAGAGATTCAAAATTACAAACTCTTTACCTTGCAAGGAAGTGAAGTGCATGAGGTGGGAGTGGGGCCGGTGCATGCAGGTGTGATTGAACCGGGCCACTTTCGCTTTTCCGCCGTGGGCGAAGAGGTGAAATTTTTAGAGATTCAACTTGGATATCAGCACCGAGGGATTGAAAAACTTTTACCTACACTCTCGCTTGCTCGCATGCCCACGCTGATTGAGGGGGTAGCAGGTGATAGTGCTGTCAGTTTAGCACTGCTTTTTGCCAATGTGATAGAGGGACTTACCCTTGGAGGTGGTGAAGGGCAGGGCCTTCCTAAATCAACGGCAGATTCGATTTTAAGGACGCTTGCGCTGGAATTAGAGCGCAGCTGCAACCACATCGGTGATCTTGGCGCTTTAAGTGGGGATGTGGCCTTTTTGCCAGCGGCCGCCTACTTTGGTCGCATGCGCGGAGAGGTGCTCAATCTATTGCTACAACTCTCTGGTAATCGCTTTGGAAAAAATCTGATTCGCCCCTTTAGTTACCGTATTCCGCTAACCAAGGAGCGCGCAGTAACTATCATAAAAAAAATTGATGAAGTAAAGCGCGAGGTAGAGGAGGTAGGAGCACTACTCTTCTCTACCCCCTCGGTGCTTGCACGATTTGAACATATTGGGGTGTTGGCCCACACCACGGCCCTAAAATTAGGAGTTGTGGGAGTAGCAGCACGGGCATCCAATATCGATTACGATGTTCGCCGTGATTACCCTTACGAATATTACCATGACATCAATGTTCCGGTACGTAGCTTGGCCGCAGGAGATGTGCTCTCTCGAGCACGTATCCGTTATCAAGAGAGTATCGATGCCTTGATTATCTCTAAAAATCTTTTAAACCACTGGATCTCTCTTGATGAAAGAGCTACTCGAGCAGTGGCCGTTCCCACACTATCTGCTTCATCCCTGGTGATTAGCTTGTGTGAGGCGTGGAGAGGAGAGATGTCACTAGCGGCCGTCACCGATAGTAAGGGGGCGATTGTAAAAATAAAAATTAAAGATCCCTCCTTTCACAATTGGGCGGGACTAGCATATGCAATGAGAGGAGGAGAGATCTCCGATTTTCCGCTTTGTAATAAGAGTTTTAATCTCTCGTATTGTGGGGTTGATCTTTAAGTTTTAAGCTAACTGCTCACACCCTTCAGCCATCTACCCTCTACCGGATGCTGAAAGTTGCTTAGCTAACAGCATTTGGTTGAGAGGTGAAGGTTGAGGGGTGTGAGCAGTTACAGTTTTAAGTTTCAAGGAGGAACTTTAAGTGTATCAAATCTTATGGAATCGTTTTAAACAAGGGAAGCGTACCCACGCTTACCCCAAAGCTCCACTAGAACTCCCAGAGATGTATAGAGGGTTACCGTTGATTCAAGGGAGCGATAAGGGAGAAGAGGCCGCTACTCATTGCCCACAACAGGCCATCTTCTCTTCGAGTATCGATTTGGGAAAGTGTATCTTTTGTGGTGAATGTGAACAAAGAAGCAACAGTGAGTTTGTGCGCTTTAGTAACTGCTTTGAGATGAGCACCAATACACGCGAAGAACTCATCGTTTCAGAATATCGATCGATCGATGCTAAAAGCTGTCTTGGGCGTAAAAGCATTCGTGAACTCTTTGGCCGCTCTTTTCAGTTACGCCAAGTCTCTGCGGGAGGTTGCAATGCTTGTGAGTCCGATATCAATGTCTTAAATACTCCCTTTTTTGATCTTGCTCGTTTTGGAGTGCAAATAGTGGCATCCCCAAGGCATGCTGATGGACTGATGATCACAGGCCCAGTTACGCTCAATATGAAGCATGCTCTCCTTAAAACTTACAATGCTACTCCTGCACCTAAACTAGTGATCGCTGTAGGTAGTTGTGCGATTGCGGGTGGCCCCTTTTATGATAGTCCAGAGGTGATTGGTGGAGTGGATGAGCTTTTGCCGGTTGATCTTTTTATTCCTGGCTGCCCCCCTCATCCCATGACAATCTTATCTGCTATCGTGAACTACTTGTCTCTTCACCATTAGCATTAGCATTAACATCATCATCACCATCAAGGGGACACAAAAGATCTTGGTATTGCTTTTCCATGGCCGCTAGCTGCTGCTTCATCATCAAAATCCGCTCGCGCAGCCCCTCTCGCCTAATTTCACACACACACTGTTCTGCTTGTACCAGCTCTTTTTTTAATTGTAACTTTGCTTTAGCACTTAGACCGCGTCTAATCTTTTTCTTAATCTCATCGCTTTGCTTTTGACAGTTGGCCACACGTGTTTGTAGATCTTCACTCTTTTGCAAGAAAGCTCCTTCGTCAACGCTGGTCGAGGGGAGCACTTGTTTTTCCTTTTCATCAGGGGAGATCGGGGGTCTGGAGGAAGCGTAGGTCGGACGTGTTAGGATCATTATAGAAATAGAAATAGAAAATAATACAAATAGGATCACGATTTTGGATACCATTATTTCTTTCTCCCCCTCCTTACGACAACCACGATTGGCATCATTTTCGACCAAAGCGAATCTTATGCTATGGGCGTGATTGCAAAATAAGCAATGCAACTATGGTGATTTATTAAAAATGATTTACTCTGCTTTGTCCATAAGAGTTTCGTTCCACTATTTTCCTAACAGAAACCTCCAATAATAGTGTAGTCTTTCTTTTACAAAAGGAGGTTAAAGACCATGGGAAAAGTTGTCGATTTCGATTTAGAACTTTTCCGAAGTTTGCGAGAGCTTCAGGATGCATTAAGACACATTGATGCTGCAATTATGCATCAGGAGCAGTCTATTGCAGCGATAAAGGATCGTGAGAATAACTGTGAGGCCACGCAGTTACAAATGCGTCTAAGCAAAGCCAAAACTCTTCGAAAATTACTGATCAATGCGGTAAGTGAAATGAATCAATTTTTAAAATAAGATGCAGTTTACTGTTTGCTTTTTACTCTGTATGCTAATGGTAATCGTTTATTCAAAAGCATAGGAGTTCTTTTTTATGAGTAGGATTAGCTATCAGGATTTAGGTCTTGTAAATACCAAGGCCATGTTTAAAAACGCTATTGAACACCAATTTGCAGTTCCCGCATATAACTTTAATAACCTCGAACAATTGCAAGCGATTGTTACTGCTTGTGCAGAGTCAGATTCCCCTTTTATTTTGCAAGTCTCTTCTGGTGCCCGTAAATATGCTCACCAAACACTTTTGCGCTTTCTTGCAGAGGGTGCAGGTGCGATGTTACGCGAATTAAATCCCCATTTACGTTTTGCACTTCACCTCGACCACGGCGACACCTTCGAACTTTGTAAAACCTGCATTGATTCTGGTTTCTCCTCTGTGATGATTGATGGTTCTCACCACTCTTTCGAGGATAACATTGCTCTAACTAGAAAAGTGGTCGATTATGCTCATCAATACGATGTGAGTGTTGAAGGAGAGCTTGGGGTGTTGGCGGGAATTGAAGATGAGGTTTCGTCAGAACACTCAACGTATACGCACCCCGAAGAGGTGATTGAGTTTGTAAAGAAAACTAATGTGGATTCGCTGGCCATCTCTATTGGTACTTCTCATGGGGCCAATAAATTTAAGCCAGAACAGTGCACTCGTGATGCGAGTGGAGTGCTGGTACCGCCGCCACTTCGCTTTGATATTTTAGAGGAGATTGAGAAAAAAATTCCAGGTTTTCCTATCGTCTTGCATGGGGCCTCCTCGGTACTGCCAAAGTATGTAAAGATGATTAATGAGTTTGGTGGCAAGATTGAAGATGCCGTGGGGATTCCAGAGGAGCAACTACGTAAGGCCGCACGCTCTGCGGTCTGTAAGATCAATATCGACTCTGATGGACGCTTAGTTTTTACCGCCATGATCCGTAAAGTATTCAAAGATAAACCAGGGGAGTTTGACCCTCGAAAATATTTGGCACCTGCACGGGATGAGCTAAAAAACATGATCTTAGAAAAGAATAAAAATGTGCTTGGTTCTGCTGGCAAAGGAAAACTTATTTTTGCTTCATGAACACTATTTTAAGTCGCCTTATTCTTAAAGAGTGGATCACCTCCTTTCTAGGTTCATGTCTTATTTTTGTCTTTTTGGTATCCATTGCCAACATTGTTTCAGAAGTGTTGAGGGCGGTGACCACTCTCCAAGATGTTTTATTAAATCATATACTCACTCTGCCCATGTGGCTGGGAAAAATTTTTCCAGTCTCTGCGATGACAGCAACCCTCTTCTCACTGAACAAGCTACAGCGAAGAAATGAGTTGATTGCCATCTTTGCTTGTGGCCACTCTCGCTTCGCTTTTTTTGGAACATTAACCTATGCAGCGATTTTTGTCTCCTTGTTGCAACTCTTTACCAACTCCGTGGTGCGCCCCTATGCTGAACGACAAAAAAAAGAGTGGCTACGCGATGGAGGAATTCATTTTCGTAAACACGATAAGACTCCGACGGTAAAAACCTCCAGTGGTGGCAATGGGAGGGTTTGGTATCGCAACGATAGTTACTATTGCGCCTTTACTGCTTTTGATAAAGCAAGGGCGGAACTTCGCGATGTAACCCTCTTTTACTATGGCCCTGACTATAAGTTGACAGAGATCACTTGGGCCGACCGAGTAACTTACCAAAGTGGTAACACTTGGCTGCTAACGGCGGGAGAGACACTCTATTCACTCCAAAATAAAAATTTTTCCACCAGTAAAAATTTTCTCTTTCAAAAGGCAACTCTACTGGAGCGTCCGAGTGACTTCCGTGATCTTGACTCTGAGATTAGTGAGCTGACACTGATTAAACTTTACCGCTACATTTTAAAGATCAAACGCCTTGGTATCAACAGTGCTGAATATGAGGCGATCCTCTATGAGCGAATCGCCTCTGCTCTAATCTGCCTGATCTTCCCTTTTATTGCTACTGGGGCAATCTTTAATCCTAATCGCCGGCAAAGCTCTTTTGGTAAAAGCGTGGTCTTTGTTTTGGTCTTTACGGGAATCTTTTGGCTCGCCTACTCTGCCTGTATGGCACTAGCAAGCTCTCATAAACTTCCACCACTTGCTGCTGTGATGGCCATTCCCGCCGGATGCATTTTGTATTTACTTCTTATGTTTTATCGTCATAGAAAGATATCCTAATGAAAAACTACTACACTCCATTACTTAAATTGCTCGCAATCCATATTCTGCTCTTATTTATTTTCAGAGCGCTCTTTGCCCTCTGTTTTTTTCCAAGAGGGGGGGCGTTAACCATCTCTTACGCTGACCTCTTTTATGCCTTTTACCTTGGCAGTAAATTTGATCTACGTTTTCTGCTGCTTTCCACTCTCCCCATCTTCTTTCTTGGGCGTTTCGCACGCCTCTATTTAATGGTGATCATGCTGCCAATAGCGCTACTTTATGCTGCCGACTTTGGTTACTTTGCTTACTTAGGTTCACGCCTCAGTGCCTCTGCCTTAGAGCTTTTAAAACCGGGACAGCTGGGTATTGCCGCCACAATGTTATGGCAAAGTTATCCTTTATTGTGGATTGCCTTTGGACTTACGCTTTTTCTCTTTGCTTACCACCTGCTTTTAAAAAAATTGCTCTCTCCTGGACTCAAACTTTTTCCAAAAAAAATCGGCATAGCACTCTCTCTAATTCTCCTCGTTGCCTTAGGTATTTATGGCAAACTCTCCTTCTATCCTTTGCGCTGGAGTGAGGCCTTCTTTGCCACCAATAATTTTGTGAGTGCTTTAAGTTTAAATCCCATTCTCTATATTGTGGACACCTGGAAATATAAAGGGAGTGACTACTCTAAAGCGCTAGTGGAAGAGCACTACGACACCGTCGCCGACTATTTACAAATTCCTAAGAGCGAACAAAATCGTCAAGAGCTCTCTTTCGTAAGGAGTGTTCGCCGGGTACCGCTCGATTTTAAAATCGAAAATCCTCAAAAGAGTAACGTGGTGATTATTGTACTAGAGTCGATGGCGGCCTTTAAGAGTGGGCTTTTTGGCAACCCCTTGCGTGCTACCCCCTTTATGGATGAGTTCGCACAAAACTCTTACTTCTTCTCTTCCTTTTATGTTCCTTGCCAGGCCACTGCTCGCTCTATCTTTTCTCTCTTAACCGGAATTCCCGATATCACCAGCGGCGACACCGGCTCGCGAAATCCTATGATTGTTGAGCAGCACTCGCTCTTAAATGAACTTCCAGAGCATCAAAAACTTTACTTTCTTGGAGGGAGTGCCAACTGGGGGCAAATTCGTGGCCTTTTCACCTATAACATTCGTGATCTCACTATCTACGAAGAGGGAAGTTATAATTTTAGGCCTACCGATGTGTGGGGTATTTCCGACTATCGTCTTTTTGAAGAGGCCCATCACATCTTAGAGCAAAAGCAGCAGGCGCAAAAACCCTTTGTGGCCATTATTCAAAGTGCAGGTTTTCACCGGCCCTATACCATTCCTAGCGATGTTCCCGCGTTTGAACCCTATAAAAAAGTTGATGCAAAAGAGAGTGAGCTTTTAAAGCAGTATGGTTTTAACTCTAAAGAAGAGCTTGTCTCTTTGCGCTTTCAAGATTTTTCTCTTCAGCACTTTTTTCAACTGGCAAAGCAAAGCAACTATTATAAAAATACCATCTTTTTTATCTTTGGTGACCATGGCCTTCCTGTGGAAGGGGCCCAAAATGTGCCAAGAGGAGAGCGCATTCACGACTTAGAGAACTTTCATGTGCCACTTCTGATGCATGCTCCACACCTTTTAAAGAGTGCAAAAAAGATTAATACGCTAGTCAGTGAGGTGGACATCCTTCCCACTGTGGCCGCCCTACTTGCTCCACCAGAAAAGGCGTTACGTCACCGTGGTTTTGGAGATAACATCTTTGCCTTAGTGAAAAATCCTCGTCCCGTTTTTGTCTACTACTGGTATATAAGGCCTCCTACTTACTCCCTCTGGGATTTACAGTATTTGCTCACTGCCAATGTTGAGGATCGAAAAGATCTCTTCCTCTTACAAGGCAGTGATACTCCTGAACAAAGTATTGGCGATCAAAAACCCATGGAGCGCAAAGAGCGTGCCGATCTTGCAAACGGCCTTTACCAAAGTGCTAAATATCTTTTGTATCATAATCGACACCTTAAATAAGCAGCAAGGAGTAATAAACACAATGAACACAACGGTGAGTAAGATTAATAATATTAATGATAAAATGATTCAAAAAATTGACCATATCGGTATTGCGGTCAAATCACTCGAAAAGTGGAATCACTTTTATGGTGAAGTTTTAGGATTTGAATACCAAGGAGAAGAGGAGGTGCCCTCTCAAGGTGTACGTGTCTCTTTCTTTAGTGTAGGTGAAATTAAGATTGAACTTTTAATGCCTCTCCATGAAGATTCGAATGTGGCGAAGTTTTTACAACAAAAAGGGGAGGGTATTCACCATATCGCTTACTTTGTTGAAGGTGGTAGCGATCACCTCACTAATTGTCTTGCTACCATTAAAGCGGAGGGTTTTATTCCTATCCATGAAATCCCCATTGAGGGTGCTCATCACAAAAAGATCGCCTTCCTTCACCCCAAACACACTGGCGGTACCTTAATTGAACTTTGTACGTTTGAGTGAGGTAAAAATTCCGACAAAAGAGATCGCCATGAAGATTGCCAGCGAGTAGTTGCAACTTAAAATCAATTCACGGCGAACGTGATGAGAGATCGCTACTTTACCGACAACCACAGAGACAACGGTGGTGGCGATTGCCATGCTAAACATTTGCCCGGTAATCCTCATCATCGCTAAGAGACCGGCCGTCACTCCATAAAAATTGCGATCCACAGCGCTCATCACTGCATTGGTGTTTGGGGTGGTAAAGAGCGCAGGCCCAAGTCCAATGAAAGCGAGTGCTCCTAGCAAACTATAAAGGGGCATAGTCTCAGCTTGCAGTGTAATCAAAAGCAGTAGTAGTGTCCCCACAAAGGTGATGGCCATACCGATGGAGGCCATCATCGCTGCATTTAAACGATCGGAGAGTGTTCCTGCAAGGGGAGAAAAGAGCACCAGAAAGAGGGCCGGTACCATTAAGACCTCTCCTGTGGCCTTGGGCGAGAGATCGTAAATAAACGAAAGGTAGAGGCCTATGATAAATTGGATGCCAAAGGTTGCTGCATAATTAATAAAGGCAGAGAGGGTAGCATACTGGAAGCAGCTGTTGCCCTTAAAGAGGTGAAGCGGGATCAATCCTTTGAAATTCCTTTGTGCCGGCCCTTTATCTTGGGGGATGTCTTGGAGAATGTCTGGGGGAATGTAACGGTGAATGAGCCAAGGGATAGGAAGCATGATCAAGATAATAAAAATAAAAATTGAGCGCCATCCAAAGTGTTCGGTCAGCATTCCCCCAAGGTAGGGGCCAAGCAATAGTCCTATGTAGACTGAAGCGGCATTGATTCCTAAAACTTTCCCTCGCCTATTTTGTGGAAAAAATTCCAAAAGCAGCGCAACTCCGGTTCCAAAGATAAAGGCGGCGGCCACTCCTTGTAAAAAGCGCGAAAGTAGAAAGCAAGTCGTATTCGGAGAGAGCACACAAAAAAGCGAGCTTAGCGGATAAAAGATCATACCGTAAAAGTAGAAGCGACGACGACCATAAAGGTCTGCAAGGCGTCCAAAGGGGAGTAGAAAAAGTGCTGTTGCCAAAAGGTAAGATGTTGCAGTCCACGCCAACTCATGGGCACTCATTGCAAACTCTTTTCCAATATCGGGCAGGGCCACATTGATCGAGGAGCCCATAAAGGGCGCAATAAAGGAGGCCATGGTGACAATCAATAAGACTAGATAGTTCATCTATACAATCCAATTGAGGCGGCGATAAAAGATGATGGCCACAAGTAGTGCGAGTAGGGTAGGGGTGGCCACTGCTAAGGGAGCAGGCATGGCCAGTGAGCGTGCAAGACTGATGCCTCCAAAGTAAAGGGCATAATAAAAGATCAACACTAAAAAAGAGATGACGAGGGAGTTTTGACTCTTTCCTCTGCCTCTTTGGATGCCCAGTGAAAAGCCAAGGAGCAAGAAGACCATACACAAAACAGAGTTATTGATCCTGGAAAAAAATTCGATCTCTGCCTTGGCCAACTCTTTTTTCCTCTCAATTTCATCTTCTGGATAGTTTGCCGGAAAATTTTTTTTCACCACTATACTATAGAGGTCACGTGTGCTTTTGCTGCCATCTTTGGCGATAGGGGCGTTACCCATAGAGTCTTCAATCAAGGGAAAGTTATACTCTTTAAACAAAATTTTTTCGACCTGCCCACTTAAGTTGTCGGGAATCAACATCTGAGTGAGTGAGGAGGGAGCTTTTTGATTCTCTTCCACTTTTTTAGGATTGACTTTAATGATATTACCATTAATTAAATTCATCTCATACATGCCGTTTTCTGGATTTTTGCGAATAAAACCCTCTTGCGCCAAGATTGCTTTCTCTTCTAACTTTAAAGGATCATCATTTTTTAAGTGCAAGAAAACTTGCAAGAGGTGTTTTCCCTCATCTTCTACCTTTTCGGCATAAAGAGTAATCCCCGGTACTTCGGTAAAAAATTTACCAGAGCGCAGATCGTTTAAGATACTCGAAGAGGCGATAGCAAAAGCAATCTTTTTCACCTCTCCCTCCGCTTTAGGAATGATATGGTAGTGTAAAGAGAAGAGTAGGGCGGCGATTACTATACTCAAGGCGAGTAAGGGGCGTAACATCTGAAAGATAGACATTCCTGCTGCTCGTATGGCGATTAGCTCAGAGTCTAGGCTTAACTTATTCATGGCGTAGATACTGGCAAATAAGACTGCTAGTGGGGTCGACATGGGAATAAAGGTAAGCACAATTTTTCCCATCATATCCAAAATCAACATTAATGGGGCATTCTTGTTAACTACTAGAGCAGTAATTCTAAAAAGCTGGAAGATCAAAAGAAAAGAGACTGCAGCAATTGAACTTACCAAAAAAGGTAACACGAAATTGGCACTGATATAGCGTTGAATAATTTTTCCCATGAATTAACAACCTAGCTTTTGAAGATCTTTTTGTTAAGATCTGCTCATGTTTTCAAAAATATGAGCAGATGTAAACCTTGTTTTCATAGCATACTTTTTGCACATCAAAACTATGCTTTACAAAAAAAAGTATTGGGGCTTTAATAAAAGCTAGAGGGGGATTTTTATGGATCTTTGGAAAAACATTGTATTTTCTTGTCGTCTCTTTATCTTTTGCCTTTCTCTTGCCACTGCACTCGCAACCAGCGTAGCGAGTGAATTGCAAATCAATGGTTTTGGAACTGTGGGAGCGGCGGCCTCAGATGACCAGAGTGGCTATGCTTATGATATAAGAAATAAAATCAATTACTACCACGATACGAAGTTTGGTCTTAATTTCAGCTCGCGTTTGGGGCAGAAATGGAGTTGGGCCTCACAGCTTCTAGTCAAAAGATGGGTCGATGACACCTTTGATGATAATAAAGTAAAATTGGATTGGGCCTTGGTCAGTTACCATCCCTGGTCAGACTTAAGTTTTAGAGTAGGTAAGCAAAAGCTCCCTCTTTGGTTATTTTCAGATTATGCGGAGGTCGGTTTTCTCTACCCTTGGGTACGCCCTATTCAGGAGGTTTATGGAATCACACCTCTTAACACCATTACTGGAGCATCGCTTAATTATATCAAGCAGCTTGGTACGGTTAATTTCGAGCTTAATGCTGTTGCTGGCGACTCTAAAGTGGTTGAAGATCGTAATGGGGGAATAGTTCTTTTGGCCAATGTTAAACGCGCCCAACTGTTGACCTTCTCTCTTATCCATGAAAACTTTCTGCTCAAAGCAAACTTAGGTAAATCTGATGCAGTAGATGTTACTCAACGCACAGGTTCCTCCTCTTATGTCTTTCCCCAATTAAAGTACACTTTTGCTTCCTTGGGAGCAAAAGTCGATTACCAGACTCATTTTGTATGGACAGAAATAGTCACCACGCATGTTGAACATCTAAGTAATATGAATGGACTCTACCTCAGTTATGGAAAAAAGTTTGGTATCTTCTCCCCCCACATTACCTATGCACGCTACTGGAGTCATAACTACAAGAGTGTAAGAGCTGATACTACTACCTCCACCGCAACAACCACGGTGAGAGTTTTATCCTATGTACCTGAGCGCAAGAACAAACAACAATCCTTAATATTGGGGTTAGTTACCAAAATTACCGATAGGAGCAATTTTAAACTAGAGTGGCAGTATATAGACGCGGATGGTTATTCCAGGGATACCACAGAACGCTCAACAACAACAGGAGGAGTAACGACAACAGTTACTTCTCATGGCAATACGAAAGAGCGTGGTTTTTTTGATGCTCATCCCCGGGGAGAAGTTAATCTTTTTTCTGCCACTATTAACTTTATATTCTAAAAACGAGGCGCTTATATGAATCATTTTATGACCTCTATTTTTTTGATATTAACCTTACAGTTCACGGGAGTAAGCTCTTCTTTGGCCTTGGCGGATGATTCCATCTTTGTCATTGCCGGGAAAAACTCATCCCTACCCCAAATAACTGCAACTGATCTCAAGTTAATTTATCTGGGGCAAAAGAGTTCGCTTGCAGGAAAACCTATCTTAATCGGCCAAAATGAATCGATTCAAGAATCTTTTTATGCCACTTTCACCGATAAAGATATGACGGCCATTAATCAACTTTGGGGCATCGTAATCTTTACAGGAAAGACAGATCCTCCCAAAAATTTAAAGAGTGATAGTGAAGTTATCAAATTTGTTAACGATGATGAGAATGCTATTGGATATGTTTCTAAACAACCTGAAGGCGATAGTGCTCGCGTTCTTGCCATTCAGAAAAGCACAACGACTACCAGCAAATAATCTAATAAAACAACATCTGTCTTGTATTTTTAATTATTTTTATTTTTATAAAAAAAATCATTGACATTAATTTTTCTGGGCCTACCTTGCAACAGTTAATGAAATATTTTGTAAGAAAAAAATATTCATTGTTTTTTTTTACTCACTAATAGTTTTTATCTATTTTACGAGGGGGGAATTATGTTACGAACAAACTCAAACTCAAACTCAAACTCTTTTATAACCTCTGTTTTAATCTCTCTAGTTCTCTTCTTTTCCATTTTCTTTTTCTCTATTGTAAATGCACACGCCACACTCTTTATTGATAAAGTTTATCTACCAGATAATATAAAGAGCAATGATAAAGCAGAGATCATTGTTATCGGCACTTTACCAAATCTTTGTTATGAAGATCCTACGAGCAGCAATGAAATTAATAAGAGTGCGGGTGTCATTGAGGTCAAATTGTTGTCAGAGGTAAAGCAAACCACACAATTTTGCATGCAGATGATACGTCCCTTTATGAAAACCATTAATTTGGGACACCTCGTGCCTGGCCACTATACTATTGTTATTAACAATGGTGAAGCCAGTGAATACACTACAGAATTAAATGTTAATATGGCGGCCAGTGCTGCAATAGAGAGAAGTGACGATTTTGAAACAGAAGCAAGTGCAAGTGCAAGTGCAAACATGGATGCTAGCGCAGATAATAAGTCATTCAATAAAAATTTACTTTATGTTAGCACTGTGGAGTCCGCCAATGATACACGTGAAATCATTCTCCATGGATATACCATTAGTGATTGCTATGTCCTTGATCGTGTCGAGTGGAAACCTGGTACTCTTCCACACACCTACCGCCTTGATCCTCTTGTTAAAAAAGTTTCTAATTTTTGTCCAAGAAAGATGATGCCTGTTGAGTTTAAGTGGGAAATTCCTAAAAATATGGGTAGTGGTGATCCCAGCATGGAACGACTACTTTTGAAAGTTTCTAGCGCTAATGGAAAAGAGTTTGAAGTGACGGTCAGTAACGAAAATTAATTAAATTTTGTAATTCACAAAACGTATCGACAATCATATCTGGTCTAGGATCCATCTCTTCTAACTGCTGTCGAGTGTGAGTACCCACTACCGCCACCACCGCTATCTTTGCACTCTTTGCTGCTAAAACTCCATGGTAGGCATCTTCAATAACTACGGCATCTTCTGCAGATTCGTTATTTAAGCGTAAGCTTTCCAAAAAAAGTGCAGGAGAAGGTTTGGGGGTTTTAATTTCATCGCGAGAGAGTGTAGAGGCAAACTGCTCCTTGGTGCCACTAACTCTCATAAAAAGATCAACATTGTTTCTTTTGGCAGAGCTGGCAATGCTCATCTTGATACCCTTGGTTTTAAAATCTAAAAGCACCTCTTTTAGGCCTGCTGCCAAGGGAGGGGCCTCTTTTAAGAGTTGGTGTGCATACGCCTGTTTCTTGCGCGCATACTTCATTGCATCTTCATAAGTAAGGGTGATCTTTAATTTTTCAGCTAGTGTTTCAAAATACTTTGCCATCGCCTCGTCGGTACCCATACCTGCATAGGAGAGGTAATCAAAATCGCTGCCCCCATTTGGAAGTGAGGAGAGTGCATGCTGAAATGAGGCGCGGTGGATGGACGAGGAGTTCCACAAAACGCCATCTAAGTCAAAGATCACCAATTTTACTGAAAATTTTTTCAAACTCATTGTTCTCTTTACTCCTTGATTCCTGTTATTAGCTTGCAGACTTTTTTCATCAAGTATCAAACTCCCTGGGCAAATTCCTCCCTTTCTCGCAAACTTTAGCCTGGTAGAGATCTAAGATAAAATTAAAATATTAACTCCTCTTTCGTAGGTTTAAAATGATTAAACTAACAAGATTAAATGGCAATGCTGTAATCATCAATGTGGATCTCATCAAATACATTGAGTCAACTCCAGACACTAAGATCACCTTCGTCAATAACGATATGTTACTGATCAAAGAGAGCGTTGATGAGGTTGTGCGAAAAGCAAAAGAGTATAAAAAAGAGTTGTTTGCTGGTTTTGCCGTATTCAAAGGAGATAGTAAATGCTAGACATCGCTACCGTTGCCGGACTTGTGATTGGCTTTGTTGCTGTGTTTGGAGGGGGGATGATTGAAGGAGTACACCTCTCTGCACTGATGCAGCCGACTGCTTTTATGATTGTGGCCGGAGGAACTGCTGGTGCTCTTTTGGTGAGTACCCCCCTTGATACTGTTTCTTTGGGAGCAAAACTCTTCAAAGATCTTTTTCTTTTTAATTTAAATCAAATGGAGGAGCTCTCTAAAGTCATTCTAAACTATGCGGAGGTGGCCCGTCGTGAGAGCATCCTTGCTCTCGAAAAAATGATTGCAGATGCCCCTCATCCCTTCCTACAACGGGCACTTCGCTGTGCTGTTGACGGCTACGATCCAGAAACCATCTCCGATGTCATGGAAGCAGAGATGAGTATCACCGAAGAACGTGAAACCAATGTGGCCAAGATGTTTGAAGGTGCAGGCGGTTACGCTCCCACCATCGGAATTATCGGAGCGGTGCTTGGACTGATTCACGTTATGAATGGTCTTGCTCGTGGTGGTGGTACCGACGAACTCGGCTCCGGTATTGCGGTGGCCTTTGTTGCTACAATCTATGGACTAGTGATCGCCAACTTAATCTTAATTCCTTTTGGTAGTAAATTAAAAACTCGGGCCGCCTATAATAAGCGCTTAAAGCAGATGATGCTTGCAGGGGTGCTAGGAATTGTGCATGGCCTTAATCCTCGCGTGATCGAGGAGAGAATAAAGTGCTATTATGCTAAGTAATTTTGAAAAGTATCGCGAGGTAATGATGGCAGAAGCACCTCCTTCATCAGGTGGTGGTGAGGCCCATGGGGGGGGTGGCAAGGCCCATGGGGGTAAGGGAGGGCACAAAAAGAGTGGTGGCCACGGTGAAGGAGGACACGGCGAAGGGGTTAACCTTGAGCGCTGGCTTGTCTCCTATGCCGATTTTATGACCTTGCTCTTTTGCGTGTTCACCGTTCTTTACGCCATGTCTATCTCTGATAAGCAAAAGGTTCAAGAGGTGGCAAGGAGTGTGACCAAGGCCTTGGGGCTGGGTGGTCCGCATGAGGCACGGATGGAGTCCAGTAAGGATCTTGATCGTGGAGATGTCTTTGATGGCACCGAAGGAATTCTCGACAAGAGTGGTAAAGATATTATACCTGATCTCACCTATAAGCGTGTGTCTCGTCGTGAGCGTGTGGATGAGCCTGTGGATAACGATTTTAGTGCTCCCGGAAAGGGAGGGGTAGCAGGCGAGGCGCAACAAGAGGCGAAGATGGAGCAAGTTGCAAATATGATGGCAGAGTCACTGGGGAAAGTGCTGGATCAAGCGACCGCCGATCAAATTGCGATAAAAGTTACTCCTGGTGTAGGGGTACGCATTGTACTCCCAGAGCAAATCACCTTTGATTCTGGCGCCGCCACTATTAAACCCGCTTTTGCCCAAGCGCTAAAGCAGATTGCTAACGTGATTGATCGTGTAGATAACCGTGTTTTAATCGAAGGACATACCGATAATGTACCCATGCGTACGGAGCGTTTTGCTTCAAATTGGGAGCTCTCTACTGCCAGGGCCACCCAAGTGCTACACTTAATTGTAAGCCGTTATCGCTTAAATCCTCGTCGTTTTTCCGCTGCTGGCTATGGAGAGTACCATCCACTGGCCTCTAATGAAAGTGCACTTGGCCGTTCTAAGAATCGTCGAGTGGAGATTATTATTCAAGAGAAAAAATAGTTATTCACCAGTTCCGGTGGGTGGAAGTTGGCCTCCTCCCTCGGAAGATGAAGAACCACTACTAGGAGTTGAGGGTTTCGCTTTGGCCTTGTTGGCAGCGGTGGTAGCGGCCTCTTGTTGTTTTTGTTGCTCTTTTTGTGTCTCTCGTGCCTTTCTTGCAGCGTCGTTCATTTCAACAAATTTTGCTGATTCACTCTCGCGCTCTTTTCTTCTGGAGGCCAAAAAGATGTCGTTGATGAATTGCCTGATGGCGCTCTTCTCTTTTTCTCCTGCAGAGTGGATTAAGCAGCGATAGATATGGCCATCTTTTTTGCTTGTCTCCAAAATAGGTGTGATACTTATTTTGGTGGGAATAGGCATTTGATAAACCGTTTGTGTCCGCAATTTTTTCGTACTCTCTAACTCCATCTCACTCTCTGATAAGGAGGTAATGGTCACCCGATGAGTAAGTTGAATAAAACTGCGAGGATCTCGTTTCTTAAAGTAGTAGACACTCTCTTTAATGTCTTTGGATTTTAATGTTTTAAACTTATTAGGATTGGTTTTCTTAATGCGCTCTACTTTCTCTTTTAAAAATTTCTCTTCGCTCACCACCCATGACTTTCTGACCACATCTTCAAATTGTATCAATTTCTCGATGGTGGCCACCCCTTTATCATGAACTATACGGGAGTATTGTAGTTTAGTTTTGAAATACTCTGTAGAGTGGTAAGGCCAATTACTAAAGGCCACTAAGACTGGTGTATAGTTGGGAATTTTTTTGATGATAGCGACGATCGCTTCCAAAGAGGCATCATCATTTTGCGGTAGACGTTTTAAAATATGGCCAACTTGATTAAGATCAAAACCATCTACTAAATTTTTAGGTTTGTTATTTTTTCCACCCTCCATGCCTTCGAGTTCATCATCGTTATCCTCATCATCACTATGTTCCTCTTTTATCTCTTGATCACGCGCTTTGAGTTGATCAAGGATGGAGGTGGAAGCGGCAGCTTTTTTCTTGGCCGCATCCTCTTTTTCTTTATCCTCTGTTGCTGTGCCTGGAACTCCAGGTGCTCCAGGTGCCGGAGGAAGAGTGCCAGCAGCATTTAATTGAGGATCAAAACCAAAAATAATAATATGCGGCTGGTAGTAGCGAAGCTCCTCTTCAATATTGGAAAGGTAGAGCTGATAGCGAATGCCTAGAGGGTTTTGGATCTTTAACTCTTGAAACTCTTTTAATAAACGCAAGCGTTTATCAATCATCAAAACTTTACAGATCGGTTGTGCTGTCGCATTGTTTTTTAGCCAATCATCAAACTTAATGCGAATATCTCTTACTTGCTGGGCATGCTCATCTTCTTTTATCTTATAGAGTTTCTTATCCTCTCCTTCCACTATAGGAGGTAGCGGATCCACAAACTGATAGCTAAGTTTATACCAATGGAGAAAATCGTAGTAGAGATCTGTCTCTCCCATCTCTTTGACTTTAAAGAGGCGAGAAGGAATCACTTTTGAAAGTAAAGGGACATATAAACTAACTTCATCATCTTTTTCTAAAGGAGCATTACCTTCGACGATCAAGGCATCTCGTGCAATATTTTTGATTCGTACATGTTCAATAATATCTACAAGCCGTTTGGTCTGCGCGGTAACAAATTTACACTTAACATTCTCTTTGGGATACATTAAAACTGTAGCATCATAAGCGATATCGTGAATTTCAATTCCCTTTAAGTGGCTTAAAAAAATTCCAGCACCTCCAACCTCTAGGAGTAGATTAGGATCGGCATTGTAATCAAAAAGCGCAATCACCGTGATCTCTTTTGTTGCATTCAAACGGCGAAGTAATTTTCCCACTGCCATGGCAAATTGGGGATTTTTAGCAAAGTCGAGATAGATGACCTTGGGATTGGTTCTAATCAGTTTTAAAATTTTAGTAGGTAAATTCTCGTAGCGGGTCATCCGACGCATTTTGAAGTTCACCATCTTTCCACCAAGGAGTGAATTGATTGCAATCTGCAACTGCGTCCAATAGCGGAGGTCTTCTCCTATATACATAATAGTATCAGAATGAACCTTGTTGCCAGGTGCAGATGAAAGTGGTTTATTCAATTTTTTTCCCTATGTTAAATCGGAACTTAATTTAGATCATAGCTTTTATTTTAGAGGCAAATCATTTTTTCATAAACAGGAAAGTTTTTGACTTTGATAGCAAAGAGCGTCCACAAGAAGTGTAGTAATATAGTCTGGCATCTTTATTGTAAAATCTTGGCCATAATCTCATCCCAGTAATCTTTAGGATAAGCACCAGCAGAAGAGTGCACCTCCTCTCCAGCTTTCCAAATCTTGACGGTAGGAATTCCACGAATCCCATACTTTTCTGCTAGTCCGGGATTCTCATCCACATTTAACTTCACAATTTTAATCTTCCCCTCATGCTCGCGTGCAAGCTGCTCTAAAACTGGAGTAAGTTGCTTACACGGCCCGCACCAAGGGGCCCAAAAATCGATAACAACTGGTATGTTAGAGGTCTCTCCAATGATATCGGCAAATATTTTGGAGTTAATCTCTTGAATCATTTTTCTGTTTTCACTCATAAAATAGTATCTCCCCGCGATGGTAATCCTCTTCTCTATGGATGAAGTGGATCTATTAGCGCTCATTGTAAGGGAGGTCTATTTTTTGCGTCTAAGTTTTTAAATCTATGTAACTATCGCTTTTCTCTATCCGAAGGGGTGTTAGGGTAAAGGGCGTGCTTTTGTTGCCAAAGCAGCGTGAATTTTTCTTGAAATTGCGAAGGAGAAAGCGTAGGAGCAAGCAGCTCCACATAGAGCTTATCGCTACTTGCTTTTAACTTTGTTACCAATGCTGCATAAGTTGTAAAAACCTTCTCTCTCTTGTCATCACTACTGCAATCATCCATCACTGCTGCCAGAGCGTTTTTATAGTTAGTGACAACTTCTTCCGTGGTATCATCGTAATATTTGTTCATAAGATAACTCATCACCACTCCAAAGAGGTCGTAGTGCTGATAATCACTAAAGGAGCTGCTTCTAAAGTTTTGACTGCAACCCTCTCTGGTTTGCAGTAATCGATAGGGGGAGACGTACCCTTTACTGATCCTTGTCCCCGAAATCGCCTCTCCTTCGCGGATCGCTTCTCCAAAATCACCCAGCACCAAGCGACCACCCTCGTTGACATAGATGTTGTCTAGGCGAATATCTCGGTGGGCAATCCCCATCGCGTGGATTTTCTGAAGTGCGGCCAAGAGTGCTACCACTTCCCCTTCCAGTGTGTGCATATTGGAAAATCTTTCATTGAAGGTTTTGGGGTAGCGCTCACTACTATAAATTCCAAGATGTTGATCGACAACACTCCACGGAGAGACTATTCGTGTCTCGTGGGCATTATGCAGATCATTGATCAGCTCATACTCCTTTCTCAGTCTCTCCTTTTCTGTAGCTACTCTAGCTTCATAAAAGACAACACTGCGGACAGTAGGTGGTTTTTTGCTAAAGTGTAGACCTTTACTAACTTTTTTTGATCGGCCATGCGCCAGCTCCTCCTCTTGTTTTAAATACCAGGAAGTTCCTGCGCGATAGAGTGTTCCAGAACTCTTTTCTCCGTAAACAATCTCCTTGGAGCTTTCATTGCTATTTGCAAAAGCACACATGGCACTAACAACTGCACTCGCCTCCGCTGCATCAGGGTAAGCGTGCTGTACACTTTGTGCAAGTTCACGGTGAAATAAAATTTTTTCTGTATCTTCAGAAAGCTCTTGGAGACTCTTCTTGCTCTCTGTCGGGCAGGACACAAGTGCAGCGGTAGGGGGAGTTGCTGGTTTACGAATGGCATCCACCTGCTCTTGCATCTTAACAAAAAAAGCGATCTCTTCTTTGCTGCAATCGAGAAAGCAGATGTGTTTCAGGGGAGTACTTGGTCGTGCCTTTTTTATATAGACTTGGTAGGGGGTGAGATCCATCCAAATTTTAAAATAGGGCGAATTTTTAATCGCAAGTGTGACTCCATGCTGGCCAATAATGGCGTCCTTTTGTTCCCCTCTTTTAATACAACTTGTGGTGTAGAGATCTTTTTTGCAGATGCCATTTTTCATAGTGGGATAGTTTTTATCGACCCACTCATTAAGCAATTTTTGTTCTTTAGGTAATAAGTTTTCGGTCGCTAATACAAAAGTATTGGCGAATAAAAAAAGGCAGAGCAGTAACAAACGCCTCACACTCATCACCCCTCTCCTGAAGAGAATAGAAGAATTTATTTTTGAGCGTGATCGAAATAGGAGCGAATTCCCTTTGCTAGTCCCATTAAATTGGGTTCTAAAACTGCCTTAACCATATCCTCTATCATCGGCAGCACCTTCTTTACCAAAAAGCCTGGAACCCCTGGAACCTTGTCTGGGTTCAAAGTTACTTCGCACGTAATTCGTAGCTCAGTCTTCTTATCGGCAGTTGCCGTAAAATAGTTAGCTCCCTTGGCCACAAAGATATCCTTGGACCAAAACGACTCCAATTGGTAATTCACCACCCTCTTTTCATTGTCCCAGACCGCGTTATCCTTCCAAGAAAAGAGCTCCTTCTTAATAAACTTCATTGCTACCTCAGGAACCACCACCTTGGCAGTCCAGTGGTTTAAGATAACAGTGTTTTTGCAATCGGCAGAGTGTTGGTGTGTAACCTGTTCCACCTTGTCGATATTAGGCAGGTAGGGAGCAACTTTTACTAAGTGATCACGAACTAGTTCATAAACTTCGTCGCATGGACGATCAATGATTTCCTTGCTTTCTAAATACATTGTCTTGACCTTTTTTTTGGGAGGGAACGATTTATCTTTTGTTTTACATGCGGTTGTAAGTGCCTCTTACTAAGGCCTCAATACGATCCTCTAGTGGTGGGTGCGAAGAGAAGTAGGCAAACCAACTTCCTTTGTTGGAGATTTTCATCGTACTCATGGCACCACTGTCAGCACTAAGTGATTCATAATTTTCTTGCAACTTTCTTAAGGCGGCAATCATCTTATCTTTACCAGCAATCTTAGCACTCTCAGCATCGGCCTTGAATTCGCGGTGACGAGAGAAGGCGGCCACCACTAACATTCCAAGTGCACTAAAGACCATCTCCAAAACAAAGACCAGCAGCATGTGGACAAGACCACCGACCGGTGCAGACTCTTCATCGTCATCTTTCCTCATCACCTGCTGAATAGCAAAGGCCACCACGCGTGCCATGAACATCACAAAGGCGTTGATGATTCCTTGAACCACCGTCATGGTTACCATATCTCCATTAGCGATGTGAGCAACCTCATGCCCAATCACCCCTTCGAGCTGCTCACGATTCATACGGCCTAAGAGCCCAGTAGAGACTGCGACTAAAGAGTTAGAGCGTGAAGGGCCTGTGGCAAAAGCGTTTAACTCACTTCCCTCGTAAACACCAACCTCTGGCATCTTGGAAAGTCCGGCCCTCCTCGCATAGGTGTGAACCATTTGGATCAATTCATTATACTGAGGATTACCGTCGACAATTTGTACTCCCATCATCCACTTCGCCATCATTTTTGAAAGCAGAAGCGAAATAAAGGAACCACCCATACCCCATACTAAGCAGAAGATAGCGAGTGCCTCATAGTTGATGCCGGCCTTGGTGAGGTAAGGCTGCACCCCTAGAAGATTTAAGATTAGCGAAATCGTCACCACAATCAACATGTTCACTGCGAAGAAAAGAAGCATTCGTTTCAGAAACATAACACCTTCCTTTGAGAAATGAATGATTAAAAAACCATTCCTATTATATGATAAAAATTTTAATTTTCCAACAATTCGCCATGTCTCTTGGCAAACATAGTGCTAAGATAGGGGCAATCAGCTCTTTTGCAAGGGGCCTTTCAAAAAAGGAAGAAGATTGTGAGCATCTACGTTAACAGAACGCTTAATTTAAAGCAGATCAGCATCATCGGATTTGATATGGACTACACCTTAGTTCGCTATAAAAGCGAAGTGTTTGAGGAGATGACCTTTCGAGAGATGATTCGAAAATTGATTAACGATAAAAATTATCCGCAGGAGATCGAGCAGTTCCAATTCGACTTTCAGCGAATTATTCGCGGCCTAGTCTTTGACAAGAGTCGTGGTAATCTTTTAAAACTTTGCCGCTATCGTAAAGTACGTTCCTGCTACCACGGTTCCCACCTTTTAAGCTTTCAGGAGATGCAAAAAATTTATAAAGGGCTGGTCATCGATCTTAATGATAAAAACTATTCCGCTATAGACACAACCTTTTCTGTCTCTTCAGCACTCCTCTTCTCCTTGATAGTTGATTATGTCGATGCGAAATACCCCACCCCCCTCCCTTCCTATGAGGCCATCTATAACGATATTAACGACGTTCTCGATCGTTCCCATATGGATGGCTCGCTAAAAGATGAAGTGGTTAAAAATCCACAAAAATTTGTGATCCAAGATCCCTACATTCCAGAGGCGCTAGAAAAACTAAAAGCGGGCCAAAAACGTTTAATCATCGTTACCAACTCCGATTATCGCTACACCAAGGCG
Organism: Oligoflexia bacterium; assembly: GCA_015231955.1. Lineage (GTDB taxonomy): Bacteria > Bdellovibrionota > Bacteriovoracia > Bacteriovoracales > Bacteriovoracaceae > JADGAN01. The sequence goes on along the minus strand of JADGAN010000014.1, from coordinate 44,375 downwards.
CTCTTAGACTATACCTTTAATCCCTTTTTAAAAGCACACCAAGATTGGAGTACACTCTTTGATCTCACCATCACCGGGTCGGAAAAGCCGCGCTTCTTTACTGAGCGTCGCCGTTTTCTTTGTGTAGATCCTTCTAGTGGCCTTATGAAAAATTGGGACAAACCGCTGGAGCAGGGAATCTATCAAGGTGGCAATGCCGATGCCATTACCAGGCACTATGGTGTAAGTGGAGATCAAATTCTCTACCTAGGGGATCACATCTACGGCGATATTCTCACCTTAAAAAAGTCGTGCAACTGGCGCACTGGCCTTATCATCGAAGAGCTAAACGATGAAGTGATTCTGCAGCAACAAGGAGCAAGCACCCTACAAAAGATTGAGGAGCTGATGAGGCAAAAAGAGGCCTTAGAACTGATCCTCTTTCAGAGTGAACAAGAGACCGTAGAGAGTCGTCGCGTGTATGGGGAGATTCGTACCATTGATAGTGAAGTTTCCAATCACATTACCAAATATCAATCGCTCTTTAATCCCTATTGGGGCCCGATTATGCGAGCAGGGCAAGAGGAGAGTCGCCTCACAGGGCAAGTCCAAAAATACGCTTGCATCTATATGGGTAAAGTCTCCGATTTAAATTCCTACTCTCCAAGACACTACTTTAGGCCAAAAAGACGTCCACTACCTCATGAGCAATTTTAAAGTTTAACGATAGCTGTAGCTAACTACTACGCTGGAACCAACAGCTGGTAACTTGGTCAGTTTTAACGTCTTATTATCTGCAGATAAACTCCAATCAGTGCTGTCCGCACCGTTAACGGTAACCTTGACACTCTCTCGAATCAGGCTTCCCGGACAATTGAGTGTAAATGAATCAAGCAGGGTGACGACGGCGTTGCTTATATTGCTCATCATTGTGTCTGCGGTCGTTGCTGAGTTCATAAAATCAGTAAGATTAAGATAGAGTCCTCCAAGATTGGCAACGGTGGTTTTAAAGGTAGAGTTACTATCCTCACCTGGCCGAACAATGGCGAACATGTCTAAAAGCTGAAGATTGCCCGCCTTGATTGCTTGAAACTGCGTTGTCCAAGACGCGGCCGTTCCTCCAGATTGCTCCCTCGTATCCGTTATAATAATAAAGATAAGAGCACGATCATTGTCGTTCCACGGAAACGAAGAGGGGTTGGCAGTGTAGGCCGCCTTAATGGAGGCATAGGGGGACTCCTTTTGCCCACTCTGAGTCGGTATTTGAATCACCTCCTTGAAGTTGTTTATAAAAAGATTTTTGTCTTGGGCCAAACTCGCACTATTGAATTTGTAATTGGGATTGGATTTCACTGTTTTAAACCGCCCACCCTCACTTGCTTGAAAGGTGCCGGTGCAAATAACTTGCATATTAAAGTCGTAGTTTGCATTGTCTGCAAAGTTCTTAATGAATACTGCCATGCTCTTTCCCACTGCCGCTTGCTCATCTTCCATAGAACCAGAGTTATCCATCACCCAAAGGATGTCTACACCGTCAAGCGCACCACTTGCTTTAACCGTAAAGGATTCACTTTTTGACAGGTTCTCTCCCATGGTAAAGTTTACTTTTCCTACTGCCGACGTTAGCCCACGATCATCAACGACTTTATAAGTAAAGGAGTCTACTCCACCCACCTCATTAAGGTTAGGTGTGTATTCACAGCTGCGAATGCCTTTGTCATAGACACCATTTACAAAACAGTTTTGGAGCGTACCTCTGCTAGGATTGGTTACTACCACATATTTCAAAGACTCCGCTATGGTGTCTTGATCGCTTGCAGGATTAACCATAAAGCTTTCCTTGGTGTTTAGTTTTATCGATACCGTTAAGTCTGCACCAATGACTGGAGCGTAGAAGAGCGGATCAATGGTAATATTCACAGTGGCAGCACTTTTGGCCTCATTGCCTAAAGTATCGCTTACGGTGTAAGTAAAAGAGTCGCTGCCGCCATTAACACTGGGGGTGTATTGGCAACTTCTACTGGTGCTAGGACTAAAGCAGTTGCTTAGAGTGCCCTCTTGTGGACTAGTAACCAGCTTATAGCTTAATCCACTATTATGAGCAGCGATGGAGTCGCTTGCTTGTGAGACTGTAAAACTCTGGGCGCCCCCTCCATACTTGAAAGTAAGGGATTGATCAGCACCAACGCTAGGTGGTGGCAGAATCGTAATGGACACAGTGGCGGGCGTTCCCGCATCGTTCTTGTCGCTATCGGTAACCACATACTCAAAAGAGTCTGTCCCACTCATCTCATTTGCATTAGGAGTGTAAAGGCAACTGCGATTGCCAGCGCCTTGAAAACAGTTGCTTAAACTTCCTTTTGTGGGTGACTTTGTTACTTTATAGGTTAAAGCGGTTGCGAGTGTCTCCACATCTTTTCCTGCATTCACCATGAAAGCGGGGTTGTTTTTATACTCAACAGTGACCGCTTGGTTTGCACCAACCGTTGGAGGATAAGCGATGTTAATAGTTACATTGGCCTTACTCGAACTATGTCCTTGGGGATCGACAATGTGATAAGAGAAGGAGTCGGTTTTGGCGGTTGTATTGGCATTGGTTTTATAACTACAAGCAAGTGGGGTGGCCCCTGTAAAACAAGATAAACTTCCTTGTGAAACATTGGTATCCAACACGTAGCTTAGTGAGGAGGGTGTGGTATCATCAAAGTCACTACCTGCATTGACGGTAAAAGGATAAGTATTACCATGGAGAACGTTGATGATTTGATTGTTACCGACTTTGGGAGCATGAACAACATTTATTTCCACCCTAGCAGGCGCAGATTGGTTTCCAAGTGTATCAAAAGCAACATAGGTAAAGCTATCTGCAAGGATCGGACTTGTAGTGGTATAAAGGCAGGCCATTCCTGCGGTATTAATGCAAGTAAGTGATCCAAACGCAGGATTATCTATAATTTTATAGAGTAACACATGTTCAGGCCTACTATCAAAACCAGGATTAAGAGGTACATTGGTGATGCCTGTATAGCGATAAGTACCAATCACAAAACCCACACTCGTTCCAAACACAAGGGAGACTGGTGCATTCTCTTGAATGGTTGGTGCTGGTACAATTTTTAAGGTTAGAGTTGCTGGGTTAGAGCTAAGTAATCCATCACTAACGACATATTGAAAGAAGTCCGTGCCTTCACTAACTGTTGGCGTATAAGTACAAGTGCGAGCAGTACAATTCAAACTTCCCTTTTCTGGAAGTCTCGTAATGGTATAGGTTAAGCTAGCTGGCGCACTATTTTTGTCACTTGCGGCCATGATCTCAAAGCTTGGGTTCTTATTATACTCTATGATTACCTCTTGACCAACATAGGCCACTGGTGGATGCAGCTGTGAGATGGTAAAGCGTACCGTAATCGGCAGCGACTCTTTTTTGCTTAAAGTATCGGTGATGATATACTTAAAAGAGTCTGCCTCTGCACTGTTTGTAGGCGTATAGGTGCAGCTAGTTCCTCCCGCAACAAGACAATTGCTAAGTGTACCATTGATAGGAGGAGTAGATAGCTTATAAGTAAAGGTCGGATTAGGGTTATCAGAGCGCTTTACCAGCAAGACACCGCTATTGACATCAAAGGTGTTACTACTTCCATAAGTGGCCGTAAGATACATCTCACTAGCGGTTGGAGCAAAATCAACGGCGCTAATATTCATGGACACGGTGATGGGATCTGAAGTGAGATTGGTTAGCGTATCCGTGATAGTATAGGTGACACTGCCTTTGCCACCGTTGGAGCTTGGAGTATAGGTACACTGACGGTTACCAGCTGTCGTAAAACAGTTACTAACACTCCCCCCAAGCGTTGTGGAGTGAATTTTATAATTGAAATTTTTTAAGGCGCTAGTCGGATAGGTAAGGTTGCCAGCAGTTACAGTAAAAGTCATGGGGACATTGTAGGTGACATCAAAGCTTTGCCCACTCCCTACTGGGCGATTGGCAATTGCTGCGATAGTGATATTCACAGTAGCAATGCTAGACTCCATCTTATCTGCATCTACAATTTTATAAGTAAAAAAGTCGCTGCCTCCATTGATAGAAGCTGTGTATTCGCAGCTATTAACGTTGTAAGCTCCATTCCCAAAACAGTTGCTTAAAGTTCCCTGGGTAGGAGCGGTGATCAGCTGATACTTTACTTGATAAGCATCGGGTGGGTAGGGATAGGTGGCACTGGGTACTTCAAAACGCAAAGTCGAGTTGTAAGTGGCCTTTAGTGTCTGTGCACTGGCGGCGATTGGGGCAAAGAGAATTTTTTTAATGTTAATGGTAACGGTAGCGTTACTTTTTGATTCCATACCATCGGCATCGACGATTTTATAGCTAAAACTATCCACCCCTCCATTGATGGAAGGAGTGTACTCACAACTACGGGAAGCAAGTGTGAGAAAACAATCGAGCTTTCCCTTGCTAGGAGCAGTCACAATCACATATTTTAAATCAGCAGGAAGGGTATCGGGATCACTACCTTCACTCACTTCAAACTTTACGGAAGATTGAAAATCAACAGCAACTGTTTGGTTAGCGCCGACAACAGGTGGTGGGTAATATTTTTTGATGATGATCGTGACCGTAACCTCTTTTGAAGAGAGCCCCTCTTTATCGATCACTTTATAGCTAAAGCTATCCTCCCCGCGATCTGTGCGAGGAACATAAACACAGCTTTTTACTTCTAGCTCTTCAAAGCACTTCTCCAACTCTCCTTTGCTTGGTTTTCTTACCACCACATAACGTAAATCTTCCTTATTAGAATCCACATCGCTAGCATTCGCCACTTCAATGTTTAAGTGTTCATTAGAGTAGAGAGAGAAGGATTGCGCCTCCGTGCTAGCTACTGGTGCATCTGGAACTGCCTCGATAACAAAAGTAATTTTTGTCGGAGTAGAGGTTGTAAAGTCACCATCATTGGAGGTAACGGAAAAGCTATCCTGGCCGTTATAATCTTTATTGGGAGTATAGGTGCACTTGAGCTTGTTTTTATCGCTACTACAGTCAGAGAGTTTTCCATGCTCTGGTTCACTCTGAATATGAATTTCTGGATTGACCATTTGATCGATGTAGACGGCGGTAAACTCAAAAGGATAGGGTTGATCTTCCTTGGTATTAAAGGTGACATCTTCACCGGGAGTGACCTCAATCATCTTGGTATACTTTGCCGCGTTTTTTTCGCTTTGCTGCTCAATAGGGTTGCAAGCAACAAGTATAAACAAAAGAAAGATGGTGATCATTTTCATGGTATACCCCCCACGTTAGTAAATAGAAAGCATACAAAGCTTATCGGATGTTTAAAAAAAAAGTTAAGCTCGTATAAAAAATTCTCTCTTAAAGTAAGAGCAGCGCCATTATATGCGGCCCTAATAGGTTGACACTTTTAAGTGAAAGCGCGAGAGGGGTCAATATTTTTTATTGTTTGGATCAGCGGCCAATACTCAACTGCATAAAAAAGGAAATGGGAGCGCTTCCTTTTTATTAGCTTTCACTCTCTTTATCCTTAATGGAAAGGAAATAATTGGCGAAAAGTCAGCTAGAATTGAATGCGATTGCAAAAGGGGTTAATATGTCATGTTTTCTTAAAGATTTATTACTGGTTTTGTTATCCGTTATTCTCTGGGGAAATCAAATCCAAAGTTCCTTAGCAGGTGGAATGACAAACGATCAATGCGTGCAAAAGTGGAAAGAGGCCTTCCATTTTTGCGATGGTGTCTCCCCAAATGAGGCCAAAGAGTGCGATGAATGGTTGGGAGATAATGCTTCTGCTGGCGCTGCCTTGGATGCGAATGGTACTGGCGATCAGGCAGCGACAATAATTGCTTCTATTATGCTTGCACTTGTTACAGCTTATTTTTCAGCTAGGGCCTTCTGGAAAAGCGGGCATCAGGTTGCGGATGCAATCTTTATGGTCGAGGCCGGAATTATCTTGCTAACAGGTATCGCTATCATTGTTATTGATCAAACAAACAAGAGTGCGATGGAATCCAAGGCAGAAGAATCAAAAAAAGCAACAGATCAAATCGTTTTCCTCAAGAAACAACAAGAGATGCTTAAAGTTGCTGAGGATGGATTAAATAGAAAACTTATCCTCTATGCCACTTCCTTGGGGTTGTTGACCACCGTGATTGCCATTGCGCTAATCTTCATGGTGCTTTTTTCTGGTGGGTCGCAGTCTTTTACGGGAGCGGGACCTTCGCAGTGGAGAGAGAACCCAGATGGGTTTATAAATAGACCCAAGAGTCTTATCCCTACGATTGCCAACGCTATACTTAACCTCATGATTAGCGATGCGAACTCTTTTGTTCCTTTTTTAAGTGCCTCAAAATCAGCGATATTTTCTTTTTTATGTGTTGCTATGGTTGTACTTTATATGGCGATATTAGGAGCACTCCTTGGATTGACGGTAAAAGCGCTCAACAAAGTAAAGGCCAGAGAGCGCGTGGTGAATACAGTCGCCAAATCTTTGCCAAGCACCGGCCAAGGACAATCAGAATCAACAGCATTACTATTCTATGATCCTTGCGAAGAACCATCCCCAGCTTCAAGTCCAACTGCAGGCCCAACCCCCGATCCCGATCCTAATCCTAATCCTAGTCCCACCGGATCACCGATTGGCAATCTTTGGAAAAAATTCTTTTCTCAACTCCTAAGTGATGTTTTGGCCAACATGGAACCAGCACAAAAAATTGCCTCCCAATCTTCACTACAACCCACTATTACGCTATCACAAAGAGAGATTTATCAATTAATAAAGAGTGACAGTTCCATTGGCAATGCTAAATTTGAAACGCCCATTCCTCCTGGAATGATCTCTGATCCGATTCCTACGTTATCACAACTTTTACAGGGTTATAACCATCACAGCAGTCGGATGAAAGTAAATCTTGATTTGATAATGGCCATCCCCATGTTCAAATCAGCGCTATCTCCAAAAGATAAAAAGCGCCTCTACTCTTTAGTTCCCGATTCCCAAGGGAGCGTGATTCTTCAGGTCCCTAATAAGCACGAGATGTCTGCTCTTTTTAAGAAACTAAAGGCCATAGAGTCGATCGACGCTCGCAAGAATAAAAATAGAGCACAACCCCTCTTGACAGAGATACATAAAAAACGAATAGCACTCATACGAAAAATCGCCCAAGAATATCAAAATCAGCTGAATAAAATGAGTCCTGAAGAGCGAAAAAAATGGCAACCTAAAGAAGCTTACGAGGAAACCTTTGACCCAGGCACGACGGCTTCCTTGGATAAAACAAATATCCCTAATTCGAGAGTACCTTCCTCCATCTCTTCAGATAGCGCGGTAGAGGTAAATCAAAATATGAGACAAGAAGAGATTGCATATGAATTTTCCGTGAGTATCAATAAAAACTCAGAAAAAAGTATTTGGAGTATTATTTCGGAGCGTTACAAAAAATCGGTCTATCCCTCCTTTTATCATTTACATCAAAACCCATGAGAATCCGCAAAATGTCGACCTCTTTCGATTTATGTTTTGTTTTTTTATGAAAAAATAATTGGAGGACAAACTGGCAGGAAGACCCTAGGGATTCATTTCTTGAGCACGTTTAGCAAGTTCTTCACGCTGGGAAGGGGTCATCGATTGATACATCTCTTGCATTGCTTGCAGCTCTTCGGGTGACATACTACTAAGAATTGATTGAGCATTCTTCATCATATCTTTAGGATCCATCCCTTTTAAGCGATCAAAGATTTTTTGATGAATATCTTGATTGTTTTGCTCTACCTGAGAAAATAGAATTTTATCCGACAACTTCTCGTGATTAATTCCTTGCGCTGCAAGTTCAGTTAAAACGTCATTAAAGTTGAGCTTTTTAGACTCAGAAATTTCGTACATTTTTTCGAGTGGTAAAGTGACTTTTTTTTCTGGAAATCCGTTGGCCTGTAATGTCTGAATAATTTTTTCAACAAAAAGATCTTTTTCTGATGCCATAAAAACACCTCCGTTTTTTTTACGATTTTTCCACGATTACTCCCACATTCGCAACGGATTTTTGATTTACAAGCATTATTTGTTTAAAATTCATATATATCAATGACTTACATTAAAAAAACTTCATATAATACATATTATATGAAGTAATGGCCCCTTGTTTTTGACAGTCAAAAAGTTTATGGGACATAATCCATCCACACTCCATAGCGACTTTAATGACCTTTGAAACACACTTGCGTGTTGCCCTTTGTCTAAAAAAAATTCAAGTTGTAATTAACTTAAGCAACCTTTTTAAAATTGCTGTTGATCAAGTGATCAAGCTGTAAAGACCTGGAGTGTAGACTCTCCGACGAGGAGGCAATTTGTTCTGTAAAGGAGGCCGTTTGTTGAGTATTACTATCGATCTGAGAAAGCGCAGTGTTAATCTGCTCGACGGAGCGATGCTGATCGCTAATCGCGCCTGAAATTTCTGTGGATAAGTTTGCAATCTTTCCAACTTCCGAGGAGATCTTCAGAAGATTTTGATCGGTGTTCTCCACCATCACCGCCCCATTTTGAACCTTAAGCAAACTATCGGCGGTGAGTCTCTGGATATCTTTGGTCGCTGCTGCCGTCTTCTGCGCCAAGTCCCTCACTTCAATAGCGACAACGGCAAAACCTTTTCCCTGCTCACCGGCCCGTGCCGCTTCAATTGCTGCATTCAAGGCAAGGATATTGGTTTGAAAGGCGATATCCTCAACCACTTTTACAATCTCAGAAATTTTCCGACTGCTCTCCGATATCTCCTTCATCGATGATTTTGTTTTTGAAGAGATGGAGACACCCTCGGTTGCCAGGGTGACTGCAGACTGGGTTAATACAGAAACCTCTTGTACATGGCCAGCGGTGTTCTTGGTGTTGGAGGTAATATTTTCTATCGTCGAGGAGATCTCTTCCAAGGTGGAAGCCAGCTCTTCCGTCCTTGATGCCATGTTCTGATTCCCCATCGAGATCTCTTTAGAGCTATTAAACACAATTCCACACATCTCGAGCGTCTGTTTCCCAATAGAGTTGAGATTGCGATAGATCCACCAACTGGCCCCAAAGAGCGCGAGCACCGTAAGCAGCGCCGCCAAGAGAATATTTTTCAAAAGCAGGTTCAAAGGGAGATAGAACTCATCGAGATAGGAGCCTGCCGCGGCAATCCAATTGGTCTCGGGTATGTGCTGAAAGAAAGCGATCTTCTCTCGAGCGCTGGTGTCATTTGCGTTTTTCCAGGGATAGATAATGCTCCCATTTTTTTTATCTAAGATCTCTCGAATAAAGTACCTTCCTTGAGCATCCTGACTATCATAAATATTTTTTCCCTCACTCTGCGGATGAATGATAAGCGTGCCCTTGGAATCCAAAACATAGATATAACCACTCTTGGCAATCACCTCCTTACGAAGTTCGTCCTTTAACTCCAGAATTTGGGGCGTGGCCGTTTTTTGTGTCCGAGCGGCCTCCTTAATCGAGAGATAAGCTTTGGCCGCAATCGCCGCCAAGTTCTCCTTTGCCATAGAATTAATGGTCTCTCTCGATAGAAAGTAGCTGATGGTAGATGTGAGCGCCAGCGAGATCAAAGCGATGATCGATAGCAACCGAATCTTATCGTTTATCTTCAGTTTAGAAAACATAATGTTCCCTCCTTACGATTTTGATTTTCCACTTTCTTCATCGCCTCAAACTATGAAAATTCTGAAGAAATTCTATGTTAAAATTGTGTTAGCGCCCAATTATCCCAGAGGTCATTGTCGATTTCACCTCTAGCAATCAAGCGAAAAATTACCAATTGAGCTAATAATGCGCCTTATGCTTACGGGCCAACTCAGTATTGATAATGATCTAGACAAGTTAATAGAGACGATGTTAATAAGTGTTGTTTTTTCTTCGATCTAAAGTGCGTTAACACTATTTAACAATTACAGGAGATGCTTATGTGTAAATGGAGATTATTTTCACTTACTCTTCCTTTGTTAGTTGCAGTTATTTGCGCCATAATACAACCTTGTAGGGTCATTGCCGAGGAGCTCAACTACCTTTTTACTCAAGAGATAGTCCAGGTGACTACTGATCAAGATGAGCTAGAGTATAAACTGAAAATTGAAATAAATAGCATTGGAGATATAGTCAGAGGCGCTGTCAATGAGCAGATCTATGAAGGAGAAAAGTTCTTAAGAGATATAAAGAAAGGTATTGTGCTTACTAAGAGTAGTGGATTTAATGTTGTTACCCTTCTTTCAAAAAATATGGATCTAAAAACCGGTGGGCAAATTGAGATTAAATATTTAAGGAGTGCCATTTTTAAAACCTATAGCAGATTCTATATGCAATTGGTACGAGAAGGGAACCAATGGGTGCTCTACACCGATAACGAAGATAAAAGAGAGATTCATCGTTTGCATGTTATTACCAGAAAATTCTTTGGTATTGCCATTGGTATCAAAAGCATTCTTATTTATTAGTACAATCATAATCATAGGCCTCTCCTCGTGAGAACGCATCGAAATACTTAACTATCTTCGGGTAATTGCCAATCATGGGCAGCATCTTTACAACAGTTTACTTTACGAGTTGTTCTCTTTACTGCAAACTAAGTTTATAGGGGGAATCACTTTGATTCAGTTTTTTATTTTTGTTTTTACCTTCGCCTCCCTTGGAACTTGTTTTGCACAAGATAATCAAAGATCGATTAGAACTAATCTTGGCATTTTTTATAGTACAAGAAGTGTGTATCAAGGTGCCTTGATTTGGGATGCTCCTATTCTTGCAGCAGGGCCTAGTTTTGTTTTTTTTAACACCATCTCTATTGGGCAGGGTGGATTATCTCTTTTTTATAAGTTTCACGAATACCAAACATTAACCATAGGATTGTCGCAGTTTAGTGATAACCCACCAGGGTTTCCAGTGGTAAGACTTAAGAGTAGCAACAAAGATTTTAAAAACCAAAGAGCTTCTACTTATGGGGCATACTTGAAATACGATTTAAGGTTAAAACAATATTTATCACTCACCCTGCTTTATCAAAAGGATATCAAGCGCCACTATGGAGATTATTTTAATAGCAAACTCTCGACTTCGATTATTCCACTGCTGGCAATCGGTGCTGGAATGGGCATTGGAGATCTTAGAAATAATCAATATGCTTATGGCCCAGAAGCGGCCAAGGGAATTGGGTTCGTTGATAATTTTGCAAGTTTAATGCTTCCTTTTCTTCCCTGGCAAGGACGGTTGATGCTGACTTACTCATTTACAAAAATCGTTCAGAGAAAAAACAAGAATGCAGATTATATTCGCGGTAATGAGACCAATACCATCTTTAGTTCGGCAGCGATGTGGAGCTTGTAAATAGAGTTCCTAAATAATCTTTCCTATGGTATTCTCATAGGATAATGCCAAGATTATTTATTTTTCACAAGGAAGTCGATGCAGTGGTTAAGAAATCTGGTGGGGATGCATATTCAAATTTTCTACTGAGGATGGCCTTACAAAAATATCTCTTTATAGCTGTTATAATTTCTGGAAATCTCTTCGCACAAGAGCTTTCTTTGGAAGAGGCCATTCAGATTTCAATGAATGAGAACAAGGAAATTCAATCTTCTAAGTATGCCAAAGAGAGTTCTGTGTACGAATTAAAATCGAGCTATGGAAAATTATTCCCTCAGCTTAGCTTAGAAGGGAAGTATACCCAAATCGATGATCCCATAAATCTAGATATTGGATCCATTCGAACCGCGATGATTGCCGCTGATTCCAAGGTCTTTCAGACAGCAACATCGGCAAGCACAGCAACCACAGGGGCCTTTAGACAAGCACTAGAAAATGCCGTTCCTCCTTTTCAAATGCGGGTGCAAGACGATCACTACTACAATCTTTCTGCTACGCTTTTGCAACCACTATTCACTGGAGGAAAACTCTCTGCCAACATTGCTGCTAAAAAACAAGAGGTGATCATTTCCGAAAGGCAGGATGAAAACACCAAAGATAAAGTGATTAGTGATGTGGTGATTAGCTATTTTCGAGTGCAGCTGATGAAAGAGTTGGTGGTAATCCGAGGAGACGTAGTTCAAGGATTGCGAGGCCACCGGGATCGTGCGGAAAAAATGCTTAAAGTGGGTATTTTATCGCAAGCAAATAAAATGCGCACAGACGTAGCACTTGCAGAGGCGGTTCGCGAAGAGTACAAATCGCAAAAAGATTTAGAGTTATCCTATATTCTTCTCAGTAATGCACTCGGTTCAGATGTGAAAAATTTTAAACTTACCACGCCTCTTTTTGTATCAGAGGAGAAAGAGACGCTCGATAGTTATCTTGCAAGCAGTGAATCTGAAAATCATGTGCTACAAATTTTAACACACAAACAGGAGCAGCTCGAAGAGAAAGGACGGGCGGTTGCATCTGCTTTTTATCCGGCCTTTGCCGCATTTGCAAAATATGAACTTTATCAAAATGATTTAACACTCTTTGAACCCGATTATGCCTTGGGAGTTGTGATGAAGTTCAACCTCTTTAATGGTGCCTCTGACTACAATGATTTACAGTCGGTACGAGCACAAAAACGTACGCTTGCTTATTATCGTGAAAATATCGTTGAATTAGTAAAAACTGAAATCCAAAAAAATTATCATGATCTTAAAACCGCGAAAGAACAGTTGAAAAGTTTGGAATCATCGAGGTTGCTTGCCGAAGAAAACCTGCGTTTAAATAAACTTTCTTTTGCCCAAGGGGTTGCCACCTCTCTAGAGGTTATTGACGCTGAATTGGCACTTTCTAAAGTGAAGATCGAGCAATCCAAAGCAATGTTTGATTATGATACCTCCTTGCAAACTCTCTTGAGATTGTCCGGAAATGCAAAAAAAATCGTTGAATCAGTATCAGTATCAGTAAAGGAGAAAAAATTGTGAAGAAATTAATCATCCTCCTGATGTTATCATTACCATTGGTAGCTTGTAGCAAAAATAGTTCCAAGCTAACAGGAGAAGTGGATGCGAGTGAGATTGATGTTGGTGTAAAAATTCCTGGAAGAATTTCACAAATTTTAGTGCAAGAAGGATCTATGGTGCAAAAAGGTCAAGTCCTAGGATACCTTGAGAGCAGAGAAATTGAAGGAAAAATGCGAAGTATTTCTGCTGCACTTAAAGAAGCTGAAGAACAGTTTGAATTTGCAACTAGCTCCTATCAGCGAATTAAAAACTTATTCGACACAAATGTTGTTCCCAAACAGCAATTTGATGAGGCCAAATACAAGTACAATGCTGCCAAGCAAAAAATCGAAGCAGTTAAAGGACAAAAGAGTGAAGTGGAAGCCGCTTTTGATGAGATGGCCATGAAGGCCCCTATTGATGGAGAGGTCGTGCAAATTATTTCTCATGCAGGAGAGATTGTCTCTCCAGGGTATCCAGTGATCACTATCGTTGATTTAAATGATCAGTGGATCACCTTCAATGTACGCGAAGATAAGCTTGTGAATATTACAAAAGGAAAGACACTTAATGTTTTTTTTCCCGCTTTAGGGAAAAATCACAATTATCAAGTAAGCTATCTCTCCGCACTTGGAACTTATGCCAAATGGCGTGCTACGAATGAGCAGGGAAGCTTTGACCTCAAAACGTTTGAAGTAAGGGCCAGATGCCGTGAAAAGATTTTTGAGTTACGCCCAGGGATGACTGCTCTTATTGAAATGCCAGCATCAAAGTAGCCATCCATGGAACAACTAAAAAAGATCATTTGGCGAGAGCTTGTGAATTTATGGAATAATCGGCCACTCCTTTTTTTAGTGGTGTTAGGACCGATTCTATTAGGTCTCATCTTAGGTGGAATTTTTAGCAATAAAGTAGTTAGTAAATTGCCAATAGCAGTTTTAGATTTGGATCAAAGTAAGCTTTCACGCCTGATTGTTCGTAATCTTGATGCAACTAGATCGCTAGATATTCAATATCAAGTTGAATCTATGCCTCAGATGGAAGCACTCATTTATGATCAATCCATTGTTGCTGGAATCTTAATTCCTTCAGGACTTGCTCAAAATATTAAGAAGGGCAAGGCCCAGGTAATCACCGCCTATGTCAATGGTTCGAACTTAGTAACCGCCAATCTTGTATTAGCAGATTTAAAAACAACATTTGCCATATTATCAGCAGGGATAAAATTAAAATATCTTCAAAAAACTGGAAGCACTGAAGAAAAGGCCACAGCGCTTGTACAGGCAGTGAAGGTAGACATCACTAAACTTTATAATCCAGGATTTAATTACTTAAACTATTTGGCCCCAGGAATTTGGATTGCAGTTCTTAGTCAAATCATCTTACTTTGGGGAAGCCTTTTTTTTGTGATGGAGGTAGAGAATGGCACTGCCTTTGAATTAACCCATTGGAGTATTCCTACGATCATTGTTGGAAAAATTTTGCCTGCCTTGATGATTACCATGATTATCTTTGAGATTTTTTTTAGGGCCATGTTTCCACTCTTTGGAATTGAATTTAAGGGGAGTATCCCTCTCTTGTTCGTGATCTCTATCCTTTACTCTTTATGCTTGCTCTCGTTAGGTTTTCTGATATCCATGTTTTCAAAACGAGGAGTAGATGCAGTCAAAGGAGTTTTGCTGATTGGTTCTCCAGCATTTATTCTTTCAGGCTATTCCTGGCCCACTTCTGCCATGCCTTTAATGATACAACCCTTATCCTACCTATTGCCCCTAACCCCTTATTTAAGCACTCTTCGCAAGATTTACCAACAAGGTGGAGGATTTGCGCATGTTCAAGGTGATATTTTAACTTTACTGCTAATGACAGTACTGTTTCTTGCGATAGTAGCAATCCTATTAAAAAGACGATTGCAACAAGAGGTGAAAAGTGTCTCTCTTAGCATTTAAGAACATCCATATTCGAGAATGGAAAAGAGTTGTCTTCAATAAAGATATTCGCCTGATGTGCTTTGTGGCCCCTCTCCTTTATGGCGTGATTTTGACTTCCGTTTACTATCAAGGGAGGCTCAATCAACTTCCTATGGGTGTTATCGATAAAGATCGAAGTGAATTATCCCGAGAGTTTGTTCGTTTAGCGGACGCTACAGAAAATATCGAGGTCGCTCATCAGTATGCGAGTGAAACCGATGCCGAAAATGATATTATTGATGGAAAAATTAGCGGTTTTATCTATCTTCCTGCAAATTTTTCTTCCGATGTAAAGAGAGGAGGCGATACCCATGTGAATGTTGCGGTAAGCTCATCTAATTTTTTAATAGCAAACCCACTAATTACTTCTAGCACTGAGGTGGCCAGTGCACTTTCTGAGCGATTTTTCATAGATAATCTTCTTAGCAAAGGACTCTCTTTTGATAAAGTCTTGGCCATTACAAACCCACTGCAACTTTCGACTGATATCCTATTTAACAGAGAATTAAACTACTCCAATTTTATGATTCCGCCACTGCTCTTTGCGATTTTACAGCAAATCATTCTGGTTTCGATTGCTTTTAGCATGTCCTTAGAACGAGAAGAGAAAACTCTTCATGAACTCAAAATATTATCAATGGGGAGCGCTCTTGCCGTGATTTTCGCTAAAACGACTCCTTATATTTTGATCAACACTTTTATTGGACTTCTCTTTTTGTTTATTGCAATGCCTTTCTTTAACATTTCCTTAACAACCAATATCTTCTCCATTATCACATTGGAGTTTATCTTCATTGTCACCGTTGCCTTATTTGCCTTTCTCATATCCATGTTTTTCAAAAAGACATTAACAGCACTTCTTGTGCTTATGTTTTATTCCATGCCGGCCTTTCTAATGTCTGGAGTGTCTTGGCCGTTAAACTCGCTTCCTCTTTTCAATCGAGTACTGAGTTCTCTCTTTCCTACAACGTACTTCTTCTACGATTGGCGAATGTTAATTTTAGCAGAAGAAGTTCCTTGGCATTTTATCCTAACGCTTCTATTTAAGTTAGTGCCTTTTGCTTTGATCTGCTTAGTCGCTAGCTATTTTATTGTTCGCAAAATTTTACGTCAATCCTAGTTGTGGCATAAACAATCACTCTTTAGACTCATATGCACTAACTCTAGTTACTCCCGTTAGCTCAAAGAGTTTATCGGACATAATCCATCCACGTAGTAACTTCAAATTGTGTTTAGAAGTAAGATCAAAATTGGCCTGACTCCACGGGCCTACTTTTTTCTCCATAGCGACTTTAATCGCCTCTGAAACACACTTGCGCGAAGGTATTTCTGGAATGGTTAGCTTTTTCGTTGCTACTTCTTTTACGATCATCTCATAAAGTTTCTCTTCGGCCTTAATCGTCGCCCTGTCTTTGCTATCATGGTCAGGAACCACAACATAGGGTTTATCTTTGAATAATGTTGCTAGTGATCTTTTGTTATCGTTATTTCCTATTTTAACCGTCTCTGGTTGAACGCCAGTCTTGTTAAAAATAGCATTAGTAACGATCCTATTGGTAAGATCTTTAAGACCATCATAACAATACTGCTCTTGCTCATTAGCTTGCTTAATGGCGGCAATAATACTCGCTCTGCTAGGAATTGTAGTCAAATGCAGCTTTGTGGCCTTTTTCTCTACCATGGACATTAAACGCGTCATGGCCGCTTCAGACTCTTTTTTTACCACCTCAAATTCTCCATGATATAAGTTTTGACAATTATCTTTTAAGAGTAGTTGCTCTGGAGAATCTAAATAGGGGTACATCAAGATTCGCTTGAAGTCTCTTCGATCAGCAATAGTTTTAGGAACGAAAGGAAGTACAAGTGGTAACAACACAGGAACCAGTGAAGCCATCGCAATGCTCCAAGGTATATCCATTCCTCCAGAAACATGCTCTACCCCCTTCCATTTACTCAGACAACTTGCAGAACTTGTCGTAGTCGTAAACGTTGTAAGAGAGGTTAAGATAAAACTAAAGATCAAAAGTTTTCTGCTTTTCATTAATAGCTCCAGTTGAATAATCCACATATAAAATTGCGGGCCTGTTAGTAATAGATGACTTTGATGTCCCCCATGAGTTCATTGTAAGTTGAAAGAAAAAAATCATTAATAAAATGCAACAGGCAGAAATTAAAAAAGATGTTATCTGTCCATAAAGTTAATTACTTATTGGATGATTATTTTATGGGATAATTTTTTATGGGATGAGGTGACTTTTGCTTTATGGGTAAAAAAGTTGGCAAATAAATAAAGGCGCTTTAGTTGTTATCTTTTATGTTGGAAAAATAGTTCCTTGTCACCGTAAGCTGAGGCAATAAACTCTGACCTTGTTACCAATGATCCAATTAAAATTTCTTCACCTGCAGTGATCCCATAAACATAGTAAAGGGTTGTCCCAGCAGCTATTTGCTCTAGAGAAATTCTCATATCTTCTCTGCTCTCAGGAGCAATTAAATGAGCAACGGCAAAAGAGGGCCTTAATATAATCTGCTGAGGAGCAAATTTTGCGAAGGGGGCCACAGCTTCACCATCTTTATGTACTTCTGCAATATGGTCGATAGGAAGATCCGTTGCAGGACTTCTTGTGAGTTCAAAAAATTTTCCGAGGGCCCACAACACCCAGGTGGTTGGTTCTGGGATTTTATTAGAAAAATCGTGAGCAAAAAAATTCCAGTTCCCCTTTTGTCCCTCTAGCGAATGCATTGCCACAAAATTAAGAGAAGGTACTCCATCAACTAAAAATTTAACCGCCATACCAGGGGTGTAACCAATAGTTGTTGGGGATGCCGCTAGAGACAGCCTTACAAGACCACTGGCCCCAGTTTGGTACATTCCTGTATAGGGATGATTGAACGTTGGGATAAAGTCCACTTGCGCGACCGTACCATAAGTGTGAATGAATTTTGCTCGCCCCGCTGGCATCTCATCTGATTGGTGATCAAAGGTTCTTCCTAGTGACGTCAAGGCCCTGATGCTTTTTAAAATAGAGCTCCAGCTAGAGTTATTAAAGGCCGGAAGCTCTGACCATCTTGATTGTTCGATTTGATCCCAGAGTAACTCACGCTTTTCATCAGCAGTAAATGATTGATAATCTGCTGGCAAAACTGCCATGGAAACGTTAGAGAACAATAAAAGCGCCATTGCAAGAGATGCACCCGAAAAAAAAGCTTTTGATTTCATTTTTTACCTCACGGTTATATGTTTTGACTGCCAAAACATAGATGTTTGATCCTAGTGAAATCCATTTTATCCGTCAAATAAAAGAAATTTATGTAGAAATTGATGTGGTGCCAACTTTTTTACACGAAAGAGTAACTTCCTTGATGTCACAAAAGGACTTACTGGGGAATAGAAGTGTCTGAAATGATTCAGAAGAGCTGTAAATAACTTTTTTAAAAGTTAGAAGGCAGAAAAAATACCATATAATTATTTTTGTTTTGATAATCAGAGTACCGTAATAAATAAAAGGATAGGCCATTGTGACAAGAGTATTTAAAATCATTAAAGTAGGGAGGAGATATGTTTACTTTTATTTTTAAAATCAGTTTCATGGTGTTTTTGAACTTGAGCATAAGTTTTGTGTCTGCGGCCAATGCAGAAGAGATCGATCTAAAACCACTGTCCACTGGAGAGCAGTGTCTGGATAGTGCCATTAGCATCCTCTTGACCAATGCACCTGCACAAAGTGATCCGCAAGTATTAAACGATATTTTAAAAAATGATATGTATCTGGATGATATGAAGATGGATCATTTACCCAAGGAAAAAGATCACTTCGATAAACTGCTTTCTACGCCTACGGATCTTGCTCCCATGTATAAGGAGATTATTCTTGGTATTCAAAACAAACAACCTGCAATCAAAGAATTTTTATGTAAACCAGAAGTGCAAAATATTCTGGGAAAAATGCGCAGTGATTATAAAAATTCTCAAAACGTAATCAATCGTATGGTCAATCACATCTTCCTCTTAAACGAAATTACTCTATCAATGAGTGCAAATCCAAAGTATATGGAGGCGCTGGTTACTCACATAAAAAACACCCGTCCAAAATTTAATATCAGCTTAAACAAATTCAAAGCGGCCTTTGACATTTATCGAGTAACTGGAGAACTTTTCATGCCCGCCAAGGCCTTGGCCATGGATGTGGTGATGGATAACATTCTCGTCAGCAGAAGTGGTGAATGCCCTACGAACGAAATCATGCCGACCAACACCTCCGGTCAAGTTGTCAACATCATGGAGGCGGTATTGGCCGATGAAAGTAGCGCCCTTTATGATAACGCCCGTGCAGGTATTGCCCTTGCGATCAATCCCATCCCTTCAGTGCACGTAACAGATCGTGACGACAAATATCCTCTTTATCTTAAGTATCATGCACCCGAAGGCTGGAATAGCTTATATGAGACTTGGAATTTGGCCTTTCTTATGGGGAATGTTTCCAATCTCAATATCACTTATCCCAAGCTACTGATTCCGGCCGTAATCGCTGCCGGCAATGAAGACTATTTAATGAATCGAGTGGAATCACTGTGGCCTACCATCAACTTTCACGTCTTCGCGCAGGCCAAAGGGCAAAATGTTTTTCTTCCAGAACAAACCGAACTGGCAAAACATTGGGGAGAGGTCAATGCCCGTTACGCTTCAGCGTTTACTCAAAGGCATAACAACATTGAGTTTAATACTTTAAGCGATCTATGTTCCATTCCCTATAACAAATGCAAAAACGCCTTTTGGTCAACTTTAAAATTAATCAACTTTGCTGGAGTAGCGCAGTAAATGTTTGAATCCAAAGAGAGAGGTAATCGCAATAAAAAGTATGATAGCTACCATCACCCACTTTTTTTGCAGGTTTTGGATAAACAGTTTCCAAGGGGCGCCACTCTGATTGTTTAGCGGATGGGTTCCATCTTCAAACTCCTCACCATCACTAATCCCATCACCATCGTGATCGCTCTCCTCACCAAGCGCTTGCTTCAGCTGACTAGGATCATCACGCATTTTATAGACTTGCTCTAAACCAAGCTTAAAAACAATGTAGTTGCCAAACTCATTTAAGATGGGGTTATCAGCGTGAACACCCGGTTTTTCAGCGCCTCTTGCTACCTCTAATCTCTTTTGAGCATCAGCATCAAGAGTATCCATTTGCCCAGGTTTGCTACCCTCGGGGCCATCACCATGTGCATGACACATAGCGCAGTTAACCGTGCGCTTAGAGTGTTTCTGCGACCAAGCTTGATACTCAGGAAAGGCATTAGCGTTATTGGAGGAGGTCATCGCTAAGAGGAGAAACAGAATAAACGCGCAAGAGGCCTTTTTCATGAGTGTACTCCCATAATGAGGTTATAAAGGTCTTGACCAAAAATCGTTATCCCAAAAAAGTAAATGGCCGCCACGAGAGTAATCAGGAATAGCGCCTTTCTACTCGTGTTTTTAAAGATCCACGGTGCCAAAAATAAAATTGCTAAGAGTAGATTTTGTAACAAAGCAATCAACCAGAATGGAAGCAGCTCGAGAGGATAGTAGATAAAAAAGAAGTACCACTCTGGCTTAATACCTGGAGGGGTTGACCCTAAAGCATCGTAGGGGGCCAAAAGCGGAAAAGGAGAAAAGGAGTCAAAGGGAATACAGAGTGCAGTGATAAAGGCAGCACAAAAGACCACCGACCAAACTCTTAAATCTTTCAAGATAAAAGTTGGAAAGAATTTTTCACTCTTGCCCGTTGGGTGATCCACTCCTTCACTCATACCATGCAGTTGGATGGAGAAGAGGTGGAAGCCAAGGATACCCAAGAGAAGAATGGGGCAGACTACAACATGAAGAGCGAAGAAGCGACTTAAGGTTGCTTGCTCTACCATGGAGTCGCCTTGGATGATCTCTTTTATTTTAGTGGGCAAAAGCGCCAGCTCTCCTGGCAGATAGGCGCCGATTAACTCTATTGATTGCAATCCAACTTTTGTAGCATTCACTCCAATTTGATGCCAAGGAAGGAGATAACCACTAAATCCTAATGCAAAAGTGAGAAGCAGCAAAACCACTCCTGTAATCCAAGTTAGTTCCCGTGGTCGTTGAAAGGCCTTCATTGCAAAGGTCGTCATCATATGTAAAATCAAACAGAGGATCATGAGTGAAGAAGACCAGGCATGCAAGTTTCTGATTAAATCGCCGCCTCCCACATATTGAGTGATGTGCTCGACCGAAGAGTGAGCATCACTCACCGTGGCCTGGTAATAAAAGAGCAGAAGAATGCCGGTGATAAACTGGATGGATAAAAAAAGGAGTGTTAGTCCACCTAAGTAGTACGCCCAGCTCATCTTGTGATGAGGAACACTCTTCTTTTGAACCATGGCCTCATAACTTATTTTCTCAACAGGTATGCGTTCACTTACAAACTCCAAGCATTGTTTAAAAAAGTTTGACTTAACCATTATGCTTCCCCAGTTGCTTTGCTAGCAAATTTTTTAGCAATATAGATCGAATAATGATCAAGACTGTCCATATCCAGCTTCTCCACGATTTCAACCTCTCGCTTCGGATGTTTAGAAGCGACAATCTTGGACTGCTTATCCATAATCACCCATCCAATATGAGGCAAGGGAGCTTTTGCCGGAGAGCCAGCGTGGGGCATGCCACTTTTTATATCAAAATAAGAGACGTGACAGGGACAGAGGATACGGGAGTTTTCATCGAGGTCAGCTCCCACGGTACAACCCAAGTGAGTGCACTTGGCAGAGATCAGGATCGGAAGACCATCCTCACTGGACTGAAAAGCAAGCGCCGGCCGCATTTCATAATCAATAAAATACTTCCCTTTTGTTGCTAAAAGATCGCTCATCTTCGCAATAAAAATATACTCACTGCTTTTTCGTTCCAACTCCAACTTTCGTTCACTAGCGGTTTGATCCATGCGACTAAGTTTTGTTTTGAGAAACAAAGTTCTGTCGATTTGGGACATGCGATCGCCACTTAAGTAGCTCACTAGTTTGGCAAAGAGTGTGGATGAGAGGGCCAGTCCAGAAAGGAGAAGAGCACCAAACCCTAAGATAAAGTGCTTACGCGTTTGTAAAGGATCTGTTTCCATAATTGGAGATCTCCTTTTCTACCTTGCAGATAGTTTCAAAATGGTGCGTTTTAAATTAACTTTAAAAGAGCAAGAGACAATCATCTACTCGTAATTTATTTTCTACAAAAAGAAAATAACTATTTTGAATGCTTAAGCAACTTCTTAGCACCGCTCTTTAGATTAATCGAGTAGGACGCATAGAAGGGATGCTTACGCAATAAGCTTGTCTTATCACTGTAGGCCAAAAGCACGACAACATCTTTACCTGTATCCAAATTCTTATGGTATTTGTCAGATGCTTTTAAGGGAATGGTAAAATTAAGAGTGGTCTCCCCTTTTTCCAGTTTACCGCTTTTGTTGCTGATGCTATCTTTTCCGCCCAATGCTGTAATTGCTTGGTGCTGATTGATTCCTGTGCCGAAATGATCCTCTATAGTGGCCTTATTATTTTGGATAAAACCAATAATAAAATGGGCATCTTTCATCGCCATTGAAGGTTCAAAACCAACACCTACCCAGCCTGCAGTTTTTGCTTTTAAAATGACATCAAGATTGCTCCCATTGATTTTCCACTGAAAAGAGATATTTTTATCGACCACTTCCAGATAGTCTGCGGCAAATAAATTTGCGGTGGCAAATAAATTTATCGTAATAGTAACAATAAAGCAAAATAGTAACTGGGATGATTTTTTTATGATGCCTTCCATACCACTCTCTCCTAATATAATAGTGAATAATATAACAAAGGTTGTAGTTAACTTAAATAAGCAATATCCGAGTGAATAGCAATAATAAAAAAATTATTTAATCATCTATGGATTCTATGGACTTTAGCAGAAGGGGAACTAAGGGGATTAAAGGGGATTATTTATTTTGCAACGACTTTTGGTAGATTGCCTTCAATGTTTTCCCAAAAGGCTCAGGAAATTCTGCTCTCTTTGAAAACCAGATAAAATCGGGATGATCTGCTTGCAACCAACGCCCACCAATAATGTTATCTTGAGCATCGGTCTCCAAAATATACTTTAAGCTCCAGTGTTTTCGAAACTCCTTATCAGCTTCACCCTTCTTCTCTACAACCGGTTCTTTGCTTGGACCCTCTTCATCGGTGTAGATGACATCGGTCTCTACCTCATACTCTTTGACTGTTCCAGCGGCCGCTAGCGAACGGTCAACACTTTTAGGAACCATCTTTAAAACTTTAAAGCCTTCTGTTGGCTGGTTCCACACCTCCCCTCCACCATCTTTATCCATCACAAAGCCTTGTTGATACCTTCCAATGGAGTTTGCGATAATCAGGTGAAAAGCTCCAGGATTAATATCGTTTATAACATTATCCTCATCAGCATTCACCACTCTGCGCTCACTCACTCCCGTGCCACTACGTCCGCCAACTTGGCAATTTTCAAGAGGATTGTAGTTTCCTTGCATTAAATCCAACAGCGCTTTGATATCTCCTGAATAAAAGTGAACGCCATTATAATCGCAAGTTCCCGGCTCTTCAAAGTTAAGTGCAGCTGGCGCCCATCCATGACAAATGCCCGCCCAATCAGGAGCAGTTCTCGCAAAGATTCCTCTGGTTCTAAACCACTCTTTAATGGCAATACCACTACCATCCCCCTTTGCTTTATCAAATTTACCTGCAGGAGAACCTTCACCACTCCAGTCCCAGGCGATACCATTATTTCTTGTGGGCCAATAAGTATCAGGCCATGGTTTATTCTCTAGGCGTCCACTGGTTGGCAGTTGTTGTAATTTGTAGATTAATTTTTGTCCAGTATATTGCTCTATCGCTGAGGGGTTATTTTCCTCATCCCAATGCCCAGCAACTGCAACATTAGCAACTATTGCCAATAGCACCAATGAAGTTACAGATACATTTACACTTTTAAACACATGCAAGAGATTCATTTTTAGTCCATCCTTTGTTTGTTAGCTTTCATTAAGGTTGATTAGTATAAGCGTGATCGCAAGAAACTGTTAGGCCCAAGATGCTATGAAAAGCAGAGCTTTTATAATTTCAAATAATTAATTAAATAAAAAAAATTTAATACAACCTATTTCAATGAGATCGCCTGAGCACCCTTGGAAACGGTGGTTGGCAAACGATTTTGTTAGAGCTTGCCAATACTTATAAATGGTGCTTATAACGAGAGGAGGTTTCGTTTCTTTTTGCATAGAGGGAGATTTTATGTCAGCAGAGAATAGTGATAAAGAGTCGCAACTTAGTGAAGTGGCAAAGGAAAGGGAGATCAGCAAGATCAGGCACCATATTTTCCTGTGCTGTGATCAAACTATTCCCAACTGTTGTCGTAAAGAGGTAGGTCTTGAGTCCTGGCAATACCTAAAGGCAAGATTGAAAGAGCTGCATTTGGAGGGACTGGGTGGCATCTATCGCTCGAAGGTCAATTGCCTGCGGATCTGTAGAGAAGGACCAATCTCCGTCGTCTATCCCGAGGGAGTGTGGTACCACTCCTGCACACCAGCAGTGTTAGAACGAATTATTCAGGAGCACCTGATTGCTGGTCAACCAGTGAAAGAGTACATTTTTGGACGCTGGTAACGGGACTATTTTTTATCGATTGCTTTAGTAGCACTATTGATCTTGGTTATAATCTTTTCTATTTTTTTGAGGTTATCTCCTCCAATCAGCGCAAGACAACGCTTGCTTGGGCCAACAGCTCCTGCTTTAACCTCTAAAGCACGCTTCATCAAAAGCTGATATCTCATAACCCATTGTACAGGAGACATCATATGCCCCTCTAATAAAGGCCTACAATCCTTTTTTCTTCTCTTCTTCAGGTACTGACTACAGCAGGTGAGCATCTCATCAGAGTGCAAGAGTTGGCGAAATTCACTCTGATTATTTGGCATGCTGTAATAGGCCTGTACATCATACATTCCACTGGGATTGAAAATTTTCTTTATTACATCTAATGTTAATTCTCTGTTATAGCTTTCAATGCTCTCTAGGCCACCTTTGGGTAGAGGAAATTGCATTGTAGCAATATTTTTCAAGTAGGATGCCTGTGCTTTAGCGTTTTGAGCATTAATTTCTTCTATATTTTTTTTAAGTTTTTCGAACACTTCACTTTGCGCATTCTTGACGTTTCCCCTGCACTCTTGCGAGTTAAGGATTGCAGAGAATTTTTGCATGTTTTGAGTGTAGTTGAGATACTTCTCTATTAACTCTTGCAAGGCATAAGCATTCGTACTCGATGCTTTGCTAAGGTTCATCTGAAAGCTAGCGCTGCAATCCTCTGGCACAAAACTCTCTGAAAAGTGACAAAAGAACTCGCTACTCTCGTTGAGTTTTAGTGCAAGGTGGTTCTTGATACTTGATAAAAACTGCACAATCTCTTCGCTCAATTCGCTAGCGCTGATCCCCTGACATCCATTGGCCTTCAATACAAAGAGTTTGCTGTTTATAGCATTAAGGCCAATGCGTATCCGAGCACTATTGCAAGTTGGATTTGTAGGGGTGGTTAGCATCCTAACAAGAGTTTGCATTGTCACCATTTTTCCTTTCGCTACATTGATGCGTCCCGCTCTTCTATCTCTTACGATATCATCTAGAGCAACATCGAAAAGTTTTACATCTGCTGTGATCTTTTTATAATGAGCAAAAGCAGCACTTTTCCGACTCTGTAGGACTGCTGTCTTTGCATCAATAATCATCTGATTGGCCTTGAATT
This sequence comes from Oligoflexia bacterium, assembly GCA_015231955.1. Taxonomy (GTDB): domain Bacteria; phylum Bdellovibrionota; class Bacteriovoracia; order Bacteriovoracales; family Bacteriovoracaceae; genus JADGAN01. Next base: position 18,697 of record JADGAN010000014.1, on the reverse strand, counting down.
CACTCTCACTTAAGGAACGCCCCTCTTCTACTTTTGTCCATTTAATGAGACAACCTTGTTTTCGAAATGAGCTGAGCTCCTTTTGTACCTGTTCGATCCTGCTATCAAAATCACTAAACAACTCTTTGCAGCTCTCGGCCTTTGAGGTCCAAGGCATTAAGACGAGAAAGATAGTGATCATCACCATGCCAATAAGTTGTATTGCTCTATTCCTCTTATCCGCAAACATAACTCATCCTTCTAGAAAGAAAAATAGTGAAAGATTTTTTTGAGATCAAGAAGATGTTTTTTAAGAGGGCGCTGCGCTTGTTTTGTAGAGGGAAGAGTTAAAGTGATCACTTCTGGAGAAGAGATATCGGCAAGGGAGCTAAAAACCATCTCTCGCACTGTTGGTATTGTTCCTACAACCAATGTAGAGTTACGTTTATCATCTATAAACGTCAGCTCAAAATCGGCACGCGTGGAAGCACTGATTTGATTATCAACCATTTGATAAATGGTTTCGCTATTAACCGCATGGACGCTGATCTTGTCGGCGTAGGGAGGAGTGAGCAGATCATTGATGATTTTAACAACGTCAAAATCAAAGGTTTGCGTCCTTGATGCCATGACTTTAAGAATTATTTTCACCACCAGCTCTTCATCAACAGCTGCTTCATTTAATAAACCATTATTGATCATCTGGTGAATATTTTCTTTCACAGCAGTGTGCAGTAGGTTAAAGCAGAGTTTTGTGATCTCCTCTGAATCTTCTGACACTTGGCCACTCTCTTTTGTAGAGTAGATGAGCTGTCCGTTATTGTAGATTGAAAAATCGTGTCGTCCACTATCGCTCTTAACAATTTTGTACAAGGGATAACTTTTAATGGTATGACATTGAGTAATAACGGGCGTGTAATCCAAAGCAAAAGGGATAGAGTCTTTGGTAAGTTGATACGATAACGATTCCTCGATATCTTGTGGTCGCTCGCGGCCAATCAGATGTATATATTTTCCTTTATTCGTGAACATGGATTTAAAAATCTTGGTTGCCGGGTTGTGCTGTTGATGCTTTTTATGATGAAAAAGAAAAGAAAAAAGATTCTTCTTTTCTTTTTCGGGAGAAGACACTGCCTCTTTTGGTACAACCACAAGAGAAGCAAAAAACATCAACAAGATAATAATCTGAGATCGCCAAATCATAACTAATCCTTAGAAGATCAATATTTTCAATTTAAAAAAAACGATAAAGATCTCTTTCATCTTACATGCAAACCAAGCTAAGCTTTCGTGATATTTTTTGTTTTTTTTAAAGAGTGAACAAAATCATGAATTTAAAAAAGAGATCCAGCAAAGCGGTATTACACGATAGTGTACCATTAAGTTGGCATCACAAACACATACACACATACAATAAAATTTAGTTAGTCTATTTTGCGAAGGCTATAAGCAGCGTAAAATAAGCGCAGTTCGTGCCGGTAGATAGAGGAAAATCCTGGGAGCTTTTCTAGCAAACAACTCACAATCCCTAGCGTGGTGTTTTTGTCCCTGCGGGATACGCTGATGCCCACCAAACCTCTCTTCATCCGAATTAAACACTTGCTGGTACTCTCCTGGCGGAACCTCGATGGCATAATCTGTATAAGAGTTGTGAGGATGAAAATTGAAAATAAAATAGAGATGGCCACGCTTAAAGCAGATCAATTGCTGGGAAAGATTGCTCCAGATTAGCGTGGGATCCTCCTTAGAACAGATTTGCTGCTGATCCACAAACGCAATCATCTCTTGGTCGAAGTCTCCTAAATAGTGATAGCAAAGTTTCTGATCATCGAGAAGCTGCCACTGCCTGCGTGCATAGTGAAACGAGTTGCGATTGCCTTCACGGGGAAAATCGATCCACTCTGGATGCGCCCATTCGTTGCCGATAAAGTTGAGATAACCGCCACGGGCGGTAGTGCAAGTAAACAGGCGAAGCATTTTATGAAGTGCGATCCCTCGATCTATGATGATATTACCGCGACTTTCCTTCGACATACTCCAATACATTTCCGCATCCATTAACCAAAAAGCAAGCGTTTTGTCTCCAACCATGGCCTGATCATGTGATTCGCAATAAGCAATAATTTTTTCATCCCTTCGGCGATTGACATGTTCGTGGTAGATCGCTTCCACCGACCAATGCTCATCCTTGGTGTGTTTTAAAAGTTTGATCCAATAATCAGGGATACCCATCCCCATACGATAGTCAAACCCCACTCCTCCCCACGAGGAGTTTGCTGCAAGACCTGGCATCCCCGAGACCTCTTCGGCAATGGTGATGAAATCTGCTCGATAGTTGTGCAACAGTTGATTGGCCAAACTTAAAAAGGCCACAGCATCTTCATCGACATTAGCATTAAAATAGTCGTCGTAGTGGTTAAAGTTTTTGCCAAGCCCATGATCGTGGTAGAGCATACTGGTTACACCATCGAAGCGGTAACCATCAAAGTGAAATGTTTCCGCCCAGTATTTACAGTTACTCAAAAGAAAATGCAACACATGATGTTTCCCATAATCAAAACATAAGCTGTCCCAAGCGGGATGCAGTCCTCTGCTCCCATCATGAAAATATTGGTATTGAGTCCCATCAAACAACCCCAGTCCTTCCGCTTGGTTTTTTACAGAGTGAGAGAGCACCATATCCATAATCACTCGCATTCCCATGCCATGGGCCTCATCGATTAAGCGTCTAAGCTCGCAAGGTGTCCCAAAACGAGAAGAAGGAGCAAAGAAATTGGAGACCTGATAGCCAAAGGAGCCGTAGTAGGGGTGCTCTTGAATCGCCATCAACTGAATCGTGTTGTATCCGGCCTTTTTGATCCGCGGGAGCGTACGCATGCGAAACTCATTGTAAGTGTGCACACACTCCTCTGCCTGGGCCATTCCCACATGCGCCTCATAAATGAGCGGTGCGCTTGTAAGTGCCGGATCCGGGGAATGGTACTTCATTTGGTAAGCACTGCTCGGATCCCATACACACGCCGAGAAGATCTTCGTCTTGGCATCTTGAACCACATAGAAGGCATAGGCCGGGATTCTCTCGCCTTCACCGCCTGGCCAATGGACGCGCAGTTTGTAGAGATCACCATGTGTAATAGCATTTAAAGGGAGTGTAATCTCCCAAATGTCGCCGTTGGGTGTGCGCTTTAACTGAAAATCGTCCCGACTCTGCCAGTGATTAAAAGTTCCAACTAAAAAGATCGCCGAAGCGTTAGGGGCCCATTCGCGAAAAATCCAGCAATCTTTTTGCTTTTGCAAACCAAAATAGTGGTGTCCATTCGCAAACGTAAGCAGCGATCCCCCCTCCCCTGCCAATTGCTGTAGCAACTCTTCACTACGCTTTTTTCGCCATAAAAGGTGTTGCTCATAGGGTTCCAGGTAGCAATCATTTGCTACTAATCTTAACTTCTCTGCTCTCTTTTTTATATTCTTCATGCTCCTAAGCATATAATAGAACTTTAAAGATGTTAATCGAAGAGATCAGATACTGCTAATAGCTAATTTCCGACAACGTGGCGAATTCCCACCTCTTCAATTAGATCGTAAAGGGCATGACTAGAAAAAGGTTTGTACAAGAGTCCATCACACAAAGCAAAAACATCCGCGAGCAGCTCTTTGTTTTCATCCGCCACATGCCCGGTGTTCATGATAATCTTGACCTCTTTTTTTTGAGGTAATTTATGAATCTCCAAAATGAGCTCTTTTCCATCCATCTTTGGCATCTTAAGATCGGTAATGATGATTTGATAATCTTTAAGTTTAACTTTGTTAAAGGCCTCCAGGCCATTTGCTGCCGTATCAACTTCAAAACCCCAAAGCCTTAAGTGGTAAGACAAGAGATCACAAATATCCTCTTCATCATCGACGACTAGAATTTTGCCCTTAAACTGCTCCAAGGGTGGCGCTTGTTTAACCGTGTTCTCTGTGGCCCCCTCTTGGGACAAGGGAAGAGTAATTGTAAAGGTGGTTCCTTTACCAATAAGTGAGCTCACAGTGATCATTCCGCCCATTTGTTGAATCATTGCAAAGCTAATAGAGAGACCAAGCCCTGTGCCTTTGCCCGGTTCTTTGGTGGTAAAGAAAGGAGAAAAGATCTTGTTTAAGTGTTCTGGCAGGACACCAACCCCAGTATCTGTTATATCGACTCTCTGCTGATCTCCATGAATGGATGTACGGATAGCAAGAGTTCCTCCACTGGGCATGGCATCTTTTGCATTTAAAAGTAGATTTAAAAGCACTTGTTGAAAATTTCCTAAATTCCCTTTAACTAACAATTTCATAGGCACAAGATGTTTGACAAGCGCAATGTTAACTTTCCCGTAGAGTGTCTCGAGTAAGGAGAGTGTATCTACAATCGATTGATTAACATCAAAAAGCTCATCATTGCTGTTGGTATCTGCACGCGAAAAAATTCTCATCTTATCAACGATCGCTTTAATTCTAAAGCAGGCCTTATTAATACGATCGAGGCGCTTAACCTGCTCCTCTCCAATTTCAACGTTCTTTTCAGATAAAATCTCTAAGTTACCAACAATGATTGCCAAAGGATTATTGATTTCATGGGCCACTCCAGCGGTTAGCGTCCCAAGCGATGCCAGTTTTGCAGAATGAAAAAGTTGCTCCTGGGCCTGTTTTTTTTCGGTGATATCGTAAATAACGGCCGACACGCGTAATCCTTTCTCTGTCTGCAAAGGTTTTAGGGAGATATCAACTGGAAACTCAGATCCATCTTTTCTTCTCGCCCAAAGACTTAGATCTTTCCCCATGGGTCGTGCCACTGGATGCTCCAGATAGTGTGTTCGCTTCGTAAGGTGAGAGGTGCGATAGCGCTCAGGAATCAACATCTCAATCGGTTGACCAAGCAGCTCCAGTGGTTCATAACCAAAGCACTCTGTAACTTTTTTATTAACGATTTCAATCCTGCCTTCAGCGTTAACCAAAATAATGGACTCATAGGCCGACTCCATAAGATCTCTAAATTTTTCCTCCGATTTTTCCAATGCCTCATGCATGAATTTGATAGCGAGGTGATTTTTGATTCGTGCAAGCAGCTCTTCCGCTTCGAAGGGTTTTAAGAGATAGTCTTGGATCATTTGATTTTGTAATTTAAAACATAGCTCCTTATCCACCTTCTCCTTCAGCGTGATGATAGGAATTTGCCCATGCCCAGGGCCATGCTGTGCTCGGATCAATTGAATCATTTCACTCTCACTCATTCCAGGCAAACCCTCATCAGTAATCACTAGATCAGGATGGAGGATAGCTACTTTATCAACGCCTTCACGTCCATCCTTTACACTCACAATCTGAAAATCTTTACCTAAAGTCTCACAAAGAGAGCGATTCACCTCTTCATCTTGTGCCATAATTAAAACTAGAGCTTTGCTAGTGTTAACAGAGAGCGCTCTTGGTTCATTTTTTTCTAAGTCACTCTCGTCCACATTTTTGAACGAGATAAATTCAGTCACATCTTCCATGTGATAAAGAATTGCTGACAAAAGATCCTTTTCATCAAAAACAGGAATATTCATAGCACTCCAAAATCTTTCCTCAAGATTGCCACCTTGCTCTTTGGGCCGACGAACATAAAACTTTTGAACCTTCAGGTGATCGATCACTTTGTTTTGTCTTACGCGATCAAGTGAGATCCTAAGCTTTGCCATCCAAGTGGACTTGGCATAAGAAGAGTTTTCAGGCAAAAAATCAAAAAGCGATCGTCCAACGATATCGTTATGCACGACCTTTAATGTTTTTAAACAAGCATCATTGGCGGTTAAAATGGAGTAATGTGGGGGATCGGGACGAACGATCCAGCAAAGTCCAGGAGAAAATGCAAACAACTTTTTGAAACAAAGAAGAGAAGGAGTTATGCTTAACGAAGAAGATTCTGAAACAGGATCCATAAAGCTTTCTCTCATCATAAGTGAAACCTTTGAGTTAACTCAACCAAGATATTTGACAAGCATAAAATCTCTATAGAATTAATGGTTATAAAGAGGAAAAGCAAGCGAGATTTTTTTTTTGCATTTCCCTCGGGTATATTTTAATTGCGATTAAAAAGCTCAACATATCGTTTAATGTTCATGCTTAAACTTAACTGGAGCAGGCAAAGACCATTCCAGTGGGGCGGAAGCAGAGGCATTACAACTTTCTGCTGGACTTACAACAAAGCTCGACTCTATAGCAGTCATCAGCCCTGCAGAGTCAGTCCCAATAAATTGCGTCTCTTTGGGATAATTCTTTTTAATATTGGACAAAATCTCTTGAAAATTTTTGTCGGGTGCGGCCTCACCACAAAGGCCAAGAGCTGTATCCATCCAAGAGGGATAGTGCATTTTTTTATCAGAGGGGTTATAAACAATAGCAGCGTTTAATCCCAACCCTTCTCCCAAAGCAAAGATCTCGTCTTGATAGGCCCGAAGTGCATGCATGGAGGGTAAATCTGCAAGGTGCTCCTCTTCCTTGTACTCAATAAGTTGTCCCTTTGAGGAAGCTAACTGTATAGCGCCTGGTTTTGCTAATTGTTGCAGCACGCGAATGTAGTTGCCATCGCAACGCCTTGGACAACTAGCGGCCTTGGCACTGCAAGCATCCAGCAAACGTTGGGCGATCACACGATTCTCATCTGCCTCAGCAACAGTAATAGCACGACGAACTCCCTTGGCATAACGTGGATCTTTGTCTGTGATCCTCTCCCCTTTAATTTTTGACGAGAGCCCACCATACAATATTTTCATCTCACGATCACACTCTTGATGCTTGACTAGGTTGTCGATCAGCTGCAAGGCGCTTGCCTCATCTGCTCGAGCTGTTGGCGCTCCTTGCTTCCGAATCAGCGTCGAGAGAGCACGTTTTATCGCCCGAGGAGCACAGCTCTTGTGGGAGTTGTCCATCACGTTTAGTGCGGCCATCAGCCCATCTTCTATGCCTGTAGAGCTTGCCTGTTGTAAAGCGTGCAATGCTACTAACTGTACCGGATCAGCATTGGAGAGCGTCTCACTGTTAAGCGCCCTGATCCAATGAGGTTTTGAGACTGTCACTAGTCCAACGGCGACACCTCCAGGTGCAATCAAACCACTGAGTTCAGGTAAGATCCCACCGCCATGGCACGCTTCTAGCGCAACTACTTTGTACTGTCGCTTTTTTCCAAGAGAGTTGATGTTTTTAAAAAGTAGAGCTTGATCGGATCGTCGTTTCGCGGCCCAAAGAGCACCCTCATCACCATGCCCTCCAGACAACACGATAAGATCTCGTGGTGTGGCCCTCTCTTTAGGAATGATCTGTAACGTTCCTCTAATATCCGCCTTCTGTTGTTCGTCGACTGCCTCAGAGTTCGCCACCCGCAATGCGGCCTTGCGTTTGACGCCCCCTTTCGAAGGGTCTGAACCGTGGGCCAAAAAGAGATCCCCATTAAATTTCTGAAGGATCGAGGCCCGCATGTTGTTGTTCTCTGGAGCATCGATATCGGGAGTTCCGTCGGCCGACGACCACTCATTTTCTTGCCATGGACTACACCACCTAAACTCTCGGTCGGGGGTCATCAAGTCAACACTCAAGGCATAAACAGATGTTGACAGGCCTATTGTGGCCGTGGCAAAAACCAGGATCACCCAAACGATAAGATGACGGCCTCGCTTAAGGTAGTTTGCACTATAATTACACATAGATTCTAACTCCTTTAAAAAAATGCCAATTCATAGCTTCTCTTAGAGTATCATCGAGTGTTTTGCGCAAAATAATGTTTTTTTAAATATTGCTAGCTTTTGAAATATTTAAATGGCTTAGCTATCTTCAATAAGATTTGTTGATGGACACTCACAAGCAACAAAAAGTTGCCTTCACTTTTCCACTTCATTTTTCCATAGAATTTTCAGAAGAGGTGGCGAATTAAAACTGGGCAGATACTAAGGACACTTTCCATCAAGGCCCCAAAAGAGTTCAAACTACGATTTTTTACTTGTAAGTGACTTACAATCCCTTCAATTAGTTGGTCGATGAGAAGCTGATTACCAGATAAAAGCTCATCATACACTGGGATTAAATCTCCAGGGATGCAAGCAATGAAGACGGGATCATCCAGGTTACTTTTAAGAAAATCTTTAAAACTTAAGGCCCCACTAGGTAAGGTGGCATATTCTGCAGACCTTCTCGCTAACTCTGCTTTCATCGCTGTAATCTGCCTACTGTGCTCATTATAAAATTTTCTAATGTTATCTACACTTGGTTTTACCTCCTTAGTCAGCTTCTTAAAGTAATTTTTCCAATGAGGTTGATTTAAAACATGATCAGTAATCGCCCGGTCTGCCTTGCCATTTATTATAAGCGCTTCGACCAATTCAGGATGATCCTTCCAGTGCGGTTGACTCAAAACATTCCAAGCTATGTCCCAATCGATCGTACCCTTTTTTATAAGCGTTTCCACCCATTCAGGATGATCTTTCCAGTGAGCTTGACTTAAAACATAAGTAACAATCGCCTGGTCTGCCTTGCCCCTGCTTAAAAGCGTTTCGACCCATTCGGGGTGATCCTTCCAGTGTGCTCGATTTAAAACACAAGAGGCAATCGCCATATCGGCCTTACCTCTATTCAAAAGCGTTTCGACCCATTCAGGGTGATCCTTCCAGTGAGCTTGGCCCAAAACGCTCCAAGCAAGCTCTTGATCTACGCTGCCCTTATTGACCAGCATTTCCACCCATTCAGGGTGATCCTTCCAGTGCGGTCGACTTAAAACACTCCTGACGATTTCTCCATCGGCCGTGCCCTTTTTTAAAAGCGTTTCGACCAATTCAGGGTGATCTTGCCAGTGTGGTTGATTTAAAACGTAAGCAGCAATCGCGTGGTCTGCCTTACCACTGCTTAAAAGCGTTTCGACCAATTCAGGGTGATCCTTCCAATGCGGTTGACTTAAAACACTTCTTGCAATATCTCCATCGGCCCCACCCTTCTTTACAAGCGCTTCGACTAATTCAGGATGATCTTTCCAATGCGGTTGACTTAAAACACTCCGTGCAATCTCCTCATTGGCCCGACCATTTCTTATAAGTGCTGCAACCAATTCAGGATGATTGCTCCAATAGGGTTGACTTAAAACATACTGAGCAATCTCCCGATCTGCAACACTTCGCTCGATTACCATTTCAATAACATTAGGAAAAAGTTGACTGAGTTTGCTCTTAAACCAAGCAGAAGGATACTCATTGATGACAATATGATCCCTAATAAATTGATTGAATTCACTCTTTTCTTGTGGAGTTAATGCCAAATATTGTGCCTCTGCCTTTTTTTGCATTCTAGACAGATATCCTACGCTAGTTCCTCCTTTATTGGTAAGAAGGCGACGAACAAACTCTTCCAGCGATATCCCTTTTTCATGATCATAATTTCTATGAATACAATTCTTGTTTTTTATAATCAAAATAGAGGAATCATTTTTTGCTATATCAAAATCCATCCCTTGGAGAGCATTCTCATCAAGATCCATGAGAATCATCATTCCTGTGCCATAATAATCCTTCTCACCACGAGAGACGTAAAAACCATCCCCATAAACAGCGGCCTCTCCATAAGTATTATCTCTCGATATCAATGCATTGATACTTTGATCATAGGGCCTTATAATATTTTCAAAGGCATCAAGCTCTTTAACAACGTGATTGATCTGTTTAATGCCTAAATCTTTAGCACGTACGCTTTTTTGATCACCGCCCTCTCCACAAGGGCGAGTGCTACGTAGAGGTTCTTTTTTCATCCACCACTTAAGCCCACCAACCGCATCGTTTAACCCTAATTGAGAAAGTTTAACTCGCAAATTTTTTTCCTCAGGAATCCCCCAATACTTTCCGCGGAGTAGCTCAAAAGAACGTTCTACATCGAGCGAATTGGTCACTATTTTTTTTCCATTGAACTCTATCCAATGCTTGAGATACTGATTGTTACTTCTTATGCTTTCTGGGTCGAAGTTAGCAATAACTTTGCTTAAATGCTCTTTATCCTCATCGGGAATGGTCGCCCCATATTGCAAAACCTTAATTAAGTATCGAATCACTGATAAGATCTGGGGATTGCCAGTGGCAGAGTCATTATAACGTGCGCTTTGCGTATGCTTATCATTTTCTAAATAATGAATTTGATGATTTATAACATCATTTAAAAAAAGTCGAGGATTTGATTTTTTCCAATGCTTAAGATCGAGTACCCACTGCTCTCCCTCCCCTGGACTGTTGATAGCAACCATCCCTTGCGAATAACTATCGGTATGTTGCTTTAGAAAATCGCTATTATCGTCATAATTTGCGCCAAGCAGTGGTGCTTTGCTGCCATTTTGCATACGTAGTGGGCGCACTTCCCAAGCGGTATGCTCCCCTTGCATATAGGGATACTTACTTTCAAGATAGGCCTGCAACGTCTTTACTTGTTCTAGGGTACCATCCATGACAATGTCGTAATCTTGATTGCTATTAAATATGGAGTTTAAATCGTAATTAAATCGATAGGGATTATAATCTTTATGCTCTAACTCTCGCTCTAAATCGCGATGAACGTAGTCAACATAAGCAGCGGCAGTTCCTCCAAAAAGATAACAAGGAACATGCATCTCCTCGCATTTATCTTGAATATCTTTAAACTCTGTCACCCGAAGCATACGCATAGCAACTGTTTTCTCTAAATCGTCTCCATTAAGGCGCGCATGAACGAATCCTACTTCCTGTAACATAAACACAAGAGATAATAGTAACAATGGCCAATGGAACCTTCTCAATCTTGCTATCATAAGCGATGTGCAATCCTTTCAACCAGCTTATCCAGGAGAAGTTTACTGTCAGAGAAAAATTCCTCATACACTGAGATTAAATTACTGGGAAGGCAAGCAAGGAGTGCTGGATCATCCATCTTGCTTTTAAGAAAATCTTGCAAACTAGCAACTGATCCAGATGAAGTCGCTTCTGCAGATCTTTGCGCTAACTCTGTCTTTAACGTTGCAATCTGCTTGTCGTGCTTACGATAAAATTCCCTAATCCTCTCCACGCTTGGATTGCTTTCCTTCGTAAGTTTTTGAAAATAACTTTTCCAATGAGCTTGAGGTAAAACATTCTTCGCAATCTCCCAATCGGCATTGCCCCGTTTTATAAGTGTTTCTACCCATTCAGGATGATCTTTCCAGCAAGCTTTGCCTAAAATATTTACAGCAATCGCTATGTCTTCCGTGCCCTTATTTACAAACGCTTCCACCAATTCAGGATGATCACTCCAATGCGCTTGACTTAAAACATCCTGAATCATCACATAATCTGCTTGGCCACGCTCAATAAGTTGTTTCACCCATTCAGGATGATCCTTCGAGTGAGGTTGCCGTAAAACCCCCCAGGCAAGTGCACTATCTACGGTGCCCTTCTGGAGAAGCGCTTCGATCCATTCAGGATGATTCTTCCAATGAGATTGGCCTACAACATAGGTGGCCACCATATCATCTGCCGTGCCCTTCTGGAGAAGCGCTTCGACCAATTCAGGATGATCCTTCCAGTGAGGTTGATTTAAAACGAGCCAAGAGATCTCCCCATCCACTGTGCCCTTCTGGATAAGCGCTGCCACCCATTCAGGGTGATCCTTCGAGTGAGGTCGGCTTAAAACATGCTGGACGAGCTCCTGATCTATTCCACCTTGTTTTATCTGTGCTTCAACCCACCCAGACAATCCAGAATAATCCTTCCAGTGTGGTTGGCTTAATATATACTGAACGATCTCTTTATTGGCCGTACCCTTCTCGATAAACATCAGAGCAATCTCAGGAAAAAGTCTACTGAATTTTGTACTAAACCATTTAGCAGGAAATTCATCTATAGCAACCTTACCGAGAACAAACTTATTGAAGTTGCTCTTTGCTTGTGGAGTTAATGCTAAATATTCTGACTCTGCTTTTTTCTGATTCCTGGAAAGATATCCAACACCAGTCTCATTTTGATTCATAAGGCGACTAACAAACTCATCTAGTGATACCCCTTTTTCTTTTTCATACTTTCTATGAATACAATTTTTATTTTTTATAATCAAAACGGAGGGATCAGTGGTGGAAATCTCAAAATCAACTCCTTGAATAGCATTCTCATCAAGATCCATCACAATCATCATCCCTGTACCATAGTAATCTGTCTCGCCTCTAGAGACATAAAAACCATCACCATAGGAGGCGGTCTCGCCATTTACACTACCTCTGGAGATCAAAGCATTGGCCCTTTTATCATAGGGCCGAGAAATGTTTTCAAAGGCATCCATCTCCTTAACAACATGATTAATCTCTTTAATGCCTAATTTTTTAGCAGTCATACTATTGCTATCACCACCCTCTACACAAGGACGAGTGCTGCGCAAAGGTTCTTTATTCATCCACCACTTAAGTCCACCGACATCGCCATTTAACCCTAATTGAGAAAGCTTAACCTGCAAATTTTTCTCCTCAGGAATTCCCAAATACTTTCCACTAAGCAGCTCCGCAGACCGTTCGACATCAAGCGAGTTAGTCATGATTTTTCTTGCATTAAATTCGATCCAATTTTGCAAATACTGATTACCACTGTTGATACTTGCAGGATCAAAATCAGCAATAATTTTACTTAAACGCCCCTTATTCTCCTCTGGAATGGTGGCCCCATATTGCAAGGCCTTAATTAAATATCGAACCACTGATAAGATTTGAGGATTCCCTGTCGAGAGATCATTGTAGCGTACTGTTGTAGTATGCTGATCGTTCTCTAAGTAATGAATTTGGTTATTTGCAACATCGTTAAGAAACATTCGAGGATTTGATTTTTTCCAATATTTAAGATCGAGCACTCGCTGCTCTCCTATGGCAGGTTTAGTAATCGCGACCATCCCTTGTGAATAACTATCGGTATGCTGTTTTAGAAAATCGGTATTGTCTTCATAATTTGGTCCTAGCAGTGGTTCTTTTGTGCCATTTTGCATACGCAGTGGGCGCACCTCCCAGGCCGTATGTTCCCCTTGCATATAGGGGTATTTACTTTCAAGATAGGATTGCAACGTCTTTATTTGCTCTGGGGTGCCATCCATTACAATATCGTAATCTTGACTGCTATTAAACATGGAACTTAAATCGTAATCAAAGCGATAGGGATTATAATCTTTATGCTCTAATTCTCGTTCTAAATCACGATGAACGTAACTTGCATAAGCGGCAGCAGTTCCTCCAAAAAGATAACAAGAAACCTGCATCTCTTCACATTTTTCTTGAATATCTTTGAATTCTGCCACTCGAACCATTCGCTCTGCGATCGCTTTCTCTAAATCATCCCCACTAATACCTGCATGCAGCAGTCCAATTCCATTAAAAATAAACACAAGTAAAAATAATGTTTTTAGTAATAGATTCATCCCAACACCCTTTTTATAATTTTGCTTGTTGAGACAACATGATAACGCGCAAACATTTTTTGAAAAATATTTTTGTTGAATATTATTTTTTTTATTGCGAATCCGATAACTTATTCTTGCCTAAATACATTTTATTAAGAAAACATGCTACCTTTAAAACTGGGCACCGTTTTCACTGATTAGAAGTGAATCTGATAACACTGGAAATGAACTCATTATCTGTAACCATATCTTGCCATAGTTTTTTTGTATCAGCGTCTAATACCACTTTTTTATCTGCTTCGTTTATAAGTGTTGTTAACACCTGGGATGCTCCACTGCGATTTAAATTCTCAGCTTGTTTCTTATTGTATAATCGTTGCATGCCCTCGATACTTTTTTCTAACATTTGAATATCGCTCTTTTTTTTATGGTCTTTTCTCATTTGAGCTAATTGCTTATTTTCTTGAACTATCTTAGCACCGAGTTCGTTAAAACCTAGATCAATCTCCACCAAAGAAGGCGAAATCACTCTTAAGAAAATCTCCTTCATTGTCTGTTTTTTCGCCCACTCTTTACAAGTCACTCCTTGTTGCAACTGATTTTGAAACGTTGAGTTACATTTTTCTTCAGCATAGTTCCTGTAGTGGGCAAAATAATTTTTTGTCGCTTCTGGTAGTTCATGTTGCAACAAGCGTTTAGACTCCATTAAGAGAAAACGAATCGAATCTTTACATTGAGCTGAATTTTCACTGCCTTTTTTGCATCCATACTCACGAGGAGCATCTTTTAATACTTGAAAGCGCACATTCTTGACGACTGGCGGATAAGCATAATTTCTCATAAATGCTGAGGCCTGATTTTCGCCTTCGATCGCCACTTTAAGCGCAGATAAATTTTGTTTCGTCGTTTCAGCAGAGGGCATCCCTATACACTCTAGGGCCTTTTCCCTAACTGCTTTATCTGCTTCTCCAGCTAATCCCTTCTCCAAATATGTAGCAAAAAGACGAGATAAGTTATAGTGGTCATTAATTTCAAAACTCACGTCTCCGCTATTTGCAATAAAAAACGCCTTTTTAGAAATATTTGCTTCAGTATCGGAGGAAACAAATTGGTTAGAAAAATCTTCGTTATTATCAACAAGGACGATACTTTCTGCAGTTTTTCCGCTTTTCTCCAAATGGTTCATCAATGCTGTGGCCTTATTGCCTCTGATCCCACCAATACATTCCGTAGCGGGATTTAATCCTATTTCATTAATAAACTTATCGCGGAAGTCATCATTGCAAGCTCCCTTCGTACATACGAAAACCTGACCTGCTTTTTGTTTTAAAAGAGCAATTTTATTACTTAATATTTCCTTGTCTGTTGTAGGAACATATAAACCGTCATATTGTTCTACTTTCTCTTCAGTAAAATACGATTTTGGAAACTGATCGCTTGCATGTTTAATGACAAGAGCATCTGCTATTTTTTTTTCAGTCATTCCGCTGGTTAGCGAATAGAGAATAGGCTCAATTTTGTCGTTGTTTTTAAGACATGTTTTTAATTTTTCATAGAAATCCCTTAATTTTTTTGGCGCTGGTATTTTGACATCCTTTCTTGCTAATGTTCCATCATAGTCAATACAAACAGCGGTTTTTTTTGACAATATTTTATCGTCTAATAAAGTATCAAGCGCATCCTCTATTGATGAGCTGTTACAGACCAAAGAGGAAGAGGTATTGTCATTGAGTAGGCAAGATGGATCATGAGCTACGGTGCTTTTGGAAACTCTATTAAACAGCAATGAGACGGCTTCCCTTAGTCTGCTAAAGAAGCTTTTCTCATGCTGGGGAGTGGTTTTATTACTTTGCATTTGCTGTACAAAATCTAAGAATTTTTCATTGCGGTTACTGTTTGCCCTATAGCTTTTTATATGTTCTAAATATAAAGTGTAAGGGATCTCTTTCGTTGAAGCACGCTGTTCAATCAAGAAATCAGAGTAATCCACCGATTGCTGATGAACTGGTAGTGCTGGCGAAAAGAATCTCGATATCTTCGTTTTTGATCCGTCATCTTTGTGTTTAACCGTCTCCACACACAATGCTCTGGTGCTGTTAAACATGATAATAGTAGCAACCATTATATAAACCATTTATTCCCTCCTTTTTGTCATATTGCCAATCATGGATAAGCATGTAAGAACGCATCGGAATAAGTGAGCTTTTGCCTGTGCAATATTTTCATGCCACTCAATAAATTTAGTTGAGAAAGCTTAATTCGTTAATATTATAGAGAGTATACATTTTTTTCAAAGTGATCCATTGTTCAGAGTATATAATGGTTCCTGACGAGGGTAATGGTTATCCTTGTTTACAAGTAGGGAGCTAGTGCCATGATGAAAATGATGATCACTTTTTTTGTTTTTACAATCTCTTTTTACTCTTCTCCTTTATTCGCTGGTCTCCTGGGAGAACTCCTAAGAACTGCTGGACAGGCCTTAATTCATTGTTCCTATGGCAATACTATTCGATCGGAGCTACCTTTCCTGTGCAATAGGGGAGTGGCTGTGCTTTCTAATGCGCAAAAAGAACTCATCACAAAAGTTGCTAACGATTGTCCAGCAACAAGCGAGGACTTAGTGGCAACATACCAACGGTACTCTTTTCTTAAAGATACACCCCCAATAGAAATAAAATCTGGTTTGCAAAAGATGGAACAGAAGATACAAGAGGCCCCAATCCATATCGGTTTTGTCGCCAATCGTTTGTTTGATAAACAAGGAAATTTTTTTCCAGGAGGACAATATGGAAATAAATATGTACGAGGTCAGCAACCTCGTGATGACCTGAATTTAAGTAATGAGCATGTAGATTCACTATCCCCAACGGAGCGGCCAATCTATGGCGCCTTAAACTTGAGTGGACAAGGGCACGAGGGGTGGGGAAACTCCGCCATTGTGTTGCAACCGCAAATCAGGGCCAATACTCTTCTTCGTAGCCGAGACTCAGGAACAAAGTTTATTGGAGATTGGGTTGACACTGCGGAGTTCACAGAGTCGAGTTATAATCAAGTTGAAAAAATTGTGGGCGACTTTAAGGAAGAGGAGGCACATGCCTATTGGAAGAGTAATGTGGAGGGAGAGCAAACCTCTTCTCATGGTCTTAAGTATGTTGAGGCCAATATCCATTCAGAGAACGGCCGTATAGATAGCAGCGATATGGCACTACTCATTGTTGATCAAAATGAAGTCACTCAAAATATTTCTAAGGAGGAGGCCACGAAGAGACTTCAATCGCTCGAGCGCTTTTCTAGTGAAAAAGGGGTTCCTATCATTATGATTGACTCCTCTAAAGGTCAACTGAACTTTCAAAAAAATCCACTCTATCAAAGCGTGCTAAAATCTTATAAAGAGAAATATTTTCAAGAAGGAATAAACAACTAAAACCATGGAGAAAACTATGTTTTATATTTTCAGGAAGGCATCCCCTCTCTTTTACTTTTTTATTTTCACCCTGTTTTTTACAGTAGTCACATCAGCTCCGCTACAGGCAAGAATTGAATACCGGTGGGATTTTAATAAAGAAGCTTTGCACATCACTTGTGTAGCATTTAATCCAAACGTCAGTACCGACCCAGTAGAGACTGTCTATGCTAGCAGCAGTGTGCGTGCTTGTGGTGAAAAAGAGCTTCTACAGGTTTTGCAAAAGTATGTGTCAGAATCCCATGAAGCAACTGTTAAAGCAGATCAATGCCTTAATCCAGAATTAAGCTTTGCAGATAAACTTAATAATTTTCATATAGATTTTTTTCTTAGAAGAAATCATGAGCTACTCTTTAAACTTTGCCAAACATGCAAAGATATCTTAACTCAACATTTCCCATCGAGAATAAAACAGATCCAGAGTGTTACGGCCATTGCTAAGGAAAGAGGAATTAACGAGGGGGCATTAAGCAACCTTTATGACCAAGTTCTAAAGCTGTCCAACCAAAAGAGCAAACCTGCTACTATGCAAGCTTTTAAGCTTAAGGGCACTGAATCTATCGGGCCCGCACTTTTTACCTCAACCGACGCATTCATCCCTTCCCTTTTCCTTGGTGAAGGAAGTCTTAAAACTGTTTATGATGCATTTTCCTTAAGCGATCCCTCTCCTTTTGTTTATAAAACGTACCACGGCAGTGATATGCAAGCTCGCTTCAACATGGAGAAGCTTATTTCTGAAAAGCTTCAAGAAAAAGGTACTAAAAATATCTTAACGGCCGATCACTACTATTGCTCTCCAAAGGATAGTAGTGAGTTGATTGCCGTCGAAAAAAAATGCAGTGGAGGTGACCTCGTTGATTTACTAGAGCTGCAAGCTAAAATGCCTTTGAACAAACGCATATCTCCTAAAGCCACCCTTCGCCTAGCACTGGAAATTGCCAAGGCCATTCAAGGACTCCATGGTGCTAATATCATTCATAGAGATATCAAGCCAGATAACATCTTTGTAACCTATCCCCGGCCCATGAAGCAACTGGACTCATCTAGAGACACAATCGAAGGTGAGCAACTCCACGTTAAATTGGCCGATTTTGATCTGAGTTATCTTTATAACGATCAAAGAACCTTGGTCAATCAGCAACGCTTTTCGGGAACCAAGGATTATATGTCTCCCAGTTATCTTAAGTGGAAAAGCGATAAACTCCCTGAATTTCCAGCATCCTCGGCAGCAGCAACTACGTTAGAAATTGACAAGGCCAACGATCTTTGGTCTATCGGTATTGTCCTTTATGTTCTGTCCACAGAAGAGTTTCCAAAATTTCTTACACCAATAGAAAATAAGGATATTTTAGACACAATAGAAACTCTTGACCAACAGGTAATAGAGCGTGAGCTAGAAAGCAATGAAAAGATCAGCAAGCACCCTTTACGCAAAATTATCAGCGGATTATTGCGAGTCGATTACAAGGATCCAACACGAATCTCTAGCGACAAACTCGTCGAACAACTGACACTCCTACAGTAAGATCAGAACACTAAACACGGCCGTAATAAGTACCTGAGTTACTTTAGTCTATTTTAGGCAACACTTTTTAAATTTTAGTCCACTACCACACGGACAGGGGTCATTTCGTCCAACGTTTTTATTGACAGGTACAATAGGAGCTGTCTGCACCGTTTGTTCAGTTAGAGTATTTTTGACTCTCTGCTTGTGTTTTTTCTTTGTATCTATTCAGTGTGTTCTGGATAAAAAATGGCATTCAGCTTATCAAATGGAGAGTGTCCTTTCTTTTTCATAGTCATAAGAAAACTTCTAATCCTACAAAAATATTTTGCTCCATTCATGGA
>JADGAN010000013.1 GCA_015231955.1 Oligoflexia bacterium | reverse complement strand
TTTAAAAGAGGCGAGTCCATTCCATTAGCTCACACCCCTCAACCTTCACCTCTCAACCAAATGCTGTTAGCTAAGCAACTTTCAGCATCCGGTAGAGGGTAGATGGCTGAAGGGTGTGAGCAGTTACGTTTTTTCAATGAAAGAGTGGATAGAAATTTCCAAAATTGACTGGACCTATAATAGTAGAGGTTAAAAGTGAAGAGGTAAGGAAAAGTGTCCCTTCTGTTAGTCCGCTACCAAAAGAGGGGTCAACGCCATCTTTTTCACTCTCTTCGAGAGGATGGGCATCTTCTGAAGAGAGATCTAATGATTGTAGTCCTTTTTGGTCATCGGTAATTTTGAAAATAAAGAGTATTCCATTTTGGATGATTGGTAAAATAATCAGAGCAAGAACAATTTTTAGCAAAACTTGAAAGGTAAACTCTTCCATCTGGCCAACGTTGTGATTGAATGAGGCGATAATGATGACAGAGGAACCAAAAACGTGTCCAGAGAAAGAGAGTGCAAGCGAGATATTTTTGTGAATCATGAGTTTACTAAAATCGAGGGAGGAACGGAAATGGTAGAGTTTGATGGAGAGGCCAAGCATGACTAAAGAGAGAAGCCAAAAATAGAGTAGGGTAAAGATAGAAAAATTGGAATAAACGATCATATATTTGAGGATGAAGGCGATGGCGATCGCCTCTGAAAAACAGACAGTGCTGTAGCAAAGGTTTTTTCGAGTCAACACTTCATCGTTGTATTCATAATTATAAAGAGTCATTCCTTCTATGATGTAAATGGAAAGAGTATAGAGACCCAGTGCAATTAGTGCCTGAAGAATGTAGCCTGTAAAAGCAAAGACAATCCCATATTCAAGATCAAAAAAAGGAGCAGTCAGCACAATACCGATGCCAATGACACGAGAAAAAAAATGGATGGTATCCGAGGGATTTTGGGAGGGATAGAATTTTTTTAAGAGTTTGTTTCTAAGGCCAGGATGGAATAGAAAGTGTGCGTATTTGTAGATTAAGATCATCATGCAAAGTGAAAAGGCCATGATAATTCGTAGTAGCAGTTTATCGAGTGATTCATTCATAGCTATTGTCCGCTCCAGTTAATTTTTAAAGATCGTTGGAGTAAGGTTTTAAAATCCCATTTTTCATCTGGAGATTTTTTATTAAAAAATTCAGGGAAGACCTTTTGAGTGTGCGCTCCAAAAGTACCATACTCATTTTTTGAACCATAGAAAATAGCATTGTGGGAGATAAATACACTAGCTTTTTTGAACGATTCTTCTGTGAAAGTTTCAGGATGGATACCTAAAGCTTTTTCAATGTAGGCGTAAGATTTATGAAAACGCCAGATACGTTGCTCGCTGGATTTGGTATAGGTGGTTTCCCAATATCCATAGATGGGATTGTTGACAAAAATCCAGCCAGGAATAGAGGGGGTTAATATTTTTTTTTCCTTAGCATCTCGTTGGTAAAGCGCCATTCCAATGTTGTTAATATTTTTTTCTGCGAATTTCCTAGAGACTCGGGCAATAATGGTGCGGTAGCGGGAAACGGAGGAGACAATCTTGTAGCGGTGATAGTGTCCATGAATGATCAATCCATCTTTATAGTAATCTGTAAGGATAATAGCAAAGGGGGAGCGCTCCTTGATTTTAGAGACAAAGGCGTTTTCATCTGCAATATAGATAGAGTCTCGCTGAGAGTGAGGACTTTGAGAAAGTCCCAAGAAAGCTAACACCAGGAGAATGTATAAAGAGAATTTATTCATCTGCGCCTTTGTGATGGTGTAGTGTATTTGGAATAAAGGGCCTTTTTTTCATCGATCATATTCATAATTTGTTTTTTATCAAATGGGGAGACTTTTCTTAAATCACAATGAATGCGTTCGATGCGGTGAGTTTCGCTAAACTTGGAGAAGAGATCGGTAGCGCGATCGATATCAATATAGATTTTGCTCTTAGGTAGGAATTTGATCACCTTTAACTTAAGTACCTCTGTAGCTCTGCTCTCTTGGGAACGGTAGTATTTAGAGAGCCGGCCTTGGGATGAAGAGCGTATATAATCGATCTCTTGCTGTTTCAGGTAGTGTTCTAATTTTTTCAAAATCCCTAGCTCGTCATGGCCAAAACTTTCAAAAATTTTAGGGGGGATGTTGTTTTTTAAAATCTTATCGGCATAGATGTTTTTACTTTTTTTCAAGATATCGATGAGAAAGTAGTCATCGTGTTTTTGATACTCTTCAATATTGGCCGGGATAGCATACTCTTGGTTACAGCTGTCGAGGTACTTGAAGAGTAACTGCTCAAGGCAGACGGAACGGTAATGGAAATAGACCATCAAGAACATGTGGTATCGTGCGAGTAAGAAGTCGTCAAAGGAGGATACTGCGCGCTCTCCAATGCCTAAGTAGGCGCGGCCGTCAATAATGCAAGGATCAAGGTTATCGATGATCCAATCGATTTCAAAGTTGCCATAGCTAACACCACAAAAATAGCTATCTCTAAGTAAATAATCCATGCGATCACAATCCATCTCACTAGAGATAAGCTGGTGAAGCAGAGGGAAATAATCGATGTTTCCTTTTCCAAACGAAAAGTAGCTAGGGTCGCTGTTTGTTCCAGAAATTAGTGCTGCAATAGCACTGCGATGGACTCCAAACTTTTTTTGCACCTTCTCGAGAGAATCACTGAAGGAGCTATCGGTAATTGCTTTGATCGTATAATCTTCATGAGTTGCTTGCCGGTCTTTGAGCAAGTGGATTCCTAACTTGGAGAGCATCGGCATGGCAATTTCAGTGGAGTGGCTAAGAGGAGCGTGACCAAGATCATGCAACAGTGCCGCAAGCTTGAAAGTCTCTCTGATGCGCTGGAAGCCTTTGGTGGCCGTGGCCGCTTTAGCAGTGTTTGTTGCAAAGAGGCGGTCAAAGACACGCATTCCTACTCTCATTACTCCTAATGAGTGGAGGTAGCGTGTATGGGTTGCGCCAGGGAAGATGTACTCAGAGAGTCCTAGCTGCTTGACCTTTCTTAGACGCTGAAAGAAAGGGTGCTCAATAATAGGGATCTCTTCGTTTAGGATCTGAATTGGCCCATGGACAGGATCTCGAACCTCCATTTAAGCGTCTTCTTCATCGTAGCCCTCTTCACTATCACTAAGCTTGCCGGTAGTTTTAGCGTATGCTTCGTCTTCATCATCATCATTCAGGGAGGAGCTGTCTTCTTCTTCTGCATTGTCAAAACCATCGTCATGGCCCCAACCATAGCCATACCCATCTTCTCCCTCTTCCTCAAGATCTTCGTAGTCGCTATTATACGACTTATTTTTGTTGACGACCTGTCCATCGTTATCCAAGATCTCTTCCTCATCTTCATCGATAGAGTAATCTTCGTCACTGTTGTTATCGAAATCGGTGGAATCATCCGCCAGCAGGTTGTTTTTTGATTTTAGTAATTCATCTTTGTTGTTGTCTTGCAGTTTGTAAGTGGAATTGCCATAAGAACTTTGATCACTCTTTACAGTAGTGGTTGCTTTCGTTGTCTTTAATTGTTTTTCTTTGGTAGCAGCACTTTTTTTAGTGGCAGATTTTTTCTTAGGCCCAACTGGGGTCTTGCTAGGCAGAAGCACTTTTTTTTCAATTTTTTTGATACTTTTTCTAATAGCGGCCTTAGCTTTTGCTTTGGGTGTTACTGCTTTTTTGGTTACTGCTTTGATCTTTATGGTTTTGATGACTGCTGTCTTTGCTTTGACAACTGCTTTCGCCAAGGGCCTGGCTTTTGCTTTTGCCTTTGCTTGCGTCTTCGTGGTTGTCTTTGTTGTCTTGCTTGCCTTGCTTGTCTTGCTTGTCTTGGTTTTTACATTTGCTTTTGTCTTTGCTTTTTTCGTTGCTGCCACAATCTAAGTCCTTGGTTGAAATTTTATGAATGAATTTTCATTATAAAAATCAAGTATAATTATTAGAAATAACCACAACGCTTGCAAATGTAAATAAACAAATGAGAGGGAGAAGATGAATTATTCAAGAACTGGGCGAAGTGGTTTTACGCCTGAAAAAATTGAGGGGGGAATAGGATTTGCAAAGGTGTATTGCAACTCTGCAAGTGTACTGTGATCCTTTTCTGAATAAATTGCAAAACTTGATCCACCAGTGGAAACGTAAGGGAGGATTCCATGTGCACCACTGTCAGTGAGTGATTTAATGGCGATAAACTTAGTGGAGTAGTAATTTCTTCTTGCGTTAATCCTGGCTTCTTGAATATAAGGGTGAGGAAAGAGACCAGAGATAGTATCGGCGCCGTAAGCTGGCCCAGGAAGATAAGCAGTCATGAGTTTATCCGAAGGGCGAGACATATCGGCCGGAGAATAGTCGCTATTGGTATTGAGTGGAGAGGTGTAGGTGACGAAGTAGTAATCTTTAAAACTATTGTTTCTCATCTGCTCTTGATTCCAAAAATTTTGAATGAGCAAGGTGAGTGGATCGATACCTGGGCACTTCACTCCTGCACTATTGGTGCTGCCAAGGAAAAAGTATTCAAACTTTCCGGCCATGCTGCTGCAAGGATCTTTGGGATTGTAAATCTCATTAGCAGCGTTTTCATATAAGTTGGTATCGATCCCGGCCTGTTCCGGTGTGGGGTTGTAGGTTCCATTGGGAGTGTAGATCATGCTAGAACGAATGGCGGTGGCGACATCTTTTAAAGCGCTAATGTAGATTTGAATGGAAGAGGTAGTTTGCCTGATATAATCGGCCAACACCGTTTCAATCTCCGATTGATGGTAATAAGTGCCACGGCCACCATCACCCCAAAGTGGAGCAAAGAGAGGAAAGGTGACCGAGAGTGCAGAAGTTCCTGGAATGAGGCCTGGTTGGCCAACTGCCATTTCCGGCGTGTCGGGAGGACCCAGTCCCCCGCCTCCACCTCCCTCTTGGCGATGAGCGGTTGGAATCAGGTAGTTGGCCGCCTCATAGCTGGTCGGGGCCCTGGCTTTAATGATCGATTGGTCGATGGAGGCGAGGTTAAAATTGGAGCGAAAAGACTTAAATTGTTGAGCATTGAAAAGTCCTGCATTCTCTATAGGGGCCTTTCCACCTACAGGTGCAAGGTTGGGATTGATCTCTTGGATCGACTGCGATCCACCGCTTTGTGCAGTCAAGGCCACATTAGAGTAGATCATGTTGGGAATGCCGTAGACAACGTTACCACCAGAGGGAACTCCCCCAATAGCACTGCCTAAACTTCCATTGGAAATCCAAAAACTGCTGGTTGCTGGATTGGGAATGGGATCACCGCGAACATAGTATAACCCTGAGCGAGCAGAGGGATCACTCGGGTTGGCAGTGGCCCTGTTATTTGGAAAGGGACTTATATAACTTAAATAGGGATAGGTTCTTTGTGGAGGTTGTGCGCGAACAAACACCTGCTGTTTGGTGCTATTATTTGCACTGTTTGACATGTAGATCATAGGGCCAATTCTTCCACCAAAAGGTTTAGCAGCAGCAAAGGCGAAAAGGTGAACACTGCCATCGCCAGAAAAGGGATTGAAAAGCCCAATATAATCGGCCTCACCCTTAACAGCATAGTAGGTAAGCACCTCGGGGTTTTTGACAAAGCCAAAGGGATAGACGGGGATGGGCAGCGCAGTT
This sequence comes from Oligoflexia bacterium, assembly GCA_015231955.1. Taxonomy (GTDB): domain Bacteria; phylum Bdellovibrionota; class Bacteriovoracia; order Bacteriovoracales; family Bacteriovoracaceae; genus JADGAN01. Next base: position 107,295 of record JADGAN010000013.1, on the reverse strand, counting down.
TTAGTAGCACCGCAACTGGCGTCTGTTGACATGGCCGTACTGTTGATATTGACCTGCCCAAGGGCTGAAGTAAAGATTGTGAACAAGGCAACCATATTGACAGTATGGAGATGCAAGTCAACATAGGGCTTATAACCAACCAAGGCAGCATTGTTCACAGGAATGGTGCTGACGGTGGAAGTGGATCCTCCACTAATTGCTGATTGCGGAATGATCTCTGTCATCTTAAAGGTGCGCTTAAGATCGGCATTGGGATCGTTATTTTCTAAGTTTCGAAAGGCGGACCAAAACGCCTTTACTGTACGTTCATAGAGGGGATGGGCGGCGCCATTTTGGTAGAGAGTGTTGATGGGAATGCAGCTGCTTCCCGATTGGCAAAGGGCCACGGGAGTGCGAGCGTCGCCAGGGGTGAGATTCATGATTTTTTCTAGGTTGCGAATACGAAGTGCAAGCTCCACCGCCTTAATCCAGGCGCCGGTGCGATTTGCAGCAATCAAGGGAGCGCGTGCAAAGATGAGGTTCGAGGGAGGGGCGCCAGGAGTTTCCGGTACACCATAGACCCAACGAAGAAGAGTCAGATAATTGAGATCGGAGCGCCTCGAGCAGTCGGCCCCTTTCGTGGAGATCAGTGTATTGGAGAGTTGTGCAACGGTATCATCGAGTGAAGTGAGGCCTAGTTTATGAAAACGAGGCAATCCTGGTACATTGAAGACAGGACACATAGGGGTGGAGGTTCCTTGAATCTCAATACAGACAGAGGGAACATTATAGCGATCAATTTGTGTAGGATCGAGAGGTGACGCCTTCATGGTAAAGTCCATGTTGGGCGTGGTGGGATTGTGGGTTTTTGGATTCCCTTGGTTTCCCAAGACGTAGTATTTAAACATCCACTCTTTATAGGTATTGCGTAGTTCCCAATTGAGGTAGGCAATGGTGGTGAGTTGCCTTGCCTGCACACTGGCCCCCGACCAAGCAGCCGCATCGACCGCATTTTGTAAATTAATTTTTGCTTTCACAAAGAGTCCAACATTCACGGTGAAGGCAATGCTGGTAACGATCAGAAGCAGGCACATGCCGTAAAAGACAGAGAGCTGGCCTTGCTCATTGAAAATAGTGGCACGGAAGCTTTTCTTTCTCATATAGAGATATTTTCATCTCCAAGATGATGTAAGTAAAGAAGTCAATGCGGAATTATTTGCAACTGCATTGTGGGCAATGAGACCGTGAAAAGTTGATTGTATCATTAAAGAAAAGCAGTATGCATACGTTAAGAGGAGGAAATGGCCAATGGAGAGACGAGTTTACCGAGGGAAAAGGCCTACACTGGAGTTTTATTGTCCCTTATGTAGAAGCAAACGCTTTCTTGCTTATCGTTCAAAGCTTTCACGGAAAAATTATGCACAATTGTTCACGCTATCGCTTGTTTTGATTTTACTTTGTTATCCCTTCATGGGACTGCGAGCACTCTTTATTTTTTTTATTGTTTGGGGTGTAGCGGAGACGATACTTAAGCTCTTTTTTCGAAAAGAGATTCCTTGCCCTTACTGTGGTTTTGATGCTACTTGGTATAAACGAGATGTTCGCGTGGCAAAGCGCTTAGTAGAGGAGTTCTGGAAAAATAAAAAGGAAGGGGGAGTGATGGCATCAGGGAAAGAGGGGGGAAATAAAAAGCGGGTTGCAGCGGCGTCAACAACGGCCACATCGGTCGCAACTACTGCAAATTCTGAAGAGAATGTAAATGTGACACTCAAAAATTGATCTTTTTACGCTACTTGCTGGCCGTCTTTGTTGATAATTAGCACCATTAAAAATTCAACTCTCCTTGCATAGATATTTTGTGTTTTATGAGTTAGGTTTTATTTTTTTGTGTAACATAAGTAAGAAAGAAAAAAGGTTGAAAACTATGAGTCTTAACAAAGTCATGCTCCTCGGTCGTCTCGGTCAAAATCCTGAACTTAAATATACAGCAAGCGGAGCACCAGTGTGCAATTTTACGCTTGCTACTTCAGAGACGTGGAAGGACAAAAATAATGGACAAAAAATGGAGAAAACAGAGTGGCATCGAATTGTGGTGTGGTCGAAGTTAGCAGAGCATTGCAATCAATACCTGACTAAGGGTAGGCAAGTTTTTATTGAAGGTACACTTCGCACGCGTGCATGGAATGATAAAGATGGGGTGAAGAGGTATACAACTGAAGTGCTTGCGAACACTGTGCAGTTTATTGGTGCTAGCGCTGGTGCAACTGCTGGCGCTAATGTTGCTGCAGGGGCCAGTGCTGGTGGCAGTGCTGATATGATGATGGATGGTGGTTTTAACGACTCTGATTTCTATCCTCCCTTTGAAGATGGCGCTCGATCGAGTGGAAGTAGTAGTAATAGCAACAGCAATAGCAATAATAATAATCGAGATAAAGGGTATAATATCCCTGCTAACGACCAATTCTCACCTGATGAATTGCCCTTCTAATTTTTTCCTATAGCGATTAAGATGGATAGAGGGAGGGAACTATTTTGACTGACCAAGCTCAAGATCCATCAAAAAAAAGTGAGAAAGGTTTTTTCTCGGTTCCTTTTGATTTTGTAGTTGTTGGGGAGAAGTTGCCTTACGATCTCTATGTCAACTCCTCTTCGCGGCCTGAACATGAACGCTTTGTAAGAGTCTTTCCCAAAGATGAGCTTATGGATCGGGCCACGATTACAAAGATGCGATCAAAATATTTTCAGATCTATGTGATTGAGGATCAGCGTGCGATCTATCTCAATAGTTTGGTTAAGTCGGACCAAGTCTCCGATGAGAATAAAACCAAAGTGATTAAGGATAGTGCAATTAATTATCTTGCTGGGCTGGTTGATCACACGCAAGGATTTCGTCCCGAGCTTTTAGTAGAAACCATCGATAATTGCAAAGAGGCGGTGCAATCGATGGTAACGGTGATTAAAGATTATCGTGTAAGTGACCTGCATGAGATGATTGCCAAGTTAAGTTTTCACGACTTTTATACTTATGACCACTCTATCAATGTCTCCATGTATTGTGTGACTATTTATAAGACCTATAAGCAAAAGATATTGAAGGAGAGTGTAAGCGATGATGAGTTGATTACTATTGGCATGGGTGGGTTGTTGCACGATCTGGGAAAGCTAAAATTACCGACAAGTATTTTAAACAATCCGGGAAAGCTTTCTGTGGCAGAGTTTGAAGAGGTAAAGCAACACCCTCGTTATGGGCTTGAGATGTTAAATGAAGCGCGTATAAGGATGGAAAACAGAGGAAAACAGGTCGATTTTGATACTGTTTCTAAGATGATCTATGAACATCATGAAAATTTTGACTCGTCAGGGTACCCCCAAAAGCTCAAGGGTGATACGATTTCAGAGTCCGCACGCATTACCGCTATCGCTGATTTTTTTGATGCTATCACGACCAAGCGCTCTTACTCTGAGGTGCTCTCTTTAGAGGCCGCCATTGATGTGATGGGGCACTCCCGGGGAAAAAAAATCGATCCCAATTTGTTTGCAGTTTTTTTGACCTCTCTTAAAAAGTTATCACTTCCTAATCGTAATAGAGTGGAGGTGCCTGCTGATTTTGATCCTAGCCAGCCACACGAGAAGATTCCTTTGATAGAGGTTAGTGTGAGTAAGCCTTCTGCCAATTTTGGAAAAGTTGTGGTTCAAGAGGATAATCAAAAGAAGGACAAAGAGAAAAAATAAATTATTTTTTCTCAGTTGCAGCTGGTGCCGCTGCTCCTGATGAAGAAGAGATTGGAGCTGTTGCAGGTGCTGCAGGAGTAATCGGTAGTGTAGTCGATGTTGTCGTCGGTTTTTTAGCAATAGGATTGGTGTCAAACACAGAGTGAGAGGTGGTTTTTCCTCTCATTACCGCAAGCGATAGTGAAATCACAAGAAAGAGTACGGCAAGTGTATTGGTAATCTTGTTAAGGATATTGCCTTTTTGTGGAAGAATGGAGGAAGCGCTCGTGTCCAAGACAAGTCCGGCCTCGGCCCCTTTACCAAAGTGAATAAGTACAGTTAAGATAAGGAGAATGCAAACAAAAATATGGATGATCGATAGTACAGTAATCATGATGCTTATTCCTCTGTCATTTTTTACTTATGTGAAGATTAAGATAAAGTGCTTCGATTTTCTTTTTAACCGATTTTGACTTTTGCGGCAAGATATAATTTGGCGTAATCAGCACCTTTTAAGCTAGCGCCGCCGACTAGGGCGCCGTTGATATCTTGTTGTCGCAGCAATTCGTGAACATTGTCGGGAGTTACACTACCACCATAGAGAATAGGCATTGTAGCTCCCTCAAGGGCAAGCTCATCACTGAGAATTTTACGAATGTGGGCATGCATCTCTTGTGCTTGTTCGGGAGTTGCAGTGCGACCAGTGCCAATGGCCCATACAGGTTCATAAGCAAAGATGAGTTGCTCGTGGCATTTGCTTTGATCAAGACCTTTGATACTTTGAGTGAGTTGGTTTAGCACCACCTCAACTGCTTTTCCTTGTTCACGTTCCTCCAGTGTCTCGCCAATGCAGAAGATAACTTTTAAATTTTGCGCAAAGGCCATTTCCACTTTTTCACGTAAGATTTCTGGTGACTCTTTAAAGAAAGCGCGACGCTCAGAGTGGCCCACAATCACAAAGTGGCATCCACTCTCGGCAAGGGCGCGAGCGGAGACATCACCAGTGAAGGCGCCCTTTTCTTTGTGAGAAGAGTTTTGAGCACCATACTTCATTTTCATTTGCCCGACAAAAGGAGAGGATGTCGACCATAACGAGATATCCACATAGAGTTGGTGGAGATGAACAAATTGGGGAGCAATCCACGCCTCTGTTGTTTCAAAAAGATTTGGCGGGAGTGTTTCCTTAGAGGCCGCTAATAGCTCTTGAGAAAGCGCTTTGAAAAAAGCGTCAATATCAAATTTGCTTTGGTTCATTTTCCAGTTACCAACAATGTAGGTTTTACTTGGTCTTGTTATCATCGTGATCACTCTCCTTTAGAAATTTTTTGAAAATTTTTGTGGCTTAAAGGCCAAACTTTAGTGCTTGGATACCAGGTAACTCGCCCTGCTCGATAAACTCGAGTGATGCTCCACCTCCAGTCGAAATGTGACTGATTTTTGAGGCCACACCCGATTTATTGATGGCGCTTACAGAGTCACCACCACCAATGAGTGTGAATGCTTTAATATCGGCAAGAGCGCGAGCAATATCCATGGTACCTTTGGAGAAAGCCTCGGTTTCAAACATTCCCATCGGTCCATTCCAGAAGATAGTCTTTGCGGTTGCCAGTTTTTCTTTAAAGAGGGCAACACTCTTTGGGCCGATATCAAAACCCATCATTCCCTCTGGAATGTCGATGCTTGTGCAGCTTTGCGCTTGTCCCTCTGGAGAGTCTGCTACAATGTGATCAATAGGAAGAACCATTTTTGGGGCAGAACTTTGTTGTAAAATTTTCTTTGCCAATTCGAAATCGTTATCGGAACAGAGTGATTTCGCAACTTTTTTTCCTTGTGCTTTCAAGAAGGGATAGGCCATCGCTCCACCAATGAGAAGATGGTCAACTGCCACAATCAGGCGCTCAATGGTTTTAATTTTATCAGAAATTTTTGCGCCTCCAACGATGGCAACAAAGGGGCGAGTAGGCGTTTCTGTGATTTTAGTCAATGCTTGCACTTCTTGCTTGAGTAGGAAGCCACCATACGCGCGATCTTTGAAGTATTGAACGATTCCATAGGTAGAGGCGTGCTTACGGTGAGAGGTGCCAAAGGCGTCATTGACATAAACATCACCATAGCTTGCTAAGATTTTGCAAAATTCAGGATCATTCTCCTCTTCTTCAGGATGAAAACGAAGATTTTCAAGCAGCACTACTTTAACTTTGGGAAGTGCCAGCAGTTGCTTGATTCCACCATCAGTTGCCGATTCAGTGAGTATAACTTCCGTATTAAGTTTTGCTGCAAGATAGTCACCAACCAGTTTAAGACTATATTTTGCCACTCTTTTGCCATCAGGGCGACCAAGGTGACTCATTAGGATGAGTTTACTTACGCCTTCTTTGAGGAGATGATTGATTGTAGGAAGAGCAGAATCGATTCGTGTGGTATCAGTGATTTTTTCATTCTTAATTGGAACATTGAAATCGAAACGAGCAACGACACGTTTGCCTTGCAGAGAGACTTCATCAACGTATTTAAGTGCCATAAGAACTCCTTTGCTGTAATCAAGTAGTTTGTATAGAAATATCAATTGTTTAAATTTAAATTATTAACGGCCACCTTTTTACTCAAAAAAATAGCATTGGTCGAGATGATTTAATAAAATAATGCCATATTCTGATTTTAAAAGGTAGATGATAATTTTTGCTAAGGCCAAAGGGAGAAAAATTAAGTAGATTCTCTGTTGATGATTGTCGCTATTAAATGCAAGGATGTCCTTCAATGCAAAAGAAAAAACAGTTTGTGAGTGAATTGCAAATTAAAGATAGTGTGGATACGACTTTTTTAGTTAAGCATATTGCGGCCGTAGAAGGGCGTGATGGGCGTCCTTACTTAAATATTGTTTTATCGGATAATAGTGGAGATATTGAGGGACGTGCCTGGAGCCATGCTAAGGAGATTTGTGAACGCATCATCAGAGGTAATCTGGCGCATATTAAGGGAAAGATCAACCTCTATCAAGGGCGACGCCAGCTTATTGTTCAGGAGATTAAGCTCGTTGAAAATTCTCACGACTTTGATGATGCCGATTATAGGCCCCGCTCTTCGAGGGCCGCAGATGAGATGTTTGCACGCCTTGAGGAGGTTCTTGCATTGGAAGTTCGCGATGTTTACATTAAGGAGCTTCTAACCCTTATCTTAAAAGATGGGGAGATTGCTCGCCGTTTATTAGTATGGCCGGCCGGAAAAACGGTTCATCACGCTTATCAATCGGGGCTAATGGAGCACATCTTATCGTGTGCAGAGATGGCGATTGTTTTATCCAAGCACTATCATGTGAAGAGTGATTATGTGATTGCAGGGGCGATTCTTCACGACCTCTGTAAAATTTATGAGATTAGTGATGGAAACTCCTATGAGTATACAGATGAGGGTAAATTGATTGGCCATGTTGCTCAATCACTGGAATTAGTGGACTGTTTTGCTCTGAAAATAAAACATTTTCCGAAAACCACCAAAATGCATCTCAAACATATCCTCTTGGCCCATCATGGTGAGTATGCATATGGCGCACCAAAACTTCCAGTTACGAAGGAAGCTTTCCTTGTTCATTTTATCGATTTAATGGATTCTAAGATGGGTGCTGTCGAACTAGTAACGAAGAGCGATCCCTGTAGTGGCAACTGGTCTGGTTTCGTAAAGCACCTTGATAGAATCATTTTCAAAGGCGAACTTCCTACCTATGGTGCCTCCGCTATCGCTGTTGAGGATGATCCTCTTCCTTAACGAAAACCAGTGGCCGTTCAAGAAGCTCGAAAACATCTTTTTTAGAGAATGGTTTATGGAGTTGTCCTTGAATCAGTGGAAGGATCTCAAGTTCCTCGGTGTTATCATCTCCTAAATAGATGTTACCGGTGATGGTGATAATTTTTCCGGAAAAACCCCTGGCACGTGCCTCTTTAATAAGTTCGAACCCACTCAGCCTGGGCATTTTTAAGTCGGTGATAATGCATTTAAAGGCGTCTATTCCGTTTACTTGGAGGGCATCCAAGGCATCAATGCCATTGGTCGCTTCAATGACTTTATAAGAGATACTTTCTAAAAAGACTCGAAGCATTTTGCGAATATCGGCCTCGTCATCGATGATGAGAACCACCCCTTTGCTTTTATTGCGAGTATCAGGAGTTTTGACTCCAGAAGAGATCTCTTCGTAAATAGGAAGATGAACAGTAAAGATCACTCCTTCGGTTGTTGCATTTTTGCTGAAAGTAATACTTCCATTCATGGATTTGATAATAGAGTGACTGATGTAAAGACCAAGACCGCTTCCTTCTCCGGTGTTTTTAGTGGTAAAAAAGGGGTTGAAGATCTGATGCGTATGGGATTCTGTTATGCCGTGGCCATTATCTTGGATATGGAGAAGATACTCCTTGCTAGTATTGCTTTGAGAGAGTGTTAGGAGAATTTTTCCCCGATAGTTGCTGGGATGTTGTGATGTAGCTGCATTATTGCGCTTTTGCTCTTTAATGGCATCGCGAGCGTTGTTTAAGAGGTTGAAGATAACTTGCTGGGTCTTGCCTTGATTGCCACAGACAAGAGCATCTTTAACGAGAATATTGGCCTCAATTTCAATGTCATCGCGCTGGTAGATATTGTGACAGAGGCGAAGTGAGTTGTTCACAATTTTAATAAGGTCAAAAACATTATGATCGTTAGTGTCAACCCGTGCAAAGTCTTTTAGCCCTTGAACAATATCTTTGATACGCATGATGGCGTTACCACCATTGGAAAAATATTCGTCAAGTTCAGGAGAAAGGGGCATCTGCTCAGAAAGATGCTCTCTAATAATATTCCAAAAACCGGAGAGGATAGTTAGAGGATTGTTAATTTCATGAGCAATACCTGCCGCTAATGTTCCGATAGAGGCGAGTTTGGCCGATTGAAAAAATTGGATTTGTGATTGTTCAAACAAATCACGGTGGCGGCGTCCATAAAGGACTGGTGCAAAGAGTTCTGCAATCTCTTCAAGTTTTTGCAGCTCTTGTATTTGGTAATCACTCTTCTTATCGGCGACAGCAATGATTCCTAATAATTGCCTATTGTAGAGTATAGGTACAAAAAGAACTCGCTTGACTTTAATATGGCCATCGGGTGTTTTCAGTGGTTCGCTATTATTAACAAGAACACTTTTGTGTTGAGAAATTACCTGCGCAAAAATACCTTTTAAGTCTGATTTCAATAAAATATTTTTTTTATCTTTGATTTGACAGCAGGCCAAAATTTCTCCGGTGAGCGTTGGGATAACTAGGTTTTCCGATTCATCAAGGTACCCTATGAGGCCAAATTCAGAAGACATCTCCTTTAAAATAAGAGCGAGTAATTCGTGATAAAATTGATTTCCTTGATGAATGACAAAAAGTTTATAGATGTAGTTTTGGAGTGTGTTATTTTGATGTGATGGCAGGCTTTTGTTCTTCTTCTCGTTCATTCGATCTTCCATGCTCATTTTCTTTTTTTAAGGAGTGCCTATTTTGCTGCTCACGTTGTTTGGCCTTTACATTTCTATAGTATAAGAAGATTTGAACTCCCACAATCAACAAGATTAAGCCTAAAATAAAGACTTGCGCATTTTTCCCAATTTGAATTACACGATAAATATACTCGCCTCCATAGTAGGCACTATAAACCCAGAGAGGCACACTAAGAAGCGCCGCTATGCCATCGTAGGCGAAGAAGATATAAAACCTAGTTTTAAGGGTTCCTCCAGTAAAGAAAATAGGAGAGCGTAGTCCAGGTAAAAATCTCGCAATAAAAAAAATTCGATTACCATACTTATTGATGTTAATTTGGGCACGTTTTATCTTGTCAGGAGTAACGATCCGAGAAAGGTAGCGATGATTCAGCAGGGCCGGACCATACCGTCTTCCTAGAAAAAACATGATAGAGTCACCAAGGAGTACTCCCGCTAGGCCTACTAACACCATAATGTGTACATTTAAAAAATCAAAATAAGAGAGGTAACCTCCAATGATAAGCACGATATCTTCAGGGAGCGGCAAGCCAAAGCCGCAGAGAATGAGTACGCCAAAAAGAATAGAGTAGTTAGTGAATGGCCCTAAAGAAACCATGATGTCAACGGCATTCTCAAAATTGATAGATCCGAAGAAATTACGAATGGCTTGAAAAATACTACTTGTGTCCATTAAGCTTACTCACCGTTCGGTGTGATTGTTGGTATTCTAAGAGATGCAAGAGTAGCATCGGAGTAATAAAATGTATTCTTTAATAATTTCACCTGTCAAAAAAGGTTTACTCGGGTATTGAGATGGTGTGTGTGCCCTGTGTGCTAGGTGTGTTGTATGCACTGCTCTTTGTTATCCGTCGTTGCCAATAGCAGTAACAGGGCATGCATCAAGTTGCTCTTGGCAAGTGGCCCGGTCTGCCTCGGAGGTAGGTTGATTTTTTACATAGGCATTACCATTCTCATCTTCTGCAAAAAATTGAGGAGCTGAAGAGTAGCAAATATTACAAGCGATACAACCTTCGCCGTTTTCTTCATCGGGGTCGGTGCAGTACCATGCTCCAGGCACGTTTTTCTTGTGTTTTGCATTTTTATTTGCCATACATTTCTCCTTAATTACATAATAATCAATTAATTATTATTAATGTTATTATAACTAACTAACTTAATCATTAGCATAGAAATTTTATTTTTAAAAAAGGAATCAATATGAGTCAAGAAGTTCTGGAGAAAGCAAAAGCATGGGCCAACAATGAGTATTTTGATATGGAGTCGAGAAAGGAGATTAGTGATCTTTTAGAGCGCAGTGCTCACGAGACAAAAGCAAAAGAAGAGCTTTTTGACCGCTTCTATAAAGATATTGAGTTTGGGACGGGCGGGTTGCGTGCGATCATGGGAATGGGAAGCAACCGCATGAGCAAATACACGGTAAGAATGGCCACCCATGCACTGGCGACGGTTGTAAAGAAACATTTTGCTAAAAGTGGGGAGGAGTTGCGAGTGGCCTTAAGTTACGATTCCAGGCGCTTTTCCGATTTTTTTGCAAAAGAGGCGGCTTCCGTTTTGGCGGCCAATGGCATTGTTGCATATATTTTTGATCGTCTAAATCCCACTCCCTTTTTGTCCTTTGCTGTTCGCTACCTCAAAGCACATGCGGGCATTATGATCACTGCAAGTCACAATCCTCCCGCCTATAATGGTTACAAAGTCTATTGGAATGATGGTGCACAAGTGATTCCTCCTTACGATAAGGAGATCATCGATGAGTATTATGGCATCAGCGATTTTAGTACAATAAGCTATATGAATTTTGAACAAGGGTTACGCGAGAATAAGATTCGCTGGATGGGTAGAGAAGTTGAAGATGCTTATCACCAAAAACTAAAGCAGCGCTATTTTCGACGTGAGCTTTGTGAGCGACGAGGAGATGAACTGAAAATTGTTTATACTCCTATTCATGGTACTGGCTATATTCCTTGCTTGCGTGCTTTAAGTGAGATGGGCATGAGCAATGTGCGTTTAGTGCAAGAGCAGATCAATCCCGATAGTAATTTCTCCACGGTTCCTTCTCCCAATCCTGAAGATCCACGTGCACTGAAACTTGCTGTGGATTTGATGAAGCTCGAAGAGCGCGATATTGTTTTTGGAACCGATCCTGATGCTGATCGCATTGGTGTGGTTGTTCGCCATCAGGGAGAAGCACAATTTTTAAATGGTAATCAAGTAGGTATTTTATTACTTCACTACCTTTTGAGTAGCATGAAGGAGCGAGGGGAGCTAAGAAGCGATTCACTGGTGATTAAATCGATTGTCACCTCTGAAATGCAAACCGCTCTGGCCAAACATTTTGGAGTAGAGATTCACAGTACGCTTACTGGATTTAAATGGATGTGCGGCCTATGGAATCAAATTGAGAAAGAGAGAAAAAATCTTCACTTTGTGATGGCGAGTGAAGAGTCATATGGTTATTTGGTACTAGAAGATGTTCGTGATAAAGATGCGATTAGTGCGACAGCAATGATGGCGGAGATGGCCTTATGGTATAAGACAAGAGGAATGACTCTGATTGATGCTCTCGATGAAATGTATAAGGAAGTTGGCCTTTTCTATGAGGGATTATTGTCACTCGATTATTTGGGTAAAGAGGGAGAAGAGAAGATTAAGCGAATTATGGAGCACTTTAGATCTTCTAAAGAGAATACCCTTTGTGGAGAGAAGATTACGAAGATTGAAGATTATGAGCTGGGTGAAGAGCGCGATTTGCAAAGTGGAAAAGTACAGAAGCTGATTGTTCCGAATAGCAATGTGATTGGTTATACTTTGGAGAGTGGAAGTAAAGTTTATCTTCGTCCTTCAGGGACGGAACCAAAAATTAAGTTTTATTTTCTTATTCGTGAGACTAGCAAAGGGGAGCTAGCATCACTAAAAGTGAAGGCAAAGCATCGCTCTGAAGAGATTTCCAATTTCTTTAGAGCTACCTCTGAAAGGGCCTGAAGCTATGACGAAATCGATTGTATTAGTGAGTGGAGGAATGGACTCTTTGGTGACAGCTGCCATTGCCCACTCCGAAAGCAAAAGCAGTGAGCACCTCTATTTTCTCCATATGAACTATGGGCAAAAGACTGAGTCCAAAGAGCTATGGTGCTTTCATAAGATTGCCGATCACTATCAGGTTTTAAGCGATCATCGGAAAATTGTGGATATCTCCTTTTTAAAAGAGATTGGAGGTAGTTCACTGACCGATAGCAAAATGCAAGTAAGTGACTTCAAGGGAGAGAGTACGGCGATTCCTACAAGCTATGTTCCTTTTCGGAACACAATTATTATCTCTTTGGCAGTTGCTTGGGCCGAGGTAGTGGGTGCTGTGAGAATTTATATCGGGGCGGTTCATGAGGATTCGTCAGGATATCCTGATTGCAGGCCTAGCTACTATAAGGCAATGAATAAGCTTATCCACGAGGGAACAAAGGCCACATCCATTCATGTTGTGACTCCGGTTATTCACCTTTCAAAAGATAAGATTATTCAACAAGGGGTCGACCTGCATGCGCCCTTTGAATACACATGGTCTTGCTATAAAGCAGAGGATGCTGCGTGCGGTGTTTGTGACTCCTGTGCACTGCGATTGCGGGCCTTTGCTCGACTAGGAATGACTGACCCCATTAAGTATCGCTCGTAAAATCACCAGACCACTTCTGTAATAAGCCGACGAAAAAACTCTGGCATAAGAGTGCTCATTTATGTTATGGGTAACTACTATTTTAAAAACCCTTTGTTTTGGAGACTACTAGTATGAAAAAGGTTTTATCGATCTCTCTTCTTGTCGCAATGACTGTCGTTCCATCACTTGCATTTGCAATCCAACCTTGTGGAATTATTTGCAGTAGTCAAGCACGTCCACTCTACGCTCAATGTGATAAAGATCTTCAGAGTTGTATTGATTTAAATGGTGATACTGGACGCCCTGTTTGTGTTGACAAAAATCAAACTTGCGTTGCAAACGTAAGATCTTTTCAACTCGACTGTGTTGATCGTTGCATGAATGGCGAAGAGGTTTACGGTTTCTAATTTTGTGATTTAGCGTTTTTTATGTAGTAAGGCCATCTTAAAAAGATGGCCTTTTTTTTCTCCAAGGCATCATAGGCAGCATCCTTTCCTCATATCGTATCGGCCAACAAAAAATTAATCTAAAATATAAAAGATGACGATAGAGGAATAGAAAATTATGAGGACGTCGTAAGGATAATGTCATGAATGATTATTCAGCAAAAGGAATCAGTGACTCGGTAAAAGAAGTAAAATATATAGGGATTACAACAAAATTTGTTTTGTTAATTTTACTTTTTTCTATGATAGGTACTGTTTGTTCAACGGCCTTTCACCTATATACGGAGTACAGAAGGGGTACAGAGCATTTACAAGATCAACTAAATCAAATTGAACAAGGGCATCTCTCCTCCATTGCGGCCACAGTGTGGGATGTAGATAGAGAGAAGTTAAGTATACACCTACAAGGAATTGTAAAGCTTCCTAATATTGAAAAAGTTTCCTATACAAATCCCAAAGATTCTCGAGATGATTTGGTTATAGGAGCGGTTTCATCAGAGCACATCTCTCAAAGAGTGTTTCCAGTTCGCTATTACGATAACAACAAAAATGAGTGGAAGCAGCTTGGCGATTTAACTATTGTTGCAGGTCTGGATAAATTGCAAACAAATTTAATACTTATGGGAAAAAGAATATTGATTGTTCAGGCAATGCAGATTTTCCTTATTGGCCTATTTATGTTTTTGATCTTTCAAAAACTGATCACTAGGCATTTAAAACAAATTACCAATTACACGAAAAACCTTGATAATGTCGAATGTCTGAAAAACAAATTAAAACTTGATCGTAGTGATAGCATCGTGGATGAGTTTACTGTTATTGTAAATGCTACCAATGCCATGACCGACAGACTGTATCATTACACCACTAATCTTCATGGCATAATCGATGAAAAGACAAAAAACATCAAATATATTTTAAATCATATTAAGCAAGGAATTTTCACTATTCTTCCTAATAATAAAATTCATCCTGAATATTCGATATTTTTAGAAAAAATACTGGAAACTAAAAACATAGCAGGTCAAGATGTGATGGATGTTATGTTTAAAAATACGAATGTTACTCCAGAGGTGTTAAGCCAGTTGTTAAGTGCCCTGACTGCCACACTAGGGGAAGAGTCAATTAACTTTGAAATTCATTCGGATGCTTTTGTTAAGGAAGTCAGAAAAGAGAATAAAGATGGTGGAACGAAAATATTGGAATTAGATTGGAGTCCTATTTGCAATAATAAAAATCAAATTGAAAAAATCATGGTGACGGTACGGAATGTCACTGAGCTTCGAAAATTGCAAAATGATGCCATTAATAGAGAAAAAACTATAGAGGTGTTTAGTGAAATTCTTGCACTTTCTCCAGAGAAGTTCCTGAATTTTGCAAAAGAGGCCAGGCAAATTTTAGATTCTGGTCGCAGTGGCATTAAAGGCATACCGCAAATCAAGGGTATAACTTATGATGTGATTTTAGAAGAAGGGATTGCTTATTTTTTGCGTTCTCTGCGGGAGCTGAAATCATTAGTGCGGGAGCATAATCTTTTCTCGCTACTTGCGCGCTTAGCGGATAACGAGCGTGAAGTTGATTTCTTACGTAAGAATAGTCTGTTACAAAGGCAACGTAGTCAGCACAAGGATCGTGTAGGGGCCGCTGCTGTGAATCTAGTACAGTCGCGCATCAGTAGTGCAGAATTTGATAGATTTATTATTTCACTTTTGAAGTTGCATAAAAATTTAACGACAATTTTTGAAGAATACATTTCAATGGGTCTTAGAAGAATTTTTAAAAACAACGGTAGTGGCAATGCTATAAAAAAGGGAGGAGAGGCGGTAAGCGATGGTGTGAAATCACCAGTAGAGGTGGAAATTAAGAGTGAGACGATCAATACTACCGAGTACTTTACGGATCAGGGTGGCAATGATTTTGTTAATCAAGTCCATGTGGATAAGGGAGAAGTCGATCTACAGATTCAGCTTTTAAAAGATTTTACTGTCGATAATCTAACGCCGGCACAGCGAGGGATTTTAAGCAAAACGTATCAATTTTTTTCGCTAATTGGTTCTGACTCTTTAAAAAATGTTGCATCTCCTAATTTCAGCGCGCTTGCAGCGCTCTCTCGGCAATTGGACAAGGCACCTCCTAAAATTGTGATGCGTGACCCGGGGATTCACATTAAAAATGTGATCCATAATCCTTTGCAAAATGTGACTCAGCACTTGCTTCGAAACTCTATTGATCATGGAATTGAGCCTGCCAATGAACGTAGATCAAAAGGAAAAGAGGTGTTTGGGACAATTGAGTTTGATCTTTTCCTTAATAAATATCGCTTTATTATTCGTTATCGCGACGATGGGCGGGGGCTCAATGTTGATTTGATTAAGAAGCTTGCCATTGAACAAGGCCTGCTTCCAAGCGACCGCAACGTTTCTATGGAGGAGATTTGCAACGCCATCTTTGCACCTGGGTTTTCTACGGCCAAAGAGATTTCCGACATCTCAGGTCGCGGTATTGGATTGGAGGCCTGTAAAAAAATTATCGAAGACTTAAATGGCGATATTAGTGTAGTGCTAGCTCATGCTCCAATTAAGGAGATTGGGATGTACCCCTTTGAGGTGATTATCTCACTGCCAAGGCAATATGTTGTTTTAAGATCAGGATGAGTAGGGACTCTTTTTTGAGAAAAACTGGATCATTTTAGTTTAATTATCATTAGCAATAAGCTAAATTCGTAGACAGCAAAGAAAAGTAATGCAAAAAGTGACATTACTTCGAGATCTTCTCTTTTTTGGTTACAATAGATCTTATGAAAATAAAGGCAATCGATTTTGGTTCTTACTCAATAAAAATTGTTGAAGGGACTTTAGAAAAGAAGTCGCTGGTATATGAGTCCTATGAGGAGATTATTCTCTCCGAATATCAGACACACACAGGGGCACACATAGAGGTGCCTGTTGAGAATCCTCCGGGATCTACTGCCACTGCTGCGGTTGCAACTCCGGCGCAAGCCTCTGTTCAGCCCCAAACTCCTACCCCGGCCATTGCCTCTGCTCCAAAACTGGTGCAAGTAGTTCCAGAAGGCGCCTTGAAGATTTTGCAAAGGCATTTTATCAACCAAAATTTTGATGGTCGGGTGATCAGTAATATTCCCTCTCACATGCTTACTTCGCGCTTTTTAAGTTTGCCGGTTAATAGTCGAAAAAAAGCAGAAATGATGTTGCCTTTTCAATTGGAGCGAGAGCTGCCTTTTGCAATTAATGAAGTTCATTTTGCTGCCCAACACTTTATCAACAAAGGTCAATCGGCTTCCATGGTTGGAATTACCGATGCTAATCTTTTTGAAGCGTATTTTAAGTTTCTTGCAAATAATAAAATTTTGGCAGACATTTTAACCAGCGAACTCTCTATCGTTCAAAGTTTTGTACAGAAACGTCATATTGATGGACCGATTATGATCCTCGATGTTGGCCATGAAACTACGAAAGCGTATATGATACAAAATCGCATGGTGGTGGCCAATCACCTCTCTTATGTCGGAGGCAAATCGATCGATGAGAATATTGCTAAACATTATCAGATTTCAATGGCGGAAGCTGTGGCCTATAAGCATAAGCACGCCTTCTTCCTTACCGACAAACAATTCGAAGAGGTAGGCCAAGACCAGCAAGAGTTTGCAAAAATTATGAAACAGATCTTTCTTCCACTTATTGAAGATGTTAAAAAGTGGGAATTAGGTCATCGAGTGAATTTTGGTCAAAATATTGCAAAGATCTATCTTTGTGGCGGTTCCTCTAATTTAAAAAATATTTGTAACTTTTTATCTCAGGCGCTCTCTATTAAGACTCAGTTATTAGAAAGCTTTGATCCTAGTAATTTTACTCGCCTCACTTTTTCTGCTTCAAGAGTATCATCGTTTACGATCCCTCACCTTACCGCGCAATCCTTGAGTGGTAAAACAGCGCCTATTAATTTCAGAATCCATCAATATGCGGCCACTTCCAATGACTTTCCTTCACTCTATTCGAGTGCCTATATTGGTGCTAGGCTGCTGGCACTTGCTGCGGTAATGATGTTTTTTTTGCTACTCCAGCACATTATCATGGATCAATCCCAGAGAACTTTAGATAAAGATATTGCAAAGATTTTGCAACGCCCATCCATCAGTATCTCCATTAATGAACAAAAACGCTTACAAAAAAAGCCAGAGCTACTGCTGGCAAGAGTGGAAAAACGTAAAAAAGAGCTTTTAAGTGATCTGAAATATTTAGAGGTCGTCAGTAAAGAGGATGCTCTTCTTCCCTTTTTAACTATTCATAATGACCTCAAAGGAGGTCAAGGATGGGAGCTGCACCATGTTTCTATTGTGAATGGACAGGTATCGATTCTGATAAAAATTTTGGATGAGCTGGAGGGCAAGCGTGATATAATCACACAGGTAAACAGTATGAATTATCCGGCAAAAAAAGTTACTGAAAGTGCACAGGATAAAACTATAACCGTTGAATATGAAATTCCTCGGCAATAACCAGAAGTTGATATGAAAAAAACCAAAGAGCTCTTCTTTCTCATTGATCACCTTCTCTTTCAAAAAATAGATCTTTTGCGAGAAAGCTACTTTTATCAAAAATATTTAGAGGGATTAAGTCATCTCCAAAATGAGACCAGGTCACTGGTTAACCAAGTCATCGTGATTTCCATTATCTTATCTCCTCTATTTGTCACCTTTATGTTTTTTCTAAGTGGCCACTACTTGCAGCAAACGGTAGAACTGAAACGAGATATCTACCGGGAGGCGCTTCTTGTAGAAAGTATTGATAAAGAGATTGAACAGAATAAAGCTAGTGTGCTTTCTCGAACTCCTCTGATTTCCTCTGCCGATCTAGAGCAGATCATTCGTGAAATGGCATCAAGTGCAAAAATCAGAAGCAGCAATATGGGGTTGCAAAACCTAAACTCGCAAACTATCTCTAGTGCATTTTCAGAGACGACAGCAGATATTCAATTTAATAATCTTGCGCTCTATGAGGTCACTCAATTTTTGCAAAGTCTATCGGTTCAGCAAAAAATAAAAATCAATACCATTAGTATTACGAAGGATGAGCAGAGTTCCATGCTTTCGGGAACGTTTTCAATTCAGCATATTGGTGAGATTGGACAAGCACAAGAGTCGTTTTAGGTAGGTTTAAGATGAATGGACAGGAACAAGATAGTGATTCTACAGAAAAGAATGTTCGGGAGGAGTTTTATAATCTTTATCCTTTGAAGGCCCGCTATTGGCCAATTATTATTACAGTAGCATTTTTTTTAGGTTTGATCATTAACCTCTCCCTCTCTTATCGCTTGCAAAGTTTTCTCGCCCAACAAATAAAGAACAATCCCAATTGCCCTATCTTTTACTCTGATATTCAAAGCCACTTTTTTTTACTTCCTAGAACGACTATTAGTGATCTGATTCTCTCTAAAGAGTGTGCTGGTACTGCAAGCAATGTAAAATTTAAAAGTGTACTAATATCCTTTAATGGCATTGGTATTTATCCGCTTGGAGCAAAATTAAAATTAGTTGCTGAAATTGAAAAAACAAAAATTGTAACTAATTTACTATTTACACCTGTTAGTATTTTGGTGAGGGCAGAAAATGCAAAAATTGATCTCTCTTTGGTGAAAAAATATTTTGATTTCTTTCCAGGGTTGACTGGTACTATTGGGGTTGACTCCCTTGTCACCTTTAATTATAAAGCGATGGCGCTTAAAGAGTTAAACCTTTTGATTAAGTCGGGCGATGTAGTGATTGCACCTCAAAATGTACAAGGGGTAACCTTGGCCAAACCACTTACCATCAATAATCTGCAAGCACGCCTGGTGCAAACCAATGCAAACACGGTACAAGTGGATGTGCTGATGGGAGAAAAAAGTAAAACCTCTATTGCCTCCAACATCAAAGGGAAAATTTTACTAGAAAGACCTCTGCCAAATTCTACGCTTGACTTAAACGCAGAGATCAATTTTTCTGCGGAGGTACTCAAAGATTTTCCAATCATTAATCTCTTTATGAAAAAATATGAAAACGGTAAGGAGGCCAGCTACAGTATGAAAATTTCTGGCGGTATTGATTCTCCCGAATTTCTCCCCTTGGGATTTGCCGCGCCGTCAGCTCCATCAGCTCCATCAGCTCCATCAGCTCCATCAGCTCCGTCGGCTCCGTCGGCCCCCCCTTCTGATGATCTGCCTTCGCCGACTCCTCTTCCCTCTGCCGCTGCTATAAACGGGCAATAATCGTCGAAAGCTTCTCCTCTGCAACCTCTCTACTTTTCTTTACAATATCACCTCCTACTGCAGTCCCTTCTACCCTTATAAAATCAATCTTGCTAATTCCAAGAAAACCAAAAATATGCCTTAAGTAGAGTTCTTGGTGATCAAAATCTTTGGCAGCACTATTGTGGTAAACGCTCCCACTCGCAGTCACGATCAGTAACTCTTTTTGAGCATCGACTAATCCCTTGGGGCCCGTTGCTGTATAGTGAAAAGTGCGCCCGACCCTCACAATATAATCAATCCAGCCTTTAAAGACTGCAGGAATGCTAAAATTGTACATTGGGGCCCCAATAACCACTACATCCGCCGCTAAAAATTCATCTGTAACCTGTTCCGAAAATTTAATTGCCTCTTTAAGCTCACTACTACGCTCTTCTGCTTTAGTAAAAAATGCTTTTAAGGTAAGGGGATCAAAGTGTGGGATTGGATTTTTAATCAAATCACGTACAACTACTTCGCTATGTTGATATTTACTTTTTAATTTTTGAACTACCTTTTCGGTATACTCTCGTGTTGTAGATGTTGCCGTATTTGCACTACTATGAACAACTAAAATCTTCATCAATAACCTCCGATTCAGAGAGAGACGTTTTATACCTCTAAGATGCTACCTACTTTAAAAAATGTGAAATCACTTTTGTCAATTGTCCAATATAGTGTTGCCAATGGATGCATGCGATGAGAAACTGGAATAGGTTTTATTAACTGGAAAAATAGGGATTCATTTCTATGATAAATTTTAGAGCATTAAGTTGGACATTGGGGATTGTGTTTGTTTTTCTTATCACCTTGATCGTGGAAAGTAGTGTTGAGGCCAGAGTTGGTGGTGGGCGATCTTCTGGATTTAAAGGTAGCAAATCGGTGGGTTCTGGAAGTTATGCCGCACCAACTACCAGACCACAACAACCACAATCCTATTCGCAACCTCAACCGCAACCACAAGCTTCAGCAGGAAGTAGTATGTTTAAAAATATTGCTGCCGGTCTTGCCGGAGGATTCTTGGGTTCCATGCTTTTTCAAAGTTTGGGAATGGCGGGCAGTGGTGGTGCTACTGGTGTTGCTGGTGCGGCTGGAGGTAGTAGCGGCCCCAATATCTTGGGAATTCTACTCTTGGCAGTGCTGGGTTTTTTTATCTATAAGATGGTTGTTGCCAGAAAAAGAGCGATGTTGCCTGCACAGGGCAATTATGCCCCAATAGAGCAAGTCGGTGGTTACAACCAACCAAGTGCGATCAACCAAAACAACTATCAGAACGACAACCAGGTGGAGGAGCAAATTCATCGCCTGCAATCAATCGATTCTTCCTTTGAACCTTCCCGTTTTAAAGATTATTGTGTGGATCAGTTTTTTAACATTCAAGCAGCGTGGATGAATCAAGATTTAAGCTCGGTTAAAAATGTAGTAGCAGATGAACTCTACCGCTCGCTAGAAGCAGATCTCAATAAACTTAAAGAGGCGGGACAACTCAATAAGATTGAAAGTATAGCGGTTCGGCAAACAGAAATTCTTGAAGTAAGGCAAGAGTATGGAGTTCATTACATCACTCTTCGTTTTTATGCTAATCTTCTTGATTACACTGTCGATAAAAGAACAGGTGTCTTGATTTCTGGGAGCAACACCACGCCTGTGAAATTTGAGGAGTTTTGGACTTACAGTAGAAATGAGAATGATGGTTTCTCCGCTAGTAATCCATGGAGACTGACTGCCATTGAGCAGGCCGCCTAGCGGGAATTTTGTTTGATTAATTTCGTTAATTCCTTATCCAAAGCGTTTGCAAATTTTACTTTATCATTGACATTCAAAGGCGCTGGCCCACCTTGAATCAGACCACCATCACGTAGCTCTTGTAATAAATTACGAGTGGCCAATGCTTCCCCCACATTATCTTCGCTATAAACATTTCCACGAGGATTTAAAACCACTACGCCTTTCGCTACAAGTGCGGATGCTAGTGGGATATCGGCAGTCACAACTAAATCACCCACTTCAACATGCTCTAAAATATAGTGATCGGCCTCATCTATTTGCTTCTTCACCACCACAAGTGAGATTAAGGGAGAAAGCGGTATGGCCATATGGGAATTAGCAACGAGAATGACGGAAAGATTTAAACGAAATGCCGTCTTAAAGATCAACTCTTTTACAATCTTGGGGCAAGCATCTGCATCTGTCCAAATTTTCATTAGTACCATCTCTCTTCAGTTCTGAATCCGTACGTCCAGAAATACTACTGAAGAGCATCTTCAAAAGATGTTATTGCATTTTCTAAAGAAGAGAAGTCCAACTTGCTATTATTCATGTTCTAAAAAATAAAAAATGATATAGATTATTCCATTGCTATGACTTTTTATTTTTTACGACACTATTATTAATTTGTGTAGCATAATTTAACCAATTTCTCGTATCTTTGGCAGCGGCAAGGGCGCATGCTGGAAGGAGTGCTTCGCGAGCACGCTTTTACCCTAGAAAACTATCAGCAAATATTAAAAAATTTAGATTCCAAAAATGTTCCAAAGAAAGGGTATACTTATATTTGTGATGAGAAGCAAGTGGCAGTGACCGACTATGAGCAGTATGCAGCGCTAGAGAGGAAAATAAATAACCATGCATTTTAGTCATGGAGAGGGAACAACCACCATCAAAAATTAGACCTATGTTGACTCCTTTCGGGGGCCACTTTTGTTAACTCTATTCCCCCCTATCAAAAATAAGTTGACAAAAAAAGTAAGGAAGAATAGATTTCCCATCCAATCATTGGAACTATGCACTAGGAGTGGGTCTTGAAAATAAATCTATTAGTAATTTCTATGTTCACTGCTAATTTGTACTTTTCAGGTCTTTGTTTTGCGAAGGATATTTTGGTCACCGTAGACGCTGAATATAACTCTGCTTCAAAAGAAATAGTTTTTTCCATTACAAATAAAGACGCTCGGAGTGCTCATTGTTCTTCAGTAGCAATCACTGCATTCTTTCTGTCAAACGAAGGAAAAACATCGATTGTAAAATCTTTTCTTGAGAAAAGTATCGTCATACCGGTCGGGCAAACCGCCACTCGGACAACTGGAAAGGATACGATTTCTCAGATTTATGCTAATGGAGGAGAATTTCAAGATTTTGATTATGCTACACTTAAATGGACATGCAGTGAACTCCGAGTCGTCATTAAAGATACTCGCAACAATCAGTGCCTTATTCATGGAAATTCACCAACCTCATTTGTTGAAATGATCAATTGCAATTGGGGCAACCTTGAAAATCAAGGTCTATGGACAATCGAGCGTGATGGAAGTATTCGCGATGCTCGATTTCGTCAATGCTTAATTCATGGTCAATATCCAAATTCAAGAGTGGGCATGTTTGATTGTGATTGGGGGAATCTTCAAGGGCAAGGACTTTGGAAAGTTGGAGACTATAATGGGACAACAATCATTAGTTTAAGTAATGGACAATGTCTTATTCACGGAAATAGTGCTCGCCCGAATGCATCACTTGAAATCATTGATTGCAATTGGGGCAATCTTGAAAACCAAGGGATCTGGAAAATTGAACTATACTAAAAGAGAGAAACCAATCTATGATTTTAAATCGATTCATGCTAATACTTGGCTTATTAGTGCTCTCATCTTCAATCCTTGCCGAAGATAATTGTCAGCTAGAATGCAATAAACCAATGGTCGGTGATCAAATCGATTGCTTGAAACATAGCATAACTCTTACTCAGAATTGCAAAGAGCGTTATCAATTAGAGCGATTTGAAGAAGAGAAAAAGATAAAATCAGAGTTCAATGGCAGAAAACAAAATTATGAAAAGCAAATAAGTGACCTCTTGAAGGAGAAGGCCAGTCGAAACATGGATGCTCACCTTCTCTCACAAAAGGAGACCTATGCACAACTTGCCTCTGTTAATCAAGTAGTCTATCGCTATAAACTTCGAATATTGAGAAGAATACTCACCTCCTTTAATGAGCTCGCTCAAGATTTTCTAACAAACTATAAAAGTAAGGAAAAACACATCTCAACTAAAATTGGAGATCTGGTTAATTCTATCTCGATTGATGAAAGCAATATTTGCGCAACCAAACAACAATTAGAAGATATTTTAAATCTTGAGAAAGAACTGCAAGATAGTTACATAAAGAAGTCCACTTTTTCTATCCAAGAGATAGATTTTTTTAATGATTATTATCGAAGTGAAGCCTCAGGACATACCTCTTTGGTTGATGCCGAACCAGGAATTATGAAGGTCTTTACAACGTCTAACATCCTTCTTGATCGATTAAAATACATTCAATCCTACTCTGCTAATAGATATAAAAAAGTCTCTAAAATAATTAATGATGCCATTGATGCTATTGAGTCCAAGATCAAGAAAAGAAATGAGGAGATTAGATCTGATCTTTATGAAGCAATCATCAAAAATCTGCTAAGTCAGCTATCAGGTCAAGAACCATCGACCAAAGGACTTCCTCACCTTGAACTCAAATTTCAAGTTTTAAAAAATTTGCAAAGTTTTCAACTAGAATGCCAACAACCAGAACCCTTTATGAACAAAGGATGTGTTGTCTTACTCTCTAATAGCGACCAGCTAGAAATTGAACTCAATAACCTTTTGCAAGAACTACCCGCGGTAATTCATGCACTCTCTCCTGAAAACCAACTAGAATTTAGTGATGAGATTGGTGAGATCAACCTAAATATCACCCTCGCACAATGGGATCGAGCTTTTGCACTTTATGCATCACTAAGAGAGAAAATTAGGGAGGAGTTACCATAATGAAAATGAAGAGTTTTTTTCAGATGATGATTCCCTTATTCATGGTTTACATTCTCGTAAGCTCACCAATAGTCAAAGCTAGTGGGGATCTCTTAAATATTGTCATTTATATTAAGGTTTTTGATAATACCTCCGGTGCTCATATGCAAAAAGAGGGTACTTCTTTTATTAAAATCAACTCTCATAAAGCATATTTTTATACTGAATATTTAAGTGCTGATTATAAAGAATCTCGCTTGAGAGCAACATTTCCGCCCGGACTTTTATTAAGAGGAAAAAATATTGTAAAATTCACGATACAAACTGCTAGATGTGATCCCTCTAGCTATGTTCATCTAAATCATATTGTAACTCTTGAACTACCTAACCGGCAAACTCAGCAAATCTTTAATGTTACTAGGCAAGGCATTTGTCCTGGTGCCTATTCAGGAGAAAACGAGATCACTCTTTCCTACCGCGAACTTCTTCCCCCAGGCACCTTGGCACTGATTGACAAATTAACTGCTCAACAAAAAAATGATTACGATCAGTATCGTTTAAATAAACAAAAAGATGACGATTCCCTTAAAAAAACTCGTGAGCAACTTGCAGAAGAAGAGTCAAAGATGATTGCATTGGTTGAAAAGGTTAAAAATTCTCCTGGAGGATTTGAAGCATTCACCGAAGAGGAGTTTGTTCAATTTGTAAAGGCCCAAGAGCTTTTTAAGCAACTAAAAGATCAAGATCAATCCTTCGTTCGCACCCTAGAAGGGCAACGACGACAAATAGTTGGAAAAATGGACCGAATTCGTGGTGAAATCGACAAGAAGATTTCCGAAGAAGGCCTAAGTATTCCCTCTGTAGAAATAGGTATTCCCATCATTAATATCGAACCAACCTTCCCCATAGCTGCTCCAGATGAATCAATCTCCAATTTTTCTAATCTCTATAAAATGACATCAGATCGAACGATCAAACAGTTGACTCAAGCTTATGATACGCAGGATAGGGATCAATTTATTGCACTCATCTTAGTTTGGCAAAACAACAACGCTCACTTTATTTCGATGTTTCAAAATCCGGCCCTCTTTACATCTTCACATAAAGATAAAGAATTCTCTCTATTTAAACAAGAGTTTGAGCGAGTTGAGCGTTTTATCTTTGGCGATGGCCAAGATAATAAAGGTTATATTGATTCAGATTTTTGGTTTAGAGATGTTAAAATTCCTAAAACAGTAAAGACATTTTTAGATTCTCATCCAGAGGGAAAGAGTTTAAAAAATGTTCTGAACACTTGGAACAGCGAAACACTTTCTGAAAAACAGCAGCAGGTTATCGATACCACCGAAAAAATCCAAACCATCAGCACTACCATTAACTCCGTCACTGCAGATACAGAACCAAAAAAAAATGCTAAGAATCTTGCGACAATTGCTCTTAATCAAGGAGTGGAATCCCTCTCCAAAGCTGCTAAAAACATCTCTAATGATGATAAATTCAAGCAATATCAAACGGAGGCAACCTCTTCTATTGAAATTGCCCAATCACTTACTGAGGTTATCCTTAACATTACTCCCGTGGTAAGTACTGGCAAAGATACCTATGAACTGCTAACGGGTATATCATTCATCACCCAGGAAAAACTTTCGGCATTAGATCGCACTCTCTGCTTCGTTGGCATTATTACTTTTGGCGGTTCTCACTGGGGAAGTTTGGGAGTTAAAGTTTTTGAAAAGATTGCTGTGAAAGCAAAATCACTAGGGCTAAAATTACTTGAATTAGACTTTGATGAAGTGGCCAAATTAGCTACTAAAATAACTGAGTCTGCGGCAAAGTTATTTGATAAGACGGGATTAAGCAACTTTGTTGATATTCTTAAAAGTGAAACTGGAGCTTGGGCACCATTTGGTGGAGATGTCTCAAAAGCTATTGAAAAGATTAAATATCCAAGCATATGGAGTGAAGGTAAGTTTAAAGACTCAGTAAAGAATGCCTTTAAACATTATAAAGATCATGGGAAGCAATTTCCCGAAGTAAATAATGCCATTGAGTATGTAGAAAAGGCCCATGACTTCATGAAAAATCCTCCAGCAGGTACATTAACCAAAACCAGACCCCATAATGGTGATAAATTATTTTATCACCCAGAAACCAATACGTTTGCTTCTCAAACTACAGAAGGAGCACCAAGAACAATGTTCAAGCCTGATGACGGCATGAAGTATTGGGAACGTCAGTAAAAGGAGACATGAATATGGATATTATCAATAAATACTACCCTTGCCCTTGCTGTGGTTCTCTTACTCGATCAGAGGAAGAATATGGAACTTTTGAAATCTGTGACGTCTGTGGTTGGGAAGATGATTTTGCTCAGGCAAAGAATCCTGATTTTGAAGGTGGAGCAAATAAACCTTCTTTAAATCAAGCAAAAGAAAATTATAAAAATTTTGGAAAAATAAGTATGGATAAAATAAGCACCAGGAAATTACCGAAGTGAATTTAATAAAATTGTTATTATTAAGTCTTATCATGACACTTTCTTCTGGAATTATTGTTTCAAATTCCTATTCTTACAACGGAAAAGAGAGTGTTGAAAAACATGCTGAGTCTGCGGCAAAGTTAGGAAAAGAAACGAAGGAAGCTATCAAAGAATTTGTCGAGGATTTATCTTATTTGTTTAAGAATGATTTCGGTGATCCAAGTCTTGGGCTAACAATCAAAGACATTTCGGAAATTGCAGGTAAGGCCACAAAGCCAGTAGGCAACATGGCAGAATTTTTCTCTTCGTCCTTCGGAAAAATGCTTAAAGAAAATTCAAATAAAACTTCAAAAATGATACAAGGTCAGTCCGTATTTGAAGTTACAGAAAACGCTCCCGAAGGTTTTAAGTTACTAAAAAAGGGTGATCAATTCTATCTCGATAATTTACACAAGGACCATCTAGAAGTTTTTACAAAGAACGGACGTTTTAAGCATGTCTTGAATTTAGATGGAACATACAATGTTGAGAAAACGGCGAAAGCTATGAAACAAGGAAGATCTATATGATAGTAAGTTTATCTAAAGCATACGATATCCTAAAAAAAATTGATTCTACACAAGGAGAAAAACTATTAGATCATACTTTCTTGGATAAAGAGACCCAAAATGCTACAGAAAGACTTAGAGAAGATATTTCCGATTTTAACGAGTTAGTAAAAAAAATAGATATGTGCCTTTCTACTGGCGATCATAATGAAGCAAAAAAACTTTTTATAATATTTAGTACAATTATAAAAAATATTGAAAGCGAATTCAGCAATCTATCTGATGAAGTTGATGGTTTCATACGACAATCTCCATTATTTGATAATATGGAAGATACTTAACGGGGCCAATGATAAAAAACATTTTCAATGCCATACTTATCAGTTGTAGACTACTGGATATGAAAAAAGAAATGACCCCGCTATAGGCACCTTCATCACTAGACCTGTTTATAGTGGCCTTAAAAGCGTTATAGCGACCGTAAATGGGTATGTGTGGGGGGCAAGTAGTACAAACGGCCCTAATTCAAGGATAAAAAGGTTTAAAAGCTACTATGTTCACTCCGGCCAAGCGTGCGCCAGGAGCTTCGCTCCCTCTGCACGAGCGGGCCACGTGAACAGTATGGCCAGGTTCTCACTGGATGGTTGGCCAACACCCACATAATCAAACACCACATAGTTTAGCTAGGTTCAATACTACCACCGCCTCAGCTTTCGACCACCCTATTCTGAGAATACTCTGTTCTCGTATAGGAGAATGGAGTGATGATACACTTATTGACCTAGGGTTGTTACATCACCATCGGGAGGTTGTGCCCAGATGGCACAGGGAGCTTCGCTCCGGTTGCACTAATGGGCATACTATTTAACTTATTAATTGGCCTTTAATTGGTTTCTATGGAGACATCCACTCCGAAGAGATATCTTGCCCTCTCTTGGTGATTGATAAACCTACCCTCGTTACAGAGGGAAATTTAGTTGTTTCCAGTTTTTTTACTAAACTTTTTAAAGTTAATTTTGGAACTTTGGAGGGTTATTCCTATTGTTGGTATCCATTTACTAAGATGATAAGAAGAAAGAGTAGGAAAGCCCTCCAATCCTCCAGAAGGTCCAGAAAGAGGTTAAGAATGTTCAAAGAGAGAATTAATTTTTCACTCCTGACGACTCAATGCTAATGAAATAAATTTAAAATTTTCCTCTGTAAAAATAAAACCTGTGCTATATTCTATTTATCAATCTTATTTCAGTGGGATTTTCAAGAAGTCTCGCTATCTTTCAAAAACGATCGTGACCTTATTAATCTTATAAAAAGCAGCTTTATTAAACTTTCACAGCAGCCTTAGAACCGATTCCTCTATGGCCAGACTCGTACAGGATGAAATCACTATGCTTACCAGGAATACAAACAGAATAAATATTCTTAAAAAACATACTGGCATGAAATTTTACCTCTTAATTTATTTTTTTGAGGGTATAAACCCAGAATGGAGATTTGGAGTCTAAAGTACCCTTCTGCAAATCACCATGCAATGATTCAAGTTCCAACCCACTTGCATGAATCTCAGGCAAAAACTTATCGGGAGGAAGAACTGCAGTTTCAAACTGGTATCTTTCGCTGTTTTTATTTAAATCTAAACTCAAACTAAAAATTCTCTTGTCTCCCTTAAGTTCCCATCGGACTTTGAATTCCAGGTTTCCCTCATCTGTATCGACATTAGTGACTCTCTCTCCTGAAGGGGGGAGAAAATTAAGCACAGGAAATAGCATAAAACCATTGTCCTTTAACAAGAGAGCATGCCTTTTTAGCGTGGCAATCCTATCTTCTGCGGTCAAAATGAGCGAAAATGTATTGGCCATCGACACAATAGTTCCAAATTTATATTGAGACAAATCGGTGTTCTGCATATTTCCATAAATTAAATCAAAACTTCCGTTGGTCTTGGGTAATTCATCTAATTTACTCTTGGCCACATCCAACATATCTTGATCAAAATCTATCCCTACAACTGAGAATCCCTCTGCAAATGCAGAAACCAATGTGCGTCCAGTCCCACAACCTAAATCTAGTAAGGGGCCACCACTCCTATGTAGTAAATCAAAAACTATCTGTGCATCATTGATGCGATAAACGTTATCATAATACTTCGCTAACATTTTCATCAAAATACTCCGTTGCTTACTAAAAAGGATTTAATGCCTTTTCCGAGTCTTAAATCACTGTTTGATTTTAACATTTTTAAAATAAAGAATAGGTATTGTTCAAAGCTATCTGCAAAACTATTTTTCACATAATCACGAATACTGTTTTTTTTATTGCTACTAAACTTATTCCATGAGTGCTTAATGATTTTAGAAATAACTTCTGCTAGCAATATCTCTTGAGCAGACATGTTGTTGGTACCTGTAATGATGTACTCATTGTCACTATCATATTCATACCCGTAAAGTTCTTTGGATTTATATAAACTTGCATCTGGATACAGCCTTAAAACGCCAGAAGTGATTTCACCGTTAAAGTTTTCCATCATAAATATTATTGTTTTAAGCCAATCTTGAAATTCTTCACCAGGAAGTCCGATGATCGTATTCACTCTGATATTCATCTTGTTAGGATCAACCAGTGAAAGATTGTTTTTGAATGTATCTAAAGAGAATTTACTATTTATAAGTTTGTTGGTTTGCACGCTAATCGACTGCAAACCAATTTCGACGCTTGTACATGTAGAGTTATTCAGTAGCACAAGGCAATCCTTGTCCATAATATCGACTTTAATCTCTGTATGCCATGTTATCTCTAATTTTCTTAGCATTTCAGTGATTAGAGCAAATCGGGCCTTATCGATATTAAAAGTGGTATCCAAAATATTAACATGAGAAACATCATTGCTTTTTAGACAAGCCAATTCGTCATAAATGCTATCAAGGGATCGTGCTTTGTATTTCTCAATCCCTTGAGTGCAATAGGCGCACTGGAACCCGCACCCACTGGCCATTTCAACCGGAACATACTGATGCTCTTTTGCAATTTCGAGTAATTTTTTGTTGTAAAAGGGATATACTTTCTCATCTGGAGTGATCTTATAGGAGAGGACTCTATTGCTACTTTCTCCTGAAATTAAAGCTTCAAGGTTTTTTTCTCCTGCCCCCATTGAGATATAATTGACATTTTGGTTGTCAATGAA
The DNA here is from genome assembly GCA_015231955.1 of Oligoflexia bacterium. Lineage (GTDB taxonomy): Bacteria > Bdellovibrionota > Bacteriovoracia > Bacteriovoracales > Bacteriovoracaceae > JADGAN01. The sequence goes on along the minus strand of JADGAN010000013.1, from coordinate 76,737 downwards.
CTCATAGGCACTAGGTCCTCCAATAATTACTTTTTTATCTGGAAATAATTTCTTAAAATGAGTTATGGCCAACTTTACCTCGGAGACATTCCAGGTATAGCAACTAAAGCCAATGTAATCAGACTCTCCATATTTGTAATTTCCGGTCAAGCTGTCTGCAAAAGATTCTGCTCCGTCAAACTCATCGATTGTAATGCAGGCATTAGTTTTACTGACTAAATATTCATAAAGACAGAATAGACCATAGGGATAATACTTATCATTAAGGCCTAAAGATATAAGTGATAGTGTCGTCATTTTCATAATCATCTTTGCAAAGACTAATTAGGATAACCAATGTGAAGACATTGGCCCCGTTTCATCATCCTCTTCTTCGTTATTGAGAAGATTCTGCAAATCCTGAGTGTTAGCTAACTCTATTTCCTTCAAATGTTTTTCTGGCTTATCCATGTCCAGAATTCCTCAAATGAAATTCTCATTTTGCAGCTGAGCCGAGAATTTAGGAGACATAGACATAGTTACAATCACTCATCCTGGAAGAATGGAGCTCTATTTTAAACTCCACTCCATCAGTGGTATTATACGCGCTGATAGTACCCCCATGTAAAGAAATAATTTTCCTTACAGATGCTAACCCTAGGCCGGTGCCTTTATTTTTCCCTTTTGTGAAGCAGGGTTCAAATAGCTTTATAATATCTTCTTCGGCGAATTGAGGGCCATCATTTCCGATAATAATCTCAAGCATATTTGCTGTATCTCTGCTTTTTAACCAAATGTTTCCAGAAGATTTTTTACCAATAAGAGTGATGGCCTCTATAGCATTACCGATAATATTTGCCAGAGCACGCACTAAGCGCTCTTCATCCACGAGAGGCATATTTCCATTTTTTAGATCATAGTTGAATGTTATTTCGTTCTTTTGATACTCTGGTGCGTGTAATATTTGGCCAATTGAAGATTTTAATATGGGATCTAACGGTCGAGCTACAAGCTCTAGTTTTGCCTCTCGGGAATAGTCCATTATTTCAGCGAGCATCGATTCCACATGTTTAATAGAGCATTCGACATCTTTCTTGGCATTAAGTAATTCTTTAGGATCATCCTTCAAATCCTCCAAAATATTTAATACTGATTTTATAGTCGAAAAGGGTTTTCTAATATCATGTATAAGCATCTTAGAAGAAGTGGCAATTCCTTCCAATCGTTTTAATTGTAACTGCCCTTCTTTAATCTGTCGGTCTTTATCCACAATTACTTGTTTCAAGTCACTAACCAATTTATTTGGCGCTCCTGACGTAGAAAATATTTTGGATAAACTCCAATGCAATCCGGTTGAATTTAAAAAAATATTAAAAAGACCCGATGTTTCTCGTAGGTGATCCATAATCTATCTCTCCATTGTTTTGTAGCACTAATAAATCGTACTAAAGTCATAATCATAATCACTAAAGTAAAGTGCTTCTTCCTTGTTTCGTCTGCTTAAATAGATGTTGACCGCTTCTGTTACCATTTAAATATTTTTTTAATATGAAATGGTCGCCACCTACTAATAACTTTTACCTTTACTTGAATTTCGATTAGCTCTTATCTTTATTAAGGCAAGAAGCGTGCCAGCTCGCTCGTAAGAGTATTTTCCATGAAAATCAATGAATTATAATGCCAATGGGGCATTTGTTAACTTTTTCTTTGTCTCTCCTACCAAAATATTTTTTGTTTTTTGATACTCAACCGTAGAAAATAATGCCCTTTAATGAAAAAGCGTTTGACATTAAGAATTCGCCGATGCTAAAAACGCCCACTAGTTTATATAACAACTGAGGCATCCCATACACAATTTACGTTGTGGTTTGAGTATTGGCCAAATTGAGCACCAGAACAAGGTACTTATGGTAAATCGCTTTAATTTACTTTTAGTAGAAGACAATAGGATTGTCAGAGAAGAAATCATTGCTCTGCTTAATCACTACGTCAATGTGGACTCCACTGCTTCTGAAAAAGAAGCAAAACTTCTTTTATCTAAGAAAAAATATGATATATGCATTATCGATCTGGTACTCGAAAATGGCGGTTCAGGTTTAAAGGTACTTAAAGAGGCCAAAAAACTTAAAATTTTTTCTATAGTTTTGACAAATAATTATAACAAAACAATGGTAAAAGATGCATTCAATCTCAACTGTGATCTCTTTATAGCAAAAACTAAATTTCGAAATATTATCGTAGATGTCGTAAAAAATCAGTTAGCAATGAGAAGTGGCCTTCTCGATACTTTTTTTCATGAAAAATTTATTACGGTAAATCCTAAACTAAAAGAAGATATAATTTCCGTCATTCAAAAATCAATAAATAATCGTTCCTTATTCATTTATGGTCCCACGGGTACAGGTAAAACATTTCTTGCGAAACTTATGCACGATATATTTGCTAATGTAGGGAAAAATAATACTAAAGGTAATTTCATAGACATTAATATCAGCGCTATCCCTGAGACTATGGTAGAAGCAGAACTTTTTGGGTATGTTCGAGGTGCTTTTTCGGGAGCGATAAAAAGTAAAACAGGGCTCATAAAGAAAGCCGATGGTGGTACGCTTTTTCTTGACGAGATTGCCAGCGCCTCTCCAGCTATTCAAGCAAAATTATTAAAAGTCATTGAAGAGAAAAGATTCTATCCTCTGGGATCCGATACCCCAATAGAATCAAATTTTCGACTCATTACTGCCACCTGCGATGATATCTATAAAAAGATAGGAGAAGAAAAATTTCGATTAGACCTCTTTCATCGAATTAATGAGGTATTTCTTTCTATACCCCCTCTTAAAGAAAGGAAAGAAGATATAGGCGCCATCATAGATTATTTTTTAGAAAAGAACGCTATAAAAATTTTATTAGAAGATGATGTGGTTGATTTTCTTCAAAGATATTCTTGGGAAGGAAATGTTCGGGAGCTTTTAAACGTACTAAGTTCACTGATTGGTGCTAGAAACAAGGTGATTACCATCTCTGAGTTACCTCAAAGTATACTACATAAAAACGATGATAAAAAAAATGATTTTTTGCAAGCAGAGATTGGTTCATTTGCTAGTGAAGCACAAGTTGACTACGCCCTCAAACAAGGAGTTTATGACTGCTTGGAAAAAATTGAAGCAGGAATATTCTGTAAAGCTATATCTAGATTTCATGGAAAAAATAATCAAGCACGCGAGGCCCTTCGAGTTGATAAAGCAACTTTTTACCGCAAACTCGGCAAATATAATTTAAAAGATACAAAGGAAAAGCAAATATGAATAAAAAAAATTCAGAAACAATAAAGATGAATATTGTTGTTTTTAGAAAAATAAAACACGACATATTGGATACTCTCGAAACACAAAGAAGTACATTGAATCTTATTAAACATTGTCTTGAGCAAGGAAAAGCAATACCAGCACATTACAAAGAGAATGTTCTAGGTGCTCTGAATAAATCAAATATAAAATGGGATGAGATTTATAAAGAACTAAATTTATGAGCAATTAAGCAGCTATATTATATGATTGTTTAATCTAATAGCAGTTACCTTATTAACGAAGAGTTTTTTACTGCAAAGCTTAAAGGGAAATATGAAAATCACAAAAATTTTTAGTTCAAATTCGAAAAAAGGTCTCCTTTTAGGGCTGGGCGCTAATATTATTTGGGGAACAACATTCCTTGCCTCTTCTAAAGGACTTCAATTTTTTGAACCATTCACCATTGTGTTTTTACGATTCCTATTGGCCGCTTTGGCCATCTGGATATTTTGCATTATAACTGGCAAAGAATTAGGATTAAAGTTTAACCGATCTTGGAAAATGTTCCTTTTAAATGGGTTACTCTGTTTTGTTCTTCTTTACGCGTTCCAAATTACGGCCTTAAAATATATCCCTTCTGGCCTTTCAGCATCTATTATGCTGCTCTCTCCACTGCTTGTCGTGCTTGCCTCCTGCCTGTTCTCTTTAACTATTCGCTTTTCAAGCTTACTCGGGGTATCTTTAGGGGCAATTGGTGGTTTTATGCTTATTTATGATAGAGGTGGTAACTTTTCTCTGACAGGAACTAACGAACTAAGTGGAATGATATTGACCTTTCTTTCAGCAATATCACTATCTCTATCAACTTATACTACTAAAAATTTAACGGAAAATTTTGGTGTTTTAAAAACAACTTTTTGGTCGATTATTTTTTCCTTACCAATACTAGCAATACTTTCTATTTTTGAAATAAAAAATGCTCCCCCTGTTATTACTCTGGAATCATTAGGGTATCTTTTTTATCTATCAATAATTTGTTCCGTCCTTGCCTTTTTCATGTGGAATAAGGCCATAGCACTTTTTACTCCAGAAAAGTTTGCCGGCACTATGCATATAAAAACTCTTGTCGCAATTTTATTAGGTTTTATGATCGCTAATGAGACCTTAACAACCAATTTTTTTATAGGGACGGCAGTTATCATGTTAGGGATAACTTTATCTAGAAGTGACAAATTTTTAGATCTATTACGAATAAAATTTTCTGACAAATGGTATCGCCCGGATGTCATTATTGAAGCAACTAATTTTTGCAATAAGCGCTGTGCTGGATGTTATGCTCCTAATGCTTTAGTGGATGGCGGTGCTTGCAAAAAATTATCTCCTAAAATAGCAGCAGAGTTAATAAAAGGAGTGCAAGCTAAGGTAAAAAAAAGATTGGATCTAGTTTTTATTGGAGGTGGGGAGCCAACCGCAAATGAAGAGTTATCCGCTATTATAAGCGAGATAAAACCCTATATAAACCAGGTTGTGATAGAGACCAACGGACAATGGTTATTAGATAAGAACTTTAATCAATCCCTTATGGACTCTATTAAAGGAACAGGATCAATTGTAAAGATAGGGTTTGATGAAATGCATGGTACACCGATTGAGCAATTAAAAATCATGCTTGAAAAATTGGATGAAGAAAAAATTCAATATAAAATTGGAATAACTGGCAATAATACTTCTGACATTAAAAGCATTATGGAAAAATTATCATTCCTTTCACCTTCCGATTTTATATTTCATAAAAAAGTAGTTGAGACTAGCAAGCTAACTAAGGCCCGTTATGGAGTTATCAATGTTAGAGGAGAATTGGTGTTATCAGTGAACAGTTTACTTGAAAATCAGAAACAAAAAGAACATAAAAATAGTAATAAACATTCTGGAGTTCTTTTTACTGTAGAATCAAAATAACTTAGAGGGAGATTTATGCACTCGTTGGAACTAAATCCAGAAGAGGTAAAAGAGCTTACTGAATATACTCTGAAACATATTCTAACATTTTACCAAACATTAGATCATCAACCAATTAATGAACCCAAGTGGGATGATGTGAAGTTGGAATCTAAAAAAATAATTGAATATGTTCCACCTGAGAAAGGAGAAGAGTTTAGTGAAGTCATAAGCAAGCTTTTTAACTCTTATATCCCTGCCGCCATGAATTTCCCTGCTCCCGGTTATATGGGATTTATTCCCTCAACTGGTATTTATCAAGCTGCTTTAGGTGAGTTAATTGCAAAAGTTGCTAATCGCCATGTAGGGCATGGTAGACCATCTCCTTTTCTTACGCAAATAGAATCAAATGTTCTAAGATGGTTTGCAAATATAATTGGTTTTCCCAAAACGGCCCAAGGGATCTTTACTTGTGGAGGATCTATCGCAAATTTAACAGCAGTTATAACCGCCAGAAATTCAATATTAACAGAAGATCAATCTTTATCTACGGCCACAATATATATGAGCGACCAAACTCATCATTCAATAAGTAAAGCAGCATTGGCCGCAGGTATCCGTTCTGAAAATATTAAAATTATAGAATCCGATAATGGCCTAAAAATCTCTATACCATTATTAAAAGCGGCTATCGAACAAGACAAAAAAAAGAGGCTTACCCCATTCCTAATTGTGGGTAATGCGGGTACAACAAACGCAGGAACAGTAGATCCATTAGAAGAACTTTCTGAAATCTCACTTTCGGAAAAAATTTGGTTTCATATTGACGCTGCTTATGGTGGCTTTTTCGCTCTAACAAAACGTGGAAAAGAAGCGCTAAAAGGAATCGAACTGGCCGACTCGGTGACAATGGATCCATTAAAGAGCCTTTTCCTTCCTTTAGGTGTAGGTAGTTTACTTGTAAGAGATGGGACTTTTCTACATAAAAGTTTTGATTTTAATGCTTCATATGCTCCCCCACTAGAGTATGGCGATGATTCCACCTTCGATTATTGGGATCCCGCCCACATGTCATTAGAGTTATCACGCTCTTTTAGAGGACTAAGTGTTTGGCTTCCTATAAAAATACACGGCATCTCAGCTTTCAGAAGTGCCCTCGATGAAAAACTAGACTTGGTAAGCGACGTCAACACTTTTTTTGCTAGCAGCAAAGAGGAATGGGATGTTCTTTATCATCCAGAGCTTTCAATTACTGTCATTAGTGCAAAGGCAGAAGATAAAACTTTAGAAGAATTAAACTCAATAAATATGAGAATTATAGATGAAGTAAAGCAATTGAATAGAATTTATTTAAGCGGAGCATATATCAAAGGTAAATATACAATTCGCATTTGCGTTTTAAATTTACGTACTCACAAAAAACATATTCTGCAACTTTTTGAAGATTTAAGTGAGGCCCGCAAGAAAGTTTTAACAAAATATTAGCCATACAAAGGAATAAATTATGCTATTTTTGAATTTCCAAAAGGATAACATCATTTTATCTTTTAAAAAAATGTCAATTTTTTGCAAATCAATCATTTATTTATCTACTATCTGCTTTCCCATAATAATATTTACTACTAACGCTATTTCAAAAGAAATTTCTATCGGATTGGCGGGAAATTTTGGCGAAAAATCTAGTTGGCGAATTAGCACACAAAATTATTACATTCACTTTGAAATGGGTATTAAAATGGTGTTAGAAGATTTTTCATCTCAATTAAAAAAGAAAAATATTGAGATCAAATTAGTTAAATTTGACTTTGGTGGAGACCAGCTTTTAATTCCCAAAACTGTAGAGAATGCAGTAAAATCTGATGTGCTGGCAGTTGTGGGATATGGATATTCATCTGAAGCATTGATAGCTGCACCTCTTTATAGTCAAAATAAGCTTACCTTACTTACACCCTCTGCAACAGCAGATAAGTTAGATGAGTACGCTCCATTTATAAAAAGAACCTGTTTTAGTGACTCAGAGATGATTCGACCAATTGTCGATATGGCGGCAAAAAAAGGCATAAGATCAGTTGGAATTATATCTAATCCTGATAGCGCGTATGCTCAAAATGTGCGTAATGTATTCATTAAGTCTTTTACAGAAAAAGGAGGAACAGTAACGGCCGATGAACATATATTATCGGCAACTTCAAATTATTCAGAATTAATCAATAAATTAAAAAATAAAAATTTCGATGCACTTTTTATTCCTAACTATGAAGAAAGTACTGTTTTTTTAATCAGTGCCTTATATGATTCAGGCATAAGGCCTAAATTATGGTTAGGTGCAGATTCATGGGGAAATGGTAGTAGTTTATTGCAAAAGGTATTGGCCAAAAGGGATCTTGAAGCATATACGATATCTCACTGGGATCGCACTTCGAATAATATTATGTTGAAAAAATTTCAAGAGAGATATCAAAGACAATTTAAATTAGCTCCTACTGATGTTTCTATTTTAGCATACGATGCTTTCAAACTAGTTATGCTGACATTGCTGAAAATGAAAAATTATTCGAGAGTTGACTTTCAAAAAGCAATAAACTCCTCCATTAAATATAAAGGATTAGCAGGAGAAATTAACCTGAATGCTAATCAGGTAACACCAAGTCTCAAATCGACTTATCTTCGGCGTATCATTAATAGAAATGGGGTACTAAAAACGCAAATATTATTGCATGAGTAAAGATGACTATGAAATTGGTTTCAATACGTGAACAAATCATAAAGATTATTTTAACATCTTTTATATTTGGCATAATTGTTCTTTTGTCGATTACATATTTATATTATCGGATGGCATTATCTGAACATATAAAACAACATTCTCATAAAATGGTAATGTTGGCAGAGATTCAAATTAAACAACTTATACCGGGATTAATTGTCGAACAAGAATTTGGATCTATAAAATTATATTTAGAAGATATTAAAAAAAATGAGGAGCTTAATCTTGCTACGTACCAAAAAAACATCCCTACTAGTTATGTCAACACCTACACCGAATGCAGCGATTATAATAGTACTAACAAGATCTGTTTAAATCTAGGCAGACATTCCATATTGTCTATATCGACCATAGATTACTCTGGAGAAAATCTAGGTTATTTGATAAAAGAAAAGACGTTAAATACCAATTCAATCGGGCAGTCATTTACTTATTTTCTTATCATATTTTCAATATGCTTTTTTTTACCCCTCTCTTTAATAATTATCTCGATAACTTATTTCTTAGAAAAAAATATTAACCACCCTTTAAGAAACCTAAATGATCTCTTGGTTCCTATCATAAAAGATCAAAAGTGGAGCATCATTGGTAGTTTTAAAGTAAAAGAAATTGAAACCATTGTAGCTCATATGAGAATAATCTTTGATAAATATGAGTGCAGAATAAAAGATCAAGCTAAATTGGCGGCAATAGGACAAACAACTAGCATGTTGGCCCATGATGTAAGAAAGCCTTTTACCATGATTTCCATTGTCCTTGATAGACTAAGAAATGCTCCTACAATGGATTCGGTACAGAAGATAACAAAATCAGGAATTCCAGATATTCAGCGGGCCATGAATAGTGTAAATGGTCTCATCCAAGATGTAATGGAGATTGGTAATGATAATGCCAATATTATAACAGAGATGGTTACTCCTGAATCAGTAATAGAAAATACAGTACGAGATCTTTTTCGCTTTGATAATGGGGCCGATATTAAAATAGATTATTACTTTTCACACCGTTATCAATTAAGTGTGGACATACATAAAGTCATGAGAATCTTTTCTAATATTACAGGCAATGCTATTCAAGCGATGAGCAATGAGGGGCGTCTTTGGTTTAAAACAAAAGATTATGATAGTGAGAATAGGCCTTTCATCGAATTTGTAATTGGGAATGATGGACCACCAATTCTTGAAGAGTATCTAGATAAACTTTTCGATGCGTTCTTTACCAGCGGGAAAAAAGGCGGAACAGGACTTGGACTGGCAATCGCTCAAAAAATTGTTTTTGCTCATGGCGGCCGTATCTGGTGCGAGTCCAATCCATCTTTTGGAGTAGAATTCCATTTTACCTTGCCTGCTGTCCTAAGTAGTGCTCCTTCGAAAGACATCGCTGTTCATGGGAATATGATTCTTCAGTTACCCAAAAGTAGCAAAGAAATTCTAGAGACCGTTCAACTCCAAAAAGATTTTATTAATTCTCTTGAATCTAAACCAGGTGATAGCAATTCCCTCAGCGGTAAAGATGATATGCAAATTGAAGAAGACCTTCGATCCATTCTCTCTAAAATAAATCGAAAACATAAAACCCGTATCGTGCTACTGGATGATGAAGCGGTCTATCGTGCAGTATTAGAAGAGTATATTGCAAAAATGGGTGATTTGGGGGAATCTTTTGAAGTTGTTTCTGTCAAAAACTCAAGCACGGCCTTGAAGGCGTTTGAAAAAGAGACTCCTGTTTTGGCCATATTCGATGTGGATTTAGGGAAGAACTCGCTGAATGGGTTTGAGACGACTGCTAAGGTAAGAGCACTAGGGCATCAAACATTTATCTGTATTCATTCTAATAGAATTTTACATACCGATTATTCGGCGTCTATAGAAGTGGGAGCAGACGCATTCCTCCCTAAGCCGATGGGGCGTACTCATTTGCTAAAATTTTTATATCAAGCTATGCAAAAAGTATGTCTCAATTTAAACGCAAACGAAGCCGCTCCCCAAATGGAAGTAACGTTTTCTCAAGATAGTATAAATGCTCCTGTTGTCACAAAAAGATGCCAAGATCAACAAAAACCGTTCCTATTTGCGTTTGTAGATGATAACCAAACTATTCGCGAGTATTGGCAAGAAATGTGGCCAATGGGCAAGGTATTGGTATTTGAATCACCGGCTCACTTCTGGGATCATGCCAATGCTCATTCTGATTTTTTTCAAAATTTATCTGGATTAGTGACTGATTATCATTTTGCTGAAGGAGTGGACGAAAACGGTTTTGATTTTGCTGTAACAATCAAAGAAAAGAACCCCTTTCTTCCTATCGCGCTTGCTTCAAACGAAACATTCAGCAAAGATTCTTTCGAGAAGGCAGGCATCATCGATAGATTTTTTCAAAAAGAAATCCCTACGAAAGAGCATATCTATAATTGGACGCGGACATTTAATTTGTCATAGAGAATATAATTGTGTGAAATAACCATGAATTTGAGAATAGGGTTTTAAGCATTTTCCTCTAAAAACAAGATCAACACACTTTTTGTGCTATCGATTGCATCCCCAGCAGCACATGTATGTTGAGTATTGGAATGGCAAGTTGCGGTAGTAGCAGATCAAGTTATCCAATTGGTGCTCTATTATGCGGCCCAATTAAGTTTCAGTTTTTTCTTCTTTTTTACGCAATCAAGGAGATAGAGATCAATTAACTTCTGATAGGGAATTTGGGTTTCATCTGCAATTCTTTTAAAGTAATCGATGACTTCTGGACTAAGATTAATGCCCACAGCTTTTTTCATGGGCTTATAAGGATTTTTAATCTCTCTCATTTTTTTTAAATCATACTCTTTCTTCATACACATCACGCTCCTTCTTGGTTGCCTTTCTAGCAGAGATTATTCTAACAACGGTTTCCTCATCTCTATAGTAATGAACAGCACGCACAATGGACACTAACAGGAAATTTGGACTTCATGTGGACTTTAGAAGGGATTTTTTTTGGGGAAGGTTTGTATCTGGTTGATACTTTTGGAGCTGATGGACGGACTTGAACCGTCGACCTACGCTTTACGAAAGCGTTGCTCTACCAGCTGAGCTACATCAGCACTATTTGGAATGTTAACTCGTAAAGAACAAAGAATCAATTTAAAATCTAAAATCCATGGCCTTCGTGAATGTTTCCATTCCAATCCACTCGGGTGTGTCGAATACCTTGGAGTGCATTTTCAAGGAGCGGGGTGAAATCGTTCTCTGCATGAAAGCTATTCCAGTAACCAAGGTGAGGGTGGGTGGCCGGATGTTTGTCTGCGAGCAGAGAGCAGGCGTCGTCTTGTGGAAGAATGGAGATATTGTGAGTGCCGATGGTACTTGCAAGGTTTAAAATTTCACTTTTGTTGTAACCAATCAAGGGGCGCAAGATGGGCAGAGGAGTGGAGTTATCTAGGAGTGAGATGTTGGGAAGAGTTTGGCTTGCTACTTGTCCTAAGGAATCGCCCGTGATGATTGCACTTGCCTTGATCTTTGCACAAATTTTTGTGGCCAAGCAGAGCATGTAGTGGCGAAAGAACAGTGTGCGATAAGCGGGTTTGCAGTCGCGGGCAATCGCTTTTTGAATTTCACCGAAGGGAATCACATAGAGAAGGGTGCGGGGTTGATAGCGAGTAAGAATGCGCACAAGCGAAAGCACCTTTTGGTAAACCTCTTCGCCTACAAAGGGATAGGAGTGAAAAAAGAGGTAGGTCTGTGCGATACCTCGACGAAACATCAGGTAGCTTGCGGCGGGAGAATCGAAGCCTCCTGAGAGCAGAGTGAGTGCATGGCCACAGGAACTTACAGGGAGACCACCTACCGACTTAATGGTTTTCGTAGCAACGTAAATATTTTTTCGTAAGACTTTGACATGAATGAGTAACTCGGGATTATGGACATCAACCTTTAGTACTTCGGGGTAGGCCTTTAAGAGATGGTGGCCAAGATAGCGGTTGATATCGGTACTTTGCATGGGAAAATCTTTATTGGGACGAGTGGTTTTCACCTTGAAGCTGAGCTTAGAAGGCAAGGGAGAGGGAAGATCCTCCTTGATGAGTTCTAAGGCCGCATCGATGTCGAGAGGGGAGCTCTTGACAAGATGAATGGAGTGCAGTCCTGGAACAAAGCTGAAAGCACGAAGTGTCTCTTCAGTAAAGTCTGCCTCTGAAGAGACGATGTGGCGATGGTGATCTTTAACAATGGTGGTGCGATGGGGATGATAAGCTTTAAGAATCGCGCGCACATGCAACAGTAATTTATCGACAAAAATTTTTTGGTTTCTGCCTTTCAGGGACAGTTCATCTGGATTTAATAGTAGCTCTCGACAGCTCATAATTTGGTGGCCCTTTTTTAAAAGTGAAAACAAGAAAATAGAAGCGGTTATTGCTCTTTTCGAAACTCTTGGTACTCTGTGTAGTCTTTAAGGAATTGCACTTCACCGTGGACAAGTCTTTTTCTGATGGAAGAGTCTTCCAAATCGTAGATCCGCTTCATAAAGATGAAGAGGCGGATTTGCGTCTCTGTGCTCAGGAGGTGCTCGATTAAGCAGGAGTCTAGTTGTGAAGTGCCCTTTGAAACTCCAAGAAAATCGCAGAGGAAAGTTGAGAAGAGCGTCTTGGAGGAGAGCATCCCATGAACAGCATCGTGAGCATTTGTAGAAAGGGAGAGAAAGCGATTCTCATCTTCGACTATGAGACCTTTTTTTTTCAGTCCTTGAAGCGCCAGGGAGACACTTCCTTTGGTGAGCTTTAGTGCTGCTGCAATATCAGTGGCCCTGGCATATCCCTTATCTTCCTTAAGATGATGGATTGCTAACAGGTAATGTGCCATAGAGTGGGTAAGTTCATTCTTCTTTTTCATTTCAAAACATTAGCTGCAAAATTGCTTAGAGACAATATGCTTTTACATATCACATTGCTTGCTATGGTGAATTGCCAAGGAGGGTTGGCAATTTACAGAGAACAAGAAAGAAAAGAAGCAGAAGTATACGAGGAAAATTTTAGTTAATGCTTTGTTTTTATAGCAGTAAGCAAAAAAGTTAAGAAATTTTATTGGTGAGTAGGAAAAAAGAAAATAGACTTGGGAGCACAGAGCGTTAATTTATTTTTTTCCAGGAAAGGAAAGGAAAGGAAAGGAAAGGAAGGTGACTGGTATGGATATCAGAAAAGTAAGATCAATGTTGCTGTTACTGTTGATTTCGTCATCAGTAGCGGCAGTGGCCCCAGTAATGGCCATAGAGGGTGCAGTTGAGAGTGGTGCAAACAAGACGAATGTTCTACCGGGGAGTACGAATGACGATGGTTCGTGGGGAGGTTGGTTTGAAAACCTTTTTAGTGATGGACTCTACGGAACACTCTCCGCGCTTAACTCTATTGGACTGCTTCGTCCTGTTGTATCTCCTGTTGTCAGCATTGTTGGAAGTCAAACAACTTTGTTAGGCCCACCGACGCCAGAGCTGTTAGGCGAGGTCACTAATCGTGCTATCAATATGTTTGATGTGGAGTTAGCAGATGGAGAGAAGCGAAAAAATTGGGAGCAATTGGATAAAGAGTTTAAAGAAAAAATCTTTATTGGACCAAACCATAGCGCCACTAAAATCAGCAGTCCAGCATTTAAACAGGAGCTAGAGAGCTTGGGACAAGCTTGCTTTGTAAAAGGCAATACAGCAAAACTTTTAGTTGATGGGCCAGAGTCGTTTAAACGCAGGTATGAACTCATTGATAGTGCTAAAAAGCAGATCTATATTATGGCATGGGCGATTGATAATGATGAGACGGGAAAAAAATATGCAGCACACTTAGCAGCGGCCGCACGAAAAGGTGTGGAGGTTAAAGTCATGCTTGATGGGAATGTGTTTACTCGAAATAAACATTTGGAAACCATAGAAATGATGAAAGCGAGTGGTGTGCAATTTATCCCTTGGAAAAGTCCAGTACACGGTGCCTATGGGATGCATAGTAAGCTCATGGTTGTTGATGGGAAAAGTTTTATTACAGGTGGGATGAACATGGGAAACTGTTACTCTCACGCCTATGAAGCAGTTCCTGATTGGCGCAATTGGGTCGATCCCAATCATTATGGATGCTGGAGAGATACTGATGTGGAGATTGCTGGTCCGGCCGCAAGCTTAGCAATCGATGCCTTTGCTAAATTATGGAATGGGCAAAAACCAACAGAAGAGGCCAAGGTGACAACAGAAAGGTGTGAGGATAATGGCACTTGTGATGTTGCAATGATTTCACACCTACCAGGCCCCAAAGGAGATAACAATATTTTGGGAATGTATTTGAAGGCAATCTACGGTGCAGAAAAGCAGATTGACATTGAGAATGCTTACTATGTGACGATGAAACCAATTCAAGAAGCATTAATCGATGCGGTGAAGAGAGGGGTAAAGGTTAGACTTTTTACCAACTCCGATAAGAGTGCAGATGAGGCCATGGTGGCAGCACCAATTATTGCAAGCCTTCCACCGCTAATTGATGCCGGTGTAGAGGTGTATTTGCGGAAGGGAACGACCATGCATAGTAAATTTATGATTATTGATGATGAATTTACTACCATTGGTTCTTATAATTTAAATCCACGTTCAGAGCATATAGACACTGAATTAAATGCGGTTGTCTTTGATAAAAATTTTGCGGAGAATACCAGGAAAGTTTTTGACATCGACATCTCACCAGAGAAGGCCACAAAAATCACGAAAGTAGAGGAGTTACCACAAGATATCTTCTCCTTCTCCTCCAGATTTGCAGCTAGACACTTCTACGAGCACTTATAATCGTAATCTGCTTAACTCTTCAACGATAGCGATCAGCGTTTGTGCAAACTCTTCGGCTTCACTGTTCGTTGTTGCCGCAGAAAAAGAGAGTCGGAGGATATGTTTGTGCAACTTTTCTTCGATACCCAGAGCATGAAAGGTGGGATTATTGCCACGAATTTTAGAAGAGCAAGCGGCAGCGCTTGAGAGGTAGATCTCTTTTTGTTCGAGATGGCGAACAATAATATCGCTAGGAATTTTAGGAGTGGCAAGAAGCAGAATATAGGGAGAGTGATTTTCTGGAGAAAAGGGAAAATGAAAATGCATTTTTTTTTCAGAGAGTTTTTCTCGAAGGAATTGGTTGATGCTGGCAATAGGAGATACATCGGGAAGCGCAAGAGAAAAGATCTTTTCCCAGGCGAGAATCAGCGGGGTATTGAGGGTCGAAGGCCGAAGGCCCCCCTCGTGGTCGCCTCCAAAAAAGAGTGGGAGCAATTTTTGTTTTTGATTCTGTTTGATAATAAGTGCGGCCACCCCTTTGGGACCACCACATTTATGTGCGGATAGTGTGAGGGAGTCGATAGTTCCACTGGTAAGGGAGATTGGAAATTTTTTAAAAGATTGGGCGGCATCGACGTGAATAAAACAACTAGGATTATCCTGCTTTAATTTTGCAGAAATTTCTTCAATTGGGAGGATGAGCCCGCTGGTGTTGTTTACATGGGTAAGCAGATGGTGAACCGAATGTGATTCGCCTCCCTTCTTTGTCTTGGATGCAGGAACAACCATGCTAGGGTGATCGGCATTGGAGTAGATGCAACTGCTATTTGTAGCACTATGAATGAGCAGATTGTTGGATTCGGTTGCCGAGGCAGTAAAGATCACCATATATTGCTTAGAATCGGCCTTTAGCGATTGCAGTAGTTGCAGACGGGCGTTATCAATACGTTTGGCCAGTGCACGTCCCAGGGCATGGGGAGCAGAGGGATTGGCGAAATCGTTTAAGAGCGACTCTTTTAGAGATGCATAGACGAGAGGATGGAGTGGAGTGGACGCTGCGTGATCGAAGTAAATCATCAGAGGCAATTCTCAAGGATCTCTTTGCTGGTTGCTAGCGTTACGCTCCCTTTCTCGCCAAGTTTAACCATGCCATGCTGTTCGAGACGACCGAGTAGGATGGAGACGGAGTTGCTATCAATTCCATAATCAGAGAGGTTGGTTTTGGCCCCTAGACTTTCAAAAAATTGACGGGTCTTAGCAATGGCCAGTTCGATAATTTTGTTAGTGATAGCGGTTTCGCTATCAGCATCCTCTGGATGTAGTTTTAAGAGGGCCTCGCGAGCATCAGCAGGGCCAATATTCCAAACGCGTTTTGCATATTGAATAATTTTTTCTTGTTTTTCATCGCGCTTTACATACATAACAGAGGGTAAGACGATTGCAAGTGTTTGTGCATGGTCTAGTCCATACTCTGCAGTGATTTCATGCCCAATCATATGCGTGGTCCAATCCCCAGGAACACCCATGCTGAGCAAGTGGTTTAAGGCCAGGGTTGCACTCCACATGATGTTAGCACGAACATTGTAATCGTGAGGAGTTGTCAGCGCCTTTGGTCCCTCCTCGATCAGTGTTTGCAAGATGCCCTCGGAGAAGCGATCTTGCAGAGGAGCATCTACTGGATAGGTGAGGTACTGTTCCATGACGTGAACAAAAGCATCGACGATACCATTGGTGGTTTGCCTGAGAGGTAAGGTAAAAGTGGTGGTTGGATCGAGAATGGAGAATTGTGGAAAAATTAGCGGAGAGTGAAAGGCAAGCTTTTCTTGAGTGCTTTTTCGGCTTACTACTGCGCCACTATTCATTTCCGATCCGGTGGCAGGTAAAGTAAGAACAGTCGCTAGTGGGACAACTTTTTGTAGTCCTGCATGTTTTGCCAAAATATCCCAAGGGTCTCCTTCAAAATGGATTGCGGCCGCAATAAATTTTGAACCATCAATGACTGAGCCGCCGCCAACTGCAAGAATATAATCCACCTTTTCAGTGCGAGCAAGTTCAACAGCGTTCATGAGCGTTTCAAAGCTAGGATTGGGTTCAATGCCCCCAAACTCAAACACTTTGTAACCACTGAGTGCGGTGTGAACTTGATCGTAAACACCATTGTTTTTGATGCTGCCACCACCATAGGTGAGCAAGATTTTTTTGTTCTTTAAAATCTCTTTGCTTAAGCGAGCGATTTTACCCCTACCAAAGATAATTTTGGTGGGATTTTGAAAACTAAAATCTAGCATAAATGGTTATCCTCGTTACTATTGGTAGTGTTTGGGGGATTTTGCATCTCCTTTTTATCCTTCTTCTTGTTATTATTCCAGTACCAATTGTGTTCCCCAAAAATTTCATGAAGCATGCGCACTCCTTCCGGGCAAGAGTGAATCTCTTTCATTGCGGAGTAACCTAAGATGATCAGTTGGCCATTGGCCGTCACTATAGCACGAAGAGGAGAGGGTTGACGTCTGTTGAATTCACTTGCTCCCAAAAGGTTGCCAGGCCCAACCTCCGCGACAATTTTTCCTCTCCTTAGTAAAAGGATGGATCCTTTTACTATTAAGTATCCGGCCAAAGGGACGTGTCCTTCATAATAGAGGATTGAGGTGTGTGGGAAGGTAACTAAGTCGCCATAGTCAGCAAAATATTTTTGTTGTCGTTGATGCAAGCGAACATAGTGAATCATGCAAAAATCCTAATACCAAAGATGGTCATCGGTGAGATGACCTAAATCCATTAACCCCTTAAGGTTGACAAGGTAAATAGTTTTTCCAATCTGCTCAATAAGCCCTTGATCTTTAAATTCTGAAAGAAAACGAATCAACGTTTCACTTGCGGTACCGATCATTGATGCCATCTCTTCTCTCGTTAATTTAATATCCAAGCGCCAACGGCCTTGATCAGGAACACCATAGGCCAGTCGGAGATTTAAAAGCAGTTCGGCCAGACGCTCGGGCACATTCTTTTGAGAGAAGGATGCAACCATCTTTTCTGCTCTTCCCAGGTCACGTCCCATCTTCATGATAATGTTAAAGGCAATTTTTGGCTCTTGTTGGATTAAGCTCTCCATAAATTTTTTATCGATAAAACAAACCACAGAGTCTTCAAGCGCAGTGGCCGTGCCCATGTAGTGTTGACCGGTAAATAAACTACGATGTCCTAGAATATCTCCAGCAATGGCAATTCTTACGATAGACTCTTTACCATCAGGGCCAACGTTGGAGATTTTAATTTTTCCAGAGCTGATGCAGTAAAGACCATAAGGAGGATTTCCTTGCACAAAGAGTGTCTGCCCTTTTTTATAGACGTTCACCACGCGATGGTCTCCAACATTTAACATCTTTTGAAGTGTGGGATCGCAAAAGATGCTGCTGTCAAGAGCGGGGCAATTAGCACAATTTTCAGGTCGTACTAATTTACCTTTGTTACTCAATGTGGGCGCACTGGTTGCATTACTGCTGTTGCTGTTGCTGCTGCTTCCAGGGATATTTTCCCGATGCGGACTTCTTAAAGAGACAATGTTTTCATAATTTTCCATAGAGCAAACCTCGTTAAATCGGTATAAATATTTCGTTTAATATTTTTAGTTAAAAAAATTAATTTTTTGTATCACTCCCTATTTTGAGTCCTTTGAAGCGAATTTTCGGAGCAAAAAAATCTCCAGTAGAACTCCTTTCTACTTGATTGCCAATGGCCTCAATTTGCGAAAGCATTTGATAAAAATTTCCTGCAACGGTAACGCTGCGAACACTTTGTGTGACTTCACCTCTGCTATTATAAAGGTATCCTTGTGCAGGAAAGGAAAATTCTCCTGAAACGGGATTTGCTCCTGCGTGAATGCCTTCTAATTTAATAATATAAAAACAATCATTTAAAAGATTACTATTGTTTTCTCTTCCGGGAGAGATGTATTGCTGTTGCCCGGATACGTCGAGAGCTCCCCGTGGAGAGCGTCTAGCAAAGCCATTATTTTTACTTTTGAAGTAGCGTGCGGTAGCACTGTTAAAATAAAAATTCTTAAGTATCCCTCGTTCGATCAAAGGCATATCTTTTCTCATCATTCCTTCATCATCAAAGAGGGAATAAGCAAGTCCTGCCGGATAGAGTGGACGATCGCTAATAGTTAGCTCTTGATTGGCCACAGAGGTACCCAACTTATCTTTAAAAGGGTTATGTCCTTCTAGTGATGCTTTGGAAGAAAAGATGATAGAAAAACAGTCAAACAATGTTCCTAGCGTTTCTGGGGAGAAAACCACCTGATAGTTTCCAGTGGGAATGGGCCTGGCATCTAAAATATCGTTAGCTCTTTGTAGAGATTGTTTGAGACAGTATTCAAGATCTACATCGCGCAAGCGGCGACTTAAGTGGTTTTCCCAAAAACCAGCAATAGTGTTGCTGCGTTTCAGAACTGCACCAGTATGTGCCGTATAAAATTTTCTTCTGCTCTGACGGTGAATTCCAAGAGAGTTTGCTACTACAAATTCGCTAATCACTTTATTTACACTATTGTAAGGAATCGAGGAGACCAAGGCGCTGCGAGCACGTATTTCACTCTCCATAAAAAGCGTCATCTCTTGCATTTTTTGTAAGAGTGCTTCTTGATTGTCCCACTCGCTCTCTTTGGCAAAGAGTTCATCATTGTTTAGCTCTGAAAAATTCATCAACCCAAAGGAGTTAATCCCACCGCTATCGCTACCTACATCGATGACTTCATACTCTTTAGAATCTAAAAACCGAGAGTTATTAATTGCTTCATCCAGCATGCAATCAAGAGATTCTACATCCATGGCCTCACTGTAACTGATTCCCACACGGTGATCTTTAATAATTCTTACGCCGACGACAGCACGATTGGAGTGCGTGACGCTATTTATTTTTCCTTCACCAGCGCTCTTCATTGCAATGGATTCATCTCTTCGCCATAAAAGTTCACATCCAGTAGTCTCTTTATCTTTAGCTCGCTTTAGAATATGTTCACAAAGTTCAGTTTTCATTTCTTTATCCTCGTCCACCTACAACAATGGCATCTACCTTAAGACTTGGCTGGCCTACGGTTACGGGTACAGATCCACTAACACTTCCACATATCCCTACACCGCTATCAAGATCACAACCAACCATGCTGATATTCTTTAAAACTTCTGCTCCATTGCCGATTAAGGTTGCGCCTTTCACGGCCTCTGCAATTTTTCCATTGCGAATAAGGTGGCCCTCTTCTACAACAAAATTAAAATCACCAGTGCCCGGTTGTACGGAGCCACCACCAAAGTTTTTGGCCCAAAGCCCATAGTCGATGGAGGTGATCATCTCTTCAAAGGAGTGTGATCCGGGAGCGATAAAAGTATTGCGCATTCTTGCTGCTGGAGGAAAGCGATAACTTTCTCTACGAGCAGAACCAGTGCGAGCGTATCCTGTTTTTAAGTGGCCCACGAGATCCATCATAAAGTTCACTAATTTGCCTTCGCGGATGAGTTCGAGCCGTGAACTGGCCATCCCTTCATCATCGATATTGATCGAGCCCCATGCATTTTTGATGGTTCCATCATCGATGGCATTAATTATCGGAGAGGCGATTATGTTATCCATCTTATCTGTAAAGATAGAGGCCTGCTTTTCCACAGCGGCAGACTCTAGTAGGTGTCCACACGCTTCGTGAAAAATCACTCCTCCAAATCCATTGCCAAGAATGACAGGCATTTTTTCTGCTGGACAAAGTTTGGCATTTAAGATGGTTACTGCTTTGCGAGCGGCCTCTTCTCCGAGGGCATCGAGTGATATGTGATTAGTGTAATCAAAACCATCCAATGCTCCCAAACTTTTACTGGCCACTGTTTGCTCTTTTCCATCGGAGGCAACCGCAAAGGCCGTGAGGCGTGTGTAGTGTCGTTCATCGGAGATTGCCAGTCCTTCACTGTTAAAGATGGCCACATTTTGCAGACGCTGAAGCAGCTGCGCTTGTGCCTGGGAGATACGGGAGTGCGCTTTTTGAACAGTTTGATCCATTTGTAATAAGCGCTCTATTTTATAATCATAGGAGTGTTCACTTTTATGAGAATCGAGTCCACCACTGCTTGGGTGTTGGTTTAGGGCCCGGGTGATGGTGGGGATCGGGGGAATGCCCCTTTGTTGTGGTTTATTGCAAACAGACGCCTTTTCAAAGAGGGCAATGGAGTTTACCAAGGTTAGCAGCTCATGCTCTTCACAAGAGTTAGTGATCCCATAGAGAACCTTAGTCCCAAAGATGAGGCGTACTCCAATACCAAAATCGGTACCAGTCTCTAACTTATCGACTTTGCCATTTAATGTTTTTATGAGGAGCGAGCGATTTTTTTCCACAAAGATATCAGCAAACGTTGCTCCCTTATCAAGAGCGGAGCTAAGAACATTTTGGGCCACGTTGAGTGATAACATCCATGCTTCCTTTTGAGTTTTACCAAAGCAGGTTTTAAAATACTGATCTTAAAAAATGTAAAAACTATTAAAGCTCATAAAAATCAGAATTATTTTCACATATAACTTAATAGAACTCTTATTCGTAAAAAGAAACAGAAAATTACACAAAACCAGCGAATTTTTACAGAAAAAGGATTTTCCACTTTTCCGCGTAAAGTCGCAAGGAAAACTCCACGATGTTGCTCAAGAAATGGCTTCTCCTTCTCTTATTGCTTGCTTCTCCCCTCCTATTCTATCAAGGGGCCGTTTATGCCAAAGATAAAGGTAAGGAAAAAGGTAAGGATCGAGATAATCTTCGCGTCGTTTCACTGGCCCCCAATTTAACAGAGATTGCTTATGCTATTGGAGCAGAAGAGATGCTGGTGGGAGTAACTGACTTTTGCGATTACCCTGAGGCGGCGAAGAAGAAAGAGAAGGTTGGTGGAATGGCCACACCTTCACTTGAGGCAATGGTGCGGTTAAAACCTCATGTTGTGTTGGTAAATAGTGATGGCAATCCCAAGGAGATTGCAAATAAACTGAAATCACTTAAAATCAAGATGCATGTTTTTCGTGCAACCAGAGTTGCGGCCCTCAGTGAAGAGATTTTGAAGATGGCAAAAGTTTTTCAGAGTGAAAAAATTACTGCCAATGCCTTGGAACTTACCAAGAAAATGGAGAGCGATCTTAAAGGGATCAAGGAAGAAAGTGCGAAGAGGAAGAGGCAGGGGAATGTAGACGCAAAAAAAGCAATTTTTTTGATCTGGCATAGTCCACTCATTGCTGCAGGAAAAGGTACTATTATTGATGATGCTTTAAAATTGACTCATTTAAAAAACATTGCAGAATCGTCGCTTTCTTCATATCCTCGTTTTTCTTTAGAAGCGATCTTGCGTGAAAACCCCGATTATATCTTTATAGGGAAGGGGCATAGCTTTTCCATCGCAGAGGAAAGTGTACTAAGAGAGAAATTAAAAGCTACCAAGGCGGCAAAGCAAGGAAAGATCTTTTTTGTGAGTGATCGCCTTTATCGAGCAGGGCCTCGAGTGATTGAAGGAATTTCGGAGCTAGGAAAATGTTTAGGCCAAAACTCATCGTGATTTTTTTGTTGTTTGCCATCGTAGTGGTGGTGGCAGCACTTTTTTGTTGCCCCTCTATTATTTTGCCATGGCAGATGAGTAGTGATGATGCTCAAATCTTTTATTCCCTCCGTGCTCCACGAGTTTTTGTTGCCTTTTTGGTAGGTGCCGCTCTTGCTACTGCAGGGACTATTTTACAAAGCATTCTTCGCAACCCTTTAGCAGATCCCTTTATTCTTGGGATCTCCAGTGGTTCGGCACTCTTTGCAGTGCTGGCGATTTATCTTGGGAGTTCTCTTTTTGGTCTTTTCACTGTTCCGCTCTTTGCTTTTATCGGCGCCTTGCTGGTGACAGTGGCAACACTCGTGTGGGGATGGCAACGAGGAACCTTTTGGCCACTACGCTTGCTGCTCTCTGGATTAGGAATAAGCTTTTTTTTACAGGCACTACTTACCTTTATCTTAAATATCTTCTCTCCAGAGGGGCTTAGAGGAGCGATCGCTTGGCTTTCGGGAGATCTTACTATGGTGGATTGGTCGCTTATTCCCTATGCACTGGTGTTTATCGTGATCGGAGTTGTGATAGCAATGGTGAGAGCAAAGGCAGTGAATGCTCTGATGCTTGGAGATGAGTTGGCCATCACCCTGGGATTTGCAGTTCACCGAGAGCGTGTGCTGCTATTTGTGGCCATGTCCTTGATGACAGCGGCCGCAGTCTCTCTTGTGGGGATTGTGGGTTTTGTGGGGTTAATTACTCCTCATGTGGCCAGGAGTTTTGTTGGTGCTAGTCATGAGCGGTTACTGCCGATTGTCACCCTCTTAGGAGGAGTATTCTTGGTCTTTTCCGATATGCTGGCACGGACACTTCTGCATCCAACGGAAATTCCTGTGGGCGTAGTGACGGCACTTTTAGGCGCCCCCTATTTTTTATACCTATTAAGGAGAGAAAATGTGCTCCGGCAATAGTCAGCCACAGCTTGCTCTTCGCTTTGAACATTTAAGCTATTGCTATCACAAGAGTGATGGCGCCATTGGTGATTTCAGTGGAGAGATTGCGGCCGGTAAGTTGATTGGACTTTTAGGGGCCAATGGCTCAGGAAAATCGACACTACTTAAAATGCTATCAGGGATTTTATTGCCAAAAAGTGGGCAGATTGAGGTTTGGGGGAATACTATAAAAGGTTATAGCGCCAAAGAGCTTTCTCAAGTTGTAAGTTATTTTCCTCAATATATTGATCAAACTCTGCCCTTTACGGTGGAAGAGATTTTAGAGATGGGAGTGCAGCAGGGGAAGTATGATTTTGATTTGGTCTTAAGGCGTGTGGGGCTAGAGCATAAACGCAAGCGTGCGATTTGTGAATTAAGTGGTGGTGAGATTAGGCGTGCATTTCTCGCGATGTTTTTAATTAAAGGGACTAAAATTTTGTTACTAGATGAACCGCTTAGTAACTTAGACATTAAATATCAGATAGAATTGCTAAAGATTCTAAAGCAGCTGCAGCTCTCTGTGGGACTAACCATTGTTATGGCCATTCACGACTTGAATATTTTAGGAGCGATGGATGGGGTGATGTTGTTAAAGCATGGGCAGGTTTTAAGCGATAGTGCAATTACTGAAAAAAATTTACAAGAAATTTATCATACCGATAACGCCTTTATTATTACTAGAGATGAAATGGGTGAGTGTTGGATTAAACCCAAAATACGAGATTAACAATGTTACAAGCTTTTGATTTAGCGAAATCTTTTGGTTCTAATTTAATTTTTGAAAATGTAAACTTTGCAATTAATGATGGTGAACGCATAGGACTGGTCGGTCGCAATGGCCATGGCAAAACCACACTCTTTCGTACTCTCATAGGTGAAGAGCTTAGCGATCAAGGAAAAATCGTTACCTCTAAAAACTACTCCATAGGTTATCTTTCGCAAAAGATCTCCATCAGTGAAAAGAGTGTCGTAGAAGAAGGGTGCTTAGGGCTTCCAGAAGGAGAGCGAGATGCAAGCTACAAGGTGGAAAAAGTGCTCTCTGGACTGGGGTTTACTAAAGAGGATTTTGCAAAAGACCCGCGTACACTTTCTGGTGGTTATCAGGTTCGTTTGAATCTAGCAAAACTTTTGGTCTCCGATGCAAAATTACTGCTTTTAGATGAGCCAACCAACTATTTAGATATTCTCTCTTTGCGCTGGCTTGCCTCTTTCTTACGAAGTTGGCAAAGTGAGGTGATGCTGATCACTCACGATCGTGGTTTTATGGATTCGGTGGTAACACATATTTTGGGAATTCATCGCAAGCGTGTTCGCAAAATCCCAGGAAAAACCGCCGACTATTTTGCGAAGATTGCGCAAGAAGAAGAGATTTATGAAAAAACTCGAGTTAATGAGGAGAAGCGAGTCAGTGAGATCGAGGAGTTTGTTAATAAGTTTAGGGCCAAGGCAAGACAAGGGGCTTTGGCTCAATCACGATTAAAAATGCTTTCAAAAATAGATGTAAAAGATAAGTTAGAAAAGCTACACGATCTCGATTTTTCATTCACCTATGCTCCTTTTACAGGGAAGTTGCCTTTGCAGGTAAAGTCTCTCAGCTTTTGCTATGACAAGGATAAGCGTGGTGTGCAGCTACCACTGATTCAAAATGTCTCCTTTTATATTGGACACGAGGATCGAGTAGCAATTATTGGAAAAAATGGAAAAGGGAAAACTACACTTTTAAATTTACTGGCAGGCAAGATGAGTGCAGATAGTGGATCAATTGAGCTGCATACTAATGCTAAGCTTGCTTATTTTGAACAAACCAACCGCGATAGCTTATTACCACAACTTTCAATAGAGGAAGAGATCCGCCAGTCCAATCCCGGGATGGCCTACACCCAGGTGCGGGGTATTTGTGGAACCATGATGTTTTCGGGGGATGATGCTAAAAAGAAGATAGCGGTTCTCTCCGGAGGTGAGAAATCACGGGTGTTACTTGGGAAAATTTTGGCCACTCCTTGTAATCTCTTGTTTCTTGATGAGCCCACCAACCATTTAGATATGGAATCGAGTGAGGCACTCTTAAATGGACTGGATGATTTCCCTGGTACAGTTTTAATTGTCACTCACAACGAATTACTCTTAAGGCGTCTTCCTAATAAACTCATTGTTTTTCAAAAAAATGGAGTGGAATTTTTTGATGGCACTTACGAGGAGTTCTTGGAAAAGGGTGGGTATGATGAAGAGGAGAAGGAGGGGGAGCAAAAAGAGGGCGGCAATAGTAGTGGTAGTGGTAGTGGTAGCGAGAACGGTGAGGAGTTGCTTGATAGCAAAACCTATAAATTCATAAGACAACAAATTATCAAGGAGCGCTCTGCAATTCTAGTTCCACTTCGTGAGCGAGTGGAAAAGTTGGAGCAAAAGATTATTGCTTTAGAAGAGGAACAAAAAGAGATCAATGCAGAATTAATGAATCCTAGTGATCAAGGTGGAGCAAAAATTGCAAAATTAAGCATTCGTCATGGAGAGATCGAAAAAGAGTTGCACTCTTTTTATGCTGTATTTGATGAAGAATCAAATCAGTTGGTCATAAGAGAAGAGGAATTTCAGCAAAAACTTGCTGAATTAGAGGCGCGCTTCAAAAATCGCTAGAAATTTCTAGAAAAGAAAAATTTTCTATGCTTTCATTTTTTCTAGGGAGGGAATGGAATGAAAGCAATTACTACAATAGTAACAATTTTTTTATTTTTATTTGTACTTACTACGGTTAAGGCAGACGATGCCATTGAAAATCTATTCATAGACAATAGTAGACCAGTAAATAGTAGCGTAAGTGATGTACCTTTTCCCCTGCCGGCCCCACCTGCTAGTACAGGCATGCGGTTATTGGGAGAGCGTACCATCGATATTAATTTTGAATTGCTCACCGACCCCAATCAAGAAAGTTTCATGCTTAATCTTACGGGTGATTTGCGGGTGTTGGTATGGACGATGAAGGTGGTATGGCGTAGTCCGACCAATTTTACTTGGTATGGATTTTTCGATGGCAGATCGGTAGAGAATATTATTATTACGGTGATTGATGGTCGTGCCTACTCTTATGTTAAGTATGACAATCGGAATTTTATCATTCGTACAATTCTAGGAAATTCTGGGCAAAATCGTGATTTTCCCATCAACTACTCGCTTGCAGAAGTCGCTGGTGATTTAACAATCCAAAAGGATGATGCTCTTTATCCGCCCCACTACCAAAATTTGCAAAAAGTGAAAAGGGTGCCAGAGGAGGGCACTCATCAAAATCAAAATCAAAATCAAGATCTCATTTATGCCAAGGCAGACGATGATGGTTCACTGATTGATGTTTTGGTGGTTTACACCACAGCGGTGAATACAGGCGCTTCTGCTATGGGTGGAATTGATCTGATCATTCAAAGTGCTGAAGATGGGGCGAACTTGGCCTTAAGTAATGCTAGTGTAAATTATTCGATAAGGATTGTGCAAGCGCAACAGGTGGCCTACGAGGAGACTGGAAATTTGAGTACCGATCTTAATAGGATTACAGGTACTAGCGATGGTTATTTAGATGAAATTCATACGATTAGAACTCAAGTTGGTGCTGACTTTGTGAGTTTTTGGACCGACTATATTGGCGGTCCCTATGCAGGATTAGGGTGGCTTTTAACACCAGGGAGTGTTGCTTATAATGCTCCTTATGCTTTTTCAACCATTGCAATTCTCAACTACTCCTCTTTTATGCTGACGTTTACCCATGAGTTGGGACACAATTGGGGTGCTCATCACGATCGTGCGAATGCCAGTGGATCGGGGGCCTATAGTTACTCCTATGGTTATTACACGGGAACTTATGGAACAGTGATGAGCTATCTTGGGACAAGGCTTTACTACTTTTCCAATCCGGAAAAATCGTATAATGGGCATGTGTTAGGGGTATCTAGTGATAATGCCACCACCTCTGCTGATAATAGGTTAACCTTAAATAATATGGCCGCGCAGGGGGCCAGCTATACCAGCACAGTGGTGGACACAACGACAACGACGACAACCAATAATCGTGGTACAAACACAACCACCACTAGAACCACATCCTCCTCAACACCCCTTGCTTCACTGACGATTAAAGAGAGTTCTACCGTGGTTGAAGGCTGCTTTTTTGCAACTGCTATCTATGGAACACCTTGGGCGCGTGAGGTGCGGATTTTGCGTCATTTTCGTAACAAATATTTGTCTACCAGTGATGTAGGTCGCTCTGTAGTAAAAAGTTACTATCGTCACTCACCAGGTCCTGCTAGCAAGGTTGGCCGCTTTCTAAGAAAACATCCCATGTTACGAAAAGCGATTCAATATATGTTGCTGCCAATGATTTCGCTCGCCTCCTATACAAGCTCCTTTAAATAATGTAAAAGATCACCTTTTAAGCGCGTATTCGTAAATGATAAGCGAGAAAAGGGGATTTTTTATGAACATCAATAAAAATACAATTCTTTCATTCTTTGGTGCTATCGCACTAATCATTGTTTTTCTCTCTACGCTGACAAGTTGTGGGGATAATGATGGAAATACTCCTGCACCGGCAGCGGGAGATTCAGACTCCAATATTTCCGCAGTAAGGCCTACAGAGGTGGATGCAGAGGCCGAATGCAACAAGCTTTGGAAAAATGAGGTAACTTTAAATCCCAAAGGTCTTACAAAAAAGTATGAGATTACGCGAACGCTTGAGCATACGAGTACTATTCCTGGTGGAACGATTGTAGGATCAGTTCCACCAGAGGTAAGTAAGTTTACAGAGTCGGAAACCGTGGTTGATTCTAATGAGGAAGCAATTTCCATGAGTCGCAATGATAGAGCTTATAAAATAAACAAAGAGCATTTTATTAATAGTTGTAAAAAGAGCTTCGCACGGGGAGCAGGAGCACTTGCTCCGATTAGCAATATTGTGGCCATCGATGCCACTATCTTGGAGATGCGAGATGAAGAGATTAAGGTAAAGGCCGGTAGCTTTCTTTGTCAGTATATTAAAACAAAAATCGTGATGAATATTTCTGGAGAAAATGTAGAGAGTATCACTCATCAATGGATTACTAAAAATAACCCACTAAAATTTGTTGTTAAAAGCGTTGAGGTAAGAGGAAAGCAGAAGATTGAACGAGAGTTAGTTGCGTTTTCAATTTAACAGGCCCGAAGAGGTCTTTATTGGCCATTTTTCAGTACACCAAGTTTTTTCCCAATCTTTGTAAATACCTCGACTGCAAATTCTAGATCACGACGGTCAAGCGCTGCTGAGATTTGTGTGCGAATACGTGCTTGCCCTTGTGGGACGACTGGATAGAAAAATCCCACAGCATAGATCCCTTCATTAAAAAGTTCTTGGCTAAAGGCCTGTGCTAGCTTTGCATCGTAAAGCATGATAGGGATAATCGGGGTGTTCCCTGGTTTTAATTCAAAACCTGCTTTTTGCAGAGAGGATCTCCAGTAGGTCGTGAGCTCCTCTAGTTTGTCTTTGCGTTCTGTACTGCTGCTTAAAAGATCAATGACACGGATGGTGGCATTCACTACGGCAGGCATGAGTGTATTACTAAATAAGTAGGGACGTGCTCGCTGTTTTAAGAGTTCAATGATCTCTTTTTTAGCAGCGATACATCCACCAGAGGCGCCACCCAAGGCCTTGCCAAAGGTTGTGGTAATAATATCAACCTTATCCATCACTCCATAATGTTCGTGCACACCCCTACCATTGCGGCCAATAAAGCCAGTAGCATGAGAGTCATCAACAGCGAGTAGGCAATCGTATTTTTCAGCAATAGCTGCTAACTCATCTAAGCGGGCCATATCACCATCCATGGAGAAAACGCCATCGGTGATAATGAGCTTAATTCTAAACTTATGTTCTTTTTGACTGCTGATCAGTTTACTCTCGAGATCTTTTAAGTCGGAGTGTTCAAAAACGAAGCGATGGGCCTTGCAAAGGCGGACACCATCGATAATGGAAGCGTGAACCAAGCGATCAGAAAAGATAGCATCTTCCGCATTTAAAATGCCTTCAAAGAGAGCACCATTAGCATCAAAGCAAGAGCCAAAGAGAATGGCATCTTCCATATTAAGAAAGGAGCTGATCTTGTGCTCAAGCTCTCTATGGATATCTTGAGTACCACAAATAAAGCGCACTGAAGAGAGTCCCATCCCACGGGCATCAAGTCCTTCGTGAGCGGCCTTGATCACCTCTTGGTGACTGGAAAGTCCAAGGTAATTGTTAGAGCACAAGTTGATGATCTCTCGTATCGGTGCCTCTGCAGGAAAGCGTACTTTTACTCTGCCTCCTTGAGGAGAACAGATGATGCGTTCGTCTTTATAAAGACCTGCTTCTTTAATCTCTTTGATTGTTTGCGAATAGATTTCTTTTACTTTCTTGTAACTCATGTTTGTTTTACCTCCTCCATTACTTCCATTCTAAAATAACTTTGCCCGATTGTCCTTGAGACATTATTTCAAATCCTTCTTTAAAACGCTCAATTGGAAAACGATGAGTGAAGATGGGATCAATATTAAGTCCCGATTGTAGCATGGCCACCATTTTGTACCATGTCTCATACATCTCTCGGCCGTAAATGCCTTTCAAGAAGAGGCCTTTCCAGATAATGTGCTGCCAGGAGACTTGCGCTCCATTAGGGAGGATCCCGAGAAGAGCGATCTTTCCGCCCATCCTCATTACTTCTAGCATTCCTTCTAGGGCCACAGGGGAACCCGACATTTCTAGTCCAACATCAAAACCTTCACTCATATGCAGATCTTTCATCACCTCTTTGAGGTTTTTATTTTTGATGTTGATCACATGCTCGATACCCATCTTGCGAGCAAGCTCAAGGCGATACTCATTCATATCAGTGATAACTACTTTACGGGCCCCCACATGTTTGGCGACCGCACCGGCCAAAATACCAATGGGGCCAGCACCAGTGATCAGCACATCTTCGCCAATCAGGTCGTAAGAGAGCGTGGTATGAACAGCATTGCCAAAGGGATCAAGGATCGAGGCCTCATCATCACTGATGTCATCGGGAATGGGGAAAACATTTTCTGCTGGTAATGCCAAATATTCGGCAAAGGAACCCGGCAGATGCACCCCAATCCCTTTGGTGTTAATACAGAGGTGACGAGAGCCTGCTCGGCAATTACGACAGTGTCCACATACAATGTGGCCTTCTCCAGAAACGCGCATACCAACTTTGAGTCCATGGCGTTTGTCCGAGGAACCACCAATCTCACAAATCTCTCCTACAAATTCGTGGCCAACGTGCATGGGAACAGGAATGGTTTTTTGTGCCCACTCATCCCATTCATAAATGTGGATATCGGTTCCGCAGATAGCGGTCTTCTTGATTTTTATCAGTACTTCTGTATCGCTAATGGTTGGTACTGGAACCTCTTCCAACCAGAGTCCTCTTTCTCGTGATTTTTTTACTAGTGCTTTCATTTTCATACCAGTGATCTCCTGTTTATACTATTTTTTCACTTGTATGAGGTTGTTTGTCAACTTGATCTTCCTCGCATGCTGAGATCATATAATTTATAGTATTCACCGCTAGCACCCATCAACTCATCGTGTTTGCCTTGCTCAATCACTTCGCCATCCCTCATCACCACAATTTGATCGTAGTTTTGGATGGTGGTTAAACGATGGGCCACAGCAATGACCGTTTTTGCCGCCGTGGTATCTGCAGCGCTAGACCAGCGATCGAGTGCCGCCTGCACCTCTTTTTCAGAGGCGTTATCCAGAGCAGAGGTGGCCTCATCAAAGAGAAGAATGGCGGGATTACGAAGAACCGCACGAGCAATGGTAAGGCGCTGGCATTGTCCCCCAGAGAGGCGAGTGCCGCGATCGCCAATCATGGTGGCGATTCCTAGAGGAAGTTGCTCAACAAAATCTTTTGCTCCAGCAATCGTAAGTGCACGACTGATATCAGCAGTGGTATAGGTGTGCCCAACACAAATATTTTCTTGGACAGTATCGTGAAATAAAAAGAGGTCTTGGCTTACGAGTCCAAAGACTTGACGTAAACTTTGTAAAGTGTACTTTTCGATATTGATGCCATCGATGCGAATCTCTCCTTCTCCACAAGCTGTGCGTACACGATAGAGGCGGAGGAGTAAGTTGATAATGGTGGATTTGCCAGCACCTGAAAGACCGACAATGCCTACGCGCTCACCTTTACGAATGGTAAGTGAAAGGTTGCGTACAATCTCTGCCTCTCCCTCTTTGTAGCGAAAGGTGACTCGATCAAACTCAATCTTATCTTTAAACTCTTTAAGTTCAATTGTTCCCTCATCCTGCTCTTCGGGGAGGGCGAGAATTTCAAAGAGGCGCTCACCAGCGGCGCGTGCTTGGTTGATACGAACGTTGGCCTGGCTATATTTTCGGAGTGGATCCATCATCAGGGCCAAAGCGGTGACAAAACTAAAAAAATCTCCAGGGGTAATAGCACCAATACTGATGCGATGTTGAGCGTATAAGATGACCCCTGCAAAAGCGAGTGCACCCACCAGTTCAACCAGTGGATGAGCATTCTCCTCCACTGCTGCCGTCTTCATCTGAAAACGAAAGAAGCGCTCCTGTACTTTTTGAAAGCGATTACGAATGTAATCTTGTAGGTTAAAGGCCTTGCTAATTTTTTGCCCACCAATTCCCTCTGATATTGCATGAGTCATGTGTGCCAGCTGCTCTTGCACCTCCTCTTGATTGCCGCGAACTTTGCGCCCACTCTTGACAAAAATGAGGATAAATAGTGGTGCCACAATGAGAATCACCAGGGTCAAATGCCAGTCGCTATAGAGGGCCATGCCGAACATCACCATGGCGGTCAGTGGTTCGCGAACAATATCGATCGCACTTTTAAGTCCATCGGCCAAGAGGCGAGTATCGTTTAAAATATTGGAGATGAGTGCACCCGATTTATTGCTGACAAAGAAGGAGAGTGGTAGTCGCTGCAATTTTTTGTAGATATCGTTTCTCATCAAGCAGGCAGCTAGGTCGATCACATACCTCATCAGATAGAAATGAAAAAAGCGGCAAGGATAATTTAAAATTGCGAGACCGAGCAGGGCCATTGCTAACTTAAAGGCCTCCATAAAATTGGCATGAGGAGTGAGCGTGTTGACAACGTGTTTAACCAGCCACACTTGCACACCCTTGATTCCCGCAAAGGGAAGCGAGAGAAAGAGCGCAATTAGCGCCAACTTCCAATAGGGGCGCACATAGGGATAGAGGTAGCGGAGCAATCTTTTCATAGTCCAAGGAGTATATGCTTTCATTAAAAATAAGTACACTTCTTTTGTAGAAGATCTTATTGCAAGATGTCTTGATCAATCAGGGCAAAGCTTTTGATGGAGTGTTTATGCCAATGACAGTGGTGACAGAGATAGTTATAAAGTTCATAGAAGGCACCAGTGGTATTTTCGTAGTCGAGTAGTCGGTAGTCACTATATTTTAAATCTTTTACTCTAGTTAAAATGCGGTAAGTGTTTTCACCGCTTGCTTCGGATTTGGGACTAGAGGGGGCAATGCCTGCTTCGTAGAGGAGCTTGCAAAGAAAGAGGGTGAGTGCTTGAACAAAATCGGGTGTGGCGCTTTTTGTGGTGGCATCTTCAAGATAGAAAACGGCATTACTAAAGACACGGAAAATTCCTGCATCGGCAGAAGTAACGTTGGAAGAATCTCTCTCATTATTAGCAGAAGAAAAGGCAAATAAATTTTCTTCAGTTGATAATTTGCTAATGATTTCAACATAAAAACAAAGAGTGTAGTAAGCACGATAGTTATTACGAATATGTCGATAGCGCCAAATTACACTCCATTCATTGGCCGAGTAGAGGCCATCGTCGGCGCGGCTTTTGCTACGGCGAACTTGTAACTTTAGCATATTCCCTACTTCTAGGAGTGCTGCTTGCTTGCCTACACGCCCTCCATAAAAGAGCACACCAATGCGATGACCACTTCGGAGCAGGAGGTTTGCGATCAAATCTTTTTCTCGGCAAGGAACCTTCGAGAGGATGATTCCCTCTACACTTTTAAACAACGACATCATTATCCTATACCGTAAGCTTTATAAAATGTAAAAAAAAGGCTTGTGAGGGCCAGGCTTTCGGTCTAAGCTTCGGAGCATGGAAAAAAGAAAATTAATCAATGCTGTTAATATTCGTAAGAGTTTTAAAGATGTTTATGCACTAAGAGGGGTTGATCTTTCAGTCTATGCAGGGGAGTTTGTCGCCATTCTTGGGCCTAATGGTGCGGGAAAAACTACGCTAGTGGAAATTATTGAAGGGATTCAAACTCCTGATAGTGGTGATGTGGTTTTTACAAGTGAAGAGCAGGGAAAGTTCGAAGAGATGCGCTGGAACACCCATGCAACACCCATTTATAAAATGATGGGTCTTTCACTGCAAGAGACCCATTTTTTTGAGCGCATAAATGTAGAGGAGACGCTTTGGCTTTTTGCCTCTTTCTATGAGGGTGTAACGGAGGAGCGCATTTTAGATCTGCTGAAGAAAGTTGGTCTGCTAGAAAAACGAAAAGCGTGGACCATGCATCTATCAGGAGGGCAACGGCAAAAGCTAGCGCTTGCAGTTGCTCTACTACACTCGCCTAAAATTATTTTACTCGATGAACCAACCACTGGACTGGATCCTCATGCAAGAAGGGAGATTTGGGAGCTTTTATTTAAAATGAAAAATGAGAATAATTCTGCGCTGATTTTAACCACACACTATATGGAAGAGGCGCAAGTGCTTTGTGATCGTATCGTGATTATTGATCAAGGAAAAATTTTAGAACAAGGTACACTAGAGCAACTGCTTAAAAATCATAACAAATCCAATTTGGATGAACTCTTTGTTGCACTTACAGGAAGAAGGTTAGATGATGAAAGTTTTTCTAAAGCTCATTCAAACTCAATTTAAAGAGCTACTTCGCGATCCAGGTGTTCTTTTTTGGGGAATTGGATTTCCTATTTTGATGGCCATCGGATTAAGTATTGCTTTTTCACCGAGAGAAGAGGTGAACCGAATTGTTTCTATTAACAAAATGCCGGACATAAATCTAAGTAAAGAAAAAAATACCACGCTTGATGGTCAAGAGATTTTAGTGTATCAAAGCACGATAAGTAGTCAGTCTATAGGGCGGAATCGCATCTCCTTTTACGTGACGAGTGATAATTTGATTGCAGATACACTGCTCAAACGTGGAATTGTACAAGTCATGATTGCTTACGACGATATTCACAACTCCTATCACTACTCCTTTGACCCCAAAAATCCAGAAGCACAACTTACATACTTGATTGTGCGTGCCCAGCTGGAAAAAAATGGGTTGCCTGCAACCAATGAGGGCGTAACGGCGATGGAAGTGCCTGGTACTCGCTATGTCGATTTTCTGCTTCCAGGACTAGTTGCAATGGGAGTGATGATGTCTTGCATGTGGGGACTGAGTTATGGACTGATTGAAAGGCGATCAAAAAAATTGTTACGAAGATTAGTTGCAACGCCCATGCGTAAGAGTACCTACTTACTCTCGTTGATCTTTGTCCGCGTTCTCTTTGCTATCTTTGAGGCCGCTATCTTGATTTTTTTTGCTATGTTGTTTTTGGATTTTAAGGTTCATGGGAGTTGGTCTTTGTTGCTGCTGATTTTTCTTGCTGGTCATTGGGCCTTTAGTGGTCTGGCCATC
Source organism: Oligoflexia bacterium (assembly GCA_015231955.1). Lineage (GTDB taxonomy): Bacteria > Bdellovibrionota > Bacteriovoracia > Bacteriovoracales > Bacteriovoracaceae > JADGAN01. The sequence continues at coordinate 41,749 of JADGAN010000013.1, read as the reverse complement.
TTGGTTGCCTCAAGAACCACGGTGATCGAAATTGGTACAGGAATCATCAATACCATTACCACGCCAATGATTGTGTTATCGGGTGTTTTTTTTAGTTACGAAAATTTTCCTAGCTGGGCCAAGCTTATCATTAAATACCTTCCCTTAACTGTGGTCACCGATGGTTATCGTAGAGTTATGCTTGAGGGTGCAAGTGTGGAGTCGCTGCAAATCTACCTTGTGGCACTTTTTCTCTTTGGAACCATTACCTTTCTTACTGGGCTTAAGATTTTCAAATGGTATTAAACTATAAAACATCTTCCCAGCGATCGCTAATGGAAAAACTTGCATTGATTTGACCAACGTGGGAGTACGCTTGAGGAAAATTACCTCGCTGTGCTTTTATGCTGGGAATGAAATGCTCGGAAAAGAGGCCTAGATGATTGGCCGCGCCCATCACCATTTGCATGATCTCTTTGGATTCCTCTTTTCTATTGAGTTTTATCATCGCTTGAATCGCCCAAAAGGAACAAATGGTAAAAGCAGATTTTGGTGCTCCAAAATCGTCTTGATGGGTGTAACGATAATAAAAGCCAGGATAACTTTTATTGTTCTCATCACAAAAAACAAGATTATTGGTGATTGCAGAAACTGTATTGGAGCTGATTACTTTATCGGGATATCCTAGCATGGGTAATAAAAGCAATGAGGCATCTAGAGCGCTATTATCATCAGTGCTACTTCTCATTACCCCATTTTTTACAGAAAGCATAAGCTCTTGTAAAGCGAAGGCCTCCGCCTCTTCAAGGTTGTGGCCTGGAAATTTGAGTATACCACTAGCTCTAAATTTATTAGCACGATTAATGCCCGCCCAACACATGAGGTTGGAAAAGGCGTGCACCTTCCAACCATTACGAAATTCCCATAATCCAGCATCTGGTTTAGAGATCATTTTTTTACAAGAGTTTACAAGTTGAAAGAGCAACTTTTGGATGTGCTGATTTCGCAAATGTTGAAAGCGTTCATCTAAAAAAATGGGGGCCAAGATTAACAGCATCTCTCCATAGATATCGTTTTGTACATGTTCTGCTGCTTGGTTATTGCTGCGAACAGGGGCACTGTCTTTGTGGCCGGCCCAATTGCTATGCTCCTCTTCTCCTGAAGGCACCGATTGATCTAAACGATAGACTGGGCGGAGTTGATCTTTTAAATAATAGCTTTGCTCTGCAATTCCCAGAAGGTAACGAAGAAAACCCTCCATCTCTTCATACTGTCCTAGATTGTAAAAGGCGGAAAGGGTGAAGTAAGCATCTCTTGGCCAGCAGAAGCGATAATCCCAATTGCGACTTGCACCGTGCTCTTCCGGTAGACTGGTGGTGAGAGCGGCCAAAATAGCACCTGTATCTTCATAGCAGTGAAGCTTTAGTGTTAGTGCAGATCGAATGGTCTCCATCTGATAAGAGCTAGGAATAGAGCAACTCTTTACCCAGGATTGCCAATACTGCAAGGTTTGCTCTAAAAAATTAGAGGTCACACGGGGTAAATCATCTTCTATGCCATGGCCCCAGGTCAAAGCAAAACAAAGGGGTTCAATGATGGCAAAAGCAGTGCCTTCAGTTAAGTAGGTTAAGGACATATTTGTGGTAAGCCTGAGATCATCCCCTCGATATTCATAGCGAAGATGACTGTTGCCTCGGATCGCTTTTAAAGGAGTCTTATTCCATCCTTGTATGGGATTGCAGGAAATTGTTATTATTGGGTTTCCTACGAGCGGTTTTATGATTCTAAAGAGAGCAATTGGTCGATAGACTCTTCCATATTGTAAAAAACGGGGACAAAAGTCTGTGATCTCTATTTTTTGTCCATCTGCTTGAGTCACTATTGTTTGCAAGATGTTGGTGTTGACAATATATTTTTGCGTACTCTCTGCCGGGCCTATCATCTCGATGGAAAAACTTCCGCCATTAGGATCTAAGAGCTTTCCAAAAACTGGAGGGTCATCAGGCCTTGGTAAACACAACCAATCAATACTGCCTTTCTTACTGATAAGCGCCGATATCTGGCAATTACCAATTAAACCATACTCATACATTGGCCATACTCCTTATAGTAATTATGATGATTGCATGATTAGTGTTTTCAAAAATCGATTAATTTCTTTTTGTTCTTTTAGATAGAATCTAGCGCAAGAATTTCTCTTAAGTCCAATTTTTACTGTGATAACATTGCTCTTGTTTATTTTAAAAACATCTTCATCAGTACAATCATCACCTGCGAAAATCACGAAATCTGATTTGTATAATCGCTTCACTGTCATCAGTGTTGTTCCCTTGTCTATTTTATCCGTTGGCATAATATTGATGACATTTTTACCAAGGATAATCCGATCTTTAGAAGTAAGAATTGGTGCTAGTATTGTCAAAATTTTTTTCTTGAACTGCTTATGGTTGGTTTTATCTTTATCATGAATAGAAATAGAGTATTTTTTATCTTCAATAAAATAATCATCTACAGGGAGTATATCGTTTAGCTCATTGATAATTTTTCTGCAACGATCAATCCATCTCTGTTTTAAATTCTTGTGAATAAAATCGGCCTCTAGACCATGATTCCCTATGAGATGGCACGGGAGATTTCCAATGATTTTTTTTGCACTGGAGTTACTTCTTCCTGTAAGAATCAGCAAGTTTCCTTGTTTTTGTGTGGAGAGGAGTTCTAGCAATTTCCGAGTGGAATTTGGTATTTTAGCACGTTCTGGCTTGTTGACAATTGGAGCTAGTGTCCCATCTAAATCAAAGGCAAAGAGTATCTTTTTTTGCGGCATTTGAGGGAACCATGTTTGCAGGTGATTAAAGAGGTATTTCATAAAGAGATCTTTCCCAATATTTTATTGCGTCTTCTTAGTCTGGCGGCATCCATGAGCATTCTACCGGCCCAGCGGTAAACATTAAACTCTTGAATGTAGCTTCTCATACTTTGCATGCGCTCTTTTTGTTCAGTAACCGACATGGATAGAGCACTATTAATAGCTTGTGCACACTGATCAATATCATAGGGATTGACAATGATTGCCTCTGGCAGCTCTTGAGCGGCCCCCGCAAATTGGCTTAAAATCAACATGCCCAGTTCATCATCCTTGGCGGCAAGGTACTCTTTGGCCACCAAATTCATTCCATCATGCAAGCTACTAACGAAACAAAAATTGCTAGCACGGTAATATTCAAAAACAGCAGCAGGATCGCGGTGCTCAGCAATTAAAACAATCGGAACGTAGTTTCCTGACGAAAATTTATGGTTAATCTTGCTTGCGAGCACCTCTACTTCGTTGGAGAAGCGCTGATAATTATCGATACTACTTCTGGAAGGGGCGGCAATTTGAATAAAGACAAATTTTCCGATCCACTCTGGAAAGGCCTCAAAAAGGCGTTCAACTGAACGAAATCGCTCCAGTATTCCCTTGGTGTAATCCATGCGATCAACGCCAACGCCAATGAGTGTTTCAGCTCGAATGTTGTGCTTGATTAGAACATCACTCCTGCAAGTTTCAATCGATTTTGCATTTTTGCTCCAGCGGACAGGATACTCTATCGAAATAGGATAGTTATTGACCGCCGATAATTTTCCTTTGAAGGAGATGCTGGAGTTGGCGCGATCGATTCTACACTCTAGATAACGATCAACAGTTTCAATGAAATTATTGCAGTGAAATTGTGTATGGAAGCCAATGATGGTGCTGCCAAGCAATCCTTCTAAAATTTCATCCTTCCAAGGACAAATGCCAAAAGATTCGGGATTGGGCCAAGGGATATGCCAGAAGGTGATAATAGTGGCCTTTGGAAGGAGTTCGTTAATGAGTTTAGGCAATAAAGCAAAATGATAATCTTGCACCAGGATGACAGGATTTTTAGTCTTTGCTTCCTTAGCAACTGCCTCTGCAAATTTCTTATTCACCTTTTGATAAACTTGCCAATCGGAGCTGCGAAAGATAGGTCTCACGTGGGCGATATGGCATAAAGGCCAAAGCCCTTCATTGGCAAATCCCAAGTAGTACCCATCCTCTTCTTCTTTGCTAAGCCACACTCTTCTTAAGGTATACGATGGGGCATCAGGAGGAACAACAATACGATCATTCTTATCCACCACCTCTCTATCTGCCGATCCACTCCCATGGGCAATCCAGGTTCCCGAGCAGGCACGCATAATAGGTTCCAGCGCTGTCACAACTCCGCTCGCAGGAAACTGTATTTCAATTTTATTTTCTTTCTTAACGTGAAGATAGGGTTCTCTATTGGAGACAATGATCACCTCTTCATCTAAAAGTTCTTTTTGTAAAATTCCTTTGAGTGCTTTAGGATTCCAGCTAATTCTTACCTCATCTCGAAACCTTCGCTCTTTTTCAACCTCCCTGACAAAGTGTCGCAAGTCTCTTAAGATGGGATCAAACTCCGGCGAAGTGGCCTTAGCACTTTTATTCCAAAGCAGTTCTCCATTAACCAAAGCACGAATCCCCTTCATCCATCCCAAAAAACTTATTTTTGCAACAATGATTGTAAGCAAAGCAATAATCATCCCCAGGGATACAAGAAAATAGATAATGTACTCTTTGGTTAAAGCACTCCTTCTTTCGATGAAGCTTAAATCGTGGAGTAGTATTAGCTCTCCTATTTTTAAGTTGCTATCAGTAGGATGATAAAGCACATAGGATGCGATATAGATAGGTCCGCTGGGAAGCTCTTTCATCATATTATAGGAGTTGCTGGTCGGACAGGTGATGTCATCGGGAAAAGTGCTGTTTTTTACAAAAAGCGTGTTGTTCTTATCACATAATGCCATGGCATAGAGTCGTTCATCTTGAGTGGCTTTACTAAAGAGCCTCTCAATTTTGTTTTTACCTTTGTTCTCTTGTGCCGTAATTAGCTCGGCCAGGGGTTCTTGTATGGTGGAGAAAATGAGCTTACTTCTGGCCTCGATGTCTCTCGCAAACCATTTAATTGTCAGCGAATCAACTAGAGGAACTACGGCATAAGCAAGAGCACAGATGATGAGAATCAAGGGCAGAAGAAAGCGAAGAAATATTTTCATAATATCTCCCTCCTTGGCAATATTTTCTTGTCTATAAAAAGGGAAATAGAGGTATTGAGAAGATTCTTTTATTCAATGGAGTGTTTCTGATTTTAAAGTAATCCAAGCACGCCTCTATTTCCCTCATAGGCACTAAGCAACTAGCTTTTGAAGCCAGCTGTAGTGGTTATCAAAGGATTACTGAAGTGTTGATGAAAATGCGATGAGATTGATTGAGGTATGGTGAACAGCAAGATAGCCCTCCGCTGTAAAAGAATGGCGGCCCGACCATTCAATTTACCTCTAGTAACGCTTACTTTATCGTACTAGACCCCTTTGCTAAGTATGTTACATACAAAATATTATCTGTACAGAAGAAAATTTTTCAAATCATTATTGTCCCTTGTTTTTTGATCAGTGTATACTTTCTTTATTGTAAGGTGAGTTTGTGAGATCTTATGGAGAATATTCAACCCGCATGTCTTCATTGTGGATGGTGCTGTAGGCGCGCGCCTTGTCCCTTGGCCATTTATCTAGGTGAAGGGCCTGCCAAGCTTTGCACATATTTGGCATCTCTAAGCGGGAGATGCACTCTTCTCGAGAGAGAGCAAAACCCTCTAAAGCAAGCGGCCCTGTTCGAACTTTTACTTATCGGAAAAGGTTGCACTCACCGTTTTGGACCACATCCCATTGCTATTTTAAAACAACTAATGGCCCAAGGATTAGTTATCACTAACGCTAATCGCCCAGAGATTTTAAAGCAAACACGACAGACACTTGAGAGTATGGCACAATCTGAACCGTTTTTGGATCATATTCAGTGCTGCAATGAATTTGCAGACTTCTTAAACCATTGTTAGGCAAGTGGATCTTTAATACTTTTTCTACGTTTGATTTTGGGTGCCTCATGGACACGAAAGTGTCTTCTGCCTACAGGATCCTGAACCCACTCATAAAGATCGAGGATTTCATAATCTTGATTATCAATCTTTCTTATGGGTAGCTTGCTTATATCGTCACGGAAGAGATCTTGTTGGTTTTTAGGTATGCTTTCTATGGTTTCCAATAAACTTTTTATGGTAATAACATAATTTTGATAAGCATCGAAGGTGCGTTTCGAAATGGTCAAATCTTCTTCAGTGGGAGAACCATCCTCATACAATCGTTCTCTCCAATAAGTTTTCTTTATGCCGTTCTCTAGCTTGTAAACTCTTCTAAAGGTAATGCGATCATTTAACAGTTCAAAAATTTCGCTCCCAGGAATTTTCATCAGAGCTTCTTGAGCACCACTGCTCATCCAAACACCGGCCGCAAAGTAATCTTTTTCATAAATTTTCGATTCTATTGGTAACGCCTGATTGGGATAAGAGAGTGTCAAATCGAGTGGATTTCCTTCTAATGTTTGTAGTGTTAAGACCTCTTTCGGAGCAAGAAAGGCCCTCCGCTCTCCTTGAAAAGTAACTCTGGTTTGAAAGCGGCCCATGCTGCTGATCCTTAGAGTATTTTCATCGGCAGGATCTGTTGATAAAATGATACTTTCACTATCGGTAGAGGTCTTATCTTCTTTGATATTGATTAACATTTGTTGGAAATGATTTTCAGCAAGCTTAGACATATCTTCTGTTGGAAGATTAAGAATGGAATGAACGATGACTTCGGCCTTTTCCGTAAAGGTATTAGGAATCGCTAGATGGAGAGTCGGGTTAGTCGATCTCATTGCGGCCTCTTTAACATATTCCTTGACTTGCAGGAAAGTATGCTCATGCAAATCGCTAATCCCGGGGTATCCTAGGGAGAGAGCACAGCGAACAATGAGTTGTCTCATTTGTGAGAGTTCGCGATCGATGGCACCATCAATTGTGATAAACGAGGGTGGAGGATAGGGAGGAGGTGCACTCTCATCTGGAGCGTTTCGTATTAGGATTTGCTCTTTCAAGATATTTTTTAAAGAGTAGGTTTTTCCTGAAGATGAGGGGCCAGCGATCCAAACAGCATGTTTTTGCGCTGGTGATGCACCTGTCTCTTCTGCTCGGAAGTGGTAACCGTGGTAAGTTTTTACTGAAGAGAGGAAGACTGCATTCCGATAGTTTTGAGTATTCCGCTCTTCTTCGAGCGCTTCTTTAAAGAGTTGCAATCCTATTTTTCCTAAAATGTCAGTGATGGTTGGGATGGTGATGGGTGCAGAGGGATTATCAAAATGAGGGGACTTTTGATTGCAGTTATCAAAAATATAGTTAATGAAGATTTTTCTTTTGTCTTTTGATTCAGAGGAAGAGACGCCCTCATAGAGAGCAGAGAAAGCATGTTGATTGGGTAAGAAGTGGTCTATCAATGTTTTGACACTCTCGTTTGGATCGATGGTATGAGCGCCGATCATCTTTACTTGAACCTCAGGATGATCTTTGTGAGGAACGGTAGTGGTGTAGTCATTAATTGCCTTCAACCATCTCTCTCTAGCATGATCAAAGTAACAGAGATCAAAAGGATTGTAGAGAGACGTGAAAAAGTCTAAGCCTTGATCGGGAAGTGCTTTGCTTACTAATGCGACGGTATTTCGAAGCGAGAGAGGATCGGTCGATTGCTCAATAAAATGAGTAAGATCTTGTAGTGTTGTATCGGAAATGGCCGTAGGAAGCGGAACCATTTCCCGAAGGATGTCTCGAATTGTTTTATCGCTAAGACGATCTTGTTTTATGGGGATGCCTGAAAGTCGCTCATAAAGCGCCTGAGTATACCCTTGTAGTTTATCATCGCCCAAATTTGCATAGTGAGTGGAATAATTCCTTTCAAAATGATCGAGTAGTAAAAGAAAGCGCTCTTCTTCACTTGAAAATTCAGCAGCAAGGATAACTGTGGAATGGCCATAGAGGTTTAATATCAAAAGTATTAACAGCATTATCAATGTCTTAAAATAGTTGATGTTCATACTGCTTCTGGCCCTGCTCAGATGGTGGAGGATAGAGAAAAATATCTATTTTTTATTGTATAACAGCTTACTGTGGGAGCAACTATAAATAGAAGGATAGAGGGAATTCATGCTGGAAAGTTTAGTCTGCTGAAAATAAAAAAGCCAGCATTGCTGCTGGCCTTTTATGTATTTTGGCACTCCCATGGGGATTCGAACCCCAGTTACCGCCGTGAAAAGGCGATGTCCTAGACCGGGCTAGACGATGGGAGCATTTCGGTCTAAAGTGGTGATCTCGCTGTGACTTGAACACAGGACCCCCTCCTTAAAAGGGAGGTGCTCTAACCGACTGAGCTACGAGACCCCTTCTTACAGGGAAAATCGTTTTACGACTTTCAATGTGTGTTGAAAATAAGTTTTTTTATTTTTTCTGTCAATAACAAATATTCAAGAAATTGTTGAGAGTTAATAAAAAGCAAAGAGTCGTATCAAAAGAGTCGTATAATGATGCGCAAGATTTTTTTAAGGCCAATTTTTAGAAGCTATGTTATCACCATCCGTCGAAGGTCAAGAAAGAGAGAAAGGAAGTGGTGTATATATGCGTAGAGTGTCTTATTTTACATTGGGATGTCGCTTGAATGCCTCTGAGAGTGAGGGAGTGATGAGGGATTTGGTGGCGCTTGGATATCGGGTTGTTCCCTTTGGCAAGGCCTGCGAAATTGTGTTTCTTCAGACGTGCACGGTTACTGCACAGGCGGATGCCAGTTGCCGCAATGTTATTCGGCGGGCCAAGCGTGATCATCCCGAGGCGCTGCTGGTGGTTTCGGGCTGTTTTGCAGAGGTGCAGCGGGATGAGATTCGAGCGTCGCTAGAGATTGATCTTTTGATTCGTGCAGAAGAGAAGGAAAAGAGTGCTCGCTTGATTGATAAGCTCTATCGCGAGCGTGGTACTGTCTCCTTTGAGGGAGAGAAGACACAGTCAATTGGGGAGGCGGCGACCAGTAAGTTTAGAACGCGCGCTTTTGTGAAGATTCATGATGGTTGTAACTACTTTTGTGCCTACTGTATTGTTCCGCATGCGCGTGGAAGGGTGCGCTCCACGGAGATTGCAGAGGTGATAGTAAGCGTGCGTAGGGAGCTTGCTGCTGGTGTGAAAGAGGTGGTGCTGACAGGAGTGAATATTGGTGAGTATAGGAGTGGTGATGGTGGGCGGCTGCGACTGAGCGATGTTGTCCGCGAGGTTTTAACGCTTAAACATGAGGGGTTGAGGCGGCTGCGTTTGTCGTCTATTGAACCCAATACCGTCAGTGATGCCCTTTTAGAGGTGCTGAAGGGGGAGGAGACTTTTCTGCCTCATTTTCATTTACCACTACAAAGCGCTAGCGATCATGTGCTTAGCTTGATGGGGCGACGTTATCGCTTTCAAGATTATGAGCGAGTCGTTGCAAAAATTTTAAACTTCTTTCCGGATGCCGGGATTGGTTGTGATCTTATTGCTGGTTTTCCTGGAGAGGAGGAGGAGCATTTTGAAGAGGCCATCAAGAGAGTAAGTGAACTTCCGATTCATTTCTTTCATCTCTTTCCCTTTTCGCCAAGGCCTGGTACCAAGGCCTTTGAGATGATCGATCAGCGCTATAAGCATGTTCACAAACGCATTGCTGATGAGCGAGTAAAGCGTCTCAGTGTGCTTGCAGAGGAGAAGCTGCTTAAGTTTGCAGAGAAGATGCAGGGGCGAGTGGTTCCTGTGCTCTTTGAGGGGAAGGGGAATCGCGGTTATACTCCAAATTACCTTGAAGTGGAGTGCGATGCTGATGCTGATATTGATGTTGTAAATGCGAATGAGATTTTGGATGTAAGGCTGAGAGAGTTTGATTTAGAGCGAAGGGTATTTAGAGCGGATAGGATAGACCCAGGAATATGCCATTAAAGCTTTGAGTAATGTTGATGCTGCCTTCGAGGTTTAAGAGGACATTATCATAACCAGAGATCGGTAGCTTTCCTGTGATACCGAAAGCAGCGGCCATGCGGAATTGGTTAGTACCAGAAGAGAAAGCAACACTCATGGGAAGGGACACAAAAGGGTATCCCGTGTTCTCAAAAAATACATATCCTTTTGAGAGAATAGGATAGGCACCAATGGTGTTGTAATTTTTGCCATACTCGGTAGAGCGCTCTATAAAGGGGCGAACCACAAAACGCGGGTAGTGATCAACATCAGGAGAAACTTCAATATCACCGGCAACCCCAAAACGTTTGGAGAGTTGGGAATCGGAGGCACCTATGCTGCCTTCGATGGCGACTCGTTGATTGATTTTCCTTAAGTAGCGTGCTTGTAACCCTAGTCCCTTCTCATCAGAGAAAAAGGTGCTAAACTCTGTAGTTAAAGCTCCACTATGCTCTGGAAGTGGGTAGGATGATAACCCTGTTCCATAGGCCAAGAGATTGGATGAGTGGGATAGCGCTAAGGATGCCAATATTAACTGAGATAAAAGACAAGCAAATTTAAATTTAAATTTCATGAGGTACCTCCTGGAAAAAAGCATAGTCGTTTCTTTATAGAATGTAAAAAAGGAAAACGCTTAGATCCCGAAAAAATCGTTTAGTTTAATTTTTAAGGTGAGGTAAATTTCTCGCAAGATCGCTTGAGATCTTTGAGAATAAGAAGATCTGGAAAGTGATTTGGATGTGTGCTCCTCATCCATGTCGAGAAAGATAGCGAGGGAAGAAGAAGATGATGAAGATGATGATGAGAGCGCAATCAAATCTGCGATAAAAAGGGAGAAGTGATCTTTTTCAAAAAAGAGATAAAGATTGAGCGGAGTTTTACTTTGGGTCGGGGTAGCGAGCGAAGAGATGGTTAGCTCATCACTAGCAAAAGGGGTTAGGATGTTTTTGAGATCGACAATAAATTGCTGATCAGAGGTAAAAACAATCGTTTTGGGTTTTAAATTACACCTAATTTCTTTAAGGAAGAGTGACTTGGAGCGAGAGCTCCGAAAGTGGAAAGCTGCTTTATTACTGGTGAAAGGATCGGATAAGACGCGATACGCACGATTGCCATTAGTAACCCACTCGGAGAAGGCATTACTGGTTAGCACTGTACTAGAAGCTATGGATACTAAAATGGTGAATCGATCCAGCAAATCATCGAAGCAGTAGCACTCTTCGGGGAAATGATTGTACCAGAGGTGAGCGTGGTGAAGAAAAAGAAGATTGTTCTTTGAAGTCAGATTCAATTCGGCAAGAGTTTTCATACCGATAATCGTGTAACTGCTCTGGGTATGACATGTTAAGAGAGGCAGATAAGCTTGAAGCAATAAGGGCCAGGGAATAAAAAGATGAAAATCTTTTTGCAGATCGCTTAGAGTTGCCTTAAGTTTGGAATGATTTTCAAGGGGTAGTAGGATCATTTAAATTGTTTTCAATGTTGTTTTAACTAGCGAACCATAATGGGAATGGCCCCATAAGATTAAACGTTGATCTGAGATTTTAGAGTCAGTAGAGTTTTTTTTGGGTGAGTGAACGGCCCTATCAACAAGCATTTCAAGGTTGTAGAGCAGTTGGTTCACTTGAATTTCATCCTCGTAATTCAACCAAACTTTACGCATTTTAAGCTGTGGTCTACCATAGGAACTTTTTTTCTTAGGGATTAATTGCAGACCAAGCATTGCTAAGGCCTCAAAGAGGTCACAGATTTCATGTTTTTTACCCTCTTTAGAGTTGAAATTTTTTGCACAAGCAGTTAGTTCACTTAAGCAAAGGGAGTATTTTTGTTCAGAAGTAGAAAATACTACCAGACCTTGTAATAGAAAATGTTGCAAGATATTATGTGCGATGGCCATGGGTATTGAGGTGTCGAGTGTAACTTCTAGCGTCCCCTTTGATCCGCGTGCAAGTGATTCCAATACGATTCGCTCAACTGGCAAAAGCTTATCCATGATCAACAATCCTTAGCTCTGATAAAATGACATTTTGAGATGCATTAGTGTCGTTTATGTGGTGTCCACCGTGAATTGCCGTAAGTTTTGCTTTTCGTTGTACAATCTTGGCAATATCGTTCTGCCCTTTAGCAGATAAATAATCAAAGCTAGATCCCGTTTGTTTTTTATAATCTTCATGATTGAGCTGAGCTTTTTTTTGAATCGATTCCTGAAATTTTTCAAACTCCGATATCTTCATTTCGTGCCCATTTAAAATGCGAAATAATCTAGAAATTTGGATCTTGGTATCAGCGGCCATGAATTTGATTGTTGGATTTTTGTGAACCTGGATATAGTACTGTAGGACGCGCTCTTGAAGTGATGTCATAGATTACCCTCTTAGGTGAAAGGTTAATATTCTTGTTTCTTATTTAGCAAAATTCATACCAATCGATTGTTCGAGGAAAAAGGGTGTGAGAGTAGTTTAAGTTCTTGATAGTTGATATGCCGTCCACACAGGTCAATGCTTCTTACATGGACGTTTTCCCAAAATGGAAAATAGTTGTCCCATTTTGAGACAAGTGCAATTTTATTACTCTGGAATACGTTTAGTATCGTCGGTAGCGATCTGCAACTCTATCTCCCAGCAACCTAGCCATTGAAGATAGGCGTAGGGACAGTAAGGAGAGGTTCCTCCAATGCCGATGCCATATTTGTTTACACACTCATAATTGGATTTCACGTTAAGGATATCAAGTGCTAGTGCGCCTCCACTACGGGGAATGCTCTGAAAGTAGCGAGGTGGAGAGCACTCATTGGTTTTTACCCCAGAGAATTTGATAATGCTATTATAAGAGTTGCTATTGCTATCTCTTAAGCGAACACCAACGGTAACTTCTAGTTCTCCATAACTAATCCAGTAGCGAACACCAAGGTTGGTAACGCTGGATGGAGGTGTGTTAATAAGGTCACAGCCGCGTGGTCCTGGTTTGGCAACGACACGTACTTGCAAGGTAGAATCTGTTCGCAAATACTCTTGGTCTGCTCCAAACACTTCTGCTTGCAGATTGTTTGCAGTACTCCACATAACTCCACCAGATAAATTTCCATTCGCGACTACAGGTATGCGATGGTAATCGTAGTTCCATGAGGAGGTGGCCGTGTCAATTCCATAGGCATCACAAGTTTTAGCAGAACTCCCTGTAGCATCTCCATACACTATATTGTGGGCCAATCCTGAATTGGTAGAGGGTGTTGGTGTGATTGCGACAACAGCATTAGAACCATTGCTGTTGTTGCTGTTACTAGGAATAGTGGTGTATGTATTGTCTGTAGGAGATGAGGTGGGTGTACTGCTGCTTGATGGTGTAGTTGCTTGAGTCACAGGATGCACCTTAGAGGTACAACTAGAGATGATGCTTGCAAAAAGCATCATTGCAAGCATGCTGTTGCAACTGTATTTCAATTTTTTTCGCAAGAATAGTTTGTTCATAAAAAGATCCCAGTTTTTATTATTCATCGTTATTCATTCCCTCTTCTTTTTTTAAGCAAGAGATGTCTTTTGTATATGATAAACGATTTATATCGGAATCTAGGGGGCCTTTTATAAAAAGTAAATTATTTCAAAAACTTAAAAATATTTTTTTTTATTTCTAGGGGTAAATAAGATTTATGGATGCCATAGATTCTTGTCAATGGTGTTCCGGCCACAATGGTGTCCAGCCGACTTTTATTTTCCTGTCAGGAGGGAGTAGGTGGTTGTTGCCGTGAAAGTCGCTGCTGGAAGATCGTAGAGTTGAGAGAGCATATAGGTGGTTTCAGAGAGGTTGGTTGAGATGCCATGATCTGTGGTGAGCGTCTTTATAAAGTGTGCGCATTCGCTCATAAGGGTGGACATGCTTTTGCTATTGAGCGTGTATCCCATGTTGGCAATAGAATCTTCTATGAAAAAGTAGTCGTAGCACTTGGTGGCCATATTGAGAATGTATTGTTGCTGATCTACTCCATCTATAAAAGCGAAACCAAATTGGGCCATTTCACTCCACCAGCGAGAACCAGGTGAGAGGAAGGGAGGCATTACGAGCACGGATCCTAGTTTTTGGTGCTTGAAAATTTGTTGTAAGAGCTGCAAGCTATTTTGAGTGGAGTTGCTGTCTTCAAAGGGAGAGGGATAGATTAGCGAAAGGCAGGCAAAAATTTGTGCTTCCATTGCAGCTTGAATGAGTTTGATGGTATGAGCGTTGCTGATATTGGATTTTTGATGAATGACTTTTAATAAATATGCATCACCACTCTCTACCCCAAAAAAGATGCTTCGAAGGCCCGAGTGTGAGAGCATGGGAAAATCTTTGGCATTGGCATTATTGAGCGAAGAAAAGATAGAGTAATTGATTTTTAGATTGCGAGATAAGATCTCTTCTCCAATAGCAGTGACTAAATGCCATGGGGTATTTGAACCGGAAAATCTAAAAAAAGTGATGCCCTCTTCATAAGCCATTTTTTGCATTTGATCGACGATGCGCCGGGGTTGGCGAGTACGAACATTTTTTCCAATGAGATGAGAGTGAGAGCAAAAGGCACAATCGTTGAAGCAACCGCGAGAGTCGTCGATGATTCTCATTTTATGGAAATGGTGGAGGTTTGAAAAAATTTCTTTGCTATAAAGTGGTGGTGGAAAATGATCTAGATGAGAAGAGTGAAAGGGGTGTGCGCTTATACCTAGAATTTTGAGAAAGGCGTATTCTCCTTCGCCATAGAGGAGATGGTCAAAAAGGTTGCAAAGTTTACTGAAGTGGTGTTGCATATATTGGAGAGCAGGACCGCCTCCAATCAACGTGATATGTGGAAACGATTTTTTGATTTGAGTTGCAAGAGTGATGATGCTGGTAAGTCCTCGCCCCATCCATAATTTAAATCCTATGTATTGTACATCTTCGTGCTTGATTTTATCGATGATTTTACTGAAGATGCTCTCCATATAGAGTGTCTCAGCTTGATCAATCGATTCTTTATACCGGTTAAGATGATGTTGATCGAAAGGCCTTTGCTGTTGAATGGAGCTATACAATTCTTCAGCAGAGGATTGATGGAAATTTTTCGCAATTAATTTCATATCGTGCATATTGTGTAGGTCTAATACTTCCACTGGGAATGCATGTTGGGAAAGAAGTGCCGCCAATACTGCAAGAGAGTTGTCGGGGATAAAAGTATTGGTGGTGAATTGATATCCACTGTAGTTAATTAATATAATTTTTTTCATAGCTGAACCCTCGATATCTATTTGATTTATCGAAACATTAGCATCACATACTTTCTATTTTAATCGAGAGAGAAGTTGGGGGATGGTTAAGTTTTGTTAACCGCGTTAAAAATAGCTTTGTTTTTTTTAAATCCTTCATAAAATAAAAACATGAATAAGTTTTTAGCTCTTCCTGCGCAAAATACAAAAGCTACAAAATCCATTGACGATGATAAAACAGAACATCTAACAAGGAAAATTTTTAAAATAGAGTGGAGAAATTATTTTCCAGACAATGATAAGTTTTTTGAGGAGTATGGATTTCGAGTGGGTGGGGAGTTAGAAGCATTGGCTTTTTTAAAAAGAAGTCAGCAGAACGCAATTGGAAATAATTTTTTTTATAATAGCAGTAATGAATATAAGAGTGACTATTATAAATATGTTATTGATCATTTTGTGTTCACCTATAGAGATGAAATTATAGGATACCTTTCTGGCAATGTTTACGACTGGGGTAGCTATTATCTCCGTTACTGCTTGATTGAAAAAGCACATCGGGGGAAAAATTTATTTGAAGCGGCCGCTAAAAGGGTGATTGAAATTTTAGAACAACATCAAGTTGAAAGGATAGAAGCACATATCTCAGTCAATAATCAAAAGCAAATGATTAGACTTTGTAGAATGGGCTTTAGTGTGAGTGGTACGGTTGCTACTGATCGCTGGGGAGTGCTTACATCATTAACAAAATTTAATAATAACAAGGCAAACGAAGTATTTAATACTCAGTTTTGCTTGTGATTTTACTAACCTCTATTTCAAAGGAGTGAAAAATGAAAAAGAGATATGCATTAGTAACTTGGTAATTTGAACTTGCAATGCATGGGAATTAATAAACAAATTCCCATGCATTTGTATTTTTGGACAAAGAGAAAAAATAAATGATGTTAGAGAATGATTTTGTAAGTGGCCATTTTCATAACTGGAAAACCATTGATGTTTTTATTGAAAAGAAAAAAATTAATAACATTGAAGTTAATGTTGCAGGATTTTGCGCTCAAGCTTTGAACAATGATAACGAAATCATGAGTGGTAGTGCTGCTGACTTGAAAACAGAAGCGAATGCGGTTATTCGTTCACAATATGAGCTTTTAGAACGGGTAAGTATTGCTGAAGTTTTAAAAACTAGCGAAGAGCATCTGTTTAAGTTTTATAATCGCTTCAACCAGTACCAAGGTGTGATTGAGAAAAAAATAGTTTTCCCTTCCTCCGACAATTGTGAATGGAGATATTCCCTATCCAATGGAGTTGCAATTCATACTGATGTAAATATGGCCATGGAGAAGGCGCAAGCGGAGCTTGTCGAGCGTGATGCAATTTTGCGATCGTGGTATGGTGAGACTTTGCCGCAAGAGATAGTAGGGGCCGCAAAGGAGATTGGAAGTGAGGTTATTACTGCTTTAGCAGATAGATATAGAATAAAAATTTATAAATTTGTAGATATTTCTCCAGACTCTGCGTTAAATGTTTTGGGGGTATTTGCTTTTCCTATTAATCCAAGTAAAAACTCGCCCATGGTTTATGGGCTTGCTGCAGATCAAGTGTTTGAAGTGGCCATGGAGAAATCATTGCAAGAGATGTTGCAACGGCTAGTTTTTCTAGAAGGTGAGGAGAACGAGATAGAGCTGCCTCCATTTGCACCTTCACCTCTTTATCACCAAGAGATTTTTTTGCGAAGTGCAGGAATTGAAGAGCTTAAGGGGTGGCTTTCTGGCCGCCATTATAGAAAGAAGAGTGTTTACCCAAGTGCAATGCCATCAGAAATCTATTTTGTGGATCTAACCCCAGTAGCGGCCAAGTCATTTGTTGTCATGAAAGCTATCTCCAGAAATAGAGTGCCGCTTATCTTTGGAAAAAAATACCAGAGTGTAGGAATTAAAGTTGCAATAGAAAGCTGGGAAATTCATCCTATCGTATAAGAAATACATGATTTACTTCAGAGTTAGTCGATAAGTTGTGCCTTGGCCTGGGGCATTCTCGATAAGCAGGTGTGGAAGTAACTCAGGAGGGAAAACAAAATCAGAAATTTCTGAAAGATTGACAATGGTTATTTTCCCGCTATTTCTTTCAATGAGTCTTCTGGTAAGCTTCAGTCCAAGGCCTTTATGTCCCGATATTTTTAACATAGATTCATTATCAGTCATTTGGTCAAATTCGCTAAGAGTAAGTCCCGATCCATTATCAAAAAGTAAAAGATTTTTTTCATAGTTGATGCTGTCATAGTGCCCATAGGTAGCAATAAATGGTTTTTTTATCTCAGGATTTTCTAGGAAATTTTCAAGAGAATTTTTAAAAAGATTGTAAAAAATATGGATTAAGTCTACTCTTGAGATATTTATCTTAGCGTTGTTTAGACGATGATCAAAGTAAAAAAGTACCTGTTCAATATTTTGTTCTGAAAACTGAGATTTTAAAATTTGAATAGTGTAGGTGTATGCCTCATTGATGGAGCAATGATCTTCATTGCCTTTCTCGTTTTTCAAACGGGCCGTGATGGAGCGAACTAATTGAATAGCACGATCGGCGTTGTTTTTGATATTGAGGATGTATTTATTTTGATTTAATCCATGATCTTCATAGAGAACATCAACTGCATAGTCGATGGCCTGTAATGGAGCATTGAGATCGTGTACCACTAACCCAGCAATCTCTCCAAGGTTTTTATATTTTTGGGTGTGCAACTCTAAGGCAAGCCATTTTTCAAGTGCACGATCTCTTGTTTCAATTTTTTGTACTAAACTATTAAAGGTTTGATCAAAGGTCATGAGTGGTTGCGAGCTATGAAGTGGAAGGATTTTATAGTTTTTGTGATCTAGTTGCTTGATGTTGTTGAAAATCTGATTCAGTCCTTTTAATAAAAATTTTCGATTGTGGTAATAGATACTGCCAAGATTAAGAATGGCAACAAAAATAATCGCCAACAAGTTAAAAACTGTTTTTTTGTCGTAGACACCATTAGTAAGCAGCATGGTGAAGACGAGCCAAATATATAAAATAGAGATAGTGAAAAGGGCAATGTTTTCAACGGCCATAAAATAGTTGGAAGGTGTTTTTAAGGGATAGAGAAGAAATGCCTCTTTGAAATCAAATTTTTGATGAAGCTTACTAATAAGATCAGAGACGTTATCGCTAACGCAGGCAAAAGTATAACTATACATATAGTAGATACAGATGATTTCTGCAAGGATGCCTTTGAGCAAACGACTAGTATACGCTTCACCATGAGTGTGGCAGAAAAAAACTAGTACAATAAAACCAGGGATTATTTTAAAAAAATTGGTCCAAAAAATATAATGGGATCTGGCCGCTGGAAACTCTGCTATAGAGTTGAGCAGATTGTATTTTTCATGAGGATTTAATTTTGAAATTTGTTCAAAATCGATTTTGGGAAAGTAGATCTTTGTATCGGGATAGATTTTATTGAATAGATTAATATCAGTAAATTTGGTCATGAGTAAGAAGGCGACAAAATCAACAAAGAAGACTAAAATCCATTCATTCCAATGTGGCCTGAACAGCACATAGATCCATACAATTGTTGTAATGTTTTGAATAATGAAAAGATCTATGCTTGCAAAGTAGGTAAAATCTTTTAAGAGAGGCAGCTCTTTTCTCTTTAAATTTTGCTGAGTGTCCACTGGGTTGTTTCCTTCGAGTAAGTAATAACAAATCCAAATGAGAGAATTTTTTTTCGAAGATTATAGAGATGGACATCAAGGGTTTTGGGATAGACAGAGACGTTTTTCCAGATAATCTCAACTAAATGCTTCCGGTGAAGAGTATAGTTAGGGCTTTTAAGAAAGAGCATCATGATTTCATACTCCTTCTTGGTTAAATGGGAGAGGAGATCACTCGGAATAGAAGGTTGAAGCTGCGTGGTAAGCGGAGGATTAGGATCAGGGATATTGTTTTGCAATTTCGAGCTAGATTCCTTGTTCTTGCTTAAGATGCGCTCAATTTTTACAATAAGCTCACTTCGTTTAAAGGGTTTTACAAAGTAGTCCAAAGCGCCCTCATCAAGGCAGTAGCGAAGAGAGCTGATCTCATAGTCGGAAGAGATGACGACAAAGGGGACATCGAGAGCAAGATTATTACTGATAGACAGGTGGTTGAGAAAATGGCCATCAGGGAGCTTCAGATCGACAATTGCCAAGTCGATTTTTGTTGCTGCTGCTTGCGGGTATTGCGAGTCTTTTTTTTGAAAAAATTGCTCAAACTCTGCAATAGTGGTCAGGTAAGTCATCTGATATTTTGAATCGAAGATGTCTTTATAGATAAATAGGTACTCTGGATCATCTTCTAAGACTAAGATATGCTCACCACTCTTCATAGATTTCCTGGGTTTAATTGAAGCCAAATAGGGTAACAGAAGCAGCTTTATTGCGTAGCGCTTATTTTGGGGATATCATGGGAGGAAATTATTGGCAAGTTAATGTTTCTTAGTAGTGGTCGCTATAGAGGCGATTATTAATGCTGTTTTGAACTTGGGAGGACACGCAGAAGCGGATAGATCATGGCCAGCAAGGTGAAGAGAAGGATGAGGAAATTGGTCTCAAGATAAAATTTGCTAGAAACAGAAAAGTATATCTTCGGGTGAATGATAATTCCTCCCATCATAATGGGCCTACCCCCAGTAAAGAGTTCTAAATTAATAGGATTATGGGAGAAGAAGAGAATGACAAAGTAGCTAAGTATGTTCCCAATAGCGAGGGAGAGAAGGGTTAACAGGCACACCTCAATAAAAAGAGAGGAGATCACAAAAAGATTGGGGGCACCCACAATATTCAGCATCTCCATCTCTTTTTTTCGCTCAACGAAGGAGATAAAGAGAGAGTTTGCAGTACCAAAGCTTACTACTATGATAATTACGATAGAGACGATCCAGATAAAGAGAGCAAAAAAATCTAAACTTAGTGCCACATCAGGCATGAGATCGCGCCAAGAGATCACCTTCGAGGAAGGGGGCAGCTCACTGCTCTTAAGTTCACGATTAGCAACTACGATGTGAAAAGAGGTAGGAGGCATGCTGAAAAATTCACGAGCGTTTTCAATCGTTGTAAAGGCCACCTCTTTTTCCAACTCTCCACCACCAAAATCAAAAATCCCTCTGACTACAAAGAGATCGTTGGCAAGGGAACCATCCACCCCTTGGCCCAGGACAACGATCTCTTCTCCGGGGCTTACTTTCAAAGCATAGGCCAAGCGTTTTCCGAGAAGTATTGACTTTTTATTACTGCTTTCATCGAAGTAGCTACCGCTAACAATAGTGTTGGCAATACTCTTTCGGTTAAACTCATCGTGGGCGTGAGTGCCAACCAACATAACCCCTAACGTTTTTTTACTGGCAGAGAGGAAGACGGGAGAGGAGACTCGTAAAGAGAATTTTCCTTGAGCGAGTTCCTCTTGTAGCGACGGTGGCAATATTTGTGAGGTAAGATACTTGTAACTATTCACACTATTTTTATCAAGTTTATAATAGTTTTCATGGGTGAGCTGGGAGATGCCTACGTACTGAGAGGTGATCTCTTTGATAATCTCTTTAAAGCTTGCATAGTTTAAATTAAAGACCCACAAGATAAAAACGCAAGAAAAGATGATGGCACTCATGAGCACGAGGGTTTGTTTCGGGCGTCGCCAGAGGTTACGGAAAGAGTAGGTAAAAAGAAATTTAAAGAAGGTTTTTGAAATCGTCATAGGAGAAATTCTATGACAGCGAAAACTTCTCGTAAATCTCTTTAAATGAGATATCCACTTGAATGGGGCGGAATTGTCGATTGACTGTACAGTGGGTAGTGTGGCCACGGCAGTAGATGTTTTGATCTTCATCACTAATCACGTAATCAAAGCGCATGGTGGCCCGCTCTAATGCCGCAGGCCTAATATGAATGAAGAAGAGTTGATCGTATTTGAGGGGCCGAAGATAGGAAAGGGAGGTATCAATAATAGGACAGTAGATGCCACTCTCTTCTACCTTGGCGTAGGGATGGCCACACGTCCTCATGATTGCAGCACGGGCCATCTCAAAGTACATCAAGTAGTGGGCGTGATAGACTACTCCGGAGCAGTCGGTGTGGATGTATAAAACGCGACTAGATATTTGATGATAGACGTGGCCGTTGATCTTGTCCTTAACGATTACTCCAGCGCTATTGCTACTGCTGTTGCTATCGCTATCGCTATCACCAATACCTGCTAGAGAGTATCGAGTTAAATCCAATTTTTTTTGCGATCTTAAGTTGCAGCTCTTACTTGCACTCATTTTCATTCTTGTCCAATTTGCTTGCGGTGAAAGTTTGAAAGTGCAAAGGCACCACGATGCCAATCCATGTTGTACCAACGCAAAGTCTGCTGTAGCTTTTGCATTTGCGCCTGCTTGTGTGGATTTAAGTCGGTGCCTCGAAACTTTTTCGAAGCAAAGGCAAAACTCCAGTAAGCGCCGGGGTAGATAATGATAGGTGCAGTGAAAGATTCCACGGAGGGAAAGGCCGCTCTTAGATTGTCATAAATTTTTTTAAGTCCGAACTCATCGAGGAAGGGGTTCTCTGTTTGTGCAAGCATGATTCCTTCGGGAGAGAGTGCACGGTTGATCGCCTTATAAAAGCGGTCGGTAAAGAGGCCCTCTGCCATTTCTTCAGGGTCGGTAGAGTCAATGATGACAATGTCATAGCTTCCTGGATCGATCTTCTCCTCGATAAATTTAATCCCATCTTCACAAAGTACGCGCACACGAGGATCCGATAGTCCAACGGTACACTCCGGGAAGTAGATTTTAGAGACTTCCACGACGCGCTCATCGATTTCAACCAGGTCAATTTGTTCGATATCTGGGTGTTTGACAAATTCACGAACCACACCACCGTCGCCACCACCAATGATCAGCACGCGACGATGCTGTCTGGCAACCGCATAAGAGACATGGGCCAAAACTTCATGATAAACAAACTCATCGAGTTCGCTAACCATAGTTTTTCCATTGAGTGTGAGCAATTTTCCAATCCTCTCTGTCTCATAGACGTCGATCTTTTGCCAAGGAGACTCCTCTGAGTGTAAGAGTTTTTTGATTTTGGCGGTAAAGCCTAGTGACTTGTAGTAAAAGTATTCGGTAAAGAAAGCATCACTCATGGTCTTTTGCTCCTTAGTAGTTGTTTGAAATGATAATGGCCACTCTTACCACTCCTAGAGAGGATTTGACTAGACGAAATCTAAGATGGTATTGTTTTATTTTCTTGAGAATCCTTTGTGACTCCCTGACGGTGCAATAATCATGCTAATTGAAATAAAAAAAATCAGTAAAGTTTATGGTGAGGATGAGAATACTCGGGTGACGGCAATTCAAGACATTGATGCCATCATATCAGTGGGCGATTTTATTGCGGTTGTCGGGCCTTCGGGCTCCGGAAAAACCACCTTTTTGAATATTGTCGCAGGTATCCTGCTCCCTAGTGCGGGTGAGGTGATTCATCACAAATCCAAGATGCGGATGAGTGCGGAAGGGCCATCGCCTTCGGAACGAACCCATTATCGGCTGCATAACTTGGGATTTATCTTTCAAGATTATCAATTGCTTCCGATTTTACGGGCCAGTGAGAATGTGCAGTTGCCCTTGCAATTGCAAGGATTACCACAAAAAGAGATTGTTGAACGAAGCGAGTGGGCCTTAGAGCAGGTAGGGATTCATCACTTAAAAAATCGTTTTCCTCGTGAACTTAGTGGAGGTCAGCAACAGCGAATCTCCATCGCAAGAGCAGTGGCGGGAAGGCCCTCGCTGATTTTGGCCGATGAACCGACAGCAAATCTCGATTCTAAAACTGCTCAAGATATCATTAACCTTTTTAAAAAATTGAATCAGGAACAAAAATTGACTTTTGTCTTCTCCACTCATGACCAGCGGTTAATTGATCAGGTAAAGGTAGTTTGGAGAATGCAAGATGGAGTATTATCATGTCAGACAATCGCATCTTAATAACGCTCTTCCAGAAAAATTTTGTTGTGTGTGCGGCCCTTTTAAAATTAGGGACAGCTGCTCCTGCCGGAGATTGGCTTAAGTTTAGCGAAGAACAAATTCGTGGGGAGAGTTCAAGTGCAAAGCTTAGCATGGAGATTGAGACCCCTGATTGGAAGCGTACACTTGAAATTAATGCTGATTCTGCAGGCGATTCAAAATCGCTTATTTTTATCACCTCCCCGGCAAAAGAGAAGGGTGTTGGAACATTGCGGTTAGAGAATAAGATGTGGAACTACTTTCCAAAATTAAAGAAAACAGTAGTGGTTTCTCCCTCCATGTTGCTTACCGGATGGATGGGATCTGATTTCACCAACGACGATCTCTTAAAGGCATCATCGCTGGCCAAAGATTACTCTCATAAGTATTTGGCCGACGAAAAGGTAGAGGGAGAAAACTACCTTGTAGTCGAAGGGATGGCCAAAGGGGATGCCAAAGTGATTTGGCCAAAGATCGTGGTGCTGCTATCTTATAAAAGTTGCCTTCCAGTCTATCAACGTTATTATGATAAAAAAGGTACACTGATTCGCACTCTAAAATTAAGCGCGGTCAAAGAGATTGATAAGCACACCATTCCAACGGTATGGGAGATGCAACCGGCAGATAAGAAGAGTCAAAAGACTATTTTAAAGTATCAAGAAGTGGATTATGATACCTCTTTTTCCTCGTCTCATTTTAATTTAAAAACTTTAGAGCGAGATTAATTGTGAATGTAAAGAGATTGATTGTTGTTGCGGTGATTTTAAGTTGCTTTTTGTTTCCAGCATGGGGCCATGGGACGGAGTTATCTGGAATGTTTTATGGGCAAACAGCACTCTTAGAAAATCAAGAGCGTGCTGGTCACTTAGGAGAAAACTGGAGTTCTCCACAGGCAATGTATCATGTTAGTGGAGAGGCAAAACTGCAGGAGAAATTTTTAGAAAATCATCGTGTAGAGTTTAATTTTTTTGCTAAATATTTCTACTCCAACTTATTGCAAAGACCCTATCAGGTGGCGGCCCTGCTTAACCATCCCTCTGTTTTAGTGGCCCGTGAATATGTTGATCTTACAAAGAACAAGCGGCATAAAAGTAGTGAAGAGGAATACTCTTTCACAACACTCTACTATCAATTTGACTCTCAAAAAATTAAAGCTGAGGTCGGGCGTTTTATCATTAACTATGGATTAGGAGAGATTTTTAATCCTATCAATCCCTTCAACTATCCCCAAGCACTCTCTCCTGTTCCCGCCTTCTCCCAAGGAAACGATGGAGGGTATTGCCAATATTATATGAACGACGGTACGCAATTTCATCTTTATATGCTTGCTTCTAAAAACGAAGGAAGGCGCCAAGATAAAATTAATGATCGCCCTGGCGTTTTAAGTTTTTGGGGAAGACTCAATTTTGAAGTTGGCGATAATCTAGGTTTTTCTTTGCTGGGAGGGCGTGATTTAGAGAGAACAAAAGTTGGAGCAGAGCTACGGTTGAATACAAAAGACGCTCTCTTCTTTGCACAAGTTTTTCATCAAACAGCGAGAGGTCTTTATAGTAGTGATGTCTTTTCTAAAGTATCAACGGCCAATGATCAAAGTTATAGCGATTTTCTTCTTGGGTTTGACCGGCAATTAAATGACAAGTTGCACTTGCGTTTTGAAGCAGGACTGCAAGAGAGGATGAAGTCCTCCGCTTTGGGTTTTGTGCCTAAAGAGGATCGCTTCCTTCCACAAGAGTACTTGCTGGCGCTTATTACAAAGTATCAAATGCACTCCTTGATTGAGGCCAAGGCCATTATTGACTACGACCCTAAAAGTGAGTTTACTTACCTGGTAGGAAAGCTAAACTTTAGTGTAATGAAAGATTTGGAGGGTAATGTCTATATGATGCATCCCTTAACCGCCAAGGATAAGGGGAATGCGATTACGACTCAGAAACTTTTAGCAACAGAGGCGGGAGTTTCTCTGCTGTACTATTATTAATCAACGATAACCACTTTGCTTTTTTCGAAAGCAAAAATTTCAATAAAGGTTGGACCGGCAAAGGGGAGTAGTAGGGTTTCAAAACAGTCGCATACGATGCGATCATCACCTCTGGCAACTTCAATTTTTCCTTCAATACAGAGGATGGTTAGTGCACGCTTACACTCGCGTTGTTCAAGAGAGAAAATTTGCAAATCATTAGTTCGCAAATTGAGAATACTGACTCTAAAATCGGGGTGTTCATAGAGAAGGCGCTCACGAGAGTGGGCCTTCCCATCCATCGGCATAGGTACTTGCCTCCAAATATTTTTCTGAGCAAGGCCTGCAAGTGATCCATTGAAGGTGCTATCAAAATTGATAGCACCAAGTGCTTGTTCAATATGCAATTCGCGTGAATTTTTTCGATTCCAATCCCAGATGCGGTAAGTGATACCACAAAACTGCTGAATCTCTAAGAGCATTACCCCTGCTCCAATGGCATGGACTGTTCCTGCAGGCACCACCCAAAAGTCTCCAGGAATAACGGGATAAAAGTTCATCATTTGTAGGAGATGACAACTACTTAAGTCGTAAAGAGATTGTTCAAAGTGGGTGCGATCGCTTCCTGGTTTCATTCCGAGGTAAATTCCAGGAGTTTTTGCCTCTTCTTGGGATTTCAACGCTGATGTACCAAGAATGATCCAGCACTCGCTCTTTCCTTGGCCGTTTTCATTCACAAAATTTCGAACATATTCATCGCTAGGATGCACTTGCAAGGAGAGGTTTTCGGCAGCATCGATATATTTAACCACATAGGGGCAACGCCCATGTTCTCCCCAGAAATCGCTACTACTTCCACGTGCATTAACAAAGTCACGAATGGAGATTCCTGCACATGAGCATTGGCCATCTTCAAGATCGGCCACCTCCCAGCTCTCTCCAATAGGCCTTGAACTCTTGCTGGCTTTCTGTAGGGCCACACCTCCCCACACTTTTTCTACAAGGTGAGGTGAGGTCTTTATGATTGACGCACTGACTTTTAAAAGATCACCTGAAAGATTATCTTTAAAGTTGTTCTGCATAAAAATGACCCGTTAAATTATTTTTGCTCTTTTAATATCACTTTTTATTTCATACAATTTTTTTATGCATGTGTAACTGCAATTTTAGGGAGATGGTCGTGAGATGAAATGAGATACAAATAGAGCGTGTCATGCGACGCGGATAGTAGCAAATAGATCGGGGGATTTGCACTATTTGTTTAAGCAAACGGCAATGAGGGGAAGGGGGGAACTTGTCACATACAACCAATGAGTTTATTTTTGGGGATCCGCCTGTTGAGGAAAATAGTAGCGGCAGCAGTAATAACAGCGCACGTGAAGCTGTTATGGAGCAACCAGAACCACAACCACAATCACAACCACAACCAGAACTAGCAGGGCCGATCGAAGAAGCAGAGCTAGAATTACCATGGGTAAGTGGCAATATTGTGGGGGAAGCACTTGCTTATCATGGGCCTAAGATTTGGGCCGTGGGTGGAGGCAAGGGTGGTGTTGGAAAGAGCTTGGTGACTGCCAATGTGAGCATCTGTCTTGCGTTGATGGGACACAAGGTGGTCAGCATTGACCTCGATCTAGGGGGCGCTAATTTACATACTTGCCTTGGAGTACCAATTCCTGAGGTGACTCTATCCGATTACCTTACCAAAAAAGTGAAATCGATAGGGGAACTCCTAACGAAAACACCTATTCCTAATTTACAGCTGATTAGTGGTGCGCAGGACGATTTGGGCATTGCTAACTTAAAGTCGATGCATAAAAGTAAGCTCCTCTCCAACCTTGCTCATATCGACGCCGATTTTGTACTTTTTGATTTAGGGGCCGGCACTGCTAGTAACACGTTAGATTTTTTCATCTCCTCCAACCATGGCATTTTGACGGTGCTGCCAGAGCCAACCTCGATTGAAAACACTTACCGCTTCATTCGCTCTGTGTACTACCAGCGACTAAAAATGGTTGAGGAGCTTTTGAATATTCGTCCTCTTATTGATCAAGTGATGAATGCTAAGCTTTCGGGACCTAAAAATATTCCTACCGATCTTGTTCAGAGGGTGATCGATCTCGATGCAGTTAGAGGAGTAAAGTTGCGCGATGAAATTAGCAAATTTCGCCCCAAGCTCATTATGAACCAGGTGCGCACCCAGGCCGATATCGATATTGGATTTTCGATCAAGGCCATCTGTAAACGCTACTTTGGAATTGAGGTTGATTATGTGGGATATCTCGATTACGATGCTGTTGTTTGGCAGAGTATCAAAAAGCGAAGGCCACTTCTGATGGAGTTTCCAAGCTCGCGTTTGGTAACAAATTTTGATCGAATAGTGCATCGCCTTTTGACTTCGCCATAGAAATCTAACTATAGTTTTACTCTATTAATTAATGGTCATTAGGGAACGAATAAAAATGAATTTACGAAGAGATGATCAGAAAGCATCCGATGCAAAGAACTACTATGAAGTTCTAGAGGTCGATACCAGTGCGACTCAAGATCAAATTTATGAAGGGTATGTGCGAGCAAAGAACACCTACTCGGGAGATGGGCTTGCACTCTATTCGGTGATGACAAGAGAAGAGTGCCTCGATATGCTCGATTTAATTGAAGCCGCATACTCTGTTTTAAGTATTCCCTATAAAAGGCGCGAGTACGATCAGGTAAAAGGTATTGGTGCAAGTGGCGGATCTCTTTCCTTTGGGCCCAATGCTAGTTCTGCATTTGTTTTAAGAGAACGAGATCGCAATGACCGTCAACAATATGGAAATTCTGTTTCTTCATCTTCATCATTTAACCCTCTCTCTTCGAATGCAAACACCACGGCCTATCGTAATGATCAGCAAACAACACTAGTAGCACCTACTGTAGTGAATACAAAACCTAAAGACCTTTCGCAAATCATACCACTCGATTTTCAAAAAGAGTTTCAAATCAATCGCAAAGAGGCAGACGTTTCAAGATTGTCAGCACAGAAGCGTTTTGGACTTAACTATAATGTGGATGACTCCTTTGAAAATGAGGTGGCCGGAACCACTCGCTTTACTGGTGAGTTTTTAAAGAGAATCCGAGAGTATAAAAATGTGCCGCTCGATCGTATGTGCGACTTAACGAAAATATCTCGAAGTTATATTAAGAGCATTGAAGATGATGATTTTTGTAAACTTCCTGCACTTACTTATGTTCGAGGCTTTGTTTATCAATATGCCAAGTGCTTACGCTTAAATGCAGAAATGGTGGCCACCTCTTATGTGAATCACTTAAAAGAAATTCAGGCGCATGGAAAGTGAAAGTGAAAATGGTAATGGTCATGGCACTAGCAATGAAGCCGATTTTGGTGATGCCACCACGCTTGTTATTGATGAAGAGACCCACACCTCTTTTCGGCGGCTAGATCAATTTTTATCGCATAAGTTAGAGATCAGTCGAACCTTTATTAAAAAACTTTTTGAAAGTGGTGAGATCACTGCGGTAGCATCGGTGTGCAAGCTTTCATTAAGCAAACTTCCTAAAGTGGGCACAGAAATTGTTGTGCAAATCCCACCTCCCGTGGATAGTACGGCCCTTCCAGAAAATATTCCTCTCGATATTTTATATGAGGATGAGGATATTATTGCTATTAACAAACGTGCAGGGATGGTAGTGCATCCCGCTCCTGGGCATGCTCGCGGGACACTTGTGAATGCGCTTTTATATCGTTGTCCCGACCTTCAAGGTATTGGAGGGATCAAGCGCCCCGGGATTGTTCATCGCCTGGATATTGGGACAACCGGGGCAATGGTGGTGGCAAAAAATGCGCGCGCTCATGAGGAGATGGTGCTGCTCTTCTCTTCTCACCGTATCGAAAAAATTTATGAGGCGGTGGTGATTACAACGAAAAACAGTGGGGAGAGGATTGCAGGCAGTGGGTCGTTTTGCTCGCGGATTGGTCGGCATCCGAGCAATCGATTGAAAATGGCGGTTATCGAGGCCAAGGATAAGGGTAAAGAGGCGATCACTCACTATAAGGTGATAAAAGAGTTGTGCAGCTGCCTCTATCATCTGCAGCTGCGTATCGAGACTGGGCGTACTCACCAAATTCGCGTACACTTAAGCAGTCACTTAAGAACTCCCATTGTTATGGATCCCCTCTATGCTCGTCCTAGCGATCACTTAATCAAGATGCCCATGGACTTTCGTGAAATCTTACAAAATTATGAGTATCCTTTGTTGCATTCGAGATCAATTGCGTTTATACATCCCATAAGTGGGAAGGAGCTAAAGATTGTGGCCCCTTACCCGGAAATTTTCAATCAAGTTTTGAGTAAGTAAATATGTCACTTGTTTATGAAAAAAAATTACCCAAAGGTGCTTATCAAATCTATTTAACAGAGCGACCACCCTTTGCTTTTCTAGAGGTGAATCAAGTACATGGTGGGGAGTTGCTGTTGGTTGAGAAAGCGGATCAAGGTGATAGTCATCATATCGTAGGTACGGCCGATGGTATGGTGGTGTTACAGGAGCAATTTACCCAGAAACCTTTAGGCATTAAAACTGCCGATTGTCTCCCGGTTGTGGTGATTGGGCATAAAGGGGTTGCGGCCATTCATGCAGGCTGGAGAAGTGTACAGCAAAAAATTCTTGCTCACCCTAGCTTACAGTTGCTCGATCCCTATTACGCTTTTATTGGTCCGGCGATCAGGCCTTGTTGCTATGAAGTTGGAAGTGAATTTAAAACCTATTTTCCCTCTGATTGTTTAGAGGAGCGTACTGGAAAAATCTATTTTGATTTGGCAAAGGCCGCAATCACTCAGCTGCAAGAGCACTATAAGCTTGAAGTTCAGCTGTGTCCACTTTGCACTATGTGTTCAACAGCACCAAGACTAAATAGTCATCGTCGAGATAACCTACGATTAAGAAACTACAATATCTACGATTACAATTGCGATTTAAGATCATGAACATGAAGTATATTGAAACGCATGCACACCTAGACTCACTAACAGCTCTGCCATTGGAAGAGACGATTAAAAAGGCCAATAGTGTTGGTGTAGAGAAATTGATCACTATCGCTACTGATCTTTCTAATTTGGAGCGCGTGATTGAGATTGCCAATAATTTTGCTTGTGTGTATACCACTCAAGGTCTACACCCCCACAATGCTAAAGAGTTTTCTGTCGCTGTAACTACTAAACTATTGGAAGAGAGTGTGAATCAAAACCGATCCAAGGTTGTCGCCATCGGAGAAATTGGACTCGATTACCATTATAATTTTTCTACACCCGCAGAGCAGCGTTTGGCCTTTGAAGCACAACTAGAGCTGGCGATTAAACTAAAGCTTCCGGTGGTGATTCACTCCCGCGAGGCAGACGAGGATATGATGGCGATTATCAAAAATGCGGCAGCAGCACTTCCTAGTGGGCGCCTCCTCGGTGTTTTTCATAGCTATAGCTCTGGAAGGGAACTGGCAGAGTGTGCACTCGATCTTGGTTTCTATCTTGGTTTTAATGGGATGATCACCTTTAAAAAGGCGGATAATGTGCGGGAGGTGGTGGCGATGACGCCAATCGAGCGCATCGTGGTGGAAACAGATGCTCCCTACCTTGCTCCCATTCCCCATCGTGGCCAAGAGAATGCTCCTCACTTTATTCCCGTGATTGCAGAAAAGTTAAGTAGCTTAAAAAATACTCCTCTTAGCGAGCTTGCCCCTAAACTTTATCAAAATAGCTGCACACTTTTTCATCTCTCCTTCTAAACTAGAGAGAGTTGTAGTGCTGGTAGACTTTTTGGTAACTGGGATAATCGATGGCCTGCGGGTCACCTTCATTTAAATATTTTTTGGCGTGAAAAAGAAATTTAGCTATAGTCGGTTTATCTCGAGGAGAAAGGATACTTAATGCTCCGGCCACCATTTTATGGTAGTCAATGGGCGGAGTGGGAAAGCTGGCAATCACATGTTCAGAGGTTGTGATGATTTTTCGTGCAAGAGCAGTATCGGGGGGAGGATTTGCTAAGAGGAAATTGAGCGCTTCAATACAAAGACTAAGTTTTATCTGATTGTATTGGTCTGCCATGGCGTAATCCCAAGATAATTTCCGTGTATAGGTGATAGGGTATTTTTCATCGAGGCGATCGAAAAATTGAAAGGCACTAGCGAGTGTGGTGATAGTAAGTAGCTTGTTGCTGTTCCATACACTCAAAGGGATAACTTGCAAGAGAGGGCCAAAGGCCACCAGGTGTGCCCAAGCGCGTACACTCTCTTCAACTTTTTTCACCTGTTCAAAATGGGACATCGGAGAGAGAAAAATGGGAAAGTTACGACTATTGGCCTTGAGCAACTCTAGTAGTGTGTACTCCTGTGCAAGGCCGGCATATCCCATCGTGGTGGCCGGCAGGGTGACACTGGGAAAGTGCTTGCTTACGTAGGACTTCGACCAACTTTTATAGAGCGTTCCGCGATCAATGATAACCACATCACGACGGACATTTTTGACATATTGAATGTAACGGAAGTTATTGTTTTCCACATCACCGGAAGAGAGCACCAGGGCGTTTTGAGGAAGACGCTCCAATGTTGCTTGATAGAGGCCAGCGTAGTCGGGAGCACTTTTTTGATTGCACTCATTAAAGTGTAGCGCCAGTGCTATTGCAGGAAGCAGTAAGAAATACTTTTCAAACTTCAAGGGAATGGCGGGAAGGCGCTTTGTGAGCTGAATAAGAGTGGGGATGATCAGAAAGAGCAGTAGTTGTGGCAAAATCCAAAAGCGAAGATTTAGATCATAATAGACGGGATGAGAGAGGTTGTTATTGGATAGTAGAGTAAAAATTGAAAAATAGAAGAGAAAAGAGATCATCAGCAGAGTGATAAAGGGAGTGATATGCTCTTTAAGGCGTTTGCCAGCTATGAATAAGAAAAGCAGGAGGGGCACACCGAGAAAAAGAGTTGCACGACTAAACTCATAGAAAAAAAGATAGACTTGTTTTAGTCGTGGTGTCGTGACAGTGGCCTCGCCCTGGGCCAAGAGTTGCCAGGTACCATACTCTCCTCGAAAAAAGTGATGAAAAAAACCTTCTAGCGTGCTTTGATCTCCCCAATAGATCAGGGGGATACCACTAGAGTGAAGCGGCAGTAGTGCATAGGGAGTGAGCCCTAAAAAGAAGACGAACATGGCAAGAAAAAGTAGTTTAGGTTGCTGCTTGAATATGGCACCTATTTTAAGAGTGACTGCAATAAAACAGGGAATAACCAATAAAACAGCGGTGTGATGGTGGGAGAGTGCCAGTCCACCCACGAAAGCACCGGACAAAATCGTTGGTAGTTGTATTTGCTTATTGCTTAAAACTTTTTCGGTTAATACCAGAAGTAGCATGCAGAGAAGATTATTTAATTGGAATACTTCTGCAACAGTAGCATAAGACCAGAAGAGAGGTGAAAAAGCTAGCACTCCGGTGATTGCAAGGTTGAGCAGTGGGCGGATACCATGGCGGTGTAATAAGCAGGCAAAGAGTCCAAGCGTGGCAAGTGCATAAATCGCCGAAGAAAAATTGATGACAACAGCTTCATGGCCTGTCCCTGGAAGTAGGCCTGCAATGAGAATAAAGAGGTGGCCTAAAATAGAGTAGAGAGGATAGCCGGGCGGATGGTGAACACCTAGATAGTTTGCCACAGTAACAAACTCTCCTGTATCACCTGCTCCAGTAGAGGGATGGAGCGTGATCATATAAACGATGAATATAATCAACAAAAGAGCGAGTAGGGATAGTTTAGGGAGAGTGGAAAGGGTAGAAAGAGGAGGTTTAAGAGGAGGAGCTAAAATTGCCGGTTTGGTGTTTTTATTTTTTTTCTTCATTAACGTTCGAGGTTAGTCTTAGTCTTTTTTATAAGAGTGCTTGATCTCTCCATAATAGACGGTATGGTAATCGTTACTGAAGTAGAATTGATTTTTGATAGAGGAGCTTAGTGTCTTGGGATCGATTTCATTTTTATGAACAATTTCTGCCTCGTAAAACCAATTGCAATCGGTGAGGATAGTGTTTCCAGCAAGGTATCCTGGTGCTGACTTTAAATGAAACTCTTTTATCTTATTAAGATTTTTTCCAGAGTGAGTGCCGCAAAGTTCAAGTTGCTCTGTCATCCAATTTTTATGAGGAAGGCAAAGAGAAAAGTGTGATGCTTTTTCCATAAGAGCGTGAGTATGACGTTGTTTCCGAACCATTACTGTGATCATAGGCTTTGACCAAATCATTCCGATATTGACCCAGCCAACAGTGATAGGATTGTTTTCCACTACTAAGAAGATGCCATTGGTCTTTAAGCATTCTATTAAGAGTGGAATGCCCTCTGTAAATGGGCGATCTACAAACATCGCTTTACTCAGAACGTGATTGTTGTTGGTGTTGGCATGTGTGTGCGAATTTTCATGGAAAGTTACCATAGAACAAAACCTCCTTCTAAGGTCAGTTGCCAAAATGAAAGAGGATAAAATTTATCCTTCTATTTTATATACCCTTGTTCTTTGTAATATGCCATAGTCATTTTTGCGGTAAGAGCAAAATCATATTTGTATTCAAACTTTTTTTCTAATGCCTGTTCTTTTTGGTAAGGAGTTAACCAACTACCGGCCAAAATTTCATTAGATTTATCACGAGTTAGTCGGATATTTTTCAGTGCAGGAATGATGGAAGTAGCGAGAAAACTAATTAAAACCGCCAAAGGACGGATAGCGGCCTTGGGAATAGTGTATTTTTTTGGAGAGCTAAATCCGGCCTTGGTTGCAATGATATTACAAAGGTCATCATATTTGATGGCCTTCGGATAAGCAGGATAGTAGGTGCGAGTTTGTGCTTGATTATCGCTATTTAAAACATTGAGTAAAAACTCCACAAGATCATGAACAGAGATAAAACTATAATGAAGTTCATCACCATTGTTTCCTGGAGCAAGATAGTAACCACGCTTTAGCATTTTTGCCACTTCAAGAAAAGCTAGATCCCGCTCTCCCATTACAATCGGTGGTCGCACAATCTCCAGAGACCAACTCTTTGGTAGTTGCTCACGAATAAATTGTTCTGCCAATAATTTCGATTTTCCGTAGCTACTTACAGGGAGATCATGCTTGCGATCCTTATGATTGTTTCCATGGGCGGCCAGAGAAGATACATTGATGAATTTTAGTGAACGATTTTGAGTTGGATAATGGGCAACTAAATTTGCAAAAAATTTCTTAGTGGCCTCACTATTTTGCTTGAAAAATTCTTCGGGAGAGTGAGAGTGCACGACTGCGGCCAAGTGAATAACTGCATCGAGGTCTGCTGGAAGTTGCTCCATCGGAAAATTTTCTAACTCTCCAAAAATAGGCGTGATAAATTTCATCGCACGTGGAGAGGCCTTTTTTACCCACTCTTCCCACTTGCTTTTCGTGCGCACAAGTGCATACACTTCATTGCTAAGGAGAGAGAGTTTTTCGGATAAATGTGATCCAACAAGACCAGTACTGCCTGTGATTAAAATTTTCATGTGATAAAATCCTATAAGCTCTTTTCGTAAATGCGGTATGTTTTGTAAGGTTCTTTTACACCCATAAGGTGAATAGCGCGATTCATATCTTCGTTATTTTCTAGTATCCAACTCATCTCTAGTTCTTTTATTTTAGGATTGGCCTTGATTGCTTTATAGAGTTCCATATACATGAGCACTGCAACTCCATGTTTGCGATACTCTTTCTTTACACCCATAATGGGAACGCGAATACGATCAATCTTTTTTTGACCAAGGAGAATTTTCAAAAGGCCGGTAGGGAAGAGTTTCCCATCTTTAACTTTATGAAAGATACGGTTATAGTCTGGAAGTGCTATCAGTACACCTGCAGGATCACCACCAATCTCTACTAGACAAGTATATTCAGGTTTACAAATACTTTTAATATCATTGGCAATATGCTTGAACTCTTTTTCTGTTACCGGAACAAATCCCCAATTCTTTTCCCAACTGGCATTATATACATCAAGAATAAAACGCACCTCTTCTGCAAAATTTTTAAGGTTGATGGGGCGCCATTTGATGTTTGGAACTTTATAAACGCGCTCTGCAATTCTAACGAAAGTGTTTGGGGGCTCAGTTGAGGCTTTGGCCATATAAGCGTAAAGATCCATCTGCTTATGAAAGCCTAAACGATAAAACATCTCCGGATAGTAGCTTTTATTATAAGTCATCATGATTTGTGGAGGATCATCGAAGCCATCAATAAGCATGCCACTCTCATAATTGGTGGAAGGGTTCACAGGACCCTTCATTGACGTCATTCCTTGAGCACGTAAATCTTCACTGACACGTTTGATTAAGGCGTTTGCAACCAGATCATCATTAATGCATTCGAAAAAGCCAAAATGGCCGCACTGCTCTTGATGAAATTGATTATGACGATGGTTAATGATGGAGGCAATTCGACCCACTGCCTTGCCTCCGCGAAAACAGAGCCAGCGTTTCATTTTTGCTGTTTCGTAAAAGGGGTGTTTCTTTTCGTTCAAGAGGTCTTTAAGCGCAAGTTTTAAAGGGGGAACCCACATAGGATCGTCTTGATAAATTGTCCAGGGCATCTCCAAAAAAGCTCTTTCTAATTGCACATTTTTGACTTCAATCAGAGTGAGGCTTGAACTCATTGTTTGATTCCTTGCAAGTTTCCTTTTGCTTGATGACCTGGATGGTTGTGTGATCCTTTAAATTCAATTTTGTGCAGTTCAAAGGTACGATACGCTTTTGCAAAGACATCAAGGCAATATTGTAACTCTTCTCGCGTGTGCGCTGAAGAGTAGCTGGTGCGAATAAGGGCCATGCCTGGAGGAGTGGCCGGTGCAATCACTGGCGTAACAAAAACACCTTGATCGTGAAGGAACATGGTAAGTTTCATTGCCATAATGTCGTCACCAACAAAGACAGGCACGATAGGTGTAATAGAACTTAGGGTACTAAAGCCAATATCGCTTAACCCTCTCCTCATGAATTCACTATTTTCAAAGAGTCTTTTCTGAAAGCTATCATCTTTGGAAATGAGCTCTAAGCAAGCGCGAACGGTGGCCACTGCTGAAGGGGCCAATGCCGCCGAAAAGATAAAAGCGCGAGCATGGTGCTTAACATAATCGATAGAATCTTTGCTGCCAGCAAGAAAGCCACCAATTGTCGCAAAAGATTTTGAAAAAGTCCCCATCTGAAAATGCACATCATGGGAAGTAAGGCCAAAGTAGTTTGCCGTCCCACGTCCATGGTCGCCTAGAACACCAATTCCATGAGCATCATCAATGTAGAAAAGGGCCCCATATTTTTTAGCGATCGCTGCAATCTCAGGAATGAGAGCAATATCCCCAGTCATAGAGAATACCCCGTCGGTGACAATCACCATGCGATCGTACATGTGACAATGAGAGGCAATCAAATCTTCGAGCTCATCCATGTTATTGTGTTTATATTTGTAAATGGCATCGCTAAGGCTCAGGCGAAAACCATCGATAATCGAAGCGTGGTTCTCAACATCGGAGAAGGCGCAGTCACGCGGCCCAAGAAGCGCAGAGAGCGCACCTAGGTTTACTTGCATTCCTGTTGCAAAAACCAAGGAGGTCTCTTGTCCTACAAACTTTGCAAGCTTATCTTCTAACTCTTCATGGATTGTCAAACTCCCATTTAAAAAGCGGGAACCTGTACAACCAGTGCCATACTTTTCAATTGCTTTACACGCCTGTTCTTTTACGTAAGGATGGTGAGTAAGACCAAGGTAATTATTTGAACCTATCATCACTTGTTGTTTGCCGCCAACAGTAACTCTAGTCGTTCCGTTATCATCGATGCTACGAAAATAAGGATACATTTTGTGCAGGCGAAGGAAGTTTGCTTTTTCAATATAGCGATCTTTAATGAAACCTTGAATTGCTTTTACAATTCTCTCATGTGGGGAAAAGAGCATAAGTCAGTCACTCCAAAATAGTTGTAGGCCATAGACTATAAACTTTTTCTAATTAGTGCAACTAGTGCTTTGATTTCGTCGTCACTTAATTGGCCATCTTTTCTAAAAATAATTTTGCCATCCTTGTCGAAAATGAGTACGTCATAGTTGTCATCAGCGATACCCCACTCTTTTACAAGTGTCTTTTTCAAATCTTTGACATAGATGGTATTGGGAAATTTTTCTTGTTTATCTTTTAAAATAGAGTCTAAAATGAAGTTTGGTTTCCAGGTTGCGCCCATATTAATGACAGCAATACTGCCATATTTGTCTTTGGGAAATGCCTCTTGTTTAAGCGCTTCTTCCATTTTTGGATTGAGATCTTTCATATCAGGGTCAACATAGACGAGTGTGTAAATTTTTCCTTTGATATCAGAGCTGCTCCAAGTGCTTCCGTCAACTTTTCCTCCGAGATCTTTCTCTAAGGTGATTGGCACTGGCTGCACACCCACTGCAACCTCTGCTGCTGCAAAGGCAGGAAGGGCAACAAACGCTACCAATAATACCATTATAAAGAGAGGTAAAAGCTTTTTTAATAGAGTCGTCATTGTAGTCATCCTTGTTAGTTAAAGAGAGTTTTACTTTTGCATGAAACTTCTACTTTATTTTCTGAGCGATGTCACTTTTTTGTTCCAAACAAGCGCCGGCACAAAAACGGAACGCTTTGTTCCATCAAAACTTGCAACAAGAAATTTGTGAGACTATATCTATCATCATGAGAGGAAAAATTCCTCTTAAAAAACTAGAGAAACTTAAAAACCAGGAGAGTTTTATGAAATGGAGAAATTTAATTGCATGCGCCATGGTATTTGGGGGGCAAATCTTTTCACTCGGAATGCTGCGCGCTAATGAGAATAGTAATCCTATTTTGAAAATTGAAAGTATCAGCTTTGGAGGCACAGGATGCCCTGGTGGCACTGTTCCATGGAGCTACTCTGCAGAGGATGGTTTGATCGAGCTAGAGCTGAATTACATGGCGCAAACATCGGAGGCGAATCTAGTGGATCGTAAGGCCTGCGCTTTGGCCGCTCCTGTTACGGTAGCGAGCGGCTATCAAGCAGGATTTAGAATGAAAAAAATGGTCTATCAGGCGATGATTCCTGTCGGAGGTGAGGGCAATATCAGAACCGAAATTTTCTTTGCAGGTTCCAGAGGACCTGTCTATGAGAGAACATTAGGTGTAGGATCGTACGAAGGTGATTTGGGAAGTTCAGAGGTGATTTGGGGTGCTTGTGGTCAACAATTTAATCTACGTGCAAATACCTCGGTTATGGTGAAAAGTAGTGAGCATCACGAGAGTGCTTGGGCCAAGCTGGGGCCAGAAGTGAATTTTGAAATTGTATTTCGGCGCTGCGGAGGTGGCCGTTAAATTGCATGAAAAAAGGCGTAGTTCCTCTTTATTGTAACTACTACCAGTAAAATAGGTGGGGAAAGATGCAAGAGCAACTGGCCTTTCAAAAGAAGTTACACGAGGTGTTTGCAGAGGCACAACTAAGAAATAGCTCCTACTCCCTGCGTGCATATGCCAGAAGACTTGGACTCTCTCCTTCGGCCCTCTCGGAAATCTTACATGGCAAAAGGAGAGCGTCCAGGAAATTGGTGAAGCGAACGATCGAGCGATTGGCATTGTCGCCAGCAGAGGCGGATGCAATCTTGGGATTGTTTCCCATAAAAGGGAATGGCAAAAAGTTACAAGTGGGAATTCCTTCAGAGCGGATGGAACTAACAATGGATCAATTTCATCTGATATCGGAGTGGTATCACTTTGCCATTCTCTCTCTTGCAGAGACGGTGGATTTTAAGAGTGATGAGGAGTGGATTGCAAAACGCTTAAATTTAAAAATACTTGAGGTAAAAAACGCCATTGCTCGCTTGTTACGCCTAGGACTTTTGGCACAAAAAGAGGATGGAACTTGGTGGCCTACAGGAATTCACTATAGCACAACAGATGAGGTTTCCGATGTGGCCCTAAGAAAGGCGCACGCTTTTAATTTAGAGTTAGCACGTACCTCTTTAGAGCGTGATTTTGTGAGTGAGCGCGATTTTATCTCTTCAACTATGGCCATTGATCGCAGTAAGTTACCACTGGCAAAAAAGATGATTCGAGAGTTTCGAAAAAAACTTTCCGAAACATTAGAGGTGGGGGAAAAAAATGAAGTGTATAAAATTTGTATAAACCTTTTTCCTTTGAGCAATTTAAATATAACTAAGGAAGAGATACAATAATCAGCAATAATGAACAACGAATAGTGAATAAGGAGACTTAAATATGAGGATGATGAGTTCCAAGTTATTTTTTTACAATTTGCTTTTGCTTTTGGTGTTTAGTTTGAGTGTTGATGTTTTTGCAAGGCGAGGTCACGATGAAAATAATGGAGGCGATCATATACGTGCAACCTTTATAAAGGTTGGAGAACGTGTACTTAATTTTTTATCGACTACCGACCAAGGATTGAGGTTAACGAGCAATCATAATTTGAGTTTAGAGATGTTGCGATCCACTCTTTCTATCAATGTCGTGAGTGTGGAGAGTGGG
Source organism: Oligoflexia bacterium (assembly GCA_015231955.1). GTDB lineage: Bacteria > Bdellovibrionota > Bacteriovoracia > Bacteriovoracales > Bacteriovoracaceae > JADGAN01. The sequence continues at coordinate 2,095 of JADGAN010000013.1, read as the reverse complement.
CCTCTCATTGACAATCAAGGCTCTATCGTTGATGCTCTTGGAGAATCAGGACGCATCGTTCTCGATCATGATAAATGGTTCGAGCACTTTGAAAAAGATCGCGATATTTACTATTTGGTGTTTCATGAGATGTTACGTGCTGTCAGTGTCGATGACGATGACTACATCATCTCCCGTGGCCTAAATCCGTTTACAAGCAGTATGAAAATTACCACTCATGTTGGCAACCGCTTTTCATTGCAAGAGGGAGAACTTCTGTCTGGAATTATTCAAGATAAAGCGATTGCTATCACTGGAAGTGGTTGTCCCGCTAATAGCATTGGTAGTGGTGGCCTCTATGCCGATTTTGATTATGAACGAAATATCCTCGATATCTTCCCTAAGCGCTACCTCTTGCGCTTGTTGCCTACGACACCTTTCATGCGCAAAAGCTGTATGATGGCGATTCCGGTCAAAGTTCCAGCACATAAAAGATTGATTATCTCTCAGATTGACTTAAGCGAGCGTTTTGAAATGGGAGCTGGCTTTGAGAGCATGATCCAATTTGAAGCTTTCCTTGCGGGCTCTTCCGCGCCCCTCTTAAGCAAGCGGGTAAAAGGTGTTGGCCGCACGCTCGTACGTCGTACCGAAGTGCTTGCTTCCCATTGTGGGGGTAGCGATATCCTGCGTGTGAACACTTCAGCACAAATTTTTAGAACTGCTATTCCTGCAAGTAGTGAGGAGATAGCTTGGGCCGAACTTGATCGCATCACCCTTTATCTTAAGTTAGAAGATTGTTAAAATTACAAACCTTGCAAAATTGCAACATTCTCATTAAAATAAAAATTCACTGTAGGCGCTCATAGCTCAGTCGGATAGAGTATTGGTTTCCGGAACCAAAGGTCAGAGGTTCGATCCCTCTTGAGCGCACCATATTTATTATGCTTTTGCTGGTGCCTACTTTTTGTGCCAGTATAGAGTGATCACAGTAGCATATAGAGACGTCATATTAAGTAGTTAAAAAAAAAATCAAGGGAACAGCAATAATTCATTATAATTGCTGTCATGAAAAATAAAAAAAAATCAACACTGTTCTTAGTTGCAAAATTTTCTTTAATGCTCTTTTGTATGGCCTCTGCGCTGGCGGAAGAGAGCTATGGTCTTAAGTCAAATTACAATCCTAATAAAATTGGTTTTTGTGAAGACAAAGAAAATAAGCAGGCCAATCCTGGTTTTTATCAGGAGGAAAAATCGATGGATTTTCCACTAAACATTCCCGTGCTTGCGGAAGGGAAATTTCAAATGTTTAGTGATATTCGCACTACTTCTGATTCGAAAGATTATATCCAGCGGTTAAAGCGATTATTTCCAGACCTGGAAGATCAAGAAGGAACACTTATGATTAATAAGATTGCCTTCATTAGCAAGGAGAGAACAAATGATTACTATGAGGATATTGCTAATTTTGTAGATAAAAATATTGTGGAGCAACTAGTCTATAAATCAACAGTGACTTGCCCTTTTGACGCCGATTCTTCAAGTATAGAGTTGGAGAAAAAATTGGACTTCACTGTTTTGTGGAAAAATTTTTCTTTAACTTTGCTGCTTAAAGGGTTTCCGCTTTTAATTGATTTAAACAAACCGCAAGTAGCAAGCAGCGCTTTAAATATGCAAGAGCTGCTTGCTGATACTGCTTCCAGCTTAACTCTTCATCCACATCACGCATTCTATTTCCCTATGGAGACAATACCTACAACAAACCCTATCTCCCATATTTTTAAATCGGTGAGAACCTTGGGTAAATTCTATACGCTAAAAGATAAACAACAGGAAAAGACACTAATTACTATTATTCAGGTGATCACGGTTAATACCGCAAATCCTTTTGCGGTACAATTGGCAAAAACGTGTAAAAATAAAATTTTCAAGAATATCTTTAGAGAAACTGCCCACTATATCGATGAACATCGAAAGTTAGATTAAATATTATTGTAACTGCTCACTCCCTTCAACCATCAACTTTCATCCAGATGCTATCAGCTGAATAGCTGTCAGCTATTCCACTTCAGCTTCTTCGAAAAAAATTGATTTAGGCCTTGAAATTTAACTGGGCCTC
>JADGAN010000012.1 GCA_015231955.1 Oligoflexia bacterium | reverse complement strand
AGGTCTAGATTGTCCTCGGCCAAACCTGGAAACAAAACGCACGCATAGGCAATCAATTGTTCTTGATCAAAGACTCCAATAGAAATACCACCACTCCCCAAGGTTCTTTCGAAATCATCGACGGTAAATGGAGAATATAATTTTTTATCTGGTAGATTGGTCAGGACACAATCTTGCAGCTTCATGATCAAGGGCCGGTGCTGTTCTTCCAAATGAATGATCTTGTCTATCATCATCATCTCATGATCGTCCTTGGATAAAATTTTTTTCGATCTCATTTTGGGCACACAAGGAGAGAAGTCCTGTGTAGTCGACCTCAAAGATCACTTGTTCTCCTGCTTTATAATCATAGACGGCCTCTTCAATGTCAATAAGGGTGTGGTCACTGGTTTGACCGAGAATCATGATTGAATCGTCTTGGGGTGCACAGTTGCGGTAATCAATGTCCACTTTACCAAAGGACAGCAATGCCTGCTTTCTCCTTCCGCGATCTACAAAGGTCTTTTTTTGTAAAAAAGCGTCCACTCCTAAGGTGCCAAAAGGCATTGTTGGTTTAGTGAAGACCTGAATGATCTCTGCTTTTAATAAATAAAGATTGGAAAGGGCCAATTTGCAATCTTTTTCTGAGTGAAAAAATCCATTCACATATTTCATGTCCACATACTCAATACCAAACTGATGTAACCCTCCGATCCGGAGATGGTTGATTCTAGGGTTCCACACTCCCTGATGAATCAAATGATAACTTGTACAATTTCCACCCGACAAGTAGTTAAACTTGAATTTCAGCTCTGATTCAATCCGTTCCACTAGGGCAACAAAAAGATTGAGGTGCTCGATCGTGGGGATGACCATGCCGTAACAACTAAAATTTGTGCCTATCCCATAAATGCTCAAATGAGGCAGGGCCATCGCTTCCCTTACTGTTGCTACAATTTCAGTATAGTCTTCAAACCAAATTCCCTCCCTCAAATCGCCCATATCGATCATCAGCAAAAGTTGATGGGCCTTGTTCTGGCGAACGGCCTCCTTAGAGAGGGCCCTGATGGTGATAAGGTCAGAGCACAAACTAAGGTCTGCAAAAAGAACCGTATCTTCTATTTCACTAAGGGTCGGAGTGCGAAGAAGACATTTGCTGCAATCCAGGTGTTGGAGCTTTTTTAGGTTTGCAATTCTAGCTTCCGCAATAGTGGTGATGCCCCCGTTGATTATCGCTTGTGCCGTTTCAGGCATGCCATTAAAGACCTTGTTCACCCCCATGACTGTTACGCCATACTTTGCTAGGATCTCAACTTCCAAACGGGCATTGTGCTCTAATTTACCAAGATGAATTTCCAATTTAGGCGTGTTGTGGACAAAACCCATTTTTTTTTAACCTTAGACCTTCGGTCTTTTGTTTTATCTGTACTTATGAAGATGGGGAGGTGAAAAATATACAAAAAAAAATAAAAATGTTCAAGGAGTAATTGTTGAAACATCACCACCTCAAAAAAGATCTCTGATTATATAAAATCACAGCATGTAAAAATTGGAGTGAAAACAGTACAAAGCTATATATCCCATCTCAGGGATGCTCATCTTCTTTTTAAATCTGGACGCTATGATGTAAAAAGGAAAAAGCACCTTGAACTTTTTGAAAAATATTACGCTAGCGATATCTGTATTCTCCATGTTTACACAGGGAAATTTGAAAATTTTGAAATTGATTTCATTGCGGAAAAAGAGGAAGAAAAGATTTACATTCAGGTTTGTTATCTTTTGTTCTAACAAGAGTAGGTCAACGTAAATATGAGTTTTACAACCATATCGAAGTTAACAGTAAGAAGTGCTCTTCACTTATTAAATCACTCAATTTAAATTCAACACGCGCATAATTTCTTCCCCTGTCGCTGGTAGCTTTAGAGTTCTTGCTCCTTCTGGAGAGACATTAGCAAGCGCATTCTTGATGGCGATCCAAACAGAAAGTCCAAGCACAAAAGGGGGTTCTCCTATTCCCTTGCTGTTTTTTAGGCCACTACTTTGATGGGGATTTCCAAATAACTCGATTGTAAAATGTTGGGGAAACTCTCTTATTCCAGGAATTTTATAGGTTCCGGTTGTACAACTGAGAAGTCTTCCTTTGTGACTATAGACTAACTCTTCCAGAGTACACCACCCCAGGCCTTGAATAAAAGCACCAGCGATTTGACCTTTATCCAGCTGAGCATTTTGTGATTCACCCACGTCCATCACAATATCTGTACTCAAAAAATCTATTTGTCCTGTAAAGCGATCGATTTGCACTTCAGAGACTGCAGCACCTTGAGTGTAATATTGAAAGGGATTGCCTATTCCCTTTTCTCGATCAAACCAAAGTCCTGGTGTTTTATAGTAGGCCTGTTCACCCAGGCCTACTCGACTCTTCCAAGCGTAGTGCAGTAAGTCGCTAAAGGAAATTTTGTTTTGGAAATGGGAAGAGCTACAATCAAAGACAAATCCCTCTGCAAAAGTAATATTTTGAATGGCACGCTCTTGATGAAGGAGATCGCTCTCCCCTGTTTCTCCACTTAACATGGCCACTGCACAGTGAGCGAGCCTTTCTCGAATGCGTTTTGCTGCTAAGATTGCAGCGTTACCATTAAGATCAGCACTGGCCGAAGCAGCAGTCGGAGAAGTGTTGTGAATTTTTTCGGTAGAGGTTGACATGAGTTTTACACATGCAACTGGAATAGAGAAGACGTCGGCGACCGCCTCTGCGATACGTGTGTTCACTCCTTGGCCCATCTCCACTGCACCTGTGGAGACCTGAATACTACCATCCTGGTGCACATTCACGAGGGCACTGCCCTGATTTAGAGTAGCATTGGTAAAAGAGATACCAAACTTGATGGGCATAAGAGAGAGGCCTCGCAAATGAGTTGAAGAGCTTTTATTAAAGTTAGCGATCTCCACTCGTCGTTCCTGGTAGTTTGCTCTTTCAAGCAGGTGATTGATAATCCCTGGAAGAACATTATTAGAAAAAGTTTGTCCGTAAGGAGTGATATGCCGTGGTGGTGTCCCATATAAATTGCGTAGGCGAATCTCTAAGGGATCTTTCTTTAGAAAGCAAGCGATCTCTTCAATGGCTTGTTCGATCGTGGCAACACCTTGGGGAGCGCCGAAAGCACGAAAGGCGGTATTGGGTGCTAAATTGGTTCGAAACACCCGACCGGTAATCCGCACATTTTCTATCGAATAGGTATTTTCCGAATGGAGCATGGCCCGTGCTAGTACAGCGGTTGAAAGATCAGCATAGGCCCCTCCATTGGCCTTAAGATCCACCTCGTATGCTAAGATCTGGCCCTCGGAGGTAAAACCTATTTTGTAGTGATTCGTAAAAGGATGGCGCTTTCCTGTACAAAGAATATCATTATCCCGACTGAGGACGATGCGTGCTGGACGCTTTGTTTTGTAAGCAACCAAGGCGGCCATTTGGGCAAAGGGAGCATTTTGAGTCTCTTTACCTCCAAAGCCACCACCAATACGTTTTACGACACACACAACCTGACTTTGAGCGATTCCAAGCATGGAAGCGACATCGTGCTGAACCTCACTAGGATTTTGAGTAGAGGCGTGAATCTCCAAGCACTCTCCATCCACAGGGTAGGCAATCGCCGCTTGCGCCTCAAAATAGTAGTGCTCTTGTCCATTACAGGTAAAGACGCCACTGCTCACATGCTCTGCTTTTTCAAAGGCCGCAACAACATCGCCGCGTTCTATTGTTGCAGGAGAGGCGTAGAGTGAGTTGCTCTTCATCGCCTCTTCAATACTAATAACAGCTGGAAGCTCTTCGATCTCAAGCTTTACCGCCTGTTTGGCCTCTCGTAAAACGTTTCGATCTTTGGCCGCAATAATTACTACTGGCTGACCAATAAAGGTTACCTGCTTATCTGCCAGCAAAGGTTGGTCACAAATAACTCCTCCAAAAAGGTTTTGTTGCAAATCCTTTGCTGTATAAAAAGCGATCACGGAGGGAAACTGCTGTAACTTGCTCGTATCAATCCCTTTGATATTTCCATAGGCAACTGAACTTGCAACAAAATCAACAAACACCTCGTTAGGCAACAGCGGTCGGTCATCAGTGAAAACCGACTCTCCACTAACATGAGCATAAGAGTTCTCCTTCATTATTTTTGGAGTCTCTGATTTCATCTATCTATCTCCATTTCAGCATAAAATTTTTTAAAAAGATTTACGATAAGTATCTCACGATACTGCCTACTGCCACGAACATTGGCCGAAGGGGTGCAGGCTTCTAAAGCAAGCTTTGCCGCCTCCTCTATGGTTACCGCTGAAAGCGATCTACCTTGCATGAACGTCTCTACATTAGCAAGACGGCAAACTGATTTGGCCACCCCACCAAAGGCCACTCTAAATTTACTGATGGTGGCGTGTCCTGCTTTTTGCTCTTGTTCAAGGAGAAAGGCCGCACTTACAATAGAACGATCCAGGCGCCTTCGCCTGGATACTTTATAAAATCTTAAACGTGCCATGAGTGCTGGCCTCTTAAAAGTAATCTTGGTAATGAGCTCATCTTGATTCAGTCCACGTAGCAAGTAATCGTTCAAAGACAACAAACGCGTGCCTTTAGTCCCCGTAAGTTCAACATGAGCATCAAGGAGGACTAAAAACAGTAGAGCATCTCCTATTGGTAAAGCACTGCCAATGTTACCAATTAATGTTGCAGCGTTTTTAATTTGAGGTGAGGCGATAAGCTCCATAAACTTACCAATAGCAGGAATATGCTGATTGCAAAATTCTTCAAACTGCGAGAGTGAAACGTTGGCCCCAACTTCTATTAAATCATCTTTAACTTCTATTTTATTAAGTTCAGGAATACGTGCAAGTCCGATAAACTGACCACTTTTCTTAATGCCCTTATTCCAACCGACCCCAAGATCGGTAGCACCGGCCACCACCACCATCACCTCTGTAGTGGTAGCTTTGATTTGCAAGAGCTTTGCTAAGCTGTCCGGCATAAAGAGAGAGAGCTTGTCACTCTTAATGGCGATGGGATCATGTCTTATCGTGGCCAATTCGCTCTTCATCTCTGGAAGATCCCAGAGTGTATCGAGTGCTCTAATCTTGGTAGGATCTATGGCAAGCGCAGCTCTCAAGATACCATCATAACCAGTACAACGACATAAGTTGCCTGATAAACCAGCACGAAAATGCTCCTCTGTCGGTTTGGGCCACTGTTCAAAAATAGCAGTGATGGCCATGACAATACCGGGAGTGCAATAACCACACTGAGAACCTCCATTTGTTGCTATACTTAATTGAATGGGACTCAACTCCCCTTTTTGCTTAAGGCCCTCTACCGTTACCACATGCTTGCCATCCAGATTAAATAGCGGCAAGATGCAGGAGTTGCGTTGCTCATATTTTAACGCGCCACTGGCAGTGGGAATCCCTAACATAATACTACAAGCTCCACAATCACCCTCTGCACAGACTATTTTTGTACCAGTAAGGGATTGCTGTTGCCTCAACCAATTGGCCAGCATAAGAAATACTTCGGCACCATTGACCTCTACCCGCTCTCCATTAACATAAAAAATAGTTGTCTCTCTCATTCTGATGCTCTAATTGATAAAATGTTTATACTTAGGATGCACTCCCTTCATATTAAAAAGGACGTCTCATCAGTTCCACTACTGATAACTCTCTCCCTAGATTCATCTACGATAGATTCAAAGACCGTGTCAAACTTTAATTGCCATTCATGGCAGGCATCCTCATTTTACTCTTGTATTGCTATTTCAATTATTTAAGTCATCAAAAAAAAAATATTAAAAAAAAAAAGCATTTTAATCTATGATTACTACTTTCATTGTTGAGCAGAAAGAAAAACCTATTCCAGGAGGGATTAGATATGTTTGTAACAAGAAAAGTGGCCTTATCTTTTTTACTGTTTGTGATAACTTTATTTGCTGGCGTTCGTGCAATTGCAAGTGAGCAAGAGGCGATAGAGCTAAGGGAAATGATTAAAGAGGTAGTCAGCTCCAATGCGATAAAAGATCATGAAGAGCGAGCACAAAGTGTGCGTAAAATCCTCGCCAAACACCCTCAAGTGTTACAGTGGGCAGCTTCGGGAAAAGATCTCAATAGCATTGTTCAAGAGGCAGACCTTCCTGCGATTCCGGAAGTGGCCCAGGAGGTGCTTGAGTTTACTCATGTTACTGCTATTGCCTTAAATGATCGTCTGGCACAGGCCAATCGCAATTTAGAAAACCTACAAAAAATAAAAAGTCGTAGTTCGGCAAAAGAGGTAAGCATTGCAAGTTATCAAATATTTTTAAATAATATTATTAATTCCGACATGACACTATCACCAGCGACACACCTAAAGAGGGTGGAAAAGCGTGCCATCGTTGATTACATGGTGGCAAATGGAGTAAAAAACTTAAGTGACCTCATTACACATATTAAGGAAGAGGATCGCTTGCAACTATTACAGACAATTCCCACCAAATCAATTGTGGCCATTACCGATAAAGCAGACCAAGCGATTGGCGACACTCACTTTTCTAATTTTGATGAGATCAAAATTATGTCCGATAAGAATGCAGGATTTGATATGAGTGCACTTTCGGAAAAGATGGCAAAGCTTGCAGAGGTTATGGTTACACGCTACTTCGATGAAATGTCCTTAGATGATAAACGCCAATTGGTCGTTTCCATGCTAGAGCTACCTCCCCATGCAAGTGCCATTAAGAAATTGTCGGCAATCCTTAATAGCTCAGGCCCCACAGTACAAAAAATGTTTCAACTTGTTGGTAACGAGGTAAAATCTCCTCAGATGAAGGCGATGATGGATGAGTTAAAATCCAACATCAAACCTTTTCCCACAGAAGAGGCCACCAAGATTATAGAAGCGTCGTATGGGAAAAAGGTTGGTGAAATCTTTAAAAGCTTTGGGCCCAAACCTTTGGCCTCCGCCAGTGTCGGACAGGTGTATCTAGCAACTGACCTTCATGATAACGAACTGATTGTAAAGGTGATGAGACCAGGCATTCATGAAAAAGCGCAAAGAGAGATTGCTCTCTTTAGAAAGCTTGCCACCGACAAAGGGGTCTTACATATTATTGATCAATTGGAAGAGTCGCTTTTTGAAGAGCTTGACTTTAGGCTTGAGGCCAAAAATCTTCAAGCAGGACAAATTTATGTTAAACCAGAAAAAGGTTTTGACTCTGTTCATCTGATTAGTGATCTTCCACCTACAGCAAATGTGATGGTGATGAGCAAAGCACCAGGGAAACCCATCTCCAAGGTTGGTTCAAGTGAAGTGGCGGCCAAAAATCGTGCACTTGCCTCCTTTCTAGCAACCTGGGTAGAAAACGCGCTCTTTAATAATGGTTTTTTTCATGGAGACCTTCATGGTGGAAATATCTTTTTTCAAAAAGATGACTCTACTCCAAATAAATTGCAAAATTACCATTTAACCACTATCGATTTTGGAAATGCTACAACGCTTGAAAAATCGGAACAGCAGTCTCTCTTGAAACTGATCCTCGGTAGTGCTACCAACTCCACTAAACTTATGGTGGAAGCATTCAATACCCTAAAGCCGCTTTCTCCAGAAGAGAAGAAGAATTTTACTCAAGAAGTGGATAAAATTCTGGAACAGAAGTTGTCGATATCAGAAAATTTAAACCTAGTGGTCAATAAAGCGCTCGCATTAGGCATGGTCATTCCTAAGAATTTCATCCTCTTCAATCGTGCACGTGCTTTCCTAGAGCAGCAAATTAGAGAGACCACTAAAGCACTCAATGAGATCGACCCAGAAAAGCGCTACGAGCGTTTTGATATCACCTCTCTTTATGTGAATGTGCTCTTACCTAAACTTGGAAAGGAAGCACTCTACTCTCTCTTTGGCCTTAATAGTAAAGAAGAGTTTCCCAAAGTGGAAAATAGTACGATCAATACGATTTTTCAAAACTTTATTGCCCCTAAGGCCGGCAAGCTGGCTTTTGAAAGTGGTATCGACGCTTGCAAAGGAGTTTTACACCTCTTAGAGGGCAATATGAAGTTACTAGTATTGTTCGGGCTAATCTCTGCGGTGGGTGGTGGCCTGTTATAGGTATTCACTTTAAACCTAAAATCTTAGCTGACACCACTACCCTTTCTTAGCTACTATACTCTTATGACTAAGTATCAAAAAAAACATCAAGCGTGGCTCTTAGAATTTCTAGACAATTATCGTCGTGCCAACAAGTCTCAGCACACGATCGATAACTACAAAGCAGATTTGCAAAAATATATCACTTGGTTTGAGGCAACTTTCCCCGGCAAGTTTTTAAACTGCGCTAACGCCAAAACCATCTCTTGCTACCAACAATTCTTATCTGCACAAAACGATAGCAGCAAGCTGCCCCAAAGCAAACGTTACCTGTTCTGGGGAAAGGTGCAAAAACTTTTTCTTAAAATAAAACCACTCCAAAAAACTCCTGAAGCTTTACTGCCCCCGCGAAAACCACTTGTAAAACAGCAAGCGCTTGCCGTCGCCTCTAAAAGACGCCACCTTTCTGCTATAAAAAATTTCTATGAATACTTAAAGCAAACCAACGAAGACTTTAATAAACTTTTTGCCATCAATCCCGTACGTACTAAAATTCATGCCATTCGCCTAAAAGATGAAGATGTAGAACCTACCAAGCTTCTAACTCCACAAGATTGGAAAGTGCTCGATAACACCATCTCTAATGCTAAAGAGCGTTTTATCATTCACGTCCTCTACTATGGCGGCCTGCGCTTAAGTGAACTTTGCAACCTTCGCAAAGACGCCTTTAATAGCGCAAACTTCTCGCTCAAATTTGTACGCAAAGGGGGTGATCTGCACACTCTCTATATTCAAAGGCCCAAAGTAATTTTTCAGCTCTATAAATACTACTTAGGTTACCTTGCAAGGAAAAAACTAAAAGTCGCTTCGCCCTACCTCTTTCCCAATGCCCGAGGTGAACACCTTACCTCGAGAGCAATGTACAACACCATCTTAAAAATCATGCAAAAAGCAAACTGTCCGACACAAGGTCTGACTCCTCACAGTTTCCGCAAGGCCTGCGCTTCCAACCTTTATCATAGGACCAAAGACCTACTGCTTGTCCGCGATTACCTCAATCATGCCGACGCTAAAGTCACTCAGACCTATATTGAACGCTTAACTCACGAACCTCACTCTAATACTGCCGGGAGTTTGGCAGAAATTTAAGGCAAGCGCTGCTTGGTTTCTTCAAATTTTTTTGAACTGATGATAGGGGATGCTTGTGCTGGAGCAGCGACACTTAATTCGTGCATCTGTTTCACACGCTCTTCGCTAGGGGGATGGGTACTCATGGCATCAGAAAGCAAGGCCATCAGTCCGCTAGGTTTCTTTCCACGATTTTGCTTTTCCATCTCGAGTAGTTTTTCGTAAAAACGCCCTAAATGCTCCTTGGAGTAACCGGCCTTCACTGCAATTCGAAAACCAATACGATCGGACTCCATCTCATCTTCACGCGAGTTCGCCATAAAGTGATACTTTTGTACCAAAAGTGTTCCTCCTACTCCAACCACTGCCCCACCACCAATGGCCTTGAGCATACACTCAGTATCACCATCTTTGCAAAGAAGTTTACCCAGCCCAAGGCCTGCAATCCCCCCAAGGACTCCTCCTCCAATATTTTGTAAAATATTTTTACCCTTCTCTTTTTCTGCTTTATCAATTCTCTCTGCTGTATGACGGGCCACCACATGTCCAATCTCATGGCCGATGACCCCAGCAAGCTCGGCCTCACTCTCCGCCAGCTTCATTAAAGGGGCGGTGATAAAGATGGTTCCTGCGGGAAGTGCAAAGGCATTCACATAAGGGGCCTCAACAGCAGTAAAGGTGTAGTGATAAGGATTTCCTTCAAGTCCTGAGGCATGTACTAGCTTTGCTCCTATCGCTCGCACATACTGCTGTACGCTCTCATTCTTCACCACCGGATAATCTTTTTGTATCTCTGTTAGCGTCTCAGCAGTCATGCGTTTCTCATCGGCAACGCTCATACCGGTCTCTTGTCCCCGATTATCCCCTTCGCGCATGCGCGACTTTTCTTGATTACTTGCACACGACGAAATGAAGAAGAGTAAAAACAAAAGGACAAACAATGATAGTAAGCTTCGAAAAAGGTTGAACATAGACATAAACATAAATTACCCCCAAGTACCAAGTACCAAGTACCAAGTACCAAGTATCAGCATCTGTAACACACTTGTCAGTATAATTCAAGAAAGTGAGCATGCAGTTTTTTGACAATGGTGTGAGCGATGCTTTCAGCAATAAGGAAAGAGATGTTATTTTTGCTGGCACCCATATAGAGAGAGCGTACGCTGTGGCCATTTAAGAGCTTCCACGTCTCCTCCAGTGCGTGCGGCCTATCGATAATATTTTGCCCAACAAGCGAGATGAGTGCAAAATTGTTCTCTAATTTTACTTCAGCAAGCTCTGAGAGCTCCTCCAAGATTGGACTTGCAGTAAGCATTGCCGGCTCATAGACGGTAAAAGAGGTGGAGATCTCACTGGTGGTTACGTGGTCAACGCTGATTTTATGCTTCGTCAGCAAAGCAAATACGCGTGCAAGAAATCCATAGGTGTTATGTTTTTTTACTCTTATCAGAGTAACGATCGTTTGCGAAGGACGAAAAGTGATCGCTTGAACTGCGCTATCGCCCACCGCTGTACCGGAATCGATCCAGGTACCTGCTTCCTCTGGAGCAAAGGTATTTCCCACCCATACTTTGGTGTTGCTATTAAAAATCGGAAGTAAGGTTGCAGGATGCAGCACTTTTGCTCCCCAAAAGGCCAGCTCGGCCGCCACCGTTTGATTCATACGCGGGATACTTTTTGCATTGGGGACGCTACGCGGATCGCAAGTGTAAACACCGCTAACATCGGTCCAAATTTGTAAACAATCGGCATTAAGTGCACGTGCGATCAGGGCCGCACTGTAGTCGCTCCCTCCCCGCCCTAGAGTTGTCGTCGTGCCCGCTCTTGTGCCTCCAATAAAGCCCGCGGTAATCACTAGCTGTGAGTACAAAAGCGCCTCCCTTAAAACTTCACTCTTTACCTCTAAAGGGGTGGCCTCTCCAAAATTGTCATCGGTAATAATCAGCTCGCGTGCATCGACAACAGCTGCCTGCAAATATTCACTTAAGAGCGCGACTGAAAGTGCTTCTCCAAAACTCAAAAGATGATCACGGAACAACAAAAAATTAATTTTTTCTACTTGGGCCGCAAAACAGTAGGCACGCATTTCATCAAATAAAGTGTAGAGCTTAGAGCGGTGCCCATGTTGATCAATAACAACAAGCTTAAGTTCATTTGCAAGCTTAAGGTGACGATCGATCACTCGCTCTAAAATAGAGAGTTCGTGTGGGTTTTCTGCCAGAGCACAAAGTTCATTGGTTGTCCCTGAGGTGGCACTGACCACGATCACTCGAAGCTTAGGACTCTTCTCTACAATGGAGCGTAACTGTAAAATCGCTTCCCGCGACCCCACGCTTGTCCCTCCAAATTTTGCAACAATCAAGGCCTCTCTTTCCATCCTGTCTCCATATTTTTAGCGACCATGCTTAAGAATACGCCCATATGTACTCGATAATCGTAAGGATGTAAATTGATACGTGGCCATAGGACAATGACATTGCTTATGAATTTTATCTTGCTTCCTAAGAAGAGTCTCGTTATCATGTGAATCTATAAACGATTTCATGGGGATTAAACTATGCAAGAAAATCTATCTGATGCTCTAAAGTACCACGCTTCAGGAAGACCAGGCAAAGTTGAAGTGATCTCATCAAAGCCTTGTAAGACAGCAAAAGATTTATCCTTGGCCTACACCCCAGGTGTAGCAGAACCATGCTTAGAGATTGCTAAAAATCCCCAAGATGCCTATAAGTATACCGCCAAAGGAAACTTAGTGGCGGTTATCTCCAATGGAACAGCAGTGCTTGGACTAGGTAATATTGGAGCACTTGCTGGTAAGCCTGTTATGGAGGGCAAGGGGATACTCTTTAAACGTTTTGCTGATATCGATGTCTTTGATATCGAAATTAACGAACAAAATCCTGCCGAGCTGATAAAGATCATTCGCTCTCTAGCACCCACCTTCGGCGGAATCAACTTAGAAGATATCAAGGCCCCAGAGTGTTTTGAAATTGAAGAGGCACTCATCAACACCCTCGATATTCCTGTCTTTCACGATGATCAACACGGAACTGCGATCATTGCAGGCGCCGGTTTTTTAAACTCACTCGAGGTTGTTGCTAAAAAAATAGAAGAGGTGAGAGTAGTCTTTAGTGGTGCTGGAGCAGCAGCGATCGCTTGTGCAAAAATGTTGTTACGCTTGGGAGTGAAGCAAGAAAATCTCATCCTCGTTGATTCTACTGGGGTTGTCTATAAAGGGCGCACGCAAGGGATGAACTCCTACAAAGAGGCCTTTGCCGTTGATACTCGCGCTCGCTCACTTGCCGATGCTATGAAAGGTGCAGACGCCTTTATGGGAGTTTCAACCAAAGGAATTCTCACCCAAGAGATGGTTAAAAGCATGGGTCCTAAACCTATCATCTTCGCAATGGCAAACCCTACTCCCGAAATTTTTCCACACGAGGTACACGCTGTTCGCAGTGATGCCATCACCGCCACTGGCCGTTCCGATTTTGCCAATCAAGTGAATAACGTGCTAGGTTTTCCCTCGATCTTTAGAGGAGCTCTCGATGTGCGTGCCTGTAAAATTAACGAAGAGATGAAGGTTGCTGCCGTCATGGCCCTTGCAAGACTAGCGAAAGCGCCGATCACACCTGAAGTCTTAGCTGCTTACGATGGAAAACAGTTTAGCTTTGGCCCAAGTTATGTGATCCCCAAACCCTTTGATCACCGTGTGCTCACCTGGGTAGCACCAGCAGTGGCCAAGGCCGCGATGGAAACAGGTGTTGCCAGGAATCCTATCGAAGATTTGAGCGCTTATGCATGCGCTCTCGAAGCAAGGATTCTTGCACAAAGCAAATAATTTAATGAACAATCACAAATTGATGGAGATAGTTGTTGTAAGCACCTATTGAGATCATAAAGGTCTTTGTTCCTTGATGATTTTCACTGAAGCTCTTGGGCAACAAAACTTTATAGGTTACTGGTGTCAATTTCATTGGGCAAAAATCACTCCCTTTAAAGAGCATTGGCAACACTACTAACTCATTTTGCTCCTCACCCTTAAAAGCGTATACAGACTGTTCAGAGTAGCAAAAACTAGGAGAGTAGCCTTCGATCACTAGTGTGCGATCCCCTTCAATTCTTGCTCGATCAAAAAAAGCAAGAATAGTAGAAGCGGTAATGCTCTTGTTATCTCTATTCGCAATGAGCAGCTCTTTATATTTGATATCGTCAGGAATCATTCCTGGAAGAAGCTCATTTCCACTTTTACCATTAATCAAAATCTTATAGACACCCTTGGGGATACCATGCATATCGATTTCATTTGTAAACGGCATGGTTGCTTGTAAGCACGGTGAGGAGTGGGAAATCCTCACTGTTGACTTAATCTCAATATTAATCTCTTGTTCACCTTGGGTAGTTGTAATCTCAGGATAGGAGTAACACAAGTTAGGCACATGCCCCATTACAAAGAGCTTCCCCCCACTGCCTGAATCTAAGAGCAAGATCGAATCGGGTGTTACTTCAACGATACTATTACTATTTTCTGCAACAGTGGTAGCATCGGAACGACTAACAAAGACAATCCAAAAAGTGACCATTGCAATTAAGGTAAGTTTTTTCTTCATAAAACCCCCGTTTTATAAGTTAAAAAGTTTTAAGATGTAAGTTTAAGCAGCTTAAGTCTTGAAACCAGTCGTCACTTAAATAGTCCTCATTCTCTTTCCGACAATGGGTACAAAAAAGAACGTGGCGATTCTTCGAGCGAAACCGTCGTTTACAAAGAGGGCACTCCTTGGCCTTAATTCTGTTTGCTATTTTTTTTGCATTATCAAAAGAATTTACGATAGAAAAACCACAAATGCTGTGCAGCGATTTCATATTTCATTCCTCCTCACTTATCATTCGCATGATTTTACTATTGCAAAGGAGAGGCCAAGAAACGTTATCGCCTCATAAGAAAAAGTAATGGGATTTATTTTGTGAAAATCTGAGCAAGATCAGCTTTTTAAAGTGGAGCAACCCCAAAGATGACAACTTTTTCAAGCGTCAATTGACAATGATGTCACAAAGTCGCGTCTTCTAGCGGATCACCAATGAGCGATTCTTCGTTAAATTCGTTAAATTTTTTATACTTTCGATAGAGTGTACGCAGGCTAAGCCCTAGTGCATCGGCCACTTTACCCTTGTCATTATTAAAGTGCTGCAAAAGTTTTTCAATATAGGCCATTTCAATCTGCTCTAAGGACTTAAACTTATCGCACTCCACAATACTAATAGAGAGATTTCCATGATCACGCTCAGGCCCACGATTGCGTTCGCAACCACGCTCATGATCCATCTCTGTTGTTAATTGCAAAGATGGCAATGACGCGAGGGGTGCCATCTCTGGAATTGATAATTGTAATGGAATAAAGTCTGCTATTGTTAAAGTTCTTTGTTTGGATAAGATAATTGCTCGCTCCACAGCATGTTCTAGCTCGCGAACATTGCCAGGCCAAGCATAACTAGTCAGTGCACGGATGGCATCGCCATCAAGGGTGGTCAATTCCCGATTATAAACCACCACATACTTTTTTAAAAAATGGTTTAAGAGTAAAGGGATATCCTCGCGTCGTTCACTAAGCGAGGGAAGAGCAATATGCACAGTATTTAAGCGGTAGTACAAATCTTCTCGAAAAGTTCCCTGCGCGCACGCCTCTCGCAAATTCTTATTCGTAGAGGCAATCACACTCAGATCCACCTTGCGATCACTATTGCTACCAATAGGCCTCACAATCATATCTTGCAACACCCGCAACAATTTTGCTTGCAAGGCCGCACCCATATCTCCAATCTCATCTAAAAGCAGTGTGCCCCCATTGGCCTCCTCAAACAATCCCACCTTATCGCGAATTGCACTGGTAAACGATCCCTTCACATGGCCAAAGAGCTCCGACTCTAAAAGATTTTCAGGAATCGAAGCACAGTTGACCGCCACAAACTTTTTATTCTTTCTTGGGCCATCGTTGTGAATCGCTCGTGCTACCAACTCTTTTCCCGTTCCCGTGGCCCCAGTAATCAGCACTCGCACATTGGCATCAGAGACACGCTTTATAATATCGATTACAGCACGAATCGGTGCTGACTTGCCAATAATCCCATGAAAATCGTACTCTTCGCGATACTGATTTCTAAAGAAGAGGTTTTCACGTTCAATAGTGATCACTCGCAATACACGCTGAATGATCAAGGAGAATTTACTTAAATCGCGATCTGGTTTGGGAATATAGTCGTGTGCTCCCTCTTTAATCAAAGAGACAGCGTCATCATAATTTGGATAAGAGGTCATAAAGACGATGGGAATGCTCACCACCCCACCACCAAGAATTTTCATTTGCGCTAAAAGTTCAGGACCATTAAGCGATCCCGCCCCCATACGAATATCAGAGAGAACCAGATCATAAAGCTCCTTTTGGCTTAAAAGCCTTTGCTTTAAATCATCTAGAAAGGCCTCTGGTGATTCAAAGACGGACACTTTCTTGACCATCGCCTCTTCCATTAATAGTTTTTCTAGTAGGATTAACGTTGCTCGTGAATCATCAACAACAGCAATCCAATTTGAGTGAAAGCTTTCCAATGGTTGTTACCCTCTCTCTAATTCTCATTTTTGTTTTCGTTCTTCTTAAACTTTTCTAAGCTCTTTTTAAACTTTAATTTTTCTTAACCGCTAATTTTTTCTTTAATTTCTACACAAGTTGAACTAAACATTACTCTCCTTAAGCGAGATAGTGCAATTATGGTATTAGTACTTTTAACAGTAAGTGATAATTAGTGCAAAAAAAATTTTTTGATTTTTGAAGCATAGGAAAAAGGTATAGGGGGTTATAATAAATGTTGCTCTCCAATAACAAAACCAAAATTGGATTTGCAACCCATGCACTGCTCTTTCTGGCTTTCTTTGCCTTTGTCCTCATCTACTTCTTTGGCCATCGGAGCATTAGTGAAAGCTACGAACTTACAAAAGAGATTTGGCGCTCTCGACTTGTTGCGCTAGCCTCAGATCGCCATGATGCCATCCAGCGCTGGATGCAAGAACAAAGATACTACCTCAATGTTCTATCTCAGCAGATAGAGAACAGCAGTGGGGCCTTTCTGGATAATCCTCACCATCAGGTCAATTGTCATAGCTATCATGACTACTCCTCTGATATTGTCGGGATCTATTTTATCGATGTTGCAACTGGGTCTATCTTTAAGAGCATGGATAAATCGATCCCTTTATTGAATAGTGACTGTCTCTCCAAATTGCTCTCAGACAAAATACCAGACGCCTATTTTTGCAAAGTAAATAAAACACCTCTCGTGCTATTCAAAAAAAAAATTCTCTCTAAAAATAGCAAAAAAGAGAGTCTAGTCGTACTCGCTGTTGATCCACAAAAGTGGCTCTATCCTTTATTACTTCGAGAACCAGTGGCCACCGAAAGCGGTGAGAGCTTTCTCGTCTCCCGTGAAGGCGATTTTATACTGGTTTTATCTCCTCTGCGCCATCACACCTCCCCACCACTAAGCCTTAAGTTGTTTCCAGATCAAAACATCCCCTCTACCTACCCTGAAAAAGGCATCACCCTCTTTTCTGATACATGGCGCGATTATCAAAATATGTCGGTGCTTACAGCAACGAAATCCATCGAGAAAAGTAATTGGGGCCTGGTCGTAAAGGTTAATAAAGAAGAGGCGTTTAAACTTTATCGCATTAACTTTTTCTTTACCAGCATTGCGGTTCTTGCACTCATCACCTCCACCATTGTTATCCTTTCGCTCATTTGGAAAAATCAGCGGCGGCGCTATCTTGAAGATGTTGTGCGTATTGAAGCACCTTATCGCCTATTGATGCAACAAGCGTATGATGCTATCTTTTTTCTTGATCAAGAAGGCTCTATTTTAGATGCTAATGCCTCGGCGTCTAGTGAGTATCAGTATTCCAAAGCAGAGCTTATCGGCAAAAAGATTCACGGATTGATCAAACTTAAAGAAGAGATCCATGAGCTGGCCACAGGAATTGTCAGTGAGAGGCAACAGATCCGGCGCGATGGCACCAGCTTCCCTGGGCTTGTGAGTGCTAAAGGAATTTTGATAGAAAATAGACTGACGGTCGTGATTATTGTTCACAATATCGCAAAATTAAAAGATGCCGAAGAGAATTTGCGCATCGGTAGTGAAAAGTTACAAGAAATTTTTAATATTGTCCCTGTCGGCATTGCCATCTTTGATGAAAATGAAAAACTGGTCGAGGCCAACCCTGCAATTAAACAGATAGAGCGGGAGGCATTTTCACTCGATCTAATCTCCTTTGCCAAGAGTATTCCCGCCAATGTCAACCAAGAAGTTGAATTAAAAATGGTTGATGGGCGCAGCTCTTGGTTTTTACTTAATCTCTCCCTGCTTCCCTTTAGCGACTGGAATGCGCTTATCTCGATTACTGATATTACCGCTCAAAAGCTGGTGCAAGAAGAGCTCAAGCTCTATCAAGATGTCTTGGAAAAAAAGTCTAAAGAGTTGCAACGCTCTAATGATGAGCTAGAGCAATTCTCTAGTGTTGCCTCTCACGACCTGCAAGGCCCACTAAGAACCATCCGCTGTTACCTTGAGCTTTTAACCAGCAATCGCACCTCTCCCGAAGAGAGTCAGCAATTCATCAATTGTGCCATCGGGTGTGCTGATCAGATGTTCAATACCATCAATGCACTTCTAACTTATGCCCATGTAGGTGCCTCCACAGAACTTAAAACCGTTAATGTTGTCAATGTCATCAAAGAGGTCTTAAACAATCTTAAGTCACAAATTACTAGCAAAAATGTGCTCATCAATTTTGACTCCCTCATTCCAGCGCCACTAATCCGCTGCGATTTTCATCAATTGGTACAACTCTTTCAAAATCTTATCGATAACAGCATCAAATACAACGATAGTGAGCGGCCCATCATCCATATTAAATGTTTTCGCCGGCAAAAGAGTTACATTTTCTCGGTGGAAGATAATGGCATTGGCATTAAGTCCAAATTTAGTGATAAAATTTTTGATCCTTTTCAACGCCTGCATCGTGAGGATAAGTATCCTGGAAGTGGCATTGGACTTGCGATCTGTAGAAAGATTATTAACAGTCATGGTGGAAAGATTTGGGTCTCCGAAAGCAAAAGTGCACTAGGCGGGGCCATCTTCTACTTCACTATTCCCTTGGATCAATCTAATGCTGCTTGAACATTTATTCTGAGTCGTAATTAATGAGTGTTTGTGGAGAGTAGCGGCCAATCTTCTGCTCATAGTTTAAAAAAGGGAGACCAACGATAGAAAAAATGCCGGCAACACTCGCTTTGTGAGCTTCAACCATTTTGCAAACGGCCTCGAGCGTGCCTCCAGTGGCAATTAAATCATCAACGATCAACCAGCGCTTACCTGGTGTTAAGTCTTCAATATGAATCTCCAGGGTAGCTTCCCCATACTCGAGAGAGTAACTACAGGCCGTGGTTTTTCGTGGAAGTTTTCCTTTTTTACGGGCAAGCACCAAAGGGATCTGTCGCTCCAGCGCAAAAGGGGCCGCCAAGAGAAATCCTCTGCTCTCAATGGCAATGACGCCATCAATGCTCTGATTTTGATAAAGCCTTCCCATCTCCTGCATCACAAGCGCGAAGGCCTGCGGTTGTGTAAAGATACTGGTAATGTCATAAAAGAGGATTCCCGGTTTGGGAAAATCGGGAACTTTGTAGATGGCCTCATCGATTTTTTTTTGTGTGGGAGTTAATGTTGTCGACATGCGTGTTTCTCCTTTTTCTTATACTTAAAATGGTAAATGATCTTTTTTTCTCGGTGATAGTATTAACTTGAATAACGACTTTGAAAACAAAATAGCGCACGCTTTTGCCCTAACTGCTCAATTGCCATTTTAGCAGTCAAAAGCTTCTCCTGTTTCATTTCACTTAACTGGTTTCCCTCCTCAAAAATATCTTGCAAGCGAAAAATCCCCTCCTCTTTACCATAAGCAGTAACAATCACAGAAGGAGCGCCTAAATCGATAAAAATTTTCTCGCTAAACACACCACTCTTCCACTTTGAAAAAAACTGCTGATCAAATAAAAGGGTGTTTTCCGCTCCAATGGTATTGATGATCACAGGAAATTGCAAAAAAGAGTGTGGCCGATCCCAGGGAATATGGATAAGTGAATACTCACGGCAAAGCTCTAGCGCTCTCACCTCGCTACGAGCAGTGAGGTGGATTTGGTAGCGTTTTTTTAAACATTTGATGAGATCACAGGCAAGTGATCCCGATCCCATAATAAAAACAGCTTGGTGACGTACATGTTTTTTTAATAAGAGTCGGGTGATACTGGCATAAGACAACTGACTAACGTTATTCAAGTGGTGATGACGAACCTCTTTCGAATCTTTCAACAATTTTTCTAACACCCAAATAAGCCTGGGATTTTTATGCTTTAATTGCAAAAATTGTTGAAAGGCCTTGCGAAATTGTCCAACAATCTCACACTCTCCTAATAATTGACTGCGAAGTCCACAAATAATCTCTAAAAGGAAACGATAAGCATCTACACCAGAGTACATCTCCATCAATGCAAACTTTTGCTTATCTTGAGCGGAGATTTCTAGCGGAGAAAAACTTAGCAAAAGCAGACGCTGGCAGGTTCGTAATAAAAAATACTCTCCTGCTGTGGCCAAAGGAGAGGTAATAACCGAATTTGCTGCAAGATTAATTAATTGTAATTCATGAATCATCTTGTTTTCAATAATATCTATTTTTTTTACTCTTGCCACCGCCTTAATCTCGTAAAAAGAAAAAAAACTCTGCTTTTTAAATATCATCAGATAAGCTAAGCTTTAATCAAGAAAGTTATATTCTATATTGATAACCTGATTTAAATCATCTGGGTAGTAGCATCTATGCTGTACTTCATTTTCACACTTGTCATCATTGATATTGCAATCACTCTCTTTGTGCTTTCTCGCTGGAAAGAACTCGAAGGACGCCTACAAAAAGTTTTAACAGGCATGATTGTCATCGTTTTTACCTCTATCATTGGTCTTGCCTGTGCCTGGTCAAATATGGAGCAGATGAAGAGTGTAAAATTTTGCTCTGGATGCCATGAAATGGATTTCTTTGTGAAAAGCCTCTCCACCGCTGATAACGATGTTCTCGCGGCAGTTCATTATCAAAATAACTACGTTCCCCAAAAGAAAAGTTGTTATGCCTGTCACACTGACTACTCCATGTTTGGTGAGATAAATGCAAAGATCGGTGGTATGAGACATCTTTTGGTTCACTATCTTGGGAGTGGCAATAAAAAACCCAAACTCTATCAACCGTATAACACCAACAACTGCTTGTATTGCCATGAAAGCTCTAAGCGTTTTCGTATCTCTAAATCTCACAATAAAGAGACATCACCTCTTCCCGATATCATCAGTGGAAAAAAGAGTTGCTTAACCAATGGTTGTCACGATGTTGCTCACTATGTTCCGGAGGAGGAGTAATGGGAAGTTTAACTTCTTCAAAATTAATTAAAATACTATTCATCTCTCATCTTGTAGGTATCGTTTTACTTGCGCTATCTACACTCACCATGCATCCACTTGCATTATCAATCCTTATGGGAGTTGCTGGCCTTGCAATCACCATCTCCATCATCTCTTGGATCTATCTTGCGTGGAAGAGTGAGGAAAAGAGCAACAAGCTTTAAATGAAAAAATAGGAAATATTGCAAAATATAGGAGGGTATACAATGAGATGTTTTTTGTTTTCGGCACTGCTACTATCGCTTTGTAATTTAGGTTTAATGCCTAAGCTCTATGCTGATGCCAATTCCGATGCAGATGCAAAATGTGTCAACTGTCATAAACAGGAGCTTGACAGCTATAAAAGTGGTCATCACGCTAAATCGTGGTCTACAGATAAAAGTAAAGAGCAATTTAATTGTAGCACTTGCCATGGACCAGGCGAAACTCATAATGCCCAGGCAAAACCCACGGCCGCTACTATCATTAGTTTTTCCAAAAAATCTGCTCAAAGTATAAAAGAACAAAACGCTCGCTGTTTAAAGTGCCACGAGAGCACTAACAAACTTGCCAATTGGAGCTTTTCTCTCCATAAGAAAAATGATCTTGCCTGCTCTACCTGCCACCCACTGATGCATGCAAAGGCCGGAGCGGCAAAACCTGAAATGAAGACCTGCTTAGAGTGTCATAAAGATATTAAAGCAGACTTAAGTAAAATGTCACACCATCCGATGATAGAAGGGAAAGTGACCTGTGTTGATTGCCATAATCCACACGGAACCATCACGAAACATAACTTAAAGGCCGATTCCAACAATCAGCTTTGTTATAAATGCCATGGGGATAAACGAGGACCTTATATGTGGGCACATCCTCCTGTAGAAGAGAACTGCTTAACTTGCCATAAATCTCACGGCAGTCGCTATCCTAAGTTACTTGCAGAAAAAACAGTCTCTCTTTGCCAGAACTGCCACTCCGACACTCGCCATCCCGGAACTGCTTACCCTGGTAACGTAGGTTTTGACAATGGCCCGACAAAAATTAGTTCCCGCTTAGTAGGACGCCAGTGTCTTAACTGCCACAACAACATCCATGGCAGCAACACCCCTGCTGATCCGTCAGGAAGTTATCATAGTGGCAAAACTTTTATGCGTTAATATTATGGAGGATAAAAATGAATAAAAATAATCGCAACTATATCTCTTTAGCAACTCTGTTGTCTTTATGCTGCTGGCAACCATCTGTAGTCGCCGGAGACTATTCTGGCAAGGTCGATCTTGTTGGAAAAAAATACGATGAACACAATCGCGGGATCCGAAGCGCAAAAAGTAAAGAATACATTGATGAAGATGATGGCGTCACTGGAAATATCTTTGCAAGATATGACAGCGATCATGCCTACTACAGCAGCTTTTCCTCAGAACATATTCTTGAAGATAATCAAGAGTACAAACTGCTTGGAGGAAAATACAATTGGTTCTACTACGGATTTGCTTACGATGAAACCATTCACAATCTCTCTTTTGGTGGAAAATCTTTCTATTCCAATCCCGGTTCGGCCAACTTAACCTACGATGGCAGTGCTGCCAGTACCAATCCCCATACCTGGAAAGCTTTCGACTATGCCATTGACCACAAAACCATCTCTGGAAAACTGGGTGGTAATTTGGGAAGTAACTTCTTTGTTAACCTCGATGCCAAAAGAAAATCTTCGGAAGGCAGCAGACCAACAACTTATGCCTTAACTTCGAGCAATGCGCGTGCAAGTGTAGCAGAAATGCCAGAACCTATTGACTATGAAACAACCGATGTGATGCTTGATCTTGGTTATCGTGGCGAGAACTTTTTGGTTTCACTTGATGGTTCCTTAAGTAAGTTCGATCAAAAAAATGATTATATGACTTACAAAACTTATCTCGATGCTCTGACAGAAAAGGCCTCCCTATCTCCCGACAATAAGTATATCAATGCTAGTTTCAAGGGTGCGCTCTACCATCTTCCCTTAAATACTCATATCTCGCTGAATGTAAATAAGAGCTCGCTTAAGAACGATGTAACCCTTTGGACCTCCGTTATCCGTGCCTCTGTGGCGCAAACACTCACTATTAATCGCCCCTCCTTTGAAGGGAAAATTAATACCGATGCAATCAACTTCTCTATCAACTCAGAACCCTTTGATGGATTCGATTCAAAACTTTTTTATAAATTTTATCGTAGTAAAAATGAATCCAGCAAGATGACTTTTACCTCTGGAACCAGCTCAGTCAACAATGAACATGGTCTTTTAAGTCACTTTCAGCACACCGTGGGCCTCGATCTCCACTACTCCAAGTTACCACTAAACACAAAAATCGGTACTGGTATAGAGGTCGAAAAGGTCAAACGAGATCTTCGCGTAGAGAATAGTGCCAACAACGATCGGCTCTTCTTTGCAGAGGTAAAAAACAACTATTTTGATCTACTAACTGCAAAGTTAAGATACAGCTACTTAAATCGTGAAGATCGTTTTCTGCAATCGAACGCCTCCAGTATTGCAAGATACTTAAAACGTTTCGATGTTGCCACCTCCAAGCAGCACACTCTTGCCTTTGCAACAGATATCGCAGCAAGCGATAATTTAGATTTAGGCATTGAGTATCGTCATAAAAAATATAACTATCCTGATACCACTATAGGCCTAAAGAAATCGGGAAGCCATGAGATCTATAGCGATGCTTCCTATACCCTTCCCGATATTTTAACTCTATCTCTCTTTGTTGACGGCGAAACCTCCTATGCAAAATCTACTCACCGCTATCACACCACGGATAGCGCCTCCAATCCTAGTGCTATCGACACCACCACTGCTTACAACTGGCACTCAGAGATAAAAGATACCATCTACTCCTATGGCACCAACATCACCATTCCAGTAATTGAAGAGACGTTGCAAGTGCTCTTAGCGGCATCAAGGCAAAAAAATAATGGCCAACAAATTTTTCAAGTAAGTAGTAATAGCGGTGCCACTCTTCCCAATATCGACAATTGGGGCGATTATCGCAAAGATGAGATTGCTGGAAATATCATCTACTCTTTTCTTAAACATTTTGAAGCAAATCTTGGTTACAAGTATGAGCACTTTAAGTACAGCGATATTAGCACTAACTTCTATCAACTAACACCTAACCTCGATAGCAGCAAGTATCCTTTATTTACAGGAGCATCAAACGATATTCCTTACAATGTAAGTACCGTCTATTTAATGGCCTCGTATAAATTTTAAGGCCATGGGAGTATTTTTATGAAAAAAATCATCTATCTGATCACGCTTGTTACTTTTTTGGCCCCTGCGATTGCAGACGATAAAGCAAATACTGGCAATAAAGAGGCCATCGAAAAATTTAAATATCTTGGATGCATGAGCTGCCATAGTGTTAAGTCTGCTGGCATCGGCATTGATGCAAGCAGTAAAGAGGAGTCGGGCAGCATCACTCCTCCCGATCTTTCGACTGTCGGTAAAACACGCAACTCCGAATGGATCTCCAATTTTTTAAAAAAGAAAGAGCAAATAGAGGGAAGAAGTCATCCCAAAATTTTTAAAGGCGATAAAGCAGAACGAGAGATGATCTCCAATTGGCTCGCTTCCCTTAAAGGATAGTCAAAAAAAATCCTCTGGTAAAAACGCCGTAAAATGAGCTAAGCTAGCTCCACTATGAAAAATCTACTCTACAAAAAAATTATTTTAAGTCTCATGCTTCTCTCTTTGCTTTTGGTTGCCTTTTTTAGTGTCAATCGAAAATTTTTTATCAAGGAGTATAGCTTTCAAAGTTTTAGGTTCATCGATTTTACTCTGCCAAGTGTTGAGGGCACCAATGTTACCATGAGTACAATAACCGCGAGTAAACCAAGTGTACTCTTCTTTTGGGCCAAATATTGTCCTGTCTGCAAACCCGACTTAAATTTTTTAACTGCTCTTAAGCACAACCCTAACTTTGCTGATATCGCCCTTATCTCGGTGGCCACGGGAGAAGCTCTTCCCGATATGATCACTTTTGTCGCTCGCCTGGAAGAGAAAGCAAATTTTCCCATTCTCGTTGATGCCGATCGTAGTGTGGCCATGCAGTATGATGTCTATAAAGTTCCAGAAACTTTTTTGATTGATAACCAAGGTGTGATCTTTAAAAAATTTATTGGATCGGTTTCAGAACAAAGAGAGGCGTTTTTGCGTGAGCTCTCATCCGTACGAATGCAACCCCGACAATAAAATATTGACTCCTAAATAGGTAAAAATCACCGCTAAAAAACCTAAGAGTGAGATAAAAGCACTCTTCTGTCCCCTCCACCCTTTCTGCAAACGCAAATGCAAATAGAGCGCATAGATAAACCAGGTGATTAAAGACCAAGTCTCTTTAGGATCCCAGCCCCAATAGCGTCCCCAAGCATAGTGGGCCCACACCGAACCGGTCACCACCACTAATGTCAGTAGTGGCAAAGAGATTAATACTGCTTTATAACTCAATTGATCCAAGAGCTCTTCGCTAGGAAGCATCTCACGAAAGCGCACAAAATTGAGCGAGAGTAAACGATGAGTAAGCGAAGTAAACAGTCCCAAGACCAAGAGTCCTAGCTTATAGGGGTTGGATGCCAGTGAAAGGCCTTCCGTATTCATAAGCGCCTGACAGATCCAAAGCAGCAGTAAAAGATAAAGCAGAGAAGTAGCAATGGAAAGCTTAAGCGCAAGTGCATGCCTTCTCCAATGCAAAAAGAGCGTAAGCACAAAGAGGATTGCTAAAATCAAAAGCAGAACGTGTACATAAGGAATTTCGATCATCTCTTGCGTATGCACAATTTTAGAGTAGACCACTTCAACGCGTGTAAATTGTAGTGGCCTTAGTAAGAACAGTGATGAAGCAGTTCCGACCATCAGACAAAAAGCGGCAAACCCATCGAAGATGATCCCAGTAAGCACCCCCTTCTCCTGGTGCTTGATGGTATAAAGAAGGGCGAAGACCGCCGAGGCCAAAAAGAAGGCGTAAGAGATCGAGGCCATAAAAACGTGCAGATGTAGCCAGTAGCTTTGTAGTGCAGGCACTAGAGGCTCAATACCCTTCACAGGATTGAGTGAGGCCAGTCCCATACCTACAATCACAATCATCATCGTAAAGATACCACTCACATGCACCCGATACTTTTTGATCAAATAGAGATGTACCAAAACAATGCCCCAGAGAAAGAGTTGCATCGATTCGTACATATTCGTTAGTGGAGGATGTGCAAACCCCGCCGCAACCCAACGGGTAGCAAGTCCAAGTGTATGCGCGCTAAAACCTAGCAGCACCAAGAGTAATGCAATACTCTTCATCACTTCGCGTTTACTCGCGCTTACAAGCATTGAAGTATAAGCAAGAAAAGAGAGTGCATAAAAAAGAAACGTAATCGCAAAAAAAGTTGCAGAAAGATTTTCTAAATTACTCATGATGATCTCCTGGTTCTAGTGCCAACTCCCTTTGTATGTTACTCACCGTAGTTTTAAAATCCTCCTCTAGCGTAAAAGGAAACTTCTCTTTTACAAACACCACATGTAAAACCCTTGCGCTATGATCAAGCAATAAGTAACGGCGAGAGTGAGCATAAAACGCTGCTAAAAATAATCCTACACAGAGAAAAATAAAACCGCTCCAGATTAGAGGCACCCCAGGATTTTTGGAAACTTGTAAGACAGTGGTGTAACGATCCTTTACGCCCATAAACTTCACATCCACACTTCCTTCGCTGGTTTTTATACTCTTTTGTAGTTTTTGTTCCAACCACTCTGGGGCCTTAGGTGCCATCCCTTCTTCCCCATAAAAAAGATGCGCCAAAACCGCAGGGTTTGTACTTATATCCCCTCTCTCCATAAGACGTACGGGAACAAGCTTAAGTTTAAACTCTGGAACTTCCGTAATCTCATTTAAATTGGCAGTGACTTTTTTTGTTTGCTGTTTATTGCTTACTTCAAATTCCACGCTTTGGTCTTTGGCGTAACTTGCTTGATAAAAATTGATGTCCTTATATTGAAGCGGATGATTAACAGAGATCACCTGCTTTAGCACACTCTTCCCACGCTCTAAAACTTCTAGATGAGAGTAGTATTGCTTGGGCCGTTCTCTCCCCTTTTCATCATAATACTCTACTTTAAATTTTTCACAGCGAATGGCAAACTCCAAAGGCAAGCTTGTGACTTCTCCTTGATCACTCATCACACTAAGAGTGTTCGTGGTCTCTCCCTCTTGCAAGGCCATCTCGGCATCAAATCCCAAAAGTCCTCCTACCATCGCCCCAACAATAATCAAGAGCAAACCCACATGAACCACTACAAAATTAAAAATACTTAAGCGCCCACAATAGAGAAAAAAGCGCTCCCCCATAAACTTATAGTGAGGAAATAACTCTTGTAGCTTGTGTACTACAAGCGATGCATCTTTACCCTCAAACGAAAAACTTGCCTTAAACTGCGCTTTAAGCAATAAGTGAGAGGCATTCACCTTTGCAAGATCACTCTTATAGTAGACCCAAAGGCGCGGGATGCGATCCATTGTACATACAAAAAGATTGAAGAAGAACATGAGTAGCAGTGTGGTAAACCACCAAGAGTGATACAAGTCAAACAGAGAGAAAAAATCAAAGATCCTTATGGTAAGCGGAGAGTAGAGTTCCGCGATAGGAATTTGCGTCTGAGACTTCTGCGCAATCAGCGTCCCTACGATACTCGAAGCAATAAGCAACACTAGTAAAGCAATGGTTAACTTAAGCGATTTAAGATAATCCCACAGCAGTTGTACAAAACTACCACCACCCATCCCCTTCCCCTTGAAAAAGTCGGCCGGCACTATTTAAAATTCTATTTAAAATTATAATACTTTCGTTTTGAAGGCCATAAGCAAATGGATGGAGGTGGTAGTATTGATATTGATGTTGATGTTAGTCTCTAAAGCCGGCAGCAACTTTTTCTGCACGCGCCTTCTTTACTTTCTCTTCGACGTCACTTGGACATGGAGCATATTTGGAAAACTCCATGGTGTAGGTGGCCTTACCGGCCGTTCCTGATCGCAAGTCTGTGGAGTAGCCAAACATTGCTGAGAGAGGAACATAAGCAGTGATCACAGTTAACCCACTCTCCTCATTGTTCTCACTCCCTTGAATCATCCCTCGTCGTGAAGAGAGGTCTCCAATGACAAATCCTTGGTACTCATCAGGAGTTTCAACCTCTACCTTCATCAGTGGCTCTAGGAGCTTTGGCCCTGCTTCCTTTACCGCCTGCCTTAATGCCATTCTTGCCGCAATTCTAAAGGCCATATCGGAGGAGTCCACATCGTGGGAGCGTCCATCTTCTAAGAACACCTCAATGTCCACCAGTGGAAAGGCCGCAAGTGGTCCTTTACCCATAATATCTTCAAACCCTTTCTGGCAAGAGCCGATAAATTCAGTTGGAATCGATCCACCTCTGACCTTATTATGAAAGCGAAAGATTTGATCGCTCTTCTCACGATTCTCATCGCTAAGCATACGCACACGACCAATAACGTGGGCAAATTGGCCCGAACCACCCGTTTGCTTCTTGTGAAGATAATCAAATTTGGCCTCTTTGGTGATGGTCTCACGATAGTTTACTTGTGGAGCACCCACCTCAACCTCTGCCTTATATTCACGACGAAGCCTTTCAATATAAATCTCCAAATGCAACTCACCCATACCGGCAATTCTAGTCTCTCCCGACTCTTCATCAGTGTAGACATGAAAGGTGGGATCTTCCTTCACAAAGCGAGTAAGCCCTTTCGACATTTTTGCCAAGTTATCTTTGTCTTTGCATTTCACAGAGAGTTCAATTACCGGTATTGGCACAAACATACCTTCACAAGAGATGTGAGAAACATTGTCATCACCAACAAAGGTGTCTCCAGAAGCACAATCAACACCAATCATGGCAATGATATCCCCGGCATACGCGGAATCGATATTCTCACGATCGTCAGCATGCATACGCACAATTCTTCCCACTCTCACCTTTTTTCCTGTACGTGTATTGAAAAGGGTATCTCCTTTAGTGAGTGTTCCTTGATAAATACGCGTATAGGTTAATTGACCAAATGGATCGTCGGTAATTTTAAAGGCCATCGCGACCATTGGTAACGTCTTATCAGGTATCAAATCAATCTTCGTATTGCTACGATTGTCATTTGCTTGTGGTTTTATTCTTGTCAGTGGTGAAGGAATATACCTGGCAACAGCATCTAAAAGCAGTTGCACTCCTTTGTTTTTAAAAGCTGAACCAATAAAGACAGGCACTAGCTTTAAATTATTCACCCCTTTATAGATCGCACGATGAATCACCTCTTCGGAAATCTCCTGGCCCTCAAGCAGCGCCTCCATCATCGGATCATCATACTCACTAATCGCATCGAGCATGATCTCGCGGTACTCTGCTGCCGCATCTTTTAGCTTTGCAGGAATCGCCTCAATTCTCACCTGTTCTCCATTGTCACCATCAAAGTAGAAGGCCTGCATGGTGATAAGATCAATAATGCCACTAAAAGCGTCTTCAGCACCAATGGGGATTTGAGTTAAAACAGCATTTAAACCTAATTTATCTCTTAAGGATGCTGCCGCCTTATAAGCATTAGCACCCATACGATCAAGCTTATTGATGAATGCTACTCGTGGCACATGATAGCGCTTCATCTGTCGATCAACAGTAATCGATTGTGACTGCACACCGGCCACTCCACAAAGTACCAATACCGCACCGTCGAGTACACGTAAGGAGCGCTCTACCTCCACTGTAAAGTCGACGTGTCCGGGAGTATCGATAATGTTAATCTTGATCTCTTTGCCATCACCTTCAGAGTAGGTAATACCATTGCCAAAGGCACCACCCCAGGTGACTGTTGTCGCCGCTGAGGTAATGGTAATCCCCTTCTCTCGTTCCAGCTCCATGAAGTCCATGGTTGCTCCGGCACCCCCACCTTTGACCTCTTCAATCTTATGAATTCTTCTTGTATAGAAGAGGACTCTCTCGGTGAGTGTTGTCTTTCCGGAATCAATGTGTGCGGAAATTCCAATGTTTCTTGTCTTCGCCATTAATTTCATATCACTTCTCCAAATTCATTTTAGCCACATACGTTCTTTTAAAATAAAACACCCTTTAACGTTTCATCTAAGTGCATGCAACTCCCTATCGGGCAACACAAAATAATTCTTTACTATTTTAATTCATTATCTCTACTTTCACATTTTTAGGGATAAACAAACACCATTGATTCTCAAAAATTTCATAACTTAAGATATGAAGAGTAAGGGCCGTCGCTTTCCCAATTACAAAAGATGTGGCAACTTATTGTGGCACGCTCTCCTTGCCAATAATAGTTAATGTCTCATCGGTGATCACTTCAAAGCGAGGTTCAAACTTCAGCGCTTGCGGATTTTGGTTCTCCGATAACTTAGGATCGTATTGCGATGAAGAGTATCTTCTACGCTTTCCTTTATCAGTTAGCAACTCAAATTCTTCAGGAAGCACATATAATTTTTCCACCAGGCCCACATCTCCATTGTTAGTTTTGATAAAAGCTCCAATTTCGGGTAGGCGAGACTTCTTATAAGTATACCCCTCATCTTCATATTGAATACAACATTTCATCTGTTGGCACATACCATTTAACTTATTTGAAGAGAGTGTGAGATTTTGATTTTTGGCCATGCGAATATTCACATGGCCATAGCGTTCTAAAAAGCTATTACAACAAAGTTGCCGTCCACAAGGCCCAATTCCACCAATGGCCGCGGTGCGATCGCGTACATAAATTTGCCGAAGCTCAATGCGCATCTTCAGCTCTGCCACCAAATTTTTCACTAAGGTTCGAAAGTCCACTCGTCCAGGGGCGGTAAAATAAAAGACCGCCTTTTTTCCAAATTGAGTATACTCTACATGAGTTAACTCCATCTCTAGTTTAAGCTCAGTGATATGACGATTGCAAATCCCTTTTGCGTGCCGAGCACGCTCCTCATTTTGCTCCTCTTTTTGTAGCTCTTTTTCAGTTGCAGCTTTGATTAGTGTCTTAATTGGCAACATCGATTTATTAAATTTTACCTGATAAGGAAACGACGAAATAAATCCAATCGCCATTCCACGATCACTCATCGCCACAATCCGTTCTCCATAAAAAAAGTGCCTCTTCCCAATGTAGAAAGGAAAATTTTTGGGATTGCCTGGGAAGCGCACTTTAATAAATGTGATCTCCTGTCCATCTCGAAACTTCCCCCCCTCATTTCCACTGAGTGCCATGGCCTCTTTCTCTAAGAGCGCCTCTTCTTCCGCTGCGGCATCCATACTAGCATCGCTGATCTCGCTCCCCTCATCAGAGGTAGCAACTACTACCGATTCTTCTACCAGATCTACAGCAGCAATCGCAGTTGTATCCGCCTCTTGTCTACAACATTTACCCCCAGCATCGCCTCCACACGTACATCCACACCCATTGCCATTACACTTTTCTTCGGTCATAGCTATTTCCTAATTTCCATAAAGCGCTGCCAAGCTGTTCGCACGATCCACAGCACTCCCATGGTAGATTTGCAATTTTTCCAACCAATGCACACACCTTAAAAACTCCTGCTTCTTTTTATAAGAGGAGTTGTCAATATTATGCGTCTCTCTTTGTAAAGCGTGCTCTAATACAGGAAGATACATTTCTGGATGCAATTTAAGCATCTCTTGTAAATACTCCGCAAGCACACCTGTATCACTATCACCACTTTTCTTAATCACTTCCTCAAAAAACTCCCGCTCCCAAGGAGAATCAAACTCTTGTTCGCGAGCATCCTCTCTTTGCAGGGCCACTGGCAACCTAAGTGTTATTGCTCGGCCCTCTATGGTCGGCAATAACTGTGTTGGTGTGGTCACCAAAAAAAAGATCAGCATAAAGGGTGGTGGTTCTTCTAAAACCTTCAAGAGATTATTCAGCAGTGATTCACTTAAAAGTTCTGCATAGGAGATCACCACTATTTTCTTCTTGAATTCAAAAGGCACAAGCGTAACCTCCCTTAAAAAAGGCCGCAATTGCTCCTTAAGATAACCTTTTCCTGCCAGCACCTCCTCCTCAGAAAGCGTAATCTCAATGAGGTCAGGATGGTTTTTCAAAATGCGTTCGCTCTTGCCTAAAGCGCTCTGACAAAGATCCAGTACAAACGAGGAGAGCTCACTTGCTATCTGCGAGCGGCGACTACCTCGATACGACTGCTTCCTTACAATATAAAAGGGTGCCAAGCAATCTTGCTTCCACCTTTTAAGTAGCACCTCTTTCCACATATTTTTTCCACTCATCCTTTATCTTCTTAAAAACGCTCTCCTCATCCGACTCACTAGCAATAGCATGCACCCGATCAGGAAATAGGCGCACACACTCTTCCATTCCGTGATAAAGCCCTTGATAAAATGCTTTACCCTCCCGCTCAAAATAGTCTTTGCTATTTGCACGCTTTAACTGTCGCTCCTCAGACACCTCCGGTAAAATCCGCAAATAAAAGGTCAGGTGCGGAAGATAGGTGAGCGGTAAAAAGGAGTGCAGCTTAAGCACCGTCTCCACTCCTAAAGCGCGCGCAACTCCTTGGTAAGCAATCGAACTATCAATGTAGCGATCTAAAATCACCACCTGCCGCTCTTGTTGTAACAAGGGTAAGATCTTCTCATACAAAAGTTGCGAGCGTGCTGAGGCAAACAAACACGCTTCTGCCAAAGGGTGCAAGCGACTCTTTTGTTGCAAAACTGCCTCTCGTAGCTTCTCTCCAAACAACGTGCCCCCCGGCTCTCTAAAAACTGTTGCTTGAAAACCTTCTATAGTAAGCCAACTAGCAAAGTGTTTTACTTGCGTACTCTTACCAGCGCCCTCAATACCCTCAAAACTTATAAAATAGGAGTCGCGCCCTGTCGGCGGCGAACAAAATTTTTTTAATAACTCTCTCATAAATTAAGAAAATATAAAGTTATCTTCCGAAAATGGCAAAGACAATCTCTTTGGTAGGCAGCGTTTTCAAAAATTATTTAACCTACTGCCAATATTTTGGAGTGTTGTCGTCGGACAAGCGCTCTTCATCTGCTTGTGGTTTTACCAGACGTAGATGCGACTCTTTAGTGGAACTTCCGCGATTGGAAAGTGTACGTCCACCACCTCTACCGCCACCACCAAAACCATGACGATTCATCAACACACGGAGCTTGGGTGCAAACATGATAAAAAGAAATCCTCCTAGCATCGCTCCAAGATGTCCCCAGGAGCTGCGCGCATGTCGCGAGAAGATTCCAATATAAAGTTCCATCCCCAATAAGATCCAACAAAAATATTTGGCCTTCATGGGAAAGAGAAGCATAAAACTTAAGATACGCTCTCCGTAGAGGACACTATAGATCACCAAGATCGCTGACGATAATCCTGTAAGCCCCATCATGGGAATTTGCCGGGCCAAAGCATCGTTTGCAAAAAAGAGGGCCACCACCCCCAGATACACCAAGGCAGCCAGCAGCGTAGAGAAGCCGAGCATGGCCGCATAGAAGGGTCGCCCCCATTGCTGCTCAAATTCACTCCCCATCATCCATAAAATCAGCGCATTGAAAATAAAACCAATTAAATCGCTTTGAAAAAAGGGATAGAGCAAGAGCTGGTAAAGGTGTCCCCCTAAGATGCCATTGTAACTTAGGCCAAAATAAGTTTGTAGTCCGATGCCTGCTCCCGTAAGAGAGAGAATCGACTGCAGGATCAAGCACACTCCACTTACAATAATAATCACCTTATTTGTAAGCGAGAGTGTTGGTATATTAGTGTTATACATAGTAGTCACGCTCCTTATTTTTACATCGATAGTGGTGGTTGTTGAGCACTAGTGCAATCTGGATTATTAGGATCGAAGGTCGGAACTTGTGGTGAAATTGGGGCCACACAATGGCCTTCAATGCAAAGTCCATGTTGCAACTGAGAGTAGCAGCGAAGCGCACAGGTGGCTTGCCCGTTACCATTTCTCCCAGTAAAGACTATCATGCAATTTTTGACAACCTCTCGTCTACACCACTCTCTAGAAATGCACTGCTCCCCTGGAGATTTACTACAAAAAACTGGAGGTTCAAGGGTACGATTGCTAACTGCACACCTCCCAATGGAGAGGTTGCAACAAAGACTTGCGCACTCATAATCACTGGTACAAGCATCCCCCACCTCCATATTTCCCTCAACTCCCGCATCCTCAATACACTGAGAGACCAGACGCTTGGACCAACATCGCTTATTAAAACAGCACTCATCGCCACCACACTCTCGAGAGGCCGAACAACTTTTCATACTCTGATACAGCGTCTCTTTATTTGCATAGTCGCGTTTGCTGCGGCGGAGTAGTTGTAGCTTAAGCTCACTTTTATTATAAATTTGCACCTCTTGTTCCGCTCCGCTATTACGATCAATCGCAATCAACTCAATAGTGGCGGTAACGTTACAAGAGCCAATGCCTTCGCCACTATTTTCATCATAATTACTCATCCGTAAATTGCAACCATCCATCCACTTACTCTCTCCTGAAGCAATCAGGGAATCGATTTCACGCGTATTACTCTTACTAAGAGTCACTCCTCCTGCGCTAGAAGTAGAGAGAACAAAGGGAGTATCACTGCCAAGATAGGAGATCTCACGGCCAAGCTCCATCTTGCCTGCACGTGGAAACATAAAAGAGAAGATCCCTTGGTTAATATCACTGGAACCATCAAGGGTATCTTTAAAGATCCCATACTCTCCAATCGCTACCGGGGTTGCAATGGCCCAACTACCAAGCGATATGGGACGGTACGGCCCTTTGTAGTAGTAATCTAAGCGCTCACCATTACTATCGATCGAAAGCACTTTGGATCCCACTCCGGCCATCGTCCCATTCTCCTTTTCATACACCACCTCACGATAAGCATCGACGGCGGTACGAAAATAGAGGGCACCATTATCTGGAAGACACTTATAGAGATTTTTTACATTTTTACTGGAAATATCTGTCGGTGTAGGGTAGATGGAGTGTAAAAAATCGCTACCACTACTATCGATTTGTGGTCTCTTGGGCAGTAGAGAAATTCCAATGCTATCATAAAATCCAGCATCACGAATCTTGGCGTAAGCGTAGAGGCAGTGTCGTTCTCCTGGCAAACAAGCACCATTCACATAGGTAGGATCGTAATCGAGAGCAAGACCACGACAGTAGAGATTGGCATCATAGGGATCTTGCACAGGAGCATCACTCGTATCATAATTGTAACTGTTATAATCATAAAGGTCGTAGAGCAGGCGGATATTATCAAAGGGACGATGCCGCATATCCAAGATCAAAACTTGAATATCCACATTAGGAATAAGCCCAGTGGCACGTCCAATGGTTGCGGGAATAACCACTGCTTCTAACTCACGTCCAAAACGGAAACGTACTTTAATCAAGCGATCATTTAGTGTAGAGATATTGATACCACTAATATAGAGGTATCCATTAAAATTTTTGGGAATGGAGATCTTCTCTCTAAAACTACCCAATACAGGATCAACAAAACTTCGTAACTCTACTTGTGGGGCCGCACTGAGGGCGCTCTCTCCTGATAAATCGTTTCCACTAGCATTGCCATTACTATTGCCACTACCATTGCCGCTGTTGTTTCCACTCGGTTTAGGATCTAAAGCGCCACTTCTTCCCAAAAGACGCTTTCCCCCATTGTTGCCACTGATGCAGCTAATGCAACTTATACCGATACTGATCATTAACAGCAGGGCCACCCATGGCTTGCGACTCATCATTGTAAGTTGAAGCTTAAACATAAATATCGCCTAAGTAAAAATTTCCACGCCCACCCCAAGCATCGGTAGAAAAAGATTTGAGGCTTAATCTTTTTAAAATTTTCCCGATCGGTAGTCGTAATCGGCAAAACCATCGCAAGTAGACAAGCGCTACCGCGACTTAAATGGCCGAGAGAGGGTGTAGGTTATTTATGAGCGATCAAAATCAAAACAAAAGCAAATTACGGGTAATTTCCTCTAATGATATTGAAAAAAATCAACTCCCAAAAGAGAATCTTTGGTTCATTCATTTAAAAGATCGCATTGTTGGTCCCTTTTCTGGAAGCGATATCAAAGATTTTCTGCTTCACAATCCACAATTTCCAAGAACCACGAAACTCTCTAATTACTTAACACCGCAAACCATTCACACACTCTACTCTATTCCCGAATTTCAGAGGCGAAAACCACAGGTAATACCGTCGGCCATTCCTGAGAGCAACCAAGAGTTTTTTCTTTTGTTATCGGGACAAAAAAATGGCCCTCACACCTCCACACAAATCGTTGAACTTTTAAAACAAAAAAAAATTCTCTTCAACGACCTGCTCTCTCTTG
The DNA here is from genome assembly GCA_015231955.1 of Oligoflexia bacterium. Taxonomy (GTDB): domain Bacteria; phylum Bdellovibrionota; class Bacteriovoracia; order Bacteriovoracales; family Bacteriovoracaceae; genus JADGAN01. The sequence goes on along the minus strand of JADGAN010000012.1, from coordinate 78,559 downwards.
ATAATGGCACGAGTTGGATCAAAGTTCATGAGTACCCCTATTTTGATCGGCGAAACTTTGAAGAGTCTAGCGAAAAAATTACCCTTCCCAAGCTACCTACCGAAAGCTCTTTTGCCGCCTCCAGCAGTGAAGTTCAAGAGGAGCTTTCACAAAAGAGTCTGCAAGGAAGTGAAAAGGAGGGCATTATTGGACTGGCTTACCTTGGGCGCCAAAAACAAAAGACAAGCACAGGAGGAGGTTTTTTGGGAACGAGTGGAAACCTTGCTGCCAATAGTGGAAACACCTCAACAGCTCTCGACAGCAGCAACCTAGCAACACCACAAGTTGAGAGTGCAGACATTGGTGCTGTACTTGGGGGGAAAAAGACACTAATCATTGTTGTGTGTATTATCTTAGCAATTCTAGGAGGACAGCAGCTGCTAACGGGAGGAAAGGCGGTAAAAACCGCCGAGCAAAAAAGCAAAAACAGAGAGGCCTTTGCAAAAACCGCTGCACTTCAAGCTGCAGGCGAACGCACCCGTGGCCGTGCTCCCTCTTCCGCGGCCGCCCCCCTACCAGCTGTAGGTAAGCGCTCCCCCTCCTCTTCTAAAGCAACGGCCACATTGCCCCCCTTTGATTCAAGCGATAACGATAGCGGTCGCAGTGGCCACTCCTCCGCTGCCGATATAGGTAACGCCTTTGATCTTCCGGAAGAGCAAGATTCTGGGGCCGCCTCTGCACCACCACCACCACCACCTCCTCCTCCCCCCGAATACATCCCCGAAGAACAGCATAGCTCCCCTCCCATTATCGAGGAGAGTGAGCTTAAAACTGCTCCCGCCAGCGGAGAATAAACTTCATCCTTGCTATTTGACCCGATTTACAGTAGTTAAAAATATAATTTAGTTTCAGGAGGTTCTTTAATATGAGGCTACATAAGGCCACTGTTGATAAAATTTTTGATCTTCGTTTGCGTGATAAATTCATTGCTGACGGCAATTTAAACAAAAACGAAGTGGATTCCTACCTTGAGGCAATTCCTGATGAGGCATCCTTAGCAAAACCACTCGATATCGAACTTCCCGTCACTACCGTTCGTCCTCGAACCAACGACTAGATTTATTTTACAATGAATGTTGAGAAATAAATCGATTTAATCACCGGTTTACCCAGTAATACTCTAGTAGCATTTTTTATCTTCTCCTCTAAAATAATCTTTCCCGTGACAGAGTTTAGCTCTTCAGCAGTTATCGTACTGGCAATTTCGATAATTTTATCATAGAGCATCGGTTTTTTATCATCGAGCTTATAGGCAAGACTATCTTCGAAGAGCAAAAAATTCATCTCTATATCAGCATATCTAAGCCGCCCCTCTTGCGACTTTAAGTTTAAAGAGATGCGGTCAACTTTATAAAGCTTGACCTTGAAACTCTCCTCTCGCAGTTTTTGTTTCATACTCTCCAGTTCATCAACATTTTTCATCACCGGGGCCTTATAGATCATTCCCGTATAGACAAAAACGCCTACCGTTCCTAGCCCAACTAAGAGGGAGAGAGCACCTAAAATCATTACCAGGAGAGATCCACCTTTCATAAGTTAGATGATAGCACGAATTGTAAAAGTAGAAAGTATAGAGTAGTGCTTTAGCAGTTTAAGTAATCTTTTAATAGTATAGAGAAGAGTTCAGGAACTAGTTCCATCTTTTCAGGGGTCTCAACATAGGCGATTCGCATCTGTGTTCGCCCGGGATTATCTTCAACCCGACCACTTGCCACCTGATAAAACTCCGCCATCGGTGCCATGAGCAGTGTGAACTGCTGGCCCTGCAAAGTCACTACTCCCTTGCTTGCACAAAACATCACAAAATCCTCAGCATTAAAATTTTTGGGAGCAATCTTTCGCACATCGATCACCGAGTAGAGTGCGGCGTCGGGAGAGGAGACAATCACCCCAGGGGAGGTCTCCTTAATTTTGCCAGCAAGCCTCGACATCATCGATTGGTAGTAAGAGCGCTGTTCATTATACCAACGGTGCAGCTCACCCTTGCTCTCCTCTAAAATGGCCGAGAAGAGCTGCTGCCCTACTAGGTTAGCACAAAGATTTGCAGTATACTCTGCAACCGATTTTTGATGGAACTCTTGGTTGTCAGTGACAATCGCACCAATACGCAGTCCACAGGCGTTCCATACTTTGGAGGTACTCTCAATGCTGATCCGCCGTCCCTCGATTCCCGGAACATCATGATCACTAATTCCCCAAATACTGGAGACCCGCTCTTTGCTTGTATCGTAGAAGAGTTCACGGTAGGCCTCATCACTGATCACCCACAAGTTGTGTTTCACTGCAATCTCAGAAAGCTTAATGAGAGCACTCTTTGAAAAGAACTGCCCCGTGGGATTATCGTAGGGAATCACCACAATGCTCGAAACTTTTTCTTGCAAAATCACCTCTTCAATCTCTTGCCAGTCAGGCAGCGAGTAACGGCCGTCATCTTGTAAGAGACGCCGAACCGAGACTACTCGCCGTCCAATCCTTTGTGCCATCGAGCGATAGTTGGTATAAGCAGGATCAATTAAGAGCACAGGACGATCGCTTGTGCCAGCGGCACCAGCAACTCCTAAAATCACCAACTCCATTGCCGCCGATCCCCCATCGGTAATTTGCGCGTAAAGGCCTTCCGTGGGAAATCCACTACAGGCAATAATATGCAACATCGTTTTACAAGCACTCTCGATCCCCACTGTAGGTGAGTATTTTACCACCCCATCGGCAAAGGGTTCCCCAGGATGGCCCATATGCTTTAAGCGCTCTCTCATCGCCTTGTGCATCGGCAAAGAGACGTTGCCAATGGCCGTATTAATCACCTGCACCTTTTCATGGGGATTGCGTTTTTGTCTTTGCATAAATTCAATTTGTGCCATCCTAATGGCCGAGGGTTTTCGAGAGGCAAAGTGCTCCGAGAGTGTTGGTTTTGCTTTCATCTGCTACATTCCTAAAGTGTAAAGTTAATAAGTCAATATTTCCGAATCAACGAGCGGCCGTATATAATCTTTTCGCTGGTACCGCTCTTCGATCTCTAAGCAGAGCTCTTGATGATCAAAAGCATCTGCTAAGTGAATGAGTCCTGCAAAATGAGGTTTAATGCGATCGATGTAGTTTAAACTCTCTTCTAAACAGAGGTGTGTCTGATGTTTTTTCCTGCGAAGGCAGTCAATGATGAGTAGTTTCACATTTGCTTTTTCTAAAAAATGGAGAACAAGCTCTGGTATCTCTGAACAATCAATCAGGTAAGCAAGTCCTTGATGAAAAAAACCTAGACTCTTTGTGTGCCCATGCGGAAGTTCAAAAAAGAAAAACTCCTCCTCTAAAATTTTCTCAACGCGATCACTTCCCACTTCTAACAAGGAGAGAAGAGGAATGCCTCCACCAATAATTGGTCGATCTCCCCTTGCAAAGATGTAGGGGAAACGCTGCCTAAGCTCTGTACAGGCCCACTTCCCTGCAAAGAGTGGAATCGCTTTGCGCTTATCTTTACCAAAACAAAAAGGACGCAAGTCATCCATGCCGTGAATATGATCTGCATGCGTATGGGTGACAATGGTGGCGTCCACTCTTTCTATCCCACTAGTGATTACTTGATATCTAAGATCAGGAGATGGATCGATAAGAATATTCACACCGCTCTTTAAAGCAAGCAGCACACTGGTTCTTAATCTTTTATTGCGAATGTCTTTAGAGTTACAAACCTTGCACTTACAACCAATCACAGGTATTCCTGTACTGGTACCGGTACCTAAGACCATCACTCGATTTTCATTTTTCATCAGCAGTCGATTTCATAAAGTGACAATTGATAAAGATAGATATATCACTAAGAAAGCTAGCACAAATTCTATAAAGTAAAAAGAGTTCCTATACTGATACTGATCATTATTACAACTAAGAAAATGGAGGAGGGTACTTGTGAAAAATTTTGCACCTGAAATTGTGGGAGTGATCACCATGCTATCACTGCTGCTTTTGTCTGCATGTAGTAGCACCAGTAGTGTCAAAGAGATCCAAGAGAGTGGTGAGAGTAAATTGTCTGCTGTTCCCGAGGGAGTAAACATTGATGCTAAAAAGTTTGTACTCACCTCAAATGGGCTCACTGTTGTACTTATAAAAAATCCTACTCTCCCTATTGCCGCCTATGTGACCATTTTCAAGGTAGGGGCCAAAGATGAAGCGCAAGGTTTATCTGGGGCCACACACTTTCTAGAACACCTGATGTTTAAAGGGGCAAAAAAATATGGTCCCTCACAATTTGATCACATCATCGAAGGCAATGGTGGTAATACCAACGCCTACACCTCCAACGATCTTACGGTCTACCATCAAAGCATTCCTATTGCTCTCCTTGAGCAAGTGATCGACCTTGAAGCCGATCGGATGAGCAATCTTCTACTGGAACCAACCGCCTTTGAAAAAGAGCGGGAGGTGATTTTAGAAGAAAGAAAACTTCGCTACGAAAACTCTCCGGCCGGAAAACTCTATCTTAATACTTTTACCAGTATATTTAAAAACACTCCGTATGAAAGCTCCGTCATTGGTAATATTGATGATATAAAAAACGTCTCTCGCGATTCTATTCAAGATTACTTTAAAACCCACTATGCCCCCAACAATGCCATTCTCATTATTGCTGGGGATATCGATTTCAAGGAAACCTTGGCGCTGGTTCGAAAATATTACGACACCATTCCTGCTGCGAAAAAGATTGTTGAAAAGACGACGCAACCCGACTACAGCATTAACAATTCGGTGTGGGGTAAAGAGAAAAAAATTCACGGCAACGCCAAGAACACGCTGTTTAATATCGTTTTTCCTGGATATAAAATTGGCAGCAGAGAGTCTTACATTCTCGACATCTTATCGGCAATCCTCGGTCTTGGCAGCAGCTCCTACCTCTCTCAAAAATATGTGTATGGACAAACTCCCTTTCTAAGTTACATCTCTCTTTCTCACTCCTCCCTGCAAGAGGGTGGCCTCATCATGCTTGCTGGAGAAATGCTCGATCAAGTCTCTTTAGAAAAATTCAAAATTAACTTTAATGCCCTTAGACCTAAACTTTGCGCTAAGGCCATCAGTGAGCGCTCGCTTGAAAAGGCCAAGAACCAATACCTTGTCTCTTACTTTGAAAACTTGCGATCCAATATGGAGTTGGCACAATTTTTAGGAAATTTTGAATACTACTATGGAGATTATCGCACCTATGCCAAAGAGATTTCTGAATACAGCTCCGTCACTCTTGCTGAAGTGCAAAAGCTTTGCCAGGAGATCATTGAAAAACACGATTACTCCATCTTCTCCATTTCCAATAAATATAATACTAGCAAGGAGTAAAACTCATGAAAAATAGTACAATCACCACTCTTCTTATTCTTGTTATTGCGATAACCATCATCTTTGTTCCCACGCTAAAAGCAGAGGATTGCAGCTCACTTCCAGCTCTTCCTTCTGGAACTAAAATGCAAAAATGTAACTGGGAGGGGTTGGAAGTCATCTGGATTAACGACAGTAAATTTCCTCTTTATGAACTAGGTCTCTACTTTTCTGATGGGGCCTTAAGTGACAGTAAGGAAGGTGTCGTGGGTGAAAGCGAAACTATGTTTCACTTGCTTACCGCTGGCACTAAAGAGTTGTCACAAGCAGAGATCCTTGATCAATTGGAGTTTTATGGTACCACCATTCACAGCGATGTCACCCATGAACAATCCACCATCAAGATCTCTGGTCTTACCAAGGATCTACCACAAGTGATGAAGCTCTTTTGCCACCTCTGGAGCAGCTCCACCTTCCCTGTCAAGGAAGTACGCCAACATAAACAAAGAAAGCGCTCTGAATTAGAAAATCTTATCAGCATGCCCTCTGAACTTGCCAATCGTGCTTTTCGTGCGCTCTCGCTTAAAGGCACACCTTATGAAAATCCCTCTTCCCCTACGCTAGAATCACTTAACAAAATCACCATTAACTCGCTCACACAAAAACTCTCTCACTTTCACTCCAAGGTCAAAAAGCGCCTTTATCTCTCAGGATCGCAAGAGGTACTGGCAATTCGTGATATTCTTGTTAATGAGTGTGGGTTTAATCAAAAACTTAATCAAGAGGCGTCCTTTGTTCGCCGAGAAACAGTTTCAGAGTCGGCGCTTCTCGATGCTCCTAAAATCTACTTAATCCCACTTGCAAACTCCAATCAAGCACAAATAAGAATTGGCCGTATGCTTACTCCACTAGAGATGAAAAATTCCGACCTCTTGTCACTTACCTCTAATTTTCTTGGGGGAGGGTTTATCTCTCTTCTGATGCAAGAACTTCGTGTAAAACATGGACTCACCTATGGTGTTGGCAGTTATGCCATTCCTCAACACGACTATGGTCGCGCAGGCATTAGCACCTCCACTAAAAATGAATCACTAGAAACGGCACTAAACTTAATTGCAAACACACTGCTCGAGGCCGGAAAAGGAAATTTTAGTGATGAGAGTTTACAAAATAGCATTCGCTATCTTGCAGGAAACTACCTCTTTGGTTTTGAGGATCCTTCGCTCTTTCTAACTCAGCTCATTTACTACGACCATGTTGAACGCAGTTATCAGGAGCTTTATCGCTTTCCACAAACAGTTGCCAGCTTTTCCAAAGAGGATGTTACCAACAGCATCCGCTCTATCTTCGAATGGAATCGCAACACTATTGTCATTGTTGGCAGTAAGGCCCTAGCAAAACCACTATCCAAAATCGGCAAAGTCACAATCATCAACCATCGCACACTACTCTAAAGCGAACGAGCTTGATATTGATAAGACAAAAAATGGTAAGTTTAAACTGAATTTATAGATAATCTTTAAAGGCCTGACTTGCTCTAAAGATTGGAACCACCCGCTCTTTAATTTGCATAGCTTCACCAGTGGAAGGATTGATACCTTTGCGAGCACTTCGTTTAATCTTAGTAAAGGTACCAAAGCCTACTAATGCAACATCATTACTGCTTTGGAGAGATTTTTTGATCTCGTTAATGGTACAACATAAGACCTCTTCTGCAAGATGGTGACTCCAGTTGGAGAACTCTGGGTAATCCCTTAGGATCGAATCAATTAGCTCTTTCCTATTCATAAAAAACCCCTGCTGCGGTTGCCCAAGTTAATATTGAATACATAAAGCAAAACCTAAAAATATCATTTAATACTTTCACTCTGAGTTCAATAAGAATTTAAACAGTTTTTTTGCTTAAGAAGAAATTAAGGAGATGCAGGCGTGTGCATAGTGCGCAAAAAAAAAACAAAGGCCGATTTTTATCTCTTTAAAGGGTATTATTGATCAACAGGGAGGATTTTCGTTCCATAACAGACAGATCCCCTTCCCCCTTTTTTTGCATTATACATCATGTTATCAGCATAAGCGAGGATCTCGCACTTAGAGCGCGCATCGAGTGGATATTGGGCCACCCCAATCGATAAGCTAAGCTTAATATCGACAACAAAATCTTCCACTCTTACTTTAAAGGTTTTAGATCGAATCGCGCGAAGAATGCGTATCCCTACCTTGCATGCAAGCTCTCCAGAGAGAGCAGGAATAATGATCACAAATTCATCACCACCATAGCGATAGATCAAATCCGATTCACGCACTGTACGTTGTAACTCGTTAGCAAGCTCTACTAGAAGTTCACTCCCAATCAGATGCCCATAGTGATCGTTGATGTTTTTAAAGTGATCAATATCAACAAACAAAACGGAAAAAGTTTCACGATCATCTTCGAATTTTTTTATATAAACATCCAAATCAGAGTCTAACTTTCGTTTGTTATAAAGTTTGGTGACATCATCGCTAAACACCAGAGAGGTTAGTGCACGATTACGACGATAGTTTGATAACTGCTGAAATAAACCATGAGTGATACGAGAAAATTGTTGCAAAAGATCTTTTTGTAAAAAATCCAAGGCCTCTTCTGCAATCTCCACAACACCCAAATAGTAATATTGCTCCAAAGGACCTAGATCAAAAACCGAGAAGTCTTTTCCTGCATATTGCAGCTTCATTAAATAAACTGTCTTGCTTTGATTTTTGGCCTCTGCTACCATTGCTGCAAACGCACTAAGATCCCCACTACTATTTTCTTTAGCATTTCCCCAAGAAGAACCTTGATGAATTCCAACTTGATCGTTTTTTTGTAAAGAAAATTGTAAGACAGAAAAATCTTTAGCATTAAATTTTCTTTTTACAAAGAGTTCAATTTTTGTCATCAGCTCATCAATTGAGTTGAATTTGCGGTAATCACTAAAAAGGCTGATGATTTCCCAGAACTCCCCCATGTAGCTCGACTGTTGCATGAGAATGCTATAACTTAAAGCGCGGTCAAGCGAGACAATCACCTCTGCGGGCGAAAAAGGGTAATTCAAAATATCACGAACTCCCAAACGAAAAGCATTAATTGCTGAACGGTAACTAGAGTTAAAAGAGATCACAATTAATTCAGCACAAGGATTATCAAGCTTGATATGGGAAATAATGTGAGAAAGCGGTAAATGCAGACCAGTTGGGTTAATCAAAATTAGATCCACCTTTTCAGGAAAGGTGATTCGTTCCGTAGGCCACTCAGGTATATTAAATGCAATCTCCATCTCATTCATCAGGTGTGAGGTATTCATCACCTCTTGAATATTTTTGAGAATAGTATCGGAAATCCCTACTGCTGCAATTTTATATAAAGTTTTTTCCATAAAAGCATGGGCCTTTTTAAATATTGATTTTCTTTAATAACTTATTTTGCATCAATAACTGATCGTCTTCCTCTAGACAAGATGTAGTAATCGCAAGATTTTTTCTAATTTTATCTAGCTTATCTTGCAGATAGATCCTTTGTTTTTTACTCTCCTCTTCTCGTAGCGAAGCACTCTCCATGTTAAATTCTAGTGTATCAATTTGACGTTTGAGTTCTAAAATTTTTTGATCGCGAGTAGCTATTTGATTTTCGGTGTCGGCACGTAAAAGTTCCAACTGGTTTTCTAATACTTTTTCTCTTTCTTTCACACTACTAATATCAATGCGTACTCGCTGATTTAATTTTAAAATCTCTTCTACATACTGTCTATTTTTCTCCTCTAAAATCTTACTCCTTTGCTCTATGGTTTTAAGCTTTACTTGCAAAGAGGATAATTGCTCTTGATGGTGCTTTTGAGAAATAGCAAGATCAATTTTTAACTCATCTGTCAAAGATTCCAAATGGAAGAGTCTCTGAGAAAGTTTTAGCTTTTCCTCCTCTAAATGCTGTATCTTCTGCAACAGCACTTCCCTGTCATCACGCAATCCACGAATGGTTGTCTGCAGTTTTACTAGCTCATCAGTATAATATTGTAGGTGTTCGGAATTAGCAGGTAAAGAGTTGATATAAGAAGAGGGCAAAATTGTCGCAGTGAAGCCACTACCATCACTTGGCCCTAACGGCCCCTTGATGGCCACTGTAGCAGTGGTGGCGGCCGTGGCAACGTCAGCAGCAGAAACGGCAGAAACGGCAGAAACGGCAGAAGTTGTAGGAGTTGTGGAAATTGCCTGCTTATCAGCGGCCATATCCACTATGCTTGCCACAGTCTTTGAACTCTCCTCTAAACTCTCCTCTGCTTGGAAAGGATTAGAAGAGCTAAAACTGACCTCCATGCTTTCCATGGTTTCTAATGATGGAGCGACTTCACTGCTGGTAGAAGTAGTTCCATCATCTGCACGCAAAAGATCTTCCACTAAAACTTCACTTTCACTTTCTCTCTCACTTTCTCTTTCTCTCTCTTGGGCCAACAGATCTGGAGGTAAAGGCAAATCCAAAGCTTCTAGCGCACTTGAGGAGACTTCCACATCCTCTAAGCTCATCTCTGCCTTTTCTGAATCACTCTCTAGGGAGCGCTTTTTGCGCAGGAGCTGCAAACTAGTACTCACTGTCTTATTAGCTAGCTCAATGTCTATTCCTGTTTGAGGGGCCTTCTCCTGCTGGTGCGTGCTGCCCCCTCCATGTACAATCTCTATTTCTTCTCCTGCTCCTTCCTCTTCCTCCTCTAGAAAAAGCTCTAATCCAGGCATATCACTCTCTTCCGCTATTTTCTGCTCGGGCATTGCGCTCTCGCTGGTGTCTGGAGGAGCAGGCACCACCACTGTGGCATTCTCAAACCCAGGAGGACTTACGACCACAGTGGCATGATCAAGCAAAGGAGAGGTAACAGGAGGGGCCACTATCATAGTTGCATTGGCGTCATCCGTAGTCGTAATCTCATATGCTTTTGTCTTAATGTTATCTTGAGTATCATTAAGAGCATCTTTAGAAAATTTGTCTACTCGCTTTTTTGGCGTCACCTGGGATGGGGCCTTCTCAATATGACTCTCCTGCTTCTTACTATTAATACCATCAAAACTTAAATCCCTCATGATTTTACTTTCATGCAAGAGATCTTTTTGTAGTACTTGAATATTAAAAATTTTAGTCATCTTTTCATCTTCTTCATTATTAATCACTTCATGATCTGCCTCTTTTCGCTTGTTACTTACTTCACTGGGAAAAATTTTATTAAATTTATCTTGTATTCTTTTGTTTTGGGTGCAGTCTTCTACCTCGTTAATGGTGAGTTTTTTATCATTTTTTTTATCTTTCATAGCATTCCATAGGTTATATCCTCATCGCGGACAGATTTTCGAGCAATTTTACCTTTAAATGGTGAATAGGATCGCTTTAAGATCCTTTAAATTTAAGGATAGCATCAAGGAGGAAAACTGCAATTTGAGGAAAATTGTGATTGTAGGGGAAAATTAAAAAAGAAGTGGTTTTCAATCCCATAAGAGACGTATTAGAATAACAATTGAGTTAAAAATGAGGTTACTTTTCGGGAGAGGAGTGTGTTTACAAGAGCTGTATTAGTTATTCTTGTCTTTTCTACTCAGATGTTTGCTTTGCTATGCTTTGCCGATACCGATGCAGAAGTGGGATTTACCATTGCTAATCAAACACCGGCCGCTAGTGAAAAAATGATTGCTAGTGATTTGCAATACCCGGCAAACATTTATCAGCTGGATCGTTTTTTTGCCCATCACCTGTTGATTGTCGAAAAGGCCACTCACCGGCTCCATCTTTTCCGTGCAGGCGATAGTAACGAAGGGTTTCCCAGCTATCTTCAAAGTTATGTTATCGCCACTGGACAAACCTCTGGAGATAAAAGCAATAGCGGTGACCTGAAAACGCCAGAAGGAATATATCAACTAATTAACTTCCTTCCTAACAAAGAGCTCTTGCGCCAATATGGCAATGACGGGAAAAAGTATGGCATTGGTGCTTTTGTCCTCGACTACCCAAACTTAATGGATCGCAAGCTTGGCAAAACTGGAGGCGGTATTTGGTTGCATTCAACCGATGACGAATCACGACTTTTAAAAGGGCTCGACTCCAAAGGGTGTGTGGTCGTGGGCAATCAAAATTTAAAGGATATTTCTCAGTATATTGAACTTGAACACACTCCGATCATTATTGTCCAAGATCTTTTTTTTCTTCGTAAGGAGACGTGGAATAACAATCGCGAAATGATTCGCTTGATGATCCAAGATTGGCTGGACGCTTGGAAAAAGGAAAACCTTGACCGTTACATTGGGCACTACCATTACGATTTTAAAGACCCCATCCGTGGCAATTTTCGGAGTTTCAGGGCCTACAAGCAGGCAGTTTTTCAAAATCCCGGAAGACCTGTTGTAGATATCGATAACCTTTCCATCTTGGCCTTTGGTGATTATGCTGTGGTTAATTTGCGGCAAATCTACAAATCCAACACCATCGATGATATTGGAAGAAAAACTTTGTATCTTAAAAAGAATGAACGCTACCAATGGAAAATTATTGCAGAACAATGGTCATCCGTAAAGAGTGGCCGCAGTCACGGTGATGAGTTTACTCCAAGCATGCGCTTTTTTAAATAGCTGGCCAAAAGCAGCAACTGACAAAAGGAATCGTATGATGTACACACCCTCAAAACAACTTACCTTTGTTGTGTATGAAGACCAAACACCTACTAAATGTTTTGAGGTAAGAAAGGGCCACTTACGGCTGCTTCTACTCTCCTTGGCAGCAGTAATCTTAACTGCACTCGTGGCGATCTTTTTTGTTTATGCTTATGTAACCAACGTCACTGGCGCTTTAAAGGAGCAAGAACCTATCCTCTTAAAAAAATACCAAAGCGAACACGAGCAATTACTCACTAATATTGAAGAGTTGCAAAAATCGCGCAAAGATTTAGAAGAGCTCAACGCCTCTCTCTTAAACAAACTAAAAAGTGCTAGATCGGCAGCACCTAGTGCTGCAAACCAAGGTAGCGGTAATAATAATCATACCAATGCTTTTGCACTCATCGCCCCTCCTGCAGTCGGTGATGACCTTTCCCCCCAAGAGCTTCTCTCCATCGATAGTTTCAAATTAAAATATCAAAGTGGTGTGCTTACCGCCAACTTCAATCTTCTTAGCAGTAAAGATAAAAAAATTACCGGATATGTCTTTGTGCTTTTAAAATCAAAATCTGCCTATATCATCTATCCTAGCAGTGGAACCATTAAAAAGAATAGCTTGGCCTATGATTACGATAGTGGGGAGTCCTTTAGTGTCTCTCGTCTTCGTCCTGTCAATGCTAGTTTCCATTGGCCTACCGAGCGCAGTGGTAGCGTAAACCTTGAGATTATAGTCTTCTCTCGAGAGGGGGATCTCCTCTTGAGAAAACTCATGGGACCCTTATCTTTAAGTGGAGCACAGTTGTGAAACGTGAACGTGAGCGCGATCGTGAATTTTGTGAAGTAAAAACACTAGGATCAACCTACATCGCTCCCAGCGTCTCGATGAAAGGCGAGATGTTCTTTGATGGCGTGGTTCGTATCGCTGGCCAACTCGAAGGGAAAATCTATTTTAAAAACCCGCGCGATCGTCTGATTATAGAACGTGAAGGCATCATTCGTGGCACTATTCAGGGGTTTGATATTGAAATCTTTGGCCGTATGGATGGAGAGATCAAATCACAAGGAAGAGTGATTTTACGGCCCTCAGCGATTGTGCGAGGGAAAATCAGTGCACTAAGCTTGGTTATCTATCCTGGTTCGCAACTCGACATTGAGTCCGTAAATTGTAAACAATAATCAGTTTTATAAGCTTTTATCCTCTTCACTGTTTTGGTAGGCCCTGAAAAAGTCGCTTTTGAAGGCAAAAAAATGGTCTTCAAGGATTGCAGCTCTCGCATCCTTGGCCAACTGATTATAAAAAGCAATATTATGAATGCTTGCTAAGATTGCTCCTAAAATCTCATTGGCATCAAAAAGGTGTTTTAAGTAGGCGCGAGTAAAATTTTTACAAGTATAGCAGTTGCAGCTCATATCGATAGGATAAAAGTCGTGGCGATAGCTACGGTGAGTGATACGAATTTTTCCTCTCCTGGTAAAGAAGGTGCCACTCCTTGCATGTTTGGTGGGAATAATACAATCGGACATGTCAATCCCTCGCTCCCAAATCATCAAGAGATCTTCGGGATTGCCCACTCCCATCACATAACGCGGTTTTTGTACAGGCATGAGCGGCGCTGTCATCTCCACCACTTCGCGCATCAGCTCTGGCCCCTCACCCACAGAGACACCACCAATGGCGTACCCGGGCAGGTCTAGTGCCGCACACTCCGAAACGCAAGTATTGCGCGTCTCTTGATAGATGCCCCCTTGAATAATCCCAAAGAGTGCTTGCTTAGGATTTGTCCACGCCTTATAACAGCGCTCTAACCAGCGATGAGTGCGTGCAATCGACTTTTTTACATACTCCTTACTTGCTGGATAAGGGATACACTCATCAAAGGCCATCATGATATCGGAACCTAAATTTTGTTGAATCTTGATCGAGGTTTCAGGGGAGAGAAGAATATTTTTCCCTTTAGGTCCTAAAAACTCGGTTCCCTCCTCGGAAATTTTTTTCTCTTTTAAGGAGAAGACTTGAAAACCTCCAGAGTCGGTTAAAATGGCGTGCGGCCAATTCATAAAGCGATGAAGGCCTCCCGCCTTTTGAATCAGCTCTGAACCGGGAGAGAGGTGCAGGTGATAGGTATTCGACAAGATGATGCCAATACCATTTTCCAAAATTTGTGCTGGCGTTTGTGCTTTGACTGTCCCATGCGTTCCTACAGGCATAAAGACCGGAGTCTCTATCACCCCATGGGGAGTGGTGATCCTTCCTGCGCGCGCCATGCTCTTTTTATCTTGGTGGAGAAGCTCAAACTTAAAGTGCTCTCTTACCCTTTTGTTCATCTCTAGCGCTATTTCACTCATAAAATCTCCACTACTCCTTTATCTAAATCCAAAACCACTTCTGCGACCCCTTGCAGGCGTTTACAGGCACTCTTTACCCCCACAATGGTGGGTATACCCAACTCTCTCCCAATGATAGCTGTATGGCTCAAAAGGCTCCCTTTTTCAGAGATAAGTCCTTTACATTGAGACATGATAAAAACCCACGCGGGATCGGTATTCTTCGTCACTAAAACGTATTCAGAAAGATTCGCCACTCCCATTGCTTCTCGCGGGTCGCTTAGCACCAGAATCTTTGCTCGCACACGCTTGCTACCACTGCTACTGGCCGAGGCCACTAACCCTAAAAGCTGACCACTATCTTTAGGATCTCTCTCCTCTTCATGATGAGCAATAGCAGTGGAACATCCTCTATACGTCACAAAATAGGGTTCGTAAACGCTATCTTTTTCCTGACAGTAAAACTCTGGAAACTCATTCTTTACTTTCCACCAATAGCGATTGTTTAATAGCTTTTGTTTTAACGTAGGGGGTGCCAATGCCTTGGCCTTTTCCTTTGAAGTGGCCGCAAATTCGAAGAGATCGTCAAAAGTTAATCCCCAAAACTCTTTGATCTCATGCTCTTTAAAGAACGCAGGGTGCTCACTCTTTAGCGCATAGAAAATTTTCAACAATGTTGCTCGTACCCATCCATAGAAGGCACCACGAATAAGCCTGGTCTCCTCTCGAGTAGCGATCGTTTTGTGCGCCAATCGCAAATAGAGGTTAAGTTTTTTACGTTCAAAAAAGGAGAGCGGCAGCTTATCGACAAAATGATCAGAGGCAGCGTTTGAATCTCCAAGGGGTCTTACACTTGTCTTGGATTTTAATTTCCAGGAGAGTAAATTTAAGAACTCTTGTGGCGATTGCAAAAGGGTCATGCACTCAAGCTTTAGCTCTTCAAAAGAGCGCTGCCCATACTTTTGTAAATAATCGCAAAGTTTCGAAACCTCTTCGCCATACCCTTTTGCTTTAAGTTCCTCCCATACTTTACAATAAATATCCTCTCCTGCTGCCTCTAGGTTCCCTTGTAAAGAGCTGCTAAACGCTTGTAAAAACTCTTCTGGATTTTTTATCGAAGAGATCATTTCCACCAGATCTCTTTCCGGGAGTAGCGATTTCACTCCATGATCAGTCTTAATCAATAAAGGCAGATGCTCTTCTCCATAACCATACTTTTTTAAAACACCATTGATTTTACGAATGACCGACATGATCAAGAAATCGTTAAAAGCGGTAAGACTAAAACCTTTGATGCTAAACAATTTCTTTCTTAGCAATAAGATCAAATCTGCGGCATGCGAAAGTGCCAGCGCCTCTTGTTTTAACTGCGCCTCTTTTTCTTGGGCGCGCTTGACAAAACGCCCATAAACGTAACTATAAAAAGCAAAAACTTTAAACACAAAAAACAGCAACTTTACACGATCCCAAAGGGAGAAGGGAAGATACTCCTCCTTAGAAATCTTCACCTCTAAAATGCGTTTTCCTCCAATCATCCGATGCCAATTCTCAATGTTTTTTTCTCCTCCAGGGATGGAGAGGAGCATCTTGTAGTAACTTTTTAGTTGATAATAGAGATGTCCACCTACATAGGTGATTAAATTATTAAAGATAGGATCATCACACTCTTTTCGTGAAGAGGAGATCCCCACCAACTCTCCACACTCGGAGTGAACTTTAGCATACACTTTGCGCACAAAGCTTGCAGTCATAGGAGAAGCAATGCCAGGATAACTTTCCGATAAGTTAAGATCCGTAAAATACTCTAGCTCTGGAAAAGTTTGTGTAATTGGTCTTGCTTGCAAAATATAGAGCTTATCGTCTGCCACGGCCCACTCTATATCGACAGCATGTCCATAGCGGTACTCTAAGTCACAGGCAACTTGCACCAAGAGCTTAAGCTTAGCACTGCTAAGCGAACTCACCCTTTGCTTCTCTGTTGCCACTGTTTGTAAAGTACACTTTTCTAGTGCTCCTGGAGTGGCAAAGAAAGCGTACATCTGCTCCTTTACTGCAATCTCCTGCTTAAGCAGCTCACCAAAGCGATCACAAAGAAAACGATCCACCCCTACTTTACCACTGACAACTCCTTCGCCCAGCCCCCAGGAAGACTCAATCACCAAAAGCGCTGAGTCTCCTTGTGGCGAGCGACTAAAGGCCACTCCACTCACCTCACTGCTGAGCATACGCTGGATGATCACACCCACCTTCGGAGTACTCTGGCGATTTTCATCACCTTGCAGCTGCTCTCTACTACTAAGATACATCTGTACCCGTTCACTATCGAGAGAACGCCAACACTTTACCACTGCCTCTGGAAGATCTTCCCGCGTGACAAATAAAAAGCTCTCCATCATACCAGCATAACTATCTTTAGCACCATCTTCATAAGACATACTACTACGAACAGCATAATAGCTCGCGCCCCAAGCGTGAATGCGCTCCAAAAGCTGCTCCCAAAAGGATTGTGGAAACTTTTTATCCTGCTTCCACTTGAGATAGATTTCCCCGGAGATGATCTCAAACTCCGGGACTAAGATGTTCCAGGATTTTAAGCGCAGAAGACTTGCCGCTTTACCACCAATGTCGCTTGCTAAATACATAAAAGACCCTCTTTATCTATCTTTATTTTTTAATTAACATCATAGCGTACAACCATTGCACTTTCAAGGAGTAGCAAAACCTATGAAGAGTTTTTACATGCTTACTATTTTTCTTCTTCTCTCATTTACCAACAAACTACATGCAAACCAACCACTAGTAGAACTTCTGGTGAAGACCGCTTCCTTTGATTCTTCACTACTCGCTCTCTATTTTAAAAATCAAGAGGGGTGGCATACCTATTGGAAAAATCCTGGCAGTGCAGGTCTTAGCTTTGATCCAAGTTTTACACTTAATAATCAAGCAGTCACTCTGCCTGCACTAGAGTGGCCCCTCCCGAAGCGCTATCTTAAAAACCAATACGAGTGGTCTTATGGGTATGAAGGAGTGTATGGAATCTATTTCAAACTGCCTTCGCTATCAGCAACGCAAACTCCTTTGATGATCAAGGTGCGCTGGCTTGCCTGCAAAGAGACTTGCGTCCCGGGAGAAAGCTTGGTTCAAGGAAGCATTCAAGAGGGAAAGTTCACTTATCACGACCCCACTACACCTGCTTTTTCCATCACTTCCAAGCAAGAAGAGAGCAATCTACAAAATATTCCTGACGAATCTATTCTCCCCGATAATCTCAATGTTCAAATCATCATTGATGAGCAAGAAAGACTTTACCTCTATTCCCAAGTGGAGCTAAAAAGTAGGCAGCACCTTCTCTCCCAAGAACACGATCTGTTGCTGCCTTTTCCGCACCCACTCTTCACTTTTGGTTTAGAAGAGGTGACGTACGATCAAGATAAAAATATCCTTCTCTCTAAACGCGCACTGATGTGGGAAGGCGATTTTCAGACACCTCCCTTAAAACTCCCCCTAAATGGCATCTTCTCGCCTGCACTTCAACTAAAATTTCTCTATGCCAATCCCTTTACTGCGGAAACTAGAGTCATCACCTCTTCCATTCCACAAATCAGTAGCAGCAGTAGTAGCAGCAGTAACAGCATGATTACTACGGCACCTGAAGCGGCCACTACTGCAAAAAAGAGTACCTCTTTGTGGGTAGCACTACTCTTTGCCTTCCTTGGAGGATTTATCTTGAATTTTATGCCTTGTGTGCTTCCAGTAATCTCCCTAAAATTCTTTGCGCTCATGCAACAGCGGAGTCAGCTTACTCAAGGCCAAGCAACCCACCTAGGGATCCAGAGCACGATCATAAAAAGTAATCTTGCTTATATTGCAGGCGTGCTCGCTACCATGCTCCTCTTAGCACTGGCCGTGATCATTTTAAAACAAGGTGGTGAGGCCATTGGCTGGGGTTTTCATCTACAGTCCCCGCTCTTTGTCTTTGCACTCACACTCTTGCTTTTTCTCTTTGCACTCTCGCTGCTAGGCCTGTATGAATTCTCTACGCCAGGAGGAAAGTTACTAAGCGTAGCGGAAGGCCATGGTAACTCCCATACCCTGCAAGAGTTTTTTAACGGCATCCTTGCCACCGTTTTGGCCACTCCTTGTAGTGCTCCTTTTCTTGGAACCGCACTCACTTATGCCTTTACTGCCCCTTTCTCTCACACCATTTTGCTTTTTCTCACCATTGGAGTAGGCCTAGCACTCCCTTTTATTATTATCATCCCTTTCCCTGGCGCACTCTCGCTTCTGCCTAAACCTGGGGCCTGGATGAATAGCTTAAAGAAATTTTTTGGTGTTCTTTTGCTCTTAACTACACTTTGGCCACTATCCATTCTCTTTGCTTTAACCAACTCCAAAACGCTTCTGCTCTTGGTGGCAACTCTTATGTTAGCAACGACACTTTTTTTCTATTTCAAAAATGCTCTCTACTTACGCCGTCCTCTCTATTGGAGTTTCACTTTGCTCTTACTCCTAAGCTCTATCTCCCTTGGTACGGCCATCGCCAAGCATGTCAATACCTCTGATCAAGTGGTCAATAGAGTAGATAGTGAACTTGCCTGGAGTGAAGCACTGATGGCAAAGCTGCAACAAGAAAAACGCCTCTCCTTCATCTACTTTACTGCCAAATGGTGCCTTACCTGTAAGACCAATGAGCGCTTGGTACTCATGAGTAAGGAGTTTCACGATCTCATAAAAGAGCAACAACTCTTGATGGTCAAAGCAGATTGGACCCGCAAAGATCCGGAAATTTCCAAATGGCTTGCAAAAGCAGGGTACGCCGGAGTGCCGGCCTATTTTGTCATTAATAAAAAGGGCCAGCTTGTGAATTTAGGAGAGATGATTACAGTAAAGAGAGTTGCCAATGCCATCAAGGGCCAAGATCAACCTTGAAGGCGCATAATAAAAAGGAAAATTACCAGTGACACCACTATAATAGTATAAAATCTAAAAATATTGCTAGGCCTTAGAATTTTTTTCATGAATAGAAACACCTCATCTTTTCTTGTTGCAAAAACAGTACCGCAAGAAAGAGAGCAACCGAGTGTATTTGCGGTGGCAAAAAGACACCATTTGCTCTAGATGGTAAGAAAAAAATCTTAAAAAAACTCTCCTCTTATAAATGGCCATTTGCAAAGCAAACTCTTGCTGATAATGCAAAATCAATTCCACTAAAAAACTCATTCTCAGATCACCCCTTCTCCCAACCTCCCCCTTCACAAAATGCAAGAGAGCAACCCCCTCCGGAAAAGGGCATACCAGTGCATTAGCAGCATAGTAGGGAGTCTCATCGTAAGCAAGCCCTCCCCCCTCCTCCACTACCCAGGCGGCATGAGTGATTTGCGATACAAAAGCATATTTTTGCAAGACCTCCTCTTGATAAAAGCGTGCCTCTTCTATAAGTGAGCGATAAAAGGCAGAGTGTTTGCGAACTCCTGCAAACAAAGAGATTTTCCTAGAGTAGCTATTCTCAAAGACAGCTTCTTGATCATTAAATAAATACAGGGAGAGGTGTGCTCTATAGCTTTCAAATAAAAAGTTCCCAAGATGTTTTAAATCACTATAGCGATCAAAGATTGGCCGCAACTCTCTTCGCCTCTTAAGACGATTCACCAGCTGATTGTGATATCGCTTTACTTCGGTGAAAATCTTCTCCACCTCTTCCAATAAAAAAATTTTCTCTAAAGCTTTAGTGCGCAGAAAATCTTCGGTCTTATTACTTATTTTCTTAGAGACTACCGCCCACCACAGCTTTGGCCTAAGCTGCGAACTCTCCATCGCTTCTAACAGTTGTTTTATTTCACTGGTAATAATTAAAAACTCGCTCGTTTGTTTTAAAAGTGCAGTAAGTTCACTCTGCTCTTTGATGACCAAGATTTCGATTTCTGGATGTATCTCTATATTTTGCAAGAGTGCCAGCAACTGCTCTCTGCTCTTTGAGCGCTTCTCTAAGTAAAATACTATAGCATGCTTCTCTAACGGACTATTCTTCATACTGCAACTATCGAAAGATTTTACAAAGAAGATAAGTTTTTTTCTTTTTGCATTTTTTTTATTTTTTCCTAAAGTTTTATTTTTGAAATTACGATCTGACACAGCAAGAGCGCCTTTCATTATGAAGCACTCTTAAGTGATATAAACATTTCTATAACTACTAAAAGCAGTACGCTTATCGATTTCTCAAGGTTTCTGAGAGGTTGAGCATCAGGGATGATCGCAAGGAAACAAGGAGGTCATCGATGGGTCTGCGTATCAACACCAATGTCTCGTCCTTAAGTGCACAGAGAAGCTTAGGGCAAGTTACGGAAAAACAAAACACTTCTCTTGGACGATTATCTACTGGTAATCGGATCAACAAAGCTGCTGACGACGCTGCAGGACTGGCCATCAGTGAAAAGTTGAAGGCCGGTGTTCGTGGTTTAAATCAGGCAAACCGTAACGCCAATGATGGTATTTCTCTGATTCAAACGGCCGAGGGAGGATTAAATGAGATCTCTTCCATTCTTACTCGTCTTCGTGAGCTAGCAGTGCAATCAGCATCCGACACCATGGGTGATTCAGAAAGAAGCCTCACTGATATCGAGTATCAACAGTTGAAAATGGAGATTGAAAGAATCTCTCAAGTGACAGAGTACAACGGCAAAAAGCTCTTAAATGGAACTGGACTTAGCTACGATTTTCAAATTGGTACCAATAATAATGCCTTTGAAGATCGTATCTCCTACAATGCCGCTGGTACAAACTCTACACTTACGAGTTTAGGTCTTGATCAAATCTCCGTACACAACAAAGAGAATTCTCAATTCAGTCTGGCACTTCTAGATACTGCTATTCAAAAAATATCAGGACAACGTGCAGATCTTGGAGCTGTTCAAAACCGTTTGGTTAATACCTCGAATAATATTCAAGGTATGGTGGAAAACTTATCAGCTGCCAACTCGCGAATTCGTGATACCGATTTTGCTCAAGAGACCGCAGAGAATGTGCGCCTTAATATTTTAACTCAAGCAGGTACATCTGTACTAGCTCAAGCAAATAACCAAGGCTCAGCTGCACTAAAACTTCTCTCTTAATTTCTTGATTTAAAATCTACACTCTATTGCTTTCCGTAATGTACAATCTAAAAAGCTTATCTTTTCCTCTACGGATAAAGAAATTGCCTTGATCTTTTGCTGCAATCATGTAGCTGTAATAATCTGGCAAAGTATCCGCAATTTCTAAAACAGATTTTCCTTCATGCTCTCCAAAATCAACGTACACTTTATCTTCCTCTAAAATTCCCGTGACTGGACTCACGATTTTTTGTGCCATTATCCCTCCTTAGACTTTGACAAGAATATCTTCTTTAATAAAATTGTGCTGAACTTTTTGAGCTTTGAAAAGAAAAAATATCAAGACGATTTGTCATCCAGCTTGAAAAATTTTTGCAAGAACCAAACTAACAACTTAAACTCCTGCTGATGTTCTTTCCCCAGAATGTCTTTTATCCGTTGAAGACCACTATAAAGTGTAAGGCCATCACGGTAAGGCCGCTTGCTAATCATTGCAGCTAATATATCAACCATTTCCACAAATAACGTCTCTGCCCCGATCAGCACCTCATTTTGATCATTTGCTTTAGTCACCACATCTCCACCAAGCAAAGAGTGCACATGATGATTATTGATAATATTAAAATAGTTGACTCCCAGAGGGATCCTTCCACTTAAAATTTCTATTGAAAATTGTTGGTGTTGCGAGATTAATTTTTTTTCCTCTTCATTTAAATCTTTTTTATCAAGACAAGTTTTCGGAATAATCGAGAGACCAATATCTTTAAAATAGCTGGTAAGAAATAACGAGATAATATCTTTTTCACTAAACTGTTGTGTACTCTTTAAATATCCTAGCAATATCAGTGATGATAGTAGTGGTTGAGAGACCGAGTAATGATAGGTTTGATCAAGTAAGTATTGAAACAACACTGGAATCAAACTAAGTTTTGCCAACAAAAGTCGCCCTAAGCTCTTAATACACTGATATTGCAAGAGCAGTGTCTCGTCATCAGTGGGATTTTGATAAAGGTACTCAAGGTTTAAAGATAAGTAGTATACTTGTTTTTTTCCATTTGCTATGACATCACCAATGGAAAGAGAGCGAGATATCTCCAGTAAAATTTTTTGATTTTTCTTCACTAGCAACTTATAGTCATCATCAAGGACAAAGAGTTGATCTGCGCCTAAATTGATCACCTGCTGTAAGCTATCTTTATTGATAAGTAGTCCCTTTTGCATCACCACTACAAAAAATTCATTTACATAACCGTAAATATCGCATGGAACCTCTTGAAAGTAGATCAGCTCCCGAATATGAATAGGCACTAATTTAAAAGAGAGATTATTTTGTCTGAGAGAATTTAAAATATTCATCTCTTTCATTAGATCGAAAAGAGTGTATTTTCGTCAATAGCGGCAAAACTCTTCTCCTAATACCCCTAAAACAATCGGCAATGGATCATCAACTCCTCACCTAAGATTTCTGGTAACGGTAGCACATAGTAGAGATCACTGCGCTTAGGGATAGTGATACATTTTTGATGGGGAGAAAAAGTGGCAACTGCAGTAAGCTCCTCACACGATAAGGTTAAAACTTCGCCTGCAATCGACACCTTTCCTCCTAGGATGCAATCATCTAATCGACCCATCTGAATCACACCCGCTAAAGACCAAAAGATTAGCAGTAACGGCAATTCCAGCCATGAAATCGATTCATCTACCTCACTAAGCGAAGACAAGATCAGCTGCTCGTGTTGCTCGATACAAAGAACATAACGTTTTAGGGGGATCGCGAGCGCCCTTTGCCTACTTAGAAAAATAAATTTTTCGCGCATCAATTTAACATTCTTGCCATAACCAATAATCTCCACTCCGGGAATACCTCTGGACGCGTAACCAAAGACACCGACGGAGTGATAACCTTTCTTGTTTTTAAAAACACCTGTGGTTCTAAAGTTCATACTCTTTACTATGCAAAGAGGTGTCTACTTTGCGATTTACTAAAGGATTAAAATGACGACCGCATAGGAGGAAGCAATAATCAAAATTTGCTTAGAGGGCCAGCAGATCTGCTGAAATTTCGAAGTGGGCCTGCGGATGAGCACATGCTACACAGACAGCAGGAGCTTCATTTCCCTCATGAATATAACCACAATTACGACAGCGCCAAGTCACTCGACCACTTTGCTTAAATATTTGTTGATCTTTTAAAAGTACATGCAAACGATTATAACGATCCTCGTGGCGCTTTTCTGCAATGGAGATCGCTTCGAACACCTTTGCCACCGCCTCCAGCCCTTCCCTACGGGCAATATTGGCAAACTCCGGATACATCTCTGTCCACTCATGGTGCTCTCCATGCGCTGCCGCTTGTAAATTTTCCAGCGTTGTTCCGAGCTTTCCCGCAGGAAAAGTGGCAGTGATCTCCACATCACCCCCCTCTAGGAATTTAAAGAAGCGCTTTGCATGCTCTTTTTCTTGACTAGCGGTCTCTTCAAAGATTGCCGCAACCTTCTCCAATCCCTCTTTTTTTGCTTGAGACGCAAAATAAGTGTAACGATTTCTTGCTTGCGACTCTCCGGCAAAGGCCTTTAAAAGATTTTTCTCTGTCTCCGTTCCTGTAATTTTCATTGTCCACTCCTTAAGAAATTGATATGAGATTGCTATCTATTCTGCTTACGAATTACTGTTTATTACTTTAGTTTAGGGTTTTTTGATGTTAAATTCCAGTACACTAATTACGCTTATTGATGACCAAGAAGATTATCTCATTCATTTTTTAGAAGGTCAAAAAATAATTCAAGAGATGGTACTTACACAATCACTACAAGCTAGTGGTCTTAATTTTTACCGTGATCTTATCCTTACTACGATGTTGATGACCTCACTTTTAAAGCGTGGTGAACGTCTAGGAATTTATATCGATTCTCACTATCCTGACTTTCACTTTAAAATTGAAACCGACTTTGATGGCCGTTACCGCTCCGTACTTTTGCCTGAAGATTTTAAAGAGTTCCCGCAAAAGCTTTGTGGAAGATTGCGACTGACTAAAAGTTTTCCCGGCAAGCGTCCCTACCAATCGATCATCGAAATCAACGATTCCACTATCGATCAACTGATGATTTTGGTGTTGATTAAATCGTATCAAATCGATGCACACCTCTTTACGAGTAAAGAGAGTGACCAAGCACTACTGCTGATGAGACTGCCTCCCTCCTCTAAAAAAGCTGCGAGTAAACTGACGCCAAAGGAGTATTGGTTCTCTCGACAAAAGCTCTTTAGTGAACTCTTTCAACTAGGCCTAAATGAGTTAGCAGCAATCCAAGCATTCGTGGAAACTCATGGACTCAAATTTCTCCATGCTAAAGCGTTAACCTTCACCTGTGGTTGTTCTATTGAAAATATGCAAGCACTGATTAATGCCCTTTCTGAGAGTGAACGACAGAACCTCTATCAAGGAAGCAAAGAGCTTGAAGTAGTTTGTGAGTATTGCAAGAAAAAGTATCAGCTACTCCAAAAATAGAAGCGGCGAGCACCCTCCCTTATCCCCTACTCCTGGATGAATCGTAAGCTTCTTGCCTGCGGCCTTACCCAGTCCCAATCCCAATTGATCAATGGAGGCACTAGAATAACTACTGGTTATTCGTGTATAGACAACCTTCAAATCCTCTTGCAGCCTCTTTTGAAACACCGTTAGCGCCAAACTGTCCTCTTTGCTGACATCTTGCTGCTGTGACGACTGGAGCTTCTCTTTAAAGCCATACGCCACCCCCGTCATAAAGGAGTTGCGAGCACGCAGTCCACCGCAATGTAAAAGTTTACGACTATCCTCCCACAAACGCTCTAACTCCCGGTCTAAAAAGGCCGCCACATACTTTGCAAACTCCACATTGGTACGTGATCCCGTTACCTCCAAAGAGACACCCTCCCCTTTGTAACTAAAAATAGGCGCCACAAAAAAGCACCCTAAAATCCTGGCAATCGCATTAAGCTTCGCCGACTTTCTCTTGGCCCGCAACACTTGATCACAATAGATAAGATCGGAGGCCGCGACCCTCTCCTTGGCACTTAAAAATTTCAAATTGTGTTTTAGCAACAACTGATTGGCCCGCAACATCGCCAACTCCGCCTCGTGTGCATTGGAGCTTCCTGCAAGCGCTAATAACTTTTGCACCTTATCCAGTACCCGTTCACTCTCTAAATCGCCTACAATGTTTTGATTTTCCACCTCAAGCGATGAAGAAGCACGCATAATACTCTCTCTATTCCACCCATAGCGCTGGCAAACTGCTTGGAACTCTCTCCCGTGCATCTCATCCACCACTCCATAATCTAAAAACACCATCAGATGGGCCACTTCATGCCGAAGAATATCACTAATCAGTGCATCCTTTGCGCTATAGACTAACAGCTTATTGAAGGCAATCAGCTTTAGCTCGCTGTCAAAATACGCCAGCATCTGCTGCACTCCGCTTCGCTCAAAGGCCGCAAACTGTACATAGTGGTAACTCTGGCGATGAAAAAAATGATCTCCACTAAAGCGCATCCCCAGCTCATAAGTAAGAATTTCCTTAAAGCGTTTTTTCATTCGTAGCATAAAAGCGTTAATAGTCTCTGAGTAAACAAACATTTTTACTTTCCTCACTTATTTCATGTCGCTCTTTGTATTGCAATTTCCCTGATCCCTCGATAAAAAACTTTTTTTCACAAAATGAACAGGAGAATTTACCATGAAAAAATTAATTTACGCCTTCCTGCTACTAACAACACTAAACGTGGCCGCCTATGCTACTGGCGGTGGTGACGGCAGTGGCAGTATGCCCGATCACTCTCCGAGCACCCCTGATCCTATTGATGTTTCCCCCGATAATGGCAATGATGGTCGTACCTGGGATAGCGGAGATGTTCCAATTTGTGGCGGAGGCAGTAGCGATGATAGCGGTGGCGGATATAGCGGCCCAGATGATAGCGGCGGCGGTTGGAGCGGAATCTAGTTCCACTCTTGTTTGCCACCACCCTCTTCAGGAGCAGAAGTAAGCGAGGAGAGAAGGAATTTGCGATTCATGCGAGCAATATTGCTGATCTTAATTCCCTTGGGGCAAGCAGCTTCACACTCCCCCTCATTGCTACAATTTCCAAAGCCAAGTTCATCCATCCGTTTAACCATGTTATAAACGCGCTTACTCGCCTCGGGATCGCCTTGAGGCAGCAACCCCAGGTGAGAGACCTTTGCCGCCACAAAGAGCATGGCCGAGGCATTACTACACGCGGCCACACAAGCACCACAACCAATGCAGGCCGCGGCATCCATTGCCAGTTCAGCACTCTCTTGCTTTACTAAAGTGGCATTGGCCTCTGCTCCACTCCCCGTGTTCACACTGATGAAACCGCCAGAGGCAATAATCTTATCGAAGGCGCTACGATCACAAGCAAGATCGCGGATGACTGGAAAAGCTTTGGCACGAAAGGGCTCGACAACGATGGTGTCACCATCTTTAAACTTTCTCATATGCAGCTGGCAGCTCGTCGTCAACATCTCTGGTCCATGGGGCTCACCATTAATCATTAAAGAGCAAGCGCCACAAATACCTTCACGACAGTCGTGATCGAAAACCACCGGTTCTTCCCCTTTTACAATCAGCTCTTGATTTAAAAGGTCGAGCATCTCTAAAAAGGACATATCGGGTGAGACGGTGGTTAAGGTGTAGTTTTCCATCCTACCCTTCTCGCTGCAACACTTTTGTCTCCAGATTTTCAAGTGAATTGTCATATTTTTACTGCTCATACTTTTTATTCCTTCTCTTTATAGCTATAGCTTTGCTTTAACTTTAAACTTATTTGTAACTACGTTGCGAAAGTTGAACATTTTCAAACTTTAACTCTTCCACATGCCTTTCAGGAAGCGCCCCTTCGCCCTTATGTTCCCAAACTGCTACATTACAATGTTTCTCATCATCGCGTTTTGCCTCACTCTCTGCCGTTTGCGACTCCTCTCTGAAGTGGCCTCCACACGACTCTAATCGGCCTAACGCATCTCGGGCCATTAGCTCCCCAAGGTCGAGATAATCGTTCATTCGCAGCGCCTTCTCCATCTCTGGATTTAAATCGTCAGCACGCCCAGGAACTTTGGAATTTCTTCGAAACTCCTCTCGTAACCGTGGGATCTCTGTTAGCGCCTCTTTCAGGCCTTTTTCGTTTCGGGCCATCCCCACTTTTTCCCACATGATCTTTCCCAGTTCGCGGTGTAAGTCGGAGACGGAGCGTTTGCCTTTAACGGAGATAATCCGATTGATCTCCTCTTGAACCTCTTTATTCGCGGCCATAAAGGCGGGGTGCTTACTCTCGGGACGTCCATTTGCAACCGTTGCTAGTGGTAACTCTGCCAAATAGTTACCAATGGTATAAGGAATCACAAAGTAACCATCGCCCAGCCCTTGCATCAGCGCAGAGGCCCCTAAGCGGTTAGCACCATGATCAGAAAAATTGGCCTCTCCTAAAACAAAAAGTCCGGGGATCGTGCTCATTAAATTGTAATCAACCCAAAGTCCACCCATCGTATAGTGAACAGCGGGGTAAATTCTCATGGGTGCCTTATAAGGATCCTCATCGGTGATCCGCTCGTACATCTCAAAAAGATTTCCATATTTTTTACGAATGCTGTCGGCGCCATCGCGTGCGATCGCCGAAGCGAAATCGAGATAAACCGCACGCTTGGTTGCGCCTACACCTTTGCCCGCATCACACTGTAGTTTAGCATTTCTAGAGGCCACATCTCTTGGGACTAAGTTTCCAAAGCTAGGATAGATGCGCTCTAAATAGTAGTCTCGCTCCTCCTCTGGAATTTCTGCTGGAGGACGATTATCGCCTGCACGTTTAGGTACCCACACGCGGCCATCATTGCGAAGCGACTCACTCATAAGTGTAAGTTTCGATTGGTGATCGCTGCTCATAGGAATACAGGTGGGATGAATTTGGGTAAAGCAAGGATTAGCAAGGCCTGCACCTTTTTTGTGAGCACGCCAAATACCACTGCAGTTAGAGTTCATCGCATTGGTTGAAAGGTAGTAAACGGTTGAATAGCCACCGCTGGCCAAGATCACAGCATCCGCAACGTAGTGTTCAAGTTCACCGGTAACCAGATTACGAATCACCACTCCTCGGGCGCGACCATCGATCACCACCAAGTTTAGCATCTCACGACGAGTGAAAAGTTGCACCTTTCCCATACCTACTTGCCTCATCATCGCTTGATAGGCACCAAGAAGCAGCTGTTGTCCCGTCTGCCCGCGAGCATAGAAGGTGCGAGAAACTTGTGCACCTCCAAAAGAGCGGTTAGCAAGCGTCCCTCCATAGTCGCGTGCAAAGGGCACCCCTTGCGCCACACACTGATCGATGATGTTGTTGGAAACTTGGGCCAAGCGATAGACGTTTGCTTCACGAGAGCGATAGTCACCGCCCTTAACGGTATCGTAAAAGAGGCGCCAAACAGAGTCGCCATCATTGGGATAATTTTTAGCAGCGTTAATCCCACCTTGAGCAGCAATAGAGTGTGCCCTTCTTGGGGAGTCGGAAATACAAAAAGTTTGCACATTATAACCAAGCTCTGCCAAGCTGGCAGAGGCCGAGGCCCCTGCTAACCCCGTTCCAATCACAATCACGCTATACTTTCTTTTATTGGCGGGATTGACCAACTTTAATTGAAAGCGGTAGCGATCCCACTTCTCTTGAATGGGACCTTCTGGTATTTTTGCATCTAACTTAAACATATCAATATCTCCTTCATTTTCATTTTGATTAATAACCAACTACACCATGCTTGAGATAGGCCCACAACGGAAAGCTAGAGAAGCCTATTGCTAAAAAGACAGCAATCAGTAGGCCCATACGTTTCACCCAAGGAGTGTACTTAGAATGAATCCATCCATAACTTTGAAAGATTGATTGCACTCCATGCCCCAGGTGAAAGCTTAAAAGGCACATCGATAGCAAATAGAGCACTACGTTTAAAGGATTGGCGTAAAATTCAATCATCAAACGATAGAAATCTCGCATCTCTACGCCATCATAAACAATGGTGTATACAGGACCAAAACGAAAATGCAAGAGGTGAAGCACTAAAAAAAACAGCAACAGTATGCCTGTGAACGGCATCGTTGCAGAAGCAAAAGTAGCTCCTCGACCACTTCGCACCTTTTTATAATAGCGCTCTGGACGAGCTCGATAGTTCTCGCAAGCAAGCCAAAGTCCAAGCGAAGCGTGTGATAAAAAAAGCAGCAGCAACAGCCCCTCTGCTAGAGGCAAAAGAGGGCCTGATGCCAGGGTATGCCCATACCAGTTAAAATATTGAGGGCCTGCAAACATCAATAAATTGCCTATAAAGTGAACTATTGTAAATAGGCATAAAAAAGTTGCAGTTACTGCCAACACTTGCTTCTTTCCAATCGAGGAGAAGAAGTAATTGAAATACAAAGAGGACTTTGCAAAACTTTTGCTCATAAGAACACCTCGCTTCATTCTTTACTTACTTACTTTAATTATCGTTTTTTGATTTACCAAACAGGAGTTAAAACAGTGTCCACTTTATAGTAGGTCTGAAGTGCTCCAATCTCACTCTCCACTGCACAAAGGATTGCATTGGTACGAACCGCTTCCATCATATTGTTGTGATCAACAAAGAGTGGACGATCCTCCTCCAGGTGCTCTACCACTTGACGAACACAGGCGTGTGCCGCCTTCGTGCCACGGCCAAAAGTAAATTCACGGAAGTCGAGTGCTTGAGCAGCAGCAATAAACTCAATTCCTAAAACACCATTGGCATTTTCTAAAATTTGTCGAAGTTTTAGTGAAGTGTTCATCCCCATACTTACAAAATCTTCTTGATCCGCGGCCGCAGGAATTGACTGAACCGATGCTGGGGTGGAGAGAATTCGCTGTTCAACAATAAGCATACCAGCGGTGTATTGGCTTAACATATGGCCAGAGAACATCCCTGCACCCTTAGTTAAGAAAGCAGGCAGCCCCACACTTAAAGCAGGATTTAACAAACGATTCAACCTGCGCTCCGAAAGCACAGAGATCATACAGATCGATGCTCCCACAAGATCCATCGGCAAACTCACGGGAGTCCCTTGGAAATTTGCACCTGTAAGCACTATATCTTCATCGGGTAAGAAGATAGGATTATCACCGACACCGTTTAGCTCAATTTCCACCTGCTTTCTTGCGTATTGAAGGTGATCACGAGCGGCCCCAATCACTTGTGGAGTCGAGCGCATAGAGTAAGCATCTTGCACTTTGACTTTTAATTTTCCAGTCTGTAGATCGCTACCCTCAATCACCTTCATAATGTTGGCCGCTGAAGTGACTGAACCGCCAAAGCCACGCAGCTGGTGAAGGCGAAGGTCATACGGTTTTAAGTTTGCAAGCAAGGCTTCCAGGGTCATTGCTGCACAAATTTCAGCTTGCTTAATCCACCTTTCACAATCGTAAATGGAAAGTGCAGCAATAGCATTTAAGAGGTTGCTACCATTGATAGTAGCCAGTCCATCTCTTGCTTCAAGCACCACTGGAGTAATTGCAGCTTTTCTTAAAGCATCGCTTGAAGGCATGCGTACACCATTATAAAAGCACTCCCCTTCTCCCATCAGCGCTAGCGCAATCTGACTCATTGGTGATAAGTCACCACAGGCCCCCACCGATCCTTTCTCGCACACTAAAGGAGTCACGCGCTTATTTAACATTTCCACCAAAGTCTGAGTAATCACGGGACGACACCCAGAGTGTCCATTAGCGTGCACATTAATTCGTGCAAGCATCGCCGCCCTCACGTGGTCAATCGGTGCTGGTGCTCCAATTCCCGCGGAGTGATTATAGATTAAATATTTTTGAAATTGCTTTACCTGCTCATCGCTTAAAACGATCTCGGAAAACTCTCCAATTCCTGTATTCACGCCATACATAATCTCACGTGCAACAATTTTTTTCTCCAGCATGCTTCTGCACTTTTTAATTCTTTCTACGGCCGCTGCATCCAGAGTAACTTGTTCATAGTCACGCGCCACTTTAACGAGATCTTCGATTGTAAGGCTTTTTCCAGTTACATTGACTGCCATAATCTTCTCCAATGAAAAAAATAATAACTGATATTGAGTGATTGTTTTTTAATTGATCTTGTTTAACTTCACAAGAAGCGTAACTTCAATCATTAATGATTGTCAACGACTTTGCTCTTGACTATAAATGACGTAGGCGTGATTACCAAGATACTTGGCCCAGTCGTAGGAACGCAAAATAATCCGCTTGGAGTAGCGGGTCTCTTCTCCAACTTTTGCCGGATCGTAGTCATAGATAGGCTCCTCTACTCCATCGTAAATGGAATCACGTACATAAAAAACCCCTTTGCTACTACACCCGCCATTTTTGGCGATAGAATTATTCACTTGAGCGATATACCTTTGGAACCTTTTTCCACGCGCTACGCTTGCCCTCGCCTCCTTGGCCATATACTGCTTCCAGCTATTGACAAAGGCACAACCATTTACTGCTTGCTCGTCATCATACCCCACAATTAAAACTGCATGCCAATAAGCATAGTGGTTATAGATGATTAAGACGGGAGCATTTTTCCTCCTAAGCGAACTCTTGATTTTTTCAATCACACTACTATCCATAACCCCTACATTCCACTGATCGTGTGCGGGATCCACAAAAATTAAATCTCTTGCAATCTTTGGCACGCTGATGAGTTTGCTATCAATCTCTCGATTACGTCTAAAATCGTAATCATTAACCCAGTTGTAATAAGTTCCATACTTGGCACCCCTCTCCTTCGCACTCGCGCGTGTAACATTACCTGTTGTCTCATCTCCTTTATACCATCCCTTAGTATAACGATAGTCGCGATTTAACAGTGCCTTTCCTCGATAGTTAAAACTAAGAATAGTATCGGTTCGCCAATCACCAAGATAACCTCCTGGTACCTCTAAGCTCATCAAAAAACGCTCAGAGAGATCGCTTACTCCATCATAACTACGAGTAGTCGAAGCACGATGCTTATTAAGTAAAATCTCCATGGCACCGGTAGATGCCATATAAAGACAAGTGCCGCCCTCCTCTTGATTAGGAGAAGCGTACACATAACGGTCAAGAGCATTAAATGAAGTACCTATACCCTTTTGATGGCCATGCTCTTTCAAACTTAACTCCACCGACTGCACACTCTTTCCCTCTTCCACTTTCTTTCCAAAAGAGAGCTCGCACTCATTCGCAAATTGCTCCTGACATAAAATAAGTCTCCCAGAAAAAAAATCGAGGTCTCCTACCACTCTTCCTTGATAAAGCACCTCTCCACTACTGCCATCGACCACAATTTTTCCCGCATACTCTTTCACCAAGGCCCTCTGCCCGCTCTTCTGATAAAAGCTTAATTCTCCATCACTACTCACTTTAAAATTTTGCGCCCAAATACTCTGCACCACTAAAAACAAACTTAAAAAAAGTAATCCTTGTATAGCTCTCATTCCCATCAACTCTCCTTCCCTCACGGTTTACCTATTTATACCAAGAGGTGTAAGTAATATAATTCTTGGCGAGCCTTTTAATCATCGCCAGATCCTCTTCATCAAGCATCTTAATCTTTTTTGCAGGAACCCCTGCATAGAGGGCCCCGCTCTCTAGCACACTTCCTTCTCGTACCACCGCTCCCGCCGCCACAATCGAGCCACTTTTAACCACAGCATGATCGAGCACGATCGCCCCCATTCCAATCAGCACCAGGTCCTCTACCACCGCCCCATGAATAATCGCTCGATGACCAACCGTTACCTCATTACCAATCACGGTACTTGCCTTCTGATAAGTGCAATGAATGACAGCACCATCTTGAATGCTACACCTATCCCCAATGCGTATCGAGTGCACATCGCCCCTAATCACCGTATGAAACCAAACACTACATCCACGACCCATCGTCACATCACCAATGATGGTGGCATTCTCTGCAAAGTAACACTCCTCTCCCCAAGTTGGAGTAATCCCTCTAAGTGGTTTTATTAGTGCCATAAATACTAAACCTCTTCTCTTTTTTTTCTTTAATCAAAATCTAACAATTTTTTGAATTTCAAACGTTAACGTTCAATCACCCCTTTTAAAAGCATAAAGATCTAAAATTTCCCAACATCTTTTGTTGATATTTTCACTCAGGTAGTAGGCAGAAGATAATAGATTCATTCGTCAAGAATATTTAACAGAAGTGCGATAATTAGGAGCAGAATTTATCACTACACTATAGAGAAAGGGATACACTAAAAATCTTTGCGTATTACCACTGCTTTTGTTCTGTTCTGCTGATGATATCGTCTTGAACCTCTTTGCATAGCTCGGTAAAAAAAGCACTATAGCCAGAGACACGCACGATTAGCGATCG
This sequence comes from Oligoflexia bacterium, assembly GCA_015231955.1. Classification (GTDB taxonomy): domain Bacteria; phylum Bdellovibrionota; class Bacteriovoracia; order Bacteriovoracales; family Bacteriovoracaceae; genus JADGAN01. The sequence continues at coordinate 44,758 of JADGAN010000012.1, read as the reverse complement.
ATATTTTTGTGGATTAGCTTGTGCATCTAAGAGCTCTTCCCTCGAGATGCAGTTAAATTGAATTTGCGATCCGCCCAGCTGATTATGCGCCCGCACTAAGGCCATAAAATTGGCCTTGCCACGATCACTCTTTAAAAGGTTAGGGTGTAACTTCATATTAAAAAGTGTCCCCACCGAGGTGGATTCGTGATTAAGTTTATCCACCGATTTAATCGCCGCCGTTGGCCCACTGATATCAGTTCCTTGAGCAGGGCCAATCCCGTCAGCAAGAGGCATACCGGCACGGCGTCCACTAGGAAGCGCGCTAACCACTTTTCCTTGAGGAATATTCGTGGTGACAGAGAGTGTTCCTAGCTCCATGTTCGCGTAAAGGCCCCGATACTGATTGGCGCGCTTAGAGACGTAATCAAGTACGTCAGCGGCCAAGAGATCCACTTCATCGTGATCGTTGCCATACTTAAGAGCAGCAAGGCAAGCACGCTCTATCTCAGGGTATCCTTCGAAATTGGCCGCTAAAGCGGTGGATAGTTCGGTTAAAGAGAAGCGCTGCTCTTCAAAGACAATCCGCTTGATCGCCGCCATGGAATTGGCATAATCGGCAAGACCCACAAAAACCATCCCAGGCCCCGAGTTGTATTTGGCCCCTCCTTGCATAATATCGCGAGCACTCTCCACACACCCCTCGACGATTGCCGAACTCATGGGTTTGGGGAGAATATCCCGGTGTGCTCGCTGACTCACTAAAGTGGCAATTGCTGAAACTTCAATGATGTGATCGAGCTGCTTTTTCACTGCAACTTCAAACTCTAAAAAATTTTTAAAAGAGGAAAGTGCTCCCGTGGCCTTGCCTAAACTTTTACCAGTGGAACGAAGCACTCCATTTGTAAGTGCAAACTCAATGGCCACCGGAAAATTGGTATACACCGCCGAGGTCCATCTAAAAAGCTTACCATGCACATAAGGCTCCACACATCCCATAAGACAATAATCGCGAGCGTCCTCAAGGGAGATGCCTCGAGAGAGCAACATCTTAATGGTGGGGTCATCAAAGTGCAAAGCGGGAAAGCCTAAACCTTTGGAGACCACATCGGTGATCTCTATGAGGAACGCTTGCGGTGTATTGTTATGAATACGCGCCGCCAGGGAGGGTTGGTACATCTTGAGTGTTTTAACACACTCTAAAATCATATAGGAGAGATCATTAGTTGCATCTTTGCCTTGAGTGGTTTGCCCGCCGACAACAAGGTTAAAGAAGGGAATATAACCAGCAAAGTAGTAAGCACCGGCCTCACTTAGTGGCCAGGGAATTTCATTAAACTTCATGAGAAAACAGTAAAGCAGCTCCCTCGCCTCTTCTTGGGTCACTCTTTTACTCTCTAGATCGCTCTTCAAATAGGGATAGACGTATTGATCGACTCTTCCTGGGGAGGTACCAGAGGTGTTCTCTTCTAAATAGATCGAGATTTGCCCAAACCAAATCATCTGCAAGGCCTCATGGAAAGAGCGTGGAGGATAGGCCGGAATGTGTGCACATATTTCTGCCAAAGCAAGTAATTCGCCCTTTCTCTTGGGATTGCTCTCTCTCTCCGCACAAGCTTGTGCTAAAGCAGAGTAACGCTTACCGAGCAAGATCATGGCATCACAAACCATCACCACTGCTTGTAGAAAATAGATGCAATCAATATCGCTTGCGCAAGACATGGAGTAGTTTTTCAAATTCTCTTCAGCACTCCTCTTAATGCCCGCGTAACCTTTGTGAAAGAGAATGTTACCAAAACCTGGAGATAAGTCTCCCCCACCACTTCCGGTTTTGACTTCACAGTCAACCACCCCACTATCATAGGTAATAGGGAGAATGCCGATCGCCGCCATCTCCGCATTGATCTTTTCATCGACAGAGCGTCCTTTCCAAAAAGGAAAGATCTCTTCTCTTAACGTCTTTTTATCCTCGGAAGAGATCTCATAAGGGTCTTGTACCCTTTGGTGAACAGTATCAAGTTCCTTCTCTACCCAACGCCAACAAACATCGGGAGAGAAAACTCCTGCTCGTGATTTTCCTCCGGGGTGGCCAATGATCAGCTCTCCTTCATCAATATAGATAGGCAAGATCTCGGCCGTTCGATAGATCGCCTTTGCTCGCATGAGCATAATGGGCATGCCAGGATTTTGTGAGGCCACCTCTGTAAAGGCCTTCGCTCGGTAGATAGAAATGGAGGGTTTAGTGGTGAAAAATTTCTCTCTAATTTTTTGGATGCGCTCTGGAAGCACGGAAGAGGTACTCATAATTGTTCTCCAAGGTTGCAGTTAATATTATGTTGAGTGGAAAAGAGTTGCACAATTTCATTGAGGTATTGTAGATATTGGTCATCTTTTGTTGCTGCTTCGGAATAGCGGTACTCCATTTGTAGTCCTTGATATTTCCTCACGCCATAGCGATGATAGGGCAACAGCTCAACCGCCGTTACCCTCCCTAATGGATCATGCTCTTTGATAAAAGCGATGATTTGTTGGAAATTCTCGAGATGATCGTTGATTCCAGGAATAACTGGAAGACGCAGTAGCAGTGGGACATTGGCGGCCAAGAATAGCTTTTTCATATTCTCAAGAATCAGCGTATTGGAGACTCCTGTGGCCATTTGATGAATCTTGTCGTCCATCACCTTAAGATCAATCATCCAAAGATCCAACCAAGGAAGGAGTTGCTCAATGGTTTTCCAGGGAGCATAAAGACAGCTCTCTATAGCGGTATGGGTGCCCTGCCCACGACACTGGCGTAAAAGCTCAAGACAAAACTCACTATGCATAGTCGGCTCTCCTCCCCCAAGGGTGATCCCACCTCCCGACTCACGATAAAAAATAAAATCGCTCATCAAGATCTTCATCACCTCTGAAACACTCATCTCTTGACCAATGACTCTTAAAGCACCGCTAGGACAATGGTGTTCACACTGGCCACAGTGAATACAAAGCTTTTGATCTCGAAAAAAACTAGGCGTGGAGGTAAGCCCTTCAGGATTGGAACACCAAAGGCAACGGAGAGGGCAGCCTTTAAAAAAGAGCAGGGTTCTGATGCCTGGCCCATCATGGATAGAAAACTTTTGAATATCGAAAATCATTGCTTTATGTTTTGTTATCGTCATTACTGCTTGCTCTCGCTTTCAAATATTTGTACTAGGAACCACTTTTCTCGCCAGGGAGATTATACAACAAATCAGCAAGTGAAACCATTCAATTCTTCCAAACGGTAGTGCCCACTATTCATAAATTTTATTGACCCTCAAAGGTCCCCTCTCCCGCTGCTAACTATCCTAAAACAAAACATACCTGGTTTTCTTTTATAACTTTTACAAGGCCAGTGGTAGCATTATTGCTGTCATTGAACAAATACTCTTTATTGGGAGAATGTATGAAACGTATAGGCCATCTTTTGTTTTTCTTGTTAGGATACCTTATCTTTCCTGTGTTTAACTCTTTTGGCAACGATGATCTCACAAGTTCTGCGTATACAAAAAGTGAATATAGAAAATTTAACATGCAAGATTTTTTTCAATCACTGATCAGAAATAATCCAGAACTATCAAAACAACTAGAAAGTTGCGGCACTGATTTTCAAAAGAGGAATGACATACTTCTAAAGGTAGCATATGAGGCCGCTAATCTATCCTATGATCCAGGCGATTTCTCCATGGGAGTTTCCAGCTGCCTCTCTGACACTTCTGATACTACTGATAATACTGATGTTTCTTTTGATAATAAAAACAACTCATTCCCACTGGTGACCAACGCAGAAAAGATCTGCAAGATGACTAAAGAGGAGATGTCGTTGAATTTTTCTAACATGGATGCAAACACTATTACCTCCTATTTACAAAACAATGCACAAACAAAGTTTTGTGAAAACGAGGGTGAAACCATGAGAACACGCTTAAGAGCGTTTACCGATGATGAGATTACTCAGTTGTTAGTACAGATCTATCCACTAAAAAAAGCAGATGAAAAAAACAGAATCAATAGAGTCATAAAATTCATCTTTTCCGATAAGAGTAATAACGGCAAAGCTCGAGATTTTAAGATGCTTATGACAACACTAACCAATGCAGAGCAGACCTTGACAGAACTAAGGAGTAATGGAAATATTTTCAAAGCGTTTAGTTGGCTGCAAGATAAAATTCAAGACAATTTAGGGCTAGAATCAAAAGGATTGGAAAATTTAATGGCAGGACTGTCCGAAATGCTTGCAGCTAAGCATGCACCAACTTCGGAGCAAAATAGTGAAAAACAGCAAGAGTATATTAATTTCCTAGATCAGCTTATTACTATATACACTATGGAAATAGGCACTATTTCTGCACAAATAGCAAACGGCAAAAACTCTGAAAAAGTCTACAAAGAACATCTTGCGCTTAAGGCAATCATAAAATTGCATAGAAATTTCAAAGCTTACTCCCATGACCTGTACAACAAGCTGCTTATCGATGACTATGCCTCACAAATGAAAGAATCAGTTGCTCAAAACTTAGAGAGGAAGAAAAAAATGCAAGACGAAGCAAGAGAGAAAAAAGAAAAGAAAGAAAGATAAAATACTATTTTTTGATTAGAGAATAGCAGTATCCTATCGGTATCCTTTTGCCCCGTCACACTCCGTTTTTCCTTGGCACTTTATTTGCATTTTTATAAAAAAAAGAGTTTTGTTCTTTTTTTTTTTTTATTAATCAGCTACTCAACGTTCATTTTGTCAAAAGGAGTCACCTATGATGAAATCATTACGCTTACTTTTTCCTCTGTTGGCACTTGTCTCTTTTCTTTCTGCTGCTCACGCCAGCATGGTTATAACCCAATGGTACCACGGTACCTGGAATTGCAATATTGATGGCCGCTCAGCACAGATGGTGTGGCAAGTTGTTGATGATTCTCGCACCACATGCAATGGCGATATCTGTTCAACCACCTCTGGGGTTAAAACAGTGGGATGGTTTAGCGATAGTGGCAGTGCTTGGGTGCGACTAGACATCAACTCCTCTAGTAATCGCCATCTGGCCATTCGTTATTTAGGAAATGAACCAGACAATTGGCTTCTAAACTATGATGCCGCCGCTGTAACCGCCAGTGGGTGGACAACTTGGAGAGGAAATCGCTATCCCTTAAGCTGCTGGAATCGCCGTCGATAATAGATCCCTCACTTACCTTGAAACTGGTAGTTTTGGTCAAAGACACTCGACTGATTTAGTATGCCAAAAGCAAATGTTTTTTATCATGTTAAATTGTGAGACAATTTAGTATGCTTATTAAGACAAACTATTTTTTTTCAGAGGTATTTCATGAGCGAGATTAAAATTTTGATCATTGATGATGAAGAGGATTTTTGCCAGCACCTCTCAGAGAGTATCGGCAAAGAGATTAACGGCATTACCATTGCCTATTGTGTAAACGGCACAAAGGCCTTAGAAAAAATTAAAAGTCAAAAGTTTGATCTTATGATTTGCGATCTTAAAATGCCAGGCCTCGATGGCAAAGAGATTTTACAATTGGTCTCTAAACTACCCAAAGAGCAGCATCCCACTTACATTCTCATGCTCAGTGGACTTTTAGCACATGTACCCAGCTACTCTGCACTTAAAAAGGTTAGTTACATGGGCAAGCCTTTTACTCCCAAGCAAATGTTTGACTTTGTTAAAAGAGTAAAGCAAACTATTTTGCAAAACGGACAGTCAGATGTAGGTTTTTCTCATATCGAAGACAAACTTTTACAAGAGGTGGAAAAATACCTCCGCGAAATTTTTTAGTATGCAAAAAAAAATTATTCAAGATAACACCATTGCAGCAATGACCTCATGGAGAAGAGAGTTTCATCAGTGCCCAGAGGTTGGCATGGAGGAGAAGCTCACCTCTAAAAAAATTGAAACTATCTTAAAGAGCATGCCTGTGGATGAGGTGGTCACTGCTATTGCGGGAACCGGCGTGGTGGCGGTGATTAAGGGGAAGCATCCAAGCAAGCAAGGTAACAACTACCGTGCTATTGGTCTTCGAGCAGATATCGACGCTCTTCCGCTGCAAGAAAATGGCACCCCTTTCTACAAATCAAAACACCCTGGAATAATGCACGCTTGTGGCCATGATGGCCATATGGCCATGCTCCTTGGTGCAACCCAAGAACTAGCGCACTCCAGAGATTTTGCGGGAAATGTGTATGCTATTTTCCAACCAGGCGAAGAGGGATTTTTTGGTGCGCAAAAGATGATTGAAGAGGGGCTGTTTGATCGCTTTCCCATGGATGCTATCTTTGGCATGCACGGCTGGCCTGACCTCCCTCTTGGAGAGTTTGGACTTGCACCAGGTGCTATCATGGCCAATAGTGATGAACTTTATATTACTATCACCGGCAAGGGAGGGCATGGAGCACAACCACACCACTCCCCCGATCCCATTGTAGCGCTCTCTGAATTGATCCTATCACTACAAACAATTGTCTCTAGGCGAATAAATCCCCATACTCCAGCGGTGATCTCTATCACCGAAGTACACTCTGGGACTACTCATAATATTATTCCCGCCACTGCACGCTTAAGTGGAACCGCACGCTCACTCTCTTCTGACGTGCGTGAGTTTTTAAAAGCAAGCATCTTTCAAATTGCCGAAGGGATCGCCGCCATTCACAATGTAAAGATTGATATCAATTATGTTTATGGTTATCCCGTCACCATCAATAGTGAACGAGAAACTACTCTTTGCAAAGAGGTAATCTCCTCGATAATCTCTCATCCACAGCAGTTGCATTACCCTGTACCAGCAAGCCTTGGTGGAGAAGATTTCTCCTACTTTGCAGAGAAAGTTCCAGCTTGTTATATTCATCTGGGTATTGGAACTCCTTCGCCGCTTCACCATCCCGATTTCGATTTTCCAGACGAAGCACTTGCTATTGGAGCGAAGTATTGGATTACTCTTGCTCGCACTCTGCTCGCTTGAATCTCTTAGGGCCTAGTCGGTGACTTGCGCCATAAGAAATAGAAATTTCCCATTTAAAAAGCAGACCGTTGCAGCTATAGTAAAAAACCGGTGTAAAAAAAGGGTGTGCTGTGAGCTTCGGATCCAACCAAAACTCATTCATGAAGAATTTTCTGAAAGAAGAGAACCTCTCTTCAGTGCTCTCCCATGAGGAGGCACGTACGGCCCTTGATCGCTTCGACAAATTATCTGAGAAACTACTTAAGCGCAAAAAAAACAGTGATAGTAGTAATAGTAATGTTCTCTGCTCTATCCGCTTAAGTAAAAAAGAGAAAGAGGATATCACCTCCTTAAAATCGGGATTAACTCAAAGTATTCGCTTCCTCTTTCAATTTTATGAGCGATGGAAAAATATCGACTCTGAAATCAAAGCGTATGTTAAACTTTCAGCAATTGAGTTTGCACAAACTACGGCACTCTTTCTCAAGGCAAAAGAGGAGAATCAATTAAATGAGATCAATATCCTCTATCAAACAATGATTGTCCAAGCGACACAACTAAAACGCACTTATCAGCTGCTTCAAGATCAAAGTCATGAATATCTGCATGAGATTTTTTCCGATAAAACTTATTTAGACTATCTTAAGTTTATTTGGCTAAAGCATTGTCCCTAAACTTCCGAGGAAACACTTGGAGGTAGTTTATGCATTTTTTAAACTCAAAATTAAGTCTTATTTTTTTTCTCTTCCTCTTAAGCGTGGCCCTTTTCACCCCTCCAATATATGCTCAAAATGACAACGTGAGTGCAAGTGAGAGTGAAAATCTCAACGAAAATGACGATAATCCCCAAAACAAAGAGTACAGAGATAAAGATTACAAAGATAAAGAGTACAAAGAATACGAAGACAACGCAGGGGCCACTGAACTTAGTGAAAATGCAGCAGGAGGGGCCCATGCACCAGCATCAGTCGCGGCCACTCCAGCAGCAGAGACCGATGCTGCCGCCGCCACGACCACCAGTGCCCCAGAAGTAGCAGAGACAGCAACACCGGCACCCGCAAACTCCCCCACACCGCTTGATGGTTTTGCCAATCCCTTCAGCACCCTTGACGAAAACAAGATCCTCTCAGAATTGTCCAAAAAAAGCACAGAAATACCTTTCCTTGGCGCTATTTTATACTTTGATAAAGTAGCAAGAATTTGTATTCGTATTCTAAGGGATAATAAAGTTTTACCAGAGGTGATTAAGACTTATCAAAACAAGGAGATCTTTCCTAAATTTCGGAACATTGCTGTTGGAGGTGGTCTCTTCTTTTTTCTGCTAGGACTGTTGGTTGCACGTCAAGGTTCCATCTGGTCACGTCTTAGTAAAAAACTGATGGTCTCCCTAATCATGATTGTTTTTGAAATAGGCGTCTTTTGCGTCTTCTTTCCTATCCCCGCTGAAAGGATAGAAAATATTGTTAAGACTACGCTTATGGAACCTGCCAAGAAAAGCTAAGAGGCCGTCAAATACTCTAAAATCTCCTCTTCTCTTCCGCTAAAAACAATTCTCTCACTATTTTTACTTTCAGCATAGTCATAATAAGGATCGTAATAATCAACAAGCAGCCTTTCTACAAATGGGAGATACTCTTCCCACTTGCTACTATTGGTAGCACGCTCGAGTAGTGCTAAGATCTCTTGGTAACGAACTCCACCTAATCTACGTGAGATTTTTTGTAGTGACTGTTTCAAATCCTGATGAACCATTTCCAGTGCACTGCTCTCATCTTGTCCACTATCAGATTTTTGTAGATAATAGTGATAGCTTTCTACAATATAAGTTTGCACAATAAAGCGCGCACGCTCCTCCACACTTTTATTTAAAATAATAAGTGGCGAGTTTTGCATTTTGCAATAAAGCGCATCGGGAATGGAGATTCGCCCCAACACTCGGCTCTCATTCTCTAAAAGGATAGAAGGCCCTTTCCTCATCTGTAAAAGTTTTACTGCTAGTGCATTTTCAAAATCGACTTGAGAAGGTTGCGGCGTCATCCTATTTCCAAAAGCAGATCCACGGTGAACTGCCAGTCCCTCAATATCGATCTGATAAGCATGACGCAACAAAAGTTCAGTCTTCCCTGCACCCGTTTTACCTCCTAAAATAAGAAAACTCCGCTCTTCACTCTCCTTTACCATAGTGTTCAATAAAAAGTGGCGAAGCGCTTTATGTCCACCCTCTACTCTTGCGATTTCTCTACCCGTATACTCAAAAATAAAAGTTTGTGCCCACTTAGAGCGTAGCCCCCCTCGAAAACAGTAGAGTAAAGCGTTTGGATTCTCCTCAATGAAGCGGGCCCATTTTACTTGACGATCTAGCAAGGTTTCTCCACTCACCAACTGCTGTCCTAATAAAATCGCCGCGCTAGGGCCTCGTTCCTTATAACAAATCCCCACCAGCTCCCGCTCTTTATTATTCAAAAGGGGAAGATTGCAAGCATTAGGCATTCCCCCTTTTTCAAACTCCACCGCTGCTCGTACATCGATCAAGGGGAGATTTTGGGTAAAGATTTCTGCAATACGTTCTTTAGGAAAACTCTTTAATTCATTCATAAATTGGTTACAATAATACAAAAGAGTCCAAAATTCAAATTTAAGGGGAGGAGATATTTTGAATAAAAAAAACGATATGGATTTAAATGATTTAAAAGCACAACTGATGCCACAAATATCACAAATGGTGGAAGAGATCTTAAATAATTACTCCAAGGAACAACTAGAGAAAGATTTAAAAGAGCTGGTTCCTAAGCTTGCGCAAGAGATTCTCTCCAAAGAGATGGAAAAGCTAGCAGGCCCTTAGTTTTACTTTTCGTTTTCCCAAGAGAATTTTGAGCTAGCAAAATTCAAAGCTTCGTCCCGCCTAATATAACCAAGAGTGGCCATACGGTATAAGATCGTCTTCATTACTCTTCTCGCATAGACGGTGGTTGCACGCTTTTTAAAGGAGGAAGAGTTCTTTTTCGGATTTGGAAGTAGCATTGCTAGAAACGCTCCCTCTTTAGCATCTAACTCCCCAGGGGATTTTGCAAAATAGTGATAGGCCGCAGGTTTTATCCCATAAAGGCCTGGCCCATACTCAATAATATTAAGGTATATTTCCAAAATGCGGTTTTTAGAAAGCACCCGATCCATATAAATTGCCAAAGGCAACTCCTTTAGCTTTCGCCATAAGCTCTTACTACGAGTTAGGTAGAGATTTTTTATCACCTGCTGAGTAATCGTACTTGCTCCCCGCACTCTCCCCCCATTGCTAAAGGCCTCTCCAACCGCAATCTTAATCTGCTCTAAATCGTAACCTGGATGCATATAAAAAGGACCATCTTCACTAATAATAATTGCTCTTACCACCAAAGGGGCAACCGCCTTTAGCGCCACCCATCGTGCAGGACGCTTTGCACTCCACTCATAATCAGCAAGACCACTCTCTTGATCCACTCGTACTTCGATATACCCTTTGCTTAATTTATTGATATCCATCATGATAAGTGCGATGTCCACAACAGTGTAAAGGAGAAATACTCCTAACAGCGCAAATACAAAATAGCGATATTTCTTGTAGTAACCAGAAAAAGAAAAAGGAGCTTTCATCGCCATTAGAGTGGAAGCCCCGCCATCGCACAAAAGATCCATGCAATAATTGCCGTTGATAAAGGTATCGTAAGATTATCATCAATCCTAATTGGCAAAAGTTCAATCATGCTGGAAAAGAGTGCTACCATCACCGACACTTTGATAATCGCCCAATAAAAACCATCATAGGTTGTCAAAAGCACCAATAAACAGACTGTGAGTGTCGTAACAAAAAAGGCCAGTGACCCCTCTAAGGTCTTATTGCGAGCAATCTTCCTCTTTCCATAGAGAATACCAATGATCGCCGACATGGGATCTGCAAATGCCAAGGTATAAATAGCAATCACCGCTACCACTTTAGGAAAACTAAGGATCGTCAAAAGCAGCGCCATTGAGTAGGGAACTGCCGCTGACTCTTTAATCTCCTCCTCCGCCCTTAATAAAAAATTACTAAACCAGCGAAACTTTCCTGCAATCTCTGGATAGGCCAAACGAATCTGTTCAATGAGATAAAGTAGCGATGCAACCAATCCCAAAGCATAAACCACCTGTCGGTGTTCCAAGAAAAGGTTGTACATGGTTGCAACAACTGCACCATTGGAAAAGTGAAAAAGCCTTCGTCCTAACTGCAGATTATATCGAGTGGCATTGGGTGAAGATTGGCGTTTAAAACGGTAAATAGCAGCATCAAAAAAATCGTCTATTGCAGTAAAAAATTTTGTAAGCTTAAATGAAGCACTCTGTTTCTCTTGAGCACTAGCGCGATCACGCTTCTTATCTTTACTCTCACCTTCTTGCTCACTCTCTCTCTCATTCTCACTACTCATTGTTGTCACTTCCTCTTCGGGATTAGAACTCATAAGCTCCAACTTTCTATATTGCATACTTCTTCCTCCCTCTTAACTAGCACCTTTAATCACCACCATTATCGTCATCCATTGCTTTTTCTCAAGTAATTCTTTATGCGAAATCAATTTGCAAGATCGTAAAAATTTATTGGGCCAATGTTGTGTGCCTTAGAGTCGCATCAAACAATCTCATCTTTAAACCCTCTGATTGTTAGATGCATTTTACACTTTTCCAATACACACGATGCCAAAATTTTTAAAATATTTTTTTAAAAATTTTATTTATTTAGAGATTGATACTTTCTTTTTTCTCTGCTTTAATGAACCTAAAATTTTAATACGGGGAACATTAAAATTATATTTTTATTCCGAACATCCTGCAAATCGTGTTGTTGCTAATACCACTTAATTTTATTTAAAGGTTGGCAACTTTTAAACAAGGGGGAGAATTGTATGGAGATGAGGATGAAGCGCTCTCATAAACTATCTGCCGATTTTGGTCGTGCTCTTAACAAATCGGAGGTAGCAGTGTTACGAAAAATTCTCGAAGAGCAGAAGAAAAATCTGGTTTTCAAAAATTGCCAGATGGATGAGTTCAACCTCGATCAAGAGGAGTGTAGTGACGATGTCGATCACGCCAATGCCGACCTCTCAACCTTCCAACGCTTACGCTTTCGCACACGTGAAAATCTCTATGAAAAAAAGATCGACGAATCACTAAAGCGTTTGGAGTGTAGCGAATATGGCCTTTGCAAAGATTGTGGAACACCTATCAACTTCTCTCGCTTGCTGGCCCGTCCGACCGCCGATCTTTGTATTCAATGCAAAGAAGAGGCCGAACGAGACGAACTCTCCTCAGGGAACAACCAACGCTCTCGCTCACTTGGAGAAGTTTTCGGAATCACTCACAGCTAGACTTTTTCATTTGTATTCCTCATAATCATAGGGTAACAACTTCACAAGAGGTTTTGTCCTATGATTTATGCTTTTCTCTTTTGCTTTTGCTTTCTTGCCAATATAGCATTTGCACAAATCGATTTAAACTCCGATCAAATCGCTACTCAAAACCATTTAAAGGCCACCCTATCCCTGCTTTTTGCAAGCAACATGATCAGTGAAGTGAATGCAAAAAAGTTTCAAGACCATATTATAAAGCTAACGCCAGAGCAACTCGATGAACTCGAGGTAAGTACCAAAAATCAGCTGATGATTGAGCTACATAGCTTGGATCGTGCTCCGGCCTCCTCATCATCACTTACCACCTACTCCAGTAACTACCGAGAAAGTATCAGTTACGATAACGAAATTACCATAAAAAAAATCAACACAACCATAGAAGACAGTACCCGCTATGATAAAGACACAAATTGATTTAGATTTCCGGGAAGATCTTGAACGCTTCCTTAAAAAAAAGTACAAAGAGTGCTACGACTTTAGAATCCTCTCCAAAGCGCTGGATGCTAGAAACATCTCTAAAGATCGTGCCCCTCGCTTTAACTATAGTGTAGAAATTCGCACCTCCGCTGACGAGCGTTTCTCTTGTGAAAAACTGCAATTAGCTAAAATAAATTTTGATCCCAGCAGGCAGCAAAGGCCCATCATCATTGGTGCAGGCCCTGCAGGCCTCTTTGCGGCCTTGCGCTTGATCGAGCAGGGGATCCCCTCGATTCTCTTCGAACGCGGCGAGGAGTTGCAAAAGCGTATCCTCTCCATGGCCCGCTACTGGAGGTATGGAGAGTTAAATCCCGAAAGCAATGTGGAGTATGGTGCTGGTGGGGCCGGCCTTTTTAGCGATGGAAAACTCTTTACCAGAGTCAAATCGCCTTATATTGGTTACGTCCTACAAAAGCTGGTCGAGTTTGGAGCACCTCCAGAAACGCTCTACTTAAAAGATGCTCATCTCGGATCAAACCTTATGAGAAGGATCATGCAAAACCTTTTAAGCTACCTTTGCCAGCATCAGGTAGAAATTCACTACAACACCAAAGTGAAGCAAATTCTTACTAGTGACAGCCGTGCTATTGGTGTCGAGTGTGCTGATGGCAAGCGCCACTACTCTAGTGCCATTATTCTCGCCAGTGGCCATTCGGCCCGTGAAATCTATGAAGAGCTTTGCCACAAAGAGGTGGCGATGAAACCCAAGCCCTTTGCCATCGGTGTGCGTATTGAACACAAGCGTAGCTACATCGATCAACTGCAATTGGGGCGCTTTGCTGGTGATCCCCGCTTAGGCGCTGCCAACTACCGTTTCACTCACCATTGTAAACAGAGTGAACGTGGAACCTATACCTTCTGCATGTGTCCTGGAGGCGTTATTGTACCCGCCGCTACCAGCAAAGCAGAACTGGTCATCAATGGGATGAGCAACCAAGGAAGAAATGGCCACTTCTCCAATGCCGCCATTGTAGTCGCCGTCAAAGAGAGTGACTTTTGCGACTCCTCTAGCTCGCCGCTTGCAGGGATGCTCTTTCAACAAAAAATTGAGGCAGAGGCCTTCGCTACTGCTCATGAATTTGCCCCAAAAGCATCCTCACGCCCCAAAATTCCCGGCATGAGTATTGAATCGTTCTTACACTCTTCTAAAAAAACAAAAAGTCGCAAACTACTTCCCTCCTCTTGTCCAGGTGAAGTGGTTGCAAGTGACTTTGCAACTATTTTTCCGCCCTTTGTTCTCTCTCACCTGCAAAAGGCCCTTTTAGAGTGGGAGCGTATTACTCCAGGTTTTGCCAAAGAGGCGACGCTACTTGCCCCCGAAACCAGAACCTCTGCTCCCGTTACCATCATCCGCCATCTTGAAACGCTAGAGTCCACCTCACACCAAGGGCTCTATCCTTGTGGTGAAGGTGCTGGGTATGCAGGCGGCATCACCTCTGCTGCTGTCGATGGAGTGAATGTCGCACTCTCCATCTTAAGCAAAGAGTTCGGTTGTCATAGCGGAGACTGTAAGTAACACCCGGGGAGGTAAAGCAAAAAGAGTGGTCGCCTCTTTACAGGCAGAAAAGTTGATCTCCACCGCTCGTAAAGCGATGGCCTCTGGATTAGTAACCAAAAAATTTCGAGTTGAACCATAGAGCACATCCCCTAAAATCGGGTACCCATGCATAGCAAGTTCTAAGCGCAATTGGTGTGCACGTCCCGTTTTGGGTTGCAGCTGAAAACGATAATAGCTATGGTTCCCTTGCTCCTCCATGCCTAAACAAGTGGCATAAGTGATGGCCAGCTTGCCATAATCAGCATAGTAAGCGCGCTTTTTTCCTCGAAGCATCTTATTTTTCCAACAATAGCTTTTGCCTGCGCTAGTTTCGATATAGTAAGGAGCAAGCTTATTCACCTCTGTAGTCGCTTGATAAATTTTCTGCACACTCTGTTGCAAAAACCACTCATTGGCCGCACGCTGTGCACTCCTCGTCTTGGCAAAAAGAATCGCTCCGCTCACCTCAAAATCTAGCCGATGTACCGGTAACACTTCTACACCTTCACTCCCCCGTAAATACTCAGCAAGTGTTCGCTTCAAACAGGCCCTTGTATCCTTATCCCCCTCCCGAGCAGGGACACTTAACTCTCCACCTTTTTTATCTATAATAATAAAGTGCTCATTTTCAAAAACAATACGACTCTTAAAATGCTGATCCACTAAATAATCCTTTCATTAATCTTGGGTAATCTCGCTCTTATCCAAGACTACCTTACGAATCAAACTTTCACTGCAATCACTTAAAGGCCACAAGAAAGGACCGCACATCACAAAATCTCCCACCAAATCGGGACGATAACTGACAATACGATCTCTCACGCAAATGTTAACCAATAACACGTTACGGGCACTAATATAACTTGTAAGTCCAACCGCCTCCTCCTCACGCTTATTGGAGGAGAGACCAAATTTACAATATTTTTTGAGACGATTCAAGAGATCATTACAATCGTTATTATAACGCTCACCCTTGGATTGCACATAGGAAATCACACTTCCCCTTTGCGCCTTAGCGTAAAGCTCAAACAGATCCTCATGGGTATAGTTAATCCCATGAAGCAACACTAAAGAGTCGCGTACATTGGCAAAGAGATCTAGCGGTGGGGACTTTACAAATCTAATAAGCTTCATTCCCATCGGCAAATCACCATAAACCCTGGCCAGTAAAATTCCAATCGCCTGCTCTACTGGATTTTTAGAATCAATCATATCTTCCACATCCTTCATTTTGAGATGTTGGTAGGAAAAAAAGACCGCCACAACTTTTAACTGCCAATAAGCATTTCTCGCATCTTCGTTCACAATCTTGGAAAAACGCTCTAGAAAAAAACGTCGTTCCTCTAAAGTCAAACTGATGCTGCGATAGTAATCTAACACTTTCAAGAAACTATGCCAATCTTCCACCATCTCCAAAAGTTTTTGCACGCCAATCTTGCGAATAATTTCATGCTTATGCGCTACGAACGAAGGATGGTCTAGTAACTTTTCAAAAGTATCTGCCGCAAGCTTTTGTTCAAAAAACTTGATCATCTCCTCGGTATTAATCGCAGGCCCCCAATGGCCAAGATAGCTAATTTGCGCAAGCACCTCATCAACAGAGGCGTCTTTATTTTTAATGGTTTTATAAGAGATGGCATAACTCCAGGCAAATAATAACAAAAAACTCACTGTGCACATTGCAAGCAAGGAGTATTTTAATTTTCTAGAGGAGATCTTAAGTTGTTTGAAATTGTTGTTAATGGTAAACAAAGACAAGAATAGTGCTAGCACCAAGTAGATAAAAAAGAAGGTTACCACATATTTTTTAAATATTAAGGAGACTAGTGCTAAAGTAATAATAAAAACCCAGCCCCATTTTTGTATAACGAATAAAATGTAACGTCCTCCTTTTAGTGTATGCTCTTCCTTTAAAAACTGTACATAATCGTTATAACCACGTGGGATGCTCATAAACACAAAAATGAGTAAGGCCAAGATCAATGACATCATTCCAACATCACTTCCAGAAAACATTCCACCCTCTCCTACACCAGTAATCGGCTTTTCCCCTGGGTGTAGAGCACTCACTGCAGGGAGATCAATGCTCATGCTCACTCCAAGTTGTGTATATTGACCACTGCTTATAAGTTGTGAAGGAATTAAGTCTTGATAGAATAATTTTGAAATCACCATAATCGCCATCAACAAAACACACCAAAGAAAAAAACTCCCCACAAAGCAAATAAGTTTGAGCTTAATGAAGTTCACAAAAATGTTGACTTTGCTCATAGGTGTCAGCAAAAGCCAACTTAAATTCCCACCATAAGTCATCCCCCATCCGATAGGAATCAACAAATAGATAATAGTGAAGACTGCCAAATAGTCGCTAAAGGAGCGAGGTGAACGAAAATCGGAGGGAAATAATAGTGCCCAAAAGGCAAAAACACCAATTGAACATATGGTGATAAAAAGTTGTACCCCCAAATATCGCAAACAAAACAATTTAAAGAGCGTTGTAAATTTTTGCAAGTTCATTCCCCTGGTTCACAAATCTTGTATCATTTACTTCTTTCACCGGTTTTAACAAAATAGATAAATAACTCATCTAAGTTGACGGCCCGTCTATCGAGTAAGCGCTCGGGAATCGAGTGCTCCTCCGCCACTGTAATCGGGACAATATAAGAGAAGGTTCCATCGCTATTCTCACCACTCCAAAAACATTTAGGATCTTTGAAGATCGTATGCTCCTCATTTTTGGCATTTCTGATCTTGATAAATTTGTTAGGAATATCTTTTAGCTTTTCATCCAGTTGAATACCACCCTTATTCAAAATGATCACCTGATCTGTAGCATACTGAATCTCATTAATTACATTAGTGGTAATCAAAACAGTCCCACCCTCTGTTGTAAAATTTTTCAAAATCTCAATGAAATATTTACGGGCCCAAATATCCAAGACAGAGGTGATCTCATCAATTAGTAAAAGCTTAGGTTTGATCGCTAATGCCGCTACCAGTGCTGCCTGCATCTTTTGTCCGCGTGAATACTCTCGAAAAGAGACCCCTAAGTCCAATTTGCGTTCTTTCATCAAAGTCAAAAATAGTTTTTGATCCCAGTTTTGAAAAAAGAGAGCATAGTTCTCAAAAAATTGCCCCACTTTTATGGGCAAATCGTAATTAATCTTTTCGCTCACAAACCCTATCTCATTTTTCATCACCCCCAAATCCAGGTAGATGCTCTTACCAAGCACTACGCCCTCTCCCTCATCAAAACTCTCTAGTCCCATCAAGATGTTTAAAAGTGTCGATTTTCCTGCGCCATTTTCCCCAATCAAAGAGCAAAAAGTGCCTGCTGCAATCTCAAAAGAGACATTTTGCAACACTTGGCTTCCATAAAAGTTTCTACTAACCCCGCAAAGCTTGATAACCACTTTTTCCATCATCTACTCCTTACTCTTTAGACCAAAGAGACTACTCAACACTTTTCGGTGCTTTTACCTAGGCCCTTTAACTTTATATGAAAAATTATGCAAAG
Organism: Oligoflexia bacterium; assembly: GCA_015231955.1. Lineage (GTDB taxonomy): Bacteria > Bdellovibrionota > Bacteriovoracia > Bacteriovoracales > Bacteriovoracaceae > JADGAN01. Next base: position 26,868 of record JADGAN010000012.1, on the reverse strand, counting down.
AATCTTCAGCGGCGATCAATAACCAAGCGTAGCTTCCCAGTTCTTGGATTAACCTCTAAATCACTTTCGTTTACGATCTCAATAATGGGAGGATTGATATGGCCTTTTTTAACTTCTGCCAAGAGATGCGAACGTTCTTTATAAAGATGTTGTAACAGTTGCTCTTTAGACGTTGTAGTTGAACCAACCACACGAATAGTAAGCGCATCCTTACCTGCAATACGCTCCAATAACATCTGTTTATGGGTAAACTTAAACGCAGCAAAGACCTGCTCTAAATCATCGCGAGTAAGAGTTACCGTACCCACCCGTGCTCCTGCATCGTCACGGCCAAGGATGCGATATTTACGCTCACCCTCACTGCTCTCGCTCGTCCATTCTGCCATATCCCCTACAGGGTAACGAATAATCGGCATTAACTTTCTGGTCAGGTTAGTATACACGAGTCGGCCTCGTTTTCTGCTGTTGATAATGGGTTGCCCACTATCCGGGTCGATAATCTCCAAGATTGAAGATTTGCAAAACTCCACATGTTCATTATAGGAGCAAAGGGGAGTGGCAAGGCCAATATGTCCGCCATCTACACTGGCGTGTCCAATGGAAGAGATGAGGATTTTGGGAAAATAGCTTTTAATAAACTCCCTCTGATCGGGATACATGCTCTCTCCGCCAAAAAAAATCTTGGTTAGTGGTAGCTTCACCTCCATGGCGCTAGCTTTACTAATCAAAGTGATGATCGAAGTGGGTACACCTAGCAGCACCCTAATATCGTAATCACGAATAAAGGCGATGGTGTCCTCTAGTGGACATTGCCCTGAGATAGGAAAATGCAGTAACCTTTGATGACACTTTTCCAACGACTTCATAATAAAGACAAACGAGGCGTACATACTGCCTCCATAAAAAAGATTGGCCACCCTATCACCATTTTCTAGTGCCAAGTGATCCATGCCATAAGCAAATTCTGCAGTAAAACGCTCCCACTCCGCTTTAGTAAAAACCGAAAACTTAGGTCTGCCCGTTGTTCCTCCACTTTTAAAAACCACGCCATCCTCTATAGGCCCAGTCAAGAGGCGATTATTTTGAATACTATTGTGCTCCCAAAAATCCTCCTGAGTAACGATTGGCAAATCCTCTAAGGAAAAGTGCTCACCGATTCCCGCATACAATTTTCGATAATAGGGAGAACAATTTTTGGCATGTAAAACAATCTCTTGTAACGAATAAATCATAATTAGCATTCCTTTAGCTGTTCTAACAAGCTAGTAAGCGTAAATCTATCACTCGTAAAATTTTTCCACTGGCACTACTCGTTTGTAGTTCACTTTTTGCTACTGCTTTTACCTCGAGTAACAGTATCCCCTCTACATACACCTCTCGTAAATCGTGATAGCTTTGCAGCAGTTCCTCTTTGTAGTGCTCCCTTGAAAAATTTCCAACTGTTGCCAGCAACAGATGATCACACCCCTCTTTCGAGGAGAGTGTGAGTTGTAGATCAAAATCACCCTTCACCACATCCGCTAAAACCATCAAGAATTTTTCATAATTTAAATAACTTCCTCCACACTTAAATACATCCCCATAGCGTCCTAAAAGCTCAAACGTAGGTGAAGTTCGCCCGCACTTACAACGCCCATCGCTGCTTACCCATCGTCCTAAATCCCCAATCTCATAACGAATTAGCTTATGTCCATGGCGTGCAAGTGAAGTAAAAAGCAATCGCCCCACCTCACTCTCCTCCGTCACCGCTAGATCTTGATCGAGTTTAAAGATCTCCAAGTACTGTAAATCTGCTTGTAAGTGGTGCACACCTCCTTCACAATACTCGCACTGATACCCCAGTGGCCCCGCATCCACACTACCATAAGAGGCAGAACGAATAAGCGCTAGCGCAAACTCTTCTTTGAAATATTGTTGCTGCTTTGGTGTGAAGTGTTCACCGCCATAAAAGATCTTCTTAACCCCCGCATACGCTTTTAATTTTCTTCCACTCTCTTCTTCGCTACTAAAAAGCTTACGCAGGTAACTTGGCATTCCTACAAGTGTGTCGATTTTAAAGCGTATAATGGTATCTGCCACCATAGAAAAATCTTGGTGAGCGGCCATCGGCAACTGCCGCGCCCTCAAAAATTCCAAAATAGTATAAAAGCTTAGAAAACCGCCATAGAGACCTCCTGCATAGAAGAGATTCATCACTAGGTCCGTTTGCGGTTTAAGGCCTGCTGCTAAAAGTCCTCCTGCTGCCGCATACATCTGGTAGTGGTAATCCTCATAAGAAAAGGTCGAGATCTTGGAATCACCCGAACTCCCTCCGCTTTTAAAAACCAAATCAACCCGCTCCATCACTGGCGGCAGCTGCTGAAAGTGTGCTTTGCTCATTGGAGCGTGTGCACGGATCTCTCGCGCTCTCTCCTCTTCCAAAGCGAAATCTTCGCGCAAAGTGGTTCTTGATAAAAAAGCTTGCTGCTTTGTCACCAAGGACACACGTTTGGCCACTCTGGTAAGCGCCATCTCTCCATCGTGTGCCTCCCCTACATACCCCTCATGCATTTTTCCCACTTCTGTTACTCTAGTAACCCCTGCACTCCATAACGTGTGTGCAAGCGCTGACAGCTCCTCTGGCGCCACCTCCACACCTGCACTTTGCAAGTAAGCGCGATAAGGAAATAAAACACCATGAATCTCACTCTTCTCTAGCGGGATCACCCAAATCGTCCGAAAAAGTGGAGAGCTTCGAAGCTCACTCTTAAAAGATAAAAGCACTCTCCATCCTTTACCACGAAGCACCTCTCCCATCCCCAGCGCACTCTCTAGGTGATGAAGCTCACACGCCATGGTGATCTCTGCCCACTCGTTGCTACTAGGATGGTAGCGAGGAGGAGTTGTCCGCTCACACACCTCTAACGCCGCTGCCATCTGCTTGGCCGCTGCTAATAGCAACCCTCGCTCACTCTCTTTGGCCTCCACAAAAACAATTTGCGGACTAGAGCAGGCCTCCTGCTCATATTGAGTAATATCGCTAGCAATCTTCTCATAGGTGGTCGCACACGCCCCTTTTCTACTCACATAGGAAAAAGAGATCTTAGGGCCATAGGGAATAATCCGCGTATTCGCTCCCACCAACTCCCGCACTCCTAGCAGCGCCCCCTCCCCTCCCCAAACCACTACACCATCGCAAGGGGCAACTACTTTTCGCAATAACTCACGCTCTTTTGACGAAAGATTCACCAATAAAATAAAGTGGGAGAGTAGTCCACTCTCATCGCACTTTGCCAACTCCTCTAAAAAGAGTGGTGAAAAATGGTCCTCATGAGAGCACTTTAAAATATTCACATTGCCCACTAACAGCGCTTCAATCACACTTAAGGCACCTACACTCGAGACATTTCCAGGGGTAATGTGCGCGACAATGCCCAAAGGAACCCACCCCTCAAAGATACCGCTACCACTCACCGCTTGCCGTTTCACCCAAGGATCATCGTACAAAAAGTTAAGCCCCAACTCCTTTTTCACCTTCTGTAAAAGCGCCTCCTCCGCTAAAAAAGCGCTCACATCACAAAGCTCCCACTCTGAAATCGTTGCCGACAACTTATTCCAAACCTCACTACCCTTCACTAAAGCACTCTGTTTGAATTTTCTTAAAACTTGCAAAAGGTGTGAAAGTGGCAACTTTTTTTCCAAAAGCGTGCGTGCCCAAGTGGGATCTTGTAGTTTTGCCTCCAACTCTTCATCACTAACCCACACCCCTTGCCACCAATGCTTTCTACTTATCATCGTCATTGTCATTACTCTCCTTTTAAGAGTTCGGAGGCAGCAATCGCGCAGCTGCGACTACTACTCACTCCGGCCCTGCCATGAACCATAAAATAGGGAGTCTCCACACCACAGCCACACCCCCGGCCATCGTGAAGGGAGGCGAGATCACTCATTAAAACATTCATCGCCGGCATGGAGGTAATATAGGGAGACATCAGCTGTAAAAACCCTTTTTCCCCATAGGGCAGTACCTCCAGTGTACGCACGTCTCGAATAAACACGCGCGACCACAGCGGTAAATGAAACTGGTGGTGTTTACACTCAATATAGGGAATACAGTGTTCAACAGAACCAAAGCCATCCCGGAGTCGTTCATCTCGAAGCCCTAGCCACTCTTCCGCCAAAGCGTAAAGCTCACGCTTGGCGATCGCCTCTCCTTGATGGCCTTTCCAGCCTCCTCCCAAGAAGACTAGAGAATCGGGATGAAGCTTTAACTTTCTCATTGCTAACTCGCGCATTCGCTTGATGGTAAAATAAAAAAAGGCGGGAAAGCCAAAAATCCGCACAGGCACTCCACTATCGGCACACTCCTCTAAAAAGCGCAGTGTTCCCGACCAATCAAAACGATGGTTGCCATGAGCGATCAGTGCCCGCAAAGCTGTAAATCCACGATTCATCGGAGCATACTGGCACAAAAAGTTATCGGTATAGGCGGTTCCGAGTTTGGCATTATCGCGGGTAGGTTCATAGGTGTACAGTAGGTAGTTCACACTTTTAGATGAACTATTTTCGATCCACCCATAATAATCAAAAATATTGGTCACCATCTGCTGCGCCGATTTGATCGACCACTCATCAAAAAAAACTTGCGACTTTTCTCCCATGGTTCCCGAGGAGGTAAGGTGTAAAAACACCTGTTCGCGCGGAATACTAAGCATTTCGTGGCGCTTAAAAAATTTGGCCAGTACCATCGGTACTCTTTGCAAATCCTCCATCGTCACTAACATCTTCTCCACTTCGCTCCACCCTTGCCGCTGCAAATACGCTTTAAAGAAAGGACTTCGCTCTTGATGCCAGCAAAGATTTTCTCGCATTGCTGCTACAAACTCCTCCTCTAGCTCTTGCTTATAGAAGTCACGATAAGGGTGTTTTCGTTCACATAAATGCTGTACATTTGCTAGCGACGGGCCTAGCTCAAATCTCATTCTCTCTACCATAGTAAACCTCAAAACTGTTGATGTGCCTTTGAATCCACTGCGAAGTGTATTGAGATATAAAGGGGCGAAACGCATGGTGGATATTGATCCCACGAAAATCGAGTGGCTCCATCGTCCTCGTTAGCAACACATAATCGTGCATCTCTCCCTCAATCTCTCTCATCGCTGGATAAATTGCCGAAGGGATAAACTCATTATCCATATAAAAGGCCAAACGCTCAAAGCGACTCATGCGCACTAAAATCTCTACATAAGAAATGCCATGCCTTTTCATATCCAAAATAAGTTTCTTGAAATTTTCCTTTAAAGTGATCATCACCTGACTGGCCACGATAATAACACAATAATGGTCTTGTTTATTATAGGCCGCATAGATCTCAATTTTACTGCGCTTCCCATAGATCAAGAGATTGGGCCTATGAAAAGGATAAAAAGTGGAGTCCATATCATCTGCAAACACAGCATAAAACCGCTTTTCCACAAAGTGAGCAGCTTCAATAAACTCAAACTCCTCACTAAAACTCCCTTTACTACTACCCATTCCTTTGTAGCTACTTCCCACCTCCCCCTCATCAAAGTGCTTACGAGAAGTTACCACCCCAGAAACGTCGTCAACACCCGCTGGTAATCGCCAACCAGGAATGGAGTCGTGTACCACTTTCAAGATTGGCATTAGTGCCATCGGCACCCGTTCCACCTTGGCCCGCTTCTCTAAAACCCCTTTGCGAAACGCTCCCATGAGGGTAAATGTCTCGTAATCATCCACTTTGCGTGCATTGGGAAAAATCCCTAAGGGAATAAACCCATTTTGCATAAAGGAAAGCTGGTGAGAAATTGCCACTGTTCTCGTCGTCGTATACAGTGTATTAATAAGAACCTCTCCTTGCTGCTTCTCTAAAAAAATCTGTTTCCCCTGTGCAATCAGCGACGAAGCAACACCCAGCCTGCGGTAGTCATCATGGATGGCCACACCCACCACTTTACCAATTTTATACTTTTGATCGATAGCAAAGATACAACATCCAATAATCAGCGCTCTCTCCTCGGGGATTACCATTGTTTTTGCCACGATCACATAATAGTTTTCTGGATCCTTTAAAGCATTAGTGATGGCCTTTTGATCCATACCAATGTTTACCGGATAATTATTACCATAGCTAGAAAAGTAGAGGTTTAAGATCTTACTTAAATCAGCAAACACAGCTTGCTCTATCTTAAAGTTGATATTCACCAAGCACACTCCTAAAAAAAATCGATCCTCTTAAGCGAAACCTTACCAGGATAAACTTATCTTTCAACTTAAAATCTCTCCTGTAACTTTTTCACACTGGCCCTCTTTAAGCGAAATTCTTCTGGACAACACTGCTCATTCCTCTATAATAACGCACCATCCCCGATGTACAGAAGCGTACAGATAACTAAACACAGGAGTAAAAAAAATGGAAGGAGAGAAGCAAAACAACTTACTACGATCAGTCGTCAAAAGGGGTGCCATGCTCGCACTGCTTTTGAGCACACTTCATTTAGGCAGCAGCTACGCTACCATAAACGAGGACACCGCCCCCTCCGATGCCGATTTTGAAAGCGATAGTGTTGCCGTTGAAAATGGCACCAACCTTGATATCAATACCCAAGTAAAAAATTTAAGCGAAGGCCTAGCTGCCAATGCGGTTACCAGTGCCTCCACCCTCAATAACGACAGTAGTGAACGCCAAAACTTAGAGCAATCAAACAACGACCTCGCCCAGTCGCTAATTGAAAAACAGCGCATCGAAAGCGAGCTTAAAATGAAGGGCAAGATTGAAAGCGGATTTTCCTCTACACCCGATGCTGCTACTGCCACCACCACTTCCCTCCCTACCACTGTGATAGAGCAACCCCAACCCCAATCACAACCAACAGAAGAGATGCCAAACTTAAAGATCAAACCCATCATAGGTGGCGTTGTCTATGCAGGAAAATACGAGAGCTATGAATCAGGTCTCACGCCCGGTATAGAGGTGGAGTTTCCTCTCAACTCTTTTTTAGGTATTGCCTTCGGTTTTAATTACTCCAAGATCGACATCACCGAAATCAAACGCAATAGCTATAACTGGTATTATAATTGGAGCTCTTCAAACTATGGCCAAAATAGTTTAAGTCGCAAGATCGATGGAAGCGACGTAAATTTTGAAGTTTTAGCAAAGCTTTACGTTCCTACTAAGAGCAAGGCCCGTCCCTACATTGGAGCGGGAGTCGCTTACGATCGGCTGCAACTTGAGTATGCTGCTCCAGAAAATCAGCAGATGCCAAGACAGTATTATAACTACTACAATGGTCTTGGTTACTACACGCCAGCACCATCGACCTTTATGCAAGAGAGTCACTCCTCTGCTTACACTTCTGGTGTCTTAAATCTTGGAATCGAGTACCTTTTTAGCAAAAGTGTAGGAATCGATCTTGGGCTTAAATACTCCAAGCGAATTCACGACTTCTCCTCTCAGAAAACAGACTACTATTCGCCTGCGTACTTTAACCAAGATCAACGCCTCTTGACGATCCTTGGAGAAGACCTGGGCAGCGCTAACCGCATCATGATATCTGCCGGTGTTATCGTCTCTTTCTAATGCTTTCTTAATGCTTTCTGGCGCTTTCTGATCTTTCTTATTCTCATCCCTCGATTATCTTGCTAGTCTCTTTATGATTTATCGATTGAATTAAATTAAAAAAACTGTCATTTGCAATTTCCATCTACATCAAAGGGGTATGACATGCGAAATGTTTTTATTGTTGCCGCAAAAAGAACACCTCAAGTTAAGTCGGGACTCGATTTTAAAGAGGTGAGTGTCCCGCATTTGGCCATTGGGCTACTTCAAAATATTCTGGATAGCTATCCTAAAATTGAAAACACCTCTGTAGACGAAGTGATCTTTGGAAACATTGGTGCTCCTCCACAATTTGCCAACATCTCGCGCGTAATTGCCCTTGAGGCCGGTCTAGATCAAAAAACTAGCGCCTATACTGTTAATCGCAACTGTGCTGCCGGTATGGAGGCCGTGGCCCAAGCAACACTTAAGATCGCTACCAGTCGTGCAGAGCTTATCTTTGCCGGCGGACTTGAATCGATGTCACAGATGCCTCTCATCTTCTCTAAAGAGATGACCGATATGTTTATTGAGCTGATGAAAGCAAAAAGTTTAAAAGAGAGACTGACGGCCTTTGGTCGCTTTCGTCCCTACTTTCTAAAACCCATCATCGCCATTGAGAAGGGACTCACCGATCCTTTCTGTGGTCTTAATATGGGTCAAACCGCAGAGCTACTTGCACGCGAATTAAATATCACCCGCGAAGAGCAAGACACCTTTGCCAACTACTCTCACCAAAAAGCGTGTGCGGCCACCAAAGAGGGGCGCTTTCATAGCGAAATCGTACCCGTGCTTGTCGGTAATAAGATGGATCGCATTCTCACTCACGACGTTGGGCCAAGAAGTGACTCCAGCGTTGAGCGCCTAGGGCAGATGCGTCCCTTCTTCGATAAGAAATCGGGCTCTGTTACAGTCGGCAACAGCTGTCCGATTACTGATGGAGGCTCTGCTCTCCTCCTCGCTTCTGAAGAGGCGGTAAACCGTCATGCACTTACCCCCCTTGCACGCATCGTTGATTACTCCTTCAATGGAGTAGCACCAAAGTATATGGGGCTTGGTCCGATCTCCTCCATCTCCGCTCTCTTAAAGCGCACGGGACAGACGATGGACGCCATTGACCTTTTTGAGATCAATGAGGCCTTTTCAGCACAAATAATTGCCGTACAAAAGATTGCAAAAGATGCCGCTCTCTGTTCTCGCTTTGTAGGACTAAGTGAAGCGCTCGGTGAAATCCCCAGTGAAAAATTAAATGTGAATGGTGGGGGCGTAGCTCTTGGCCACCCTGTTGGATCTTCTGGCTCGCGCATTATTGTCACGCTAGTACACGAACTTATGCGCAGGCGCGGAAAATGGGGTGTGGCCTCTTTATGTATTGGCGGCGGACAAGGTGGTGCCGTTTTAGTGGAAAATCTTGCGCTCTAAAAATTTTACTCCAGAAGTTAAAGCAAAAAGTAAAAAGCAAAAGGATAATCGTATGGAAATTGCAAACTTAAATTTAAGTCGTCTCACCTTCGAGGTTAAAGAGCAGATTGCCTATCTCGGCTTTGGCAAATACAGTGAAAAGAGCATGACAGTGATCGATCGTGAAACTTTGATCGAGCTCGATAAGCTACTTAAACTTTTTTATGAAGAGAAGTCGTATAAAAATCTCGACGGGTTGATCTTCTTCTCCCACAAACCCGGTTGCTTTCTTGCTGGCGCCGACATCAGCATGATCAGCACTCTAAAAAGTGTAGAGGAGGCCTTCGATGGAGCACAAAAAGGACAAGAGCTTTACAATCGCATCGAAGATTTAACCATCCCCACTGTTGCCTGCATTGATGGTGTCTGTTTAGGTGGCGGTCTTGAGCTAGCACTTGCTTGTCGCCACATCCTCGCTTCCGACTCTCCCAAAACCTCACTGGGACTTCCTGAAGTACAGCTGGGCATTCTTCCTGGTTTTGGTGGTACCTATCGTCTCCCTCAACGAGTGACGCTTCCCAATGCCCTTGATCTCATTCTCTCAGGAAGACAACTAAAGGGTTACAAGGCCTACAAGATGGGACTTGCCGATGAAATCTACCCTTCCGAATATCTTCTGCCCATGGCGGTCAAGATCCTGCGCAAACCTAAATTTTTTAATAAAAAGAGTGGACTTAAAGACTCCATTAGCAACTTCCTCCAAGATAACTTTCTCGTGCGCAAAGTGATCTTCCAAAAAGCACGAGAAAAAGTTTTAAAGAAGACACGAGGACTTTACGATGCTCCTTTAAAAATCCTTGATCTGATGGAGTCGGGCCCTGGCCACGGACGCGCCACCTACCTTCACAATGAGGCCCAGGCCTTCGCAGAGCTTGCGCTCTCTCAGCAAAGTGCAGGCCTACGTAACATCTTTTTCCTCATGGATGCTGCCAAGAAGGCCCCCTTCAAAACGGATTCACCTTCACCCCGCACCCTCAAACGAGGGGCCGTCGTCGGTTCTGGAGTTATGGGTGGCGGTCTTGCTTATCTTATGAGTGAAAGCAATATGCGCCCTATCCTTAAAGATTTAAACTATGAATCGCTGGAGATTGGTGTTCGTCAGGCCGCACTTAACTACGCCAGCAGTGTAAAAAAGAAGCGCATCACCCGCGACGAGTGGGAGAAAAAACAGCGCTCTATCATCCCTTCCACCACCTATCACGGTTTTTCTCGCGTGGACTTGGTGATTGAGGCGATCTTCGAAGATATGGAGATCAAAAAACGCCTTTTCCAAGAGATCGAATCAAAAGTTGCCCCCTCTTGTATCATCACCACCAACACCTCCTCTTTGAGTGTGGAAGAGATGGCCTCAGCACTACAAGACCCCTCTCGCTTTGCCGGTCTGCACTTTTTTAATCCGGTGGCGAAAATGCCTCTAGTGGAGATCATCGCGCATCCCAAGTGCGCTCCCGAAACCATTGATACTCTCTATCGCTGGGTACTCGCTACCAAGAAAACCCCTCTAATTGTGAAAGATTCTCCAGGATTTCTTGTTAACCGCATCCTGGGTGCCTTTATCAAAGAAGCGATCTACCTCCTAGAAGAGGGGGTACGTCTGCAAGATATCGATAACGCCTGCTTAAACTTTGGACTCGCCATGGGTCCCTTCCGCCTGCTCGACGAAGTGGGTATCGATATCGCACTCAAAGTGGGTAAGATCTTCAACGAAAAGCTGGGTGAGCGCTTTAATCCCGCTCCGCTTAGCAAAAAGTTGGAGGAGCTAAAGATCTTAGGTAAAAAGGGAGGCAAAGGCTTCTACCTTTACAGCAAGAGCAAAGGCAGCGGTGACAGCGGCGATAGTGGTGACGACAGCGAACGCTCCAGCGGCAGCGGTGGAGACCGTCCACTCGAGATCAATCCTGAACTAAAAACGATGCTCCCAGAAAAAAATATCCTCATGGATGAAGAGAGCATTCAAAAGCGCCTCATTCTCCCCATGATCAATGAGGCCGCCTACCTCCTCGAAGAGGGTGTAGTAAAAAGCGCTGGCGATGTTGACTTAGGCATGATCTTCGGAACTGGCTTTGCACCTTTCCGCGGCGGACTCCTCCGTTATGCCGACTTCTCTGGAGTTTCACGCATTCAAGCAGAGATGGAAAAGTTTGCATCCTCAATCAGCGCTCTTCGTTACGCTCCCGCGCCTCTCCTTAAAAAATTGGTCGCAGAAAAACGTAACTTCTACGACTATCAACCATAGAGGGCCACGCCTGTGTTTGTACCGTTTTTTCGCTACTTCTTTTCTTATATCTTCTTTGGAAAACATAAACAGGGCCTGCTTCGGCTGGCCCTGATTGGCCTTACCCTCTCTTCCATGGCGCTGCTCATTTTACAAAGCACGATGGGAGGGCTGCAACGAAACCTCATCACCCGCTCTAAAAATATCAACGGCCACGGTTTCCTTCGCCTTCCCCACGATCTCCCCTTCGAAAGTGCCAAAACCCTCGTCGCCTTTCTTCGTGCCGAAAACTTAAACGCCTTTCCCGAGTACGAAATCGAGCTGCTTTTGCGCCACCAAGGGCAACTCGCCCCCGCCATCGTGCATGGCCTCGACCCCGCGCTCACCCCTCCCTTCCTCGAAAACCACCTCGCTTCTAGCAATGGCGGCAGTACCATCATCGGCAGTGAACTTGCTTATAAATTACGAGTTGGCCTCTCCTCGCAAATCTCCCTCATCTCCCCCTCACACACCAACTCCATATTGGAAGATATCCCCAGGCAAGTTACCACCTTTGTCGATGAAAGCATCACTACCGACGTCCCCGAAAACGACGCTTTCCACCTCTGGACTCGCCTCTCCCTCATTACCAACCTCACCCACGAACGCCTCTACAACCGCATTCGCATCTACACCCCTTTTGAAAAAGAGTCTTTACAAACACTGCTTACAGAGAAGTCTCCTCTAAAAATCCCCCCTCTAGAAATTGTTACTTGGGAGCAGGAAAACGATGCCCTAGTGTGGGCAATGAACCTTGAGACGAAAGTGATGATCTTTCTCTTCATCATCATGACCATGCTCGTCGGTGTGGCCATCACCTCCGGTCTTATGCTCTTCTTTGAAAAGATCCAACTCGATCTGGTAAGCTTCTGGCTCCTGGGCTCCTCTAAAAAGCAGCTCACCCAAGGTGCAAACCATCTCATCCACCTCGCAAGCGCTCTTGCGTCCATTTTGGGCCTTCTCCTCGGCGCTGCGGCCCTACTTCTCCTCGACCGCTACGCCCCCAACCTCATGCCCGACATCTTTGTCGACCAAAAGATCCCGGTGCATATCACACTTGGCGGAGTCCTGCTCTCCTTTGCCATCCCCTACCTAATGGCGATTCTCTTTTCCTCCATCTCCCTTGGAAACTTTAAGCGCGATACCCGCTCCTTCACCGAGCAGATCCGCTCTACCGTCCGCTAGTTCCTTTTCCTTACCTCACCAAAATTTCCAATTGACCTGCTTCCCACAAACCCCTATTATTGGAAAGCACTGATCGAACAATTTCTAAGGGGGTGTCCGGTTTCGACAGGGGCGATGCGAATTTTCTGGGCGTGTCTAGGTTTGTCTCCAGGCCTAGTCAAAAGGAGACTACAGTTTAAATGCCGACTCACAAGTCGAATACGCAATGGCCGCTTAATTGCTTCCATAAACGTTGAGGGCGTCGGCGCCCAACAACAATAATGCCGGCAAAGAAGTTTCAAGGGGCCTTCTAAATCTTCCCTTCGCTGACTCGTCGGGGAACAGCGGCAAGAACTTCGGTTCCTGCAAAATCACCGAGTTTTCACGCATCTTTACAAAAGATCGATAGTCCGTTTGGGGACGAACTCCCAAACTACACACGTAGTCCGTTTATTCAACTTTCCCTTGGACGCGGGTTCAATTCCCGCCACCTCCACCATTCATAACCCCCAAAATTCATCAAAACCCAGCATGCTTTAGACTAGTGATCTTCACTACTTACCTCTCCATTGCCCAGCACTCTTAATTTTAATATCACTGGAAATAACGGCAAATAACAGCAGTTTTAGAAATTTGTAGTTGGTGCTTGTAGTGTGCTGGTAAGCAGTAATACGCGCGTATCAGATTATCGGACAATTTTCTCAGAGTTAAATCATTAGCGGTTCAACATGGTTTTAGCACTTAACTTCTCAAAGATTTAAAGACATCAACAAACATACCAATAAATAGACTTAAAATAATGTATGACCATAGTATCTGGAGCCACACTAATAATCTTGCTGTTGTTGATATTGGTATTAGTACATCGGAGGTATTAGATGTGCCTAAAAGAAGTGAGAAATATAAAAAATCAAAAATGGTTGGTTGGTCTTTTAGTCCAGTGAGATCAAATTTACCTGTCGATGGATTATTACTGGCAAGTGCAGATAGAGCTATGCTGTAAACTCCTTCAGCCAATGATTTTTTATCTGTAATTGCTTGCTCATGCGCACGAACAATATTCATAAGCTCTGATCGCAATATTTGCAAACTTATCCTATTGCCGCTCGAAATTACTCTCTCAATTTCATCAACGATTGTCTTGGAAATATTAAGAACATCAATCTCATATTGTTGATTATTGCTTAGCCGCCTATTCAATTCTTCTAGAGGAATTCCTAGTATCTTCAATGTCAGATGGACATGGGTGTCTGCTGAAATACCTAAGCTAATTCTTTCTCTCTCGATAAAGACATTTTCATGTTCACTAAACTTTTTCTCTACAATATCCGTAGGAATTTGCTCAGATGATATTTGCTTATCGAAAACTCTCCATTTTTCTTGCTCAGCAGAAGACCAAGAGCTGCGATCAATTTTTGTTAATGAAAAGATATGCCATCGATGGTTTATTGTTTCACCCATGAAATCGCTGAGTAGTAAGTCATTTTTAGCTTTTATAATTTTTCTAGTCAACAGACTACTGTTTACCACCATGCTTGGCATAGGGGAATCAAACCCGGTTACGACATTGCCTTCAATAATCTTATAAGAGACAAGAGAGAAGCGAAAAATCAACCAGTACAAAATTGCAAAAAATGCGATTGAAAGCAGGAATATTGCAAGTGTTAGTGATATAAATTTAACATTATCATTTAGGCACTCTATTAAAAGTGCTTTAATTACAGCTATTGTTTTGTATGTATAAATTATAATTGCATCCAAGAGATTTCCTTCTGTTAATAAAATAAAGCTGAGATCATCTTTTGTGATTTCTTTATACTTCTCGAAAAAAAAGAATATAAACTTTAATACTTGATTTTTTCATTCTCGTGCAGTAACTGCCATCAATCCCTAATAAGCAATGATTAATAATCAATCAAACATGGCAGAGGAAGTGACTGTTCGAGTGGCAGGATTCAGTAATTCTCTCCTTAGTAAAAAAATTCAGCTTATCAAATCTAAATTGAATTTAGATACTTTTTTTATCAGTGTTTGAGATCTAAGAATGGCATCAAATTACAAATACCACTTATGGCAAAAAAATATCGACGGACTCAAACAATTCATATTACACCTGAATCAATCTATCTTAGACGGATACGCCTAAAGGCTGGTCTGTCCATCAGGAAAGTGGCAAAAATATTGTCTTGCTCAGAAGCGTTGATAAGGCATATTGAAAAAGGGAGACTCGATATTCCTAAGGGTGATTTCTTTGCTCGATTGTTGAGTGTGTACGGGATACCAAGTGAAAAATCATTTTATGATCGTCTCAGTAGGATGAAAATTGAAATTACTCCCAGAGAGGAATTAGAGAACATTGTTAGATCAATCGATGATGAGAAGATAAAAATCTTACTTAGTGTAGCTAAAGGGTTGGCCAATTAAATATGATCTATCCCAAAAAACAACAGCAGAGATGGATATTTGTTTCATCACCAAAACGATCAAGAATGGATTTATTAAGATCTTCCTCTAACGCTGTTTTCAGAACTTGATTTGGAGTCATATCCGCCATAACCAACAGAGCATTCGTGTAATCGGGTGCAAACGCCCCAAGGTAAAACAAGGCCTGCCTGGAGGCATTGTATAGCTCTGTAATGGCCTCCTTCGAAGTACCCTTGGTGAGGAGCTTTGTTTCTCCAATGCAGTTAAATGGAAGAGGCGATCTGATTGCAAAATCGGGGCAAGCCTGAAAGCTTTTTGCCTTATCAGGATTTGATGAATACCAGCTGCCAGGAGGTTCATTCCTGATAATGTCGTTTTTGGTAAAGAAGTGTTTTTTCTTTCTGGCCGGAGTAAATCCAAATGATGGCAAATGTTTAAATCCTTCTGTCCCTAGGCCACTCTTAATTTGATCATCGCTCAGTTCAGTTTTGTGTCTAAAGTCTCGATAGAAAAAATCGGCAATTGCGGGACATAAAAACTCCCGCGTAAAAACTTCTTCCCGACTACTCTTCCCAGCAGATGAATTTCCATTTGAAATGAACTCATCAATCTTTAATTTTATGCTTTTTTCCGACAAGCGTTCACTTAGGTAAGATGACAGATCTTCTATCTTCGACATGCACACTCCCGCAAATTTTGTTCGTACAATGTTTTTTTTCTAACTTACTCGTTATGATAAATTGGCAATTGGCCAATGTCGAATAATAGGGTAAAATGGCGGCATGATGACGGCACAAAAAAAGACCTCCTGTTACACCGACTTTTTGGAAGGAACCTCCCTAAGGCAAATAGCAAGCGCTAGAGAGGTTTCGGTGAGAACACTTGAACGCTGGTGTTCTCAAGAGTCTTGGGTTGAAAAGAGAGAAAATCACTGGAATGAAATGAAACAAAAAATTTGTTCGCACAAATTAGAGAGTGAAATTTCTCAGTACATGCAGAACGGCCAAAAGTTGTCCGTATTGATCGACTTTGCGTTTCAAGAATTTCAATTATACATGGAAGGGAAAATTCCTAAAAAGGCCTTGAAGTTTAGCACGAAAGACTTTGTCCGTTTGGCCAAAAGCTATAATCTCCTAGAAGAGAGGTTGATCATTAATCATAGGCAGAGATCCTCTGCTTTTTAAATGGAGAGATTTTAATACCTATCGACCATAACATGGATGCCAGTCTGGAGTAGAGTAAAATGTTTTTTCAACCTTTGATTCAGGCATAATATCCCAGAGCATCCACTCTTCATTAAAACCTTGATCGTTAGGAATCTTAACTTTTTTCGTGCTCCCAAGAATTACAGTTGCACAATGGTTTTGTTGTGGGTTTTTAAATGCTTTCAATATAAACATCTTCGGCAACCACCGGACAACTTCCACCATTTTTCCACAAAGGTAATTATTTACAGCAATAATCCTGGCCCCAAGAAAACCATTATCATACTTGGTCTCAATACGAACAATCGCTTTCACTGCATATTCAAATCCCCCCGTCTTGCAAAGAGTTGCTTGCTGCAGGAAAACTTGATTGTTTTTCATGTCTCTATCTTTCTGTTCATTCACTCGTACCAGCTCTCGTTTATTATAAGTTTCAACGATGTTGCGAGCAGCAGGCTTTGCATCTGCTGAATTTCCTCATTGAGAGCCACCCGATTTCCTGATTGAGGGCCACTTGTTTTTTCGACAACCGGGTTACTCGTTCTCTAATTTCCACTGGCCCTCATTGACCGTCAATCTATTTTTTTGTTTCTCTTTTTTTGCGATAGGACTCACCCTTAATCTCAACTTTTATAACACCGTGGATGAGTCGATCCATTATTGCTTCCAAAGAAACCGCATCGTCGATAACTTCTTTCCAATTCTCTAGTGGCAACTGACTAGTTATCATCGTCGCTTTGTTTTGATAACGCTCTTCTAGTATATCATAAAGATCCTGTATAGCTGAAGTCGGTAGTGGTTTTATTCCTAGGTCGTCGAGGATTAATAGATCAACTCTTACTAGACGGTCTCGTAGGCGTAAATAATTGCCAGCGGCCCTGCTGATAGTAGTTTCCTCAATAAACATATTCATTCCCATGAATAAAACTCTGTATCCGTCTCGACAAGCCTGATCCCCAATTGCTGTTGCTAGAAAAGTTTTGCCGACTCCGGTGGGACCCAAAATTAAAACGTTACGAGGTTCAGTTAAAAACTTTAATGATTTTAGTTGCTGAACTTGATCTTTCGATATCGTTCGCTTGCTGGTTAGGTCTAGTTTTTCCAAAGTGGCCTCAGTTCGAAACTTGGCCACTCTTATTCGCGTTTTAGTCGCGCGATCGTCTCGACTGATCTTCTCATCAGTGATTAGTGCTGAAATAAAATCTCCATGGCTCCAACTATTGCTTCTGGCCTCATGAAGACGAAGGTCTAAGGTGTCCATCATTCCAAAGAACTTCATCTTTTGCATCATTGCTCTCGTCTGTTCAATCATCAATTGTACTCCTTTCATCGTTAATAATTATTATTCCTAATTAAATAAAGAGTCCCCTCGAAGAAATTGGTTGGGACTGCGGTTAACTTTATATTCGACAATATTGTTTTTTCTACCTACGCCACTTCTAATGAGATTCTCAATCAGTGGGACTTGATATTTTTTAAATAGTAGTGCAGTTTTGCAGGCATCCTCTAACTGTTGAGGAGAATATTTTTTTGCGAGTGCCACAATTCCTTGAGCTCGACGAAGATGTTGAAGTGGATATTCACCATTGAATAGTTCCTCCATAACTTCTAAAGTACAACTTCCAATTTCACTCGCTTTTTTTCTAATATAATATGGAGTTATTTCTAGATATGCTTGATGTTGAGGTGGATAGTGATTCCTGTTGGTTATATATTTACCATGAGTGTAGGCACGATTATGAACTGCAACTCGTTCTTTGTTATTCCAAATCTCAACTACTTTATCGGTGGCCCAGATATCAAGGCGCTGTTTTCGTAGCTGCCAAGGAGCTGAGTAAAAGTTCTTTTCAAATTGCAAGTGACAATCATCATGGAGAGTTGCTTTATGGTGAGTGTGAACTTCATATGGAATTTGTGGGAGCAGTTTCAACAATGGTTTTTCTTCGAGAAACATCTCCTCTCTCGTTCTTTGCAGTATACGATGTTTCTTTTTATGAAAAATTTTTAAATGCTCTTGCAGGCATTGGTTTAATTCCATTAAACTAGTAAACGTCATCTTACGGACTCGATGGTAAAACCATCTCTGAAAAATTTGTACGGTTCTCTCGACGATCGCCTTATCTTTTGGGGAACGAACTCTGGCCGGTACAACTGCAAAATTATAATGCTCGGCCAATCTAGTATATGCAGGATTCTTTTCTGGGTCGTAGAAATGTGCTTTCGAGACTGCCGACTTCAAATTGTCAGGAGTTGCGACAGAGGGAACTCCTCCAAAGAAATCAAACATTCGCGAATGAGAATTTAAAAAATCAATTGATTTCTGAGAGTAGGTAAACTCGGCAAAACAATAGCGAGAGTAACAGAGAACCCCAATAAATAATTGAGTGCTAACAACCTCACCGGTAGCAGGATTGTAAATATCAATCCCATCACAGTAATCAATTTCCACTCTTTCTCCAGGAAGATGTCTCTTTACCATCGTTGGATCTGGGAGAGATGGAAATCTCCTTGTGAATTGCTTCCAGAACCCTGGATATTGAACTGGAATTTTACCAACGGAATAATTCTCTTCCCACAAAACTTGCAGAGGAGTCCCTCTTGTATATTCTTTATAGAGATCGTTCCAACCTAGCGATTTAATCCATTCAGGAATAGCAACTGATTCCGTAGAAGTTATTGATTGAGAATTTGATTGCTGTTCAAGAACTTTTTTAACTGTATTCCTCGAGCATTTGAGTGCTCGAGCGATTGTTCGATCGGTAAGTTTAAATTGCGTCTTTAATCTTAATATCTCTAGTTGTTTTTGCATCGCCAACTTCTTTCCGGCCATAAGAACCTCCTTTATGTAAAGTAAAGGAATAGCACTTTGGCGCGATAAATTGGTTGTCGATTTTTAATTTCCTAGTGGCCCTCAATAGAGGAAATTGTGTGGCACTCCATGAAGGAAATTGGCCGGCTCTCAATGGAGGAAATCAGGTGGCTCTCAACGAGGAAATTCGGCATTGCATCATCAATACGAGTTTGGGATGCCCATAAACCATCAAAGATAGCATTTAAATTTTCTATCTTTAATTGATACCCATAGGTGTTCGGAATTTTGTTTTTTGAGATAAAGCAATTATCTTTTCTAGATTCTTGAGAACAAGTAACCTTTGCAAAAAAATCAAGACATGGATCAATCTTATTCTCTTCTATAGTTGAGCCACACAAGTTAATTATTTTTAATAAAAAAGAGTTATCTTCGGAAATTATTTTTTGAATATCATCCCAAGTGCTTTCTTGTTGTTTCCTATGCCTCCAGGTTGATCCATCCATCTCTACATAGGTGTATCTCTTCCCATCCACACCACTTGCAGATTTTTTGTTGTTTTGAAAGTACTCCTCTGCTTTTACAATATCATTTTGATGAACATATCGTAAAATTTCCTTGTAGTTGTCCTGGGGTGTTTTTTCAGGCAGAGAGGAGCATCCTGTAATCAAAAAAGCAACGACCAATAATCTATAATAATTAATCATTCTTTACTCCACAATGTTCAGCTATTGCAGATCGGAGTAAAGCTCTTTTCATATTATCGGCAGGACGATTACAATCTCTACCCAAGAGGAAGTGGCATTGTTCTTTATCCCACTCAAGGAGTGCTTGAATTTTATCTTTTTTATCTTTAGCCCATTTGTCAAAAACTGGACACACTTTTTTAACAGTGGTTTTAGAAGGCGTTTCATCTTTAGCTATGGCGTAATATATTTTCACATACTCATCCGCTGGGTTTTGAGCAATGACAGGAGATGAAATAACTAAAAACACGATGGTAATAAGCAGGGTTTTCATAATTTAATTACTTCTTCGTTGCAGTTTAACAATCTTTATTTTGAAAATTCCATCTAGTTCAGTTGGTACTTCTTCGAAAAGTTCTTCAAGAGGAATACTATTCGGTGATCTATTTTCAGATGTTCCTAAACAGAGATACTCAAAACTTACATTAAGTGCTCTGGCCAACCTCGCAACAGCATCAAAATCGTTTGGAGCAGATCCCGTAGTCCAGTCACTAATAGTTGATGGTGATACCCCTGCTAGCTCAGCTGCGGCCTTAATGGAAATCATTCGCGCCTTCAAAAGCTGGTTGAGGTTTTCTGTGAATTTTGATTTTTTTCTCGCCCTTCTAGGACATCTTTTGTCTTGAGTTTTCATTAATACGTTTATCAGACAAATTTAACATTAACTTTAGTCCCATTCGGAAAACCGTTACAACATACGGTTCTTCGTTTTGAAAAAAGCACTACTTCTGATAAGGAATTATTTGGTAAATACCATTCAAGTTAAATGCTTTGCAGTTACCCGCCTCAATTCCAACGGCCAAATATTGAAAATCAACATCAAGGAGGACGGATAGTTCATAAAGTTTTTTCAAGTCACGAGGAACACATCCAGCAGTCCAGCCATTAACTGTTGAAATAGAGCACCCTATCTTTTTAGCGATATACTTTTGGGATAATCGTTTTTCGGTCAAAATTTTATTCAGTCGTTTGCTAAAATTAAAATCGCTCACGGTTATTCCAAATGCCCTATGGGTTAAACATATCATCGATGGCCGTTTTTTGAGCAACATCATACATTTTTTGGTGGAGGAGCATTTTTGCATACCTGATGCCAAGTGGGCCGGAATAAACTTCGTTTGTTATTTTTTTCATTTCACTCAGTGGTAAATCAAAGCTGATTTTTCCTGTTTGATACAAGGGCATGATTTTTTCAAATTCACGCCCGACAATTTGAGCGACATCACTTTTCATTAATTTTTTCAAGGCGATGATGTGGGAAATCCTCCCCATCAATTCATCGGGAAAGCCAAACTTGATTAATCCATTGATGGAATTTTTTTGATTTGACCAAGCTCTTTGAGGAACGCCTTTGAATATTCCACACAATATAACTATGATCTTTTTAGTATCAAGCAAAACTGGCCCACCGATGGAATCATCCTTGGGATTGATTAAAATCTTTTCCCCTCCAAGTATTCCAAGTAGGTTGTAAATACAACTTTGATAAAATGGATCTTGCTTGCTCCTTTGAATTAGTTTGCAAAATTCATCAATGATTAAAATACTTCCTGCTTCTACTTCCTCCTGACCATGGGATTGAACCATTTGAAAAAGGCCATCGGAAATATTTGTACCCTTGTATCCTTCAGGAGTAATTGCTCCACAGTTGATGATTGAATAAGGGCAATTAAGGAAATCCGCAATGGCCATCGACATGCTCGTTTTCCCTTGCGAAGTTCCCCCACTGATTATCACCCTTGGGGCCAAGAGATCTCTTGCAATGGTCTTATCCATCGTCATTAAATTTATAAAGCTGGCAACAATTCCTGCTAATTCACGACAAGCCTGCTCCTGTCCAATAAACCTTTCATTCAAAAGCCCTTCATAAATGAGGTATTTTTCGGCCCAGCTAGGACGCTTTTTGGAATGTGGTTTTACTGGTAATACGCTTCCTTTAATCATGAACCCATTTTTGCCACATAATTAACATCAACAAAACATAACAGTTGACATATTCGGACACTTTATCGTATTTGAGTGGGCATGAAAAAACATAAGCCAAACATTTTTGATCGGATAAATGAATACTGCATGGAGTTACCGTCCATAACAACTCGCTATGCTGTCAGGCTGGAGTTACTTGGCCTTAATAAGCACCAAGGACTTGATCAATGGGGTGCTAGGGACGCCTTGGCCTACTTACGAGGGCTTGAAGGGCAGCTAAAGGCATCGACCATCATCACGAAGGCCAGGAGGCTTTATAGCTACTTCAAATGGGAAGTCCTTAATGGGTACAGGAAGGAAAACCCTATAAATTTGAAGGCACTGCCCAAGGATAAAAATGAAAACACTCCACAGGCCTTAACCCAAAATGAAGTTCAAAAACTGTTGAAGCAAGTTCCTCGGTGCACTTGGATTGGATTGAGGGATCGGCTGGCCATAGGATTTATGTTGACTCAGGGACACCGAATATCAACGGTGATCAACATCAATTGGGAGGATATCGAAAAAAGGGATGATGGTTATATCCTTCATACAAAAGTCAAAGGGGGTAAACGAATGAGTCGCAAGCTGAGGCCTGACATTGTTGGCCTGCTTACCAGCTACGCTAATAAAACCAAGGAATGCCGGTGATGGATCATTTGACAGGGCCATTATTTACCTCGACCGCCCAGCAAAGGGAGCGATTAACCGATCGGAGCTTAAGGAGGAGGATCGATTTTTATTTATCGAAGGCCTGCCTAAAACGGAAAAGGTTATCGGCCCATGCATTGAGGGCCACATCAAGCACATTACTAATGGAGGCCGGATCAAGTTTACTTGAAATTCAAAACCACTTAGGCCACAGTTCCCCTGAAACTACCATCCGATACTTGGCAAGGATAAATCAAATCACTGATCGAACCAGCGAAAAAATTCCAGTAAAACTTTTATAAACGATGGAGGATATTATGAGCAACAGTCCAACAGTGTTAAAAATTTATTTCTCATCCAGCTTTATCAATCTATTTGTCGATGAAGAACAGCAAGATGATCTAATGAAAGAACTCATGTCTAATAAATCATCTTGGGTAACGGTACACCAGAAATCAGGAAATGATATTTATATTAAAGCTAGCGATGTGGTGGCCATTGAAAAGATGGAGAAGATGGCCCTTGGTGATGATGTTGTGGCCGTAGCAACTCTGGCCCAATTTGCTGGTGTTCATGAGATCACTATCAAAAGAAAATTCGCGCATACTCTAAAAACCATCGGCAAAATCAAGCGGGCCACGAAAGAGACCGTTAAACAATTGAGAGCATATCTGATTGAAAAAAACGAGGGCAACAAGAGCAAAGTACCATCTGAAAAAGAGTTTATGAATCTTTTTGCATCTTAAAAAAATAAAAAAGCAAAAGTGAACTAATAAAAATATGGACTGTCCTAATACCTATATATTAGGACATACGACTTTTAAATAAAGATCGTAAAGCGAAAGATTAGCGAAAGAAATATTATGAAATTTACGTTGCCCCAATCTATTGAAGACCTTGATAGTAGGATAAAGATCATCCTGGAAAATAATTTATTCTCACCGAACAGGATATACTCTTTTTACAAAGGAGCTAAACTAAATAAAACAAACAGGGGTGCTAAAGAAGTATTGAAAATATTTAAATCTACAGAACATGGTTTTGATGATTTGTACAAAGTGAAAATGTTTACGGTATTAGTTCTTCTTGATGCAGACAATTTCATGAGCAATGAAGAGGCGGTAGCCGTTTATAAAACAATAAAAGAAAGCACAAAAGATGATGCTGGGGAAATATTTAAACATGAGCGAATCGCTGATGAAGTAACAAAAGCAAGACACACTATTTACAGCTATGGAATTGTTCTCAAATCAATTATTGGGAATGAAGTAAAAAACCGTTTGGCACTTTTGGAAATGCTTACTTTTATCTATCCCGATGGATTAATTCCAGAATTATTGAAAGTATGTCCTCTTTATCTGGAATGCCCTTTTGTGCAAAATAAAATCTATACTAATCAACATAATGCCAAGTATGGAACAAAAGAAAGCGCAAAGAATTCCAGGAAATTTTTAAAAGATTTAATCTATCTGGATGGAAGAGAGAAAACAAAGACCAATCTAGATATGTGGAGAATAGATCTTTTTTATCACAATTTCTCCAAGCATATAGGTGATTTTAGAACAAAAAAAAAGGAGAAAATCTTTAATCAAAAAGAGTACGATTCTTTTTGCAAAGAGGAAGGGGTTCCTTCTTATTTAAAAGATGCTCTCATCTCCCCTTTCAGCAATCGATCATCAGGCCCAAAAGAACTAACCTTGTCATTCATGGTTGATAGAAAAATGATTAAACACAGTCGATCCTACACAGACATCCAATCAAAACTTTCTTTATTAAAAAGAAAACACAAAGGCACCTTGTACATACCAGTAGTAATACAAATGCTCGATGTAGCAATAAAAAATAAAAATATTTTAGAAAGCCATAAGCTCTGGGAAGTATTCAGATAATCTCACCTCTACGTACATATCTTTCAAGATAACCACGTTTTTAATTCTAGTGAAAGTAGCTTTTTATAAGGTTGCTTAAACATGATGAACTTTTTCCATCTGTTTAATCCTTATTAATAAGTTGTTGCGTTTATTATTTCTACGTATCAACTCACAAACTTACGTCAACTAGGAGGAAAAATGACTTTTGAAACTGGCTTTCTAGACAAAGTGCGCTGCTATCATGAACAAGGATTCCTTAAGAACAGCTTAGTCGAAAGATGGAAACATTACGGTTTTGAGTTTGGCAAAGGACGGCCAAGAGAAGATAGATGGTCAATAGAGGTCGTGGCCTATGGTCGGCCCATATATATACGATGGGGAAATCGTTCAGACACTACCTACAATTTCTTCCTTAATCCTTCAAAATTCAAAAATGTTTATCAAATGCAAAAAATTTTGATCGAAGTCTTAGGAGAAGAGTGCTTAGAGGCAAAGGTAAACAGGGTCGATTTTACCGTTGATATACCTATCGCTTACCATGAAGTTCTGGCCGGTCTTGAAGTCAAATATAAAAGAGCGAACGTGGAATTTCATAATAACTATAATCGGACAGGATTGAACGTCGGAGGGAATCAAGATAAATTTGTTATCTATAATAAGTCTGACGAAAAGAATCTACCCTACCCTCTGACAAGAATAGAAAGGCAGTTAAGAGGACGCAAAATAGTATTTAGCAAGTTTGGAGAAATAGCTAATTCTCTAGATAGGATATTAGACTTTCATCCGATGAAATATGTAAAAACTAATTACGTCCAATTTTTAAAAGGGAAACCGATAGGAAACAAGCAAAACGATCGCTTCTACGAATTGAGAACACTTGTGCTGCATGAGGGACTTTATCTCGCAAAGAAAAAACTTTCGCTCAATAGAAACTTTCACAGGGACTATGAAAAATTTTTCAGGCTTATTCCCTGTGAGCAGCAGCCGTCCGATTATTTCAACAAAGGAATTAAGAAATTTTACCAGGGAAAATAGTAATTTTTCATAGGGGTTGTTTATGAAGAACAAAAATGAAGAGAACATATTCAAAGGTTTCATCACTGTAAATAAGGCATCCACTCTATTCAACGTATGCAAATCAACGATCAGAAGATGGGCCGACAGAGGTAAAATCAAGTCAATCCGACATCCTGTCAATAAATTCAGGCTCTTTTCAAAGAGTGAGATTAAAAAAGTGGTTAATAGTTTTAGGAAAAAAACATGAGGGAGTTATTTATGAGAAAGTCAAAAAAAAATCCGATTGATCGAATTCCAATTGCAACAGGTAGTTCATCAGATGATTATCACTTAAATCAAATCTGGATGACAACGAAGGAAGCTGCCAGCTATTTAAGGATCAGCACGCATGCCTTGTTTAACGAGGGAACCAGAGGCAGAATTGTTCCATATAAACTGGGAAGAAGAAATAGATATCTAAAAAAAGACTTAGATGACATGTTAGTTAATCAAAGCAGAAATGGAGTTAAGCATGGGTATTCGATATAACGAACGAAAGAAACGTTGGGAAGTAAACTACCATCAAAGGCATCCAATAACGGGGATACCAATTACGATAAGCAAAACAATAGGAATAAAATCAAAGAATGAGGCGCTAAGAGTGTACACGGAATTAAAAAAACAATTGCAGGAAAAATTTGAAAGATTAATAATTCCAAATTGGGCCGTTGTAGTGGATAAATATATACGTTCACAGTTAGACCAAGGATTTTCAAAAAAATCTATTGAAAACGCCCAGTATTCTTTAAAGGCCTATACCTTGAACCTATGGGGAGAGAAACTAATCACCAGCATTACAGGTCAAGATATTCGCTTACTCGTAAAAGATAAGTTGTCCAATAAATCTATCGCCCAACAAAAGAATGTATTGAAATATATTCGAGGAGTATTTAGATATGCAATGGAAGCAGGAGTAATCATGGCAAACCCAACCCCTCAAATGAAATTTCGAGAAGGAGACAAGATCAAAAAAGTGCTTACGGAAGAACAAATCGTGACCTTACTGAAAAAAGCAATGATCCATAATAACGAATGGTACCCAATCTGGACCATGGCCTTATACACGGGGATGAGGAACGGAGAACTGTTTGCATTAAAATGGGATAAGGTCGATTTAGAAAGGCGACACATTCTGATCGATCAATCGTGGAATAGTAAGGATGGTTTTAAAAGTACAAAATCAGGGGATGATCGAATAGCAGAGATCGCATTACCACTAATTCCAGTCCTGAAAGAACTTAAAATAAAATCTGGAGGCCAAGGTTTCGTTCTCCCCAGAATAGAAAAATGGGAGAGAGGAGAACAAGCTAGAGAACTCAGAAAATTTCTTGATGGTATAGGACTCGATCGTATTCGATTCCACGATCTAAGGGCCAGCTGGGCCACCGTCATGCTCTCAAAAGGAGTTGAGCCAATAAAGGTCATGAGCATGGGCGGCTGGAAAAATTTAAAAACGATGCAGATTTATGTACGCAAGGCCGGAATCAATATAAAGGGGATAACAGATGAGCTAGATTTCGGTCAAGTAGAACCAGGAATGCCGGATTTCACCGCGTTTGACCCCCCAAATTTCATTTGTTTGACCCCCTCAATTTCACGCATTTGACCCCCCTAAAATAACGAATTGCCGGGCAATTTTTTGATCCATGGCATACATTTGATTTT
>JADGAN010000011.1 GCA_015231955.1 Oligoflexia bacterium | reverse complement strand
AGGCCCAGTTAAATTTTAAGGCCTAAATCAATTTTTTTCGAAGAAGCTGAAGTGGAATAGCTGACAGCTATTCAGCTGATAGCATCTGGATGAAAGTTGATGGTTGAAGGGAGTGAGCAGTTACCTTAAACTTTATTTTTATTTTGCGCCTTGTGAATGGCAAAGATGAGGAGGGCACAAGCAAGCAGCTGTATCAGTGTCAAAGGGCGCTTGAGCACAATAAAACCAAGAAGTATGGAGAAGAAAGGATAGAAAAGCTCGAGAATGGAGGTGAGGATAGAGGGTAGCTGTTTTAGTCCTTGATAAAAGAGTAACAGTGGTAAAAATCCTGAGACGATTGCCATATAGGAGAAGGAGAGTGGGTTCTCCAGTAAAGGAGTGATGATCATGGTGGGCGTGCTGCTAGAGAGTGAGAGGCAAAAGAGCGCTCCTGTCCAGTAACGCAGATGGGTCAGTGTCCATGGGGAAGCACGCTCGAGTAGGCGTTTTCCAAAAACAGTGCCTCCTCCCCAAAGTGCTCCTGCTGCCACCGCAAATGCCATCCCGGTAAGTGGACCACCTCCAAGTTTGGAAAAGTCGAAATTCCATCCAAAGCTAACAAAGTAGCTGGCCACCAAGGCCACGCCTCCCCAGAGCAGAAAATTGCGAGTAGGGCGCTCTTGCAAGAGTAGCAGAGCGAAGAGTACGGTAAAGATGGGTTGTAGTTTTTGCAAAAGGATCACCACCACAGGATTTAGGTAGTAGAATGCCTTGGTAAAACAGTAGATGCCACCGACAGAGGCACCGATGCCTACGAGAAGCAGAAAGAAAAAATCGGAAAGTTTAAAACTACGAATTGCTCGAATCGCCGCCATGGTGTTGGGAAGGAAGAGCAGCGATCCGAGGAGATGTTCAATGGTGATCATTTGCAAAACATCGACTTTGCTGATCAGTTGGCCACGCACCACCAAATCGGTAGAGCGCAGGAACATGCAGCTGATGACCATGAGTGCAGGCAGGGAGAGGATGAAACTTAGGTTTTGGCTTTTTATCTTTGCTGTCATAAGATTCTTTTAGCTTAGGATAGAGACTCATTACTTTTATCATTAATTATTATCAAGGGATTATTCTACTTATGAATCAAGAGCAAATCTACTCGATTCTTCTTATCTTAGTGGCAGGAATGATCAATGGCAGTTTTGCCCTTCCTACCAAATATGTTAAAAATTGGAGCTTCGAAAACATCTGGCTCCAGTATGCCATTAGCGCTTTTGTGCTGATGCCGATAGCGCTGGCCCTCTGGTTGATCCCCAATATCCTCACCATCTATGGCGTCTCTGATGCCATTACCATCTCGGCAATGGTACTCGGAGGAGTATTGTTTGGTGCGGGACAAGTGGCCTTTGCCCTTTCCATAAAGCTTATCGGAATAGGACTTACATACGTTATTTGTCTTGGTCTTGCAATGGGGCTGGGTTTTTTACTGCCACTCTTGGTTCAGCATCCTGAGCGCATTGCGACCCCCTTTGGGGCCTTGACCATTTTTGGTACACTCTTGGCCTTGCTGGGACTTGTGATCTCCTCCTATGCAGGAAAGCTTCGGGATCAAAAGCGCGGTGAAGGGAAAGAGGGAGCAGGGAGCTCCTTTGTCGCAGGAATTTTACTAGCAACTTTTGCAGGGCTTACCTCGGCCGGACAAAACTTCTCTTTTGCCCTTGGCTCACCTCACTTACAAAAAATGGCGATGGACACGGGAACTACTGCCTTCGGCACTGCTTTTGTTTTTTGGCCCGGCTTTCTCTTGTTTACCTTTATTCCTTACGCACTCTATATGCTCTGGCTTCATCAAAAAAATAACTCTTGGATCAACTATAAAAAGCAGGGAAGTGGCCGCTACTGGATCTTTTCTTTAGTGATGGCACTCTTTTGGTTGGGATCACTGATCCTCTACAGTCAGGCCTCGCTACTGATTGGTGAACTTGGTCCCATCATCGGTTGGCCACTCTTCATGGTATTAATCATTTTAAGCTCTACCTTTTGGAGTTTAAAGCAGGGTGAGTGGAACGAGGCATCTGCTCATGCCATGAAAATATTGTGGATTGGACTGGGTTCAATGTTCTTGTCGGTGATTTTACTTGGATGGAGTTCACAGCTTGCAAGTTAAAAAGATAAAAATAAAAAAGGATAGAGAGTTATGAAGCAAAATCTTCTTTATGGAGGGATTGAGGCGGGAGGCACCAAATTTGTGTGTGCGGTAGTGGATATAAAGGGAAGCATTCACGCAAAAATTCATATTCCCACAACAACGCCGAAGGAGACACTCTCTTTGGTGTGTGACTTTTTTAGCTCTTATTATAAAGATTTAAGAGGCATTGGCATTGGCTCTTTTGGGCCTTTAGACCTTGATCCCGCATCCTCGCGCTTTGGTGCGATCACCTCCACTCCCAAAGCAGGTTGGAGTTACTTTAATATTTTAGAGGTGGTTCGACTGGCCTTTAGTCGCGATCTTGCGGTGGCCATCGATACCGACGTCAATGCTGCTGCTCTGGGAGAGCACACCTTTGGTGCTGCCAAGGGTGTCGACAGTTTTATCTATTTAACTGTTGGCACCGGTATTGGGGGAGGAGCAATGATAGAGGGAAAACTACTCCACGGTCTCACCCATCCAGAGATGGGCCATCTCTATCCTGCTCACGATCGTGTGCTCGATCCCTTTGAAGGAGTCTGTCCCTATCATCAAAATTGCTTGGAAGGGCTTGCTAGTGGGCCTGCGATGATTGCAAGGTGGAAGCTTGGGGAGAACGCTGCTGCAACCGAACTTCCTAGCGGTCACCGTGGTTGGGAACTCGAGGCCTACTATCTCGCTTCCGCTCTCCTAAACTACATCATGATCTTGTCCCCTAAAAAGATTATCTTGGGTGGAGGAGTGATGAAACATCCACCGCTCCTGACAATGATTCGCCAGCAAGTACAGAGCTTGGCAAAAAACTACATCGTCCACCCTCTTCTACAACACTCTATTGATGATTTTATTGTGCCGCCAATGCTTGGTGATCACTCTGGCGTTCTCGGAGCAAGTGTGCTCGCACATAATAAAATTTTTTAGAAACATTCTATCGTTTAAATTTTTATTGGTATACCATCCTCTGTCTTCTTTTGATGGAGGACTTATGCCCTTTCAATGGATAGTTTGGATTTTGATGATCGAACTTTTTTGCTTTGGTCGCATTACAAGGTCATCTTTGGCCTATGCACAAGATGATCTTATTCATCAACGACTCTGTCCTCGTGTCCTATTAATCTCTAATTCACGTATCGATTTGACTGCAGATGAAGGAAAAATGATTTGTGGAGATCCTAAGATTCAAGAGTGGCAAAACCTGCCATTACAACAGGTGAAGATTCATCTTCAAGGTGCATTGCAAAAGCGAGGTTATCATCATAGTCATAGTCGCATCGTTGAAAATGGTGAACAACTTACAGTTTACACAGGAACGACCACCACGGTGAAGAGGATTCAAGTGAATGGTTTTTCCTATGAGCGTTTGCTTGCGGTTCACTCCACAAAACTGCTTGGGCAAACGCTTACCCCTGGACTACTTGACCAAATGCAAGCGTATGTGCAGCAACAATTATGGAGAGAAGGTTATCCGTGTGCCTCTTATCAAGTAATGGCGGATGCGGATACCGGAACAGTTATTGTTAATGTAGAGATTATTAAAAAGCGCAAGATTCTTGCTGTCGAAGAGGGTATTCCTCCCATTGACGGAATGGAAGCGGGAGTTATGAGTCGATACTATGCTTTTCATGTAGGAGAGATTTTTCAAAGTGACTTGATGGAACTTACCACTCGCCGAATGGTCGCAGATGGTATTGTTCAAAGTGCACGTTACACTGTAGATTGCAAAGATGAGGGCGTGGTAGTGAAGCACTATTATACTGTAGGGAAACCTCGTCTTCTCTCTATTGGTGTAGGAGCGAGCAATGAGATGTATTTTCTTTTACGCACCAATTGGAAGCGGATTCGTTTAGGTTCTCACGGTTCTTCTGCCAAAGTAGAGTTGTTAGCGTCCTCTACAGAACAAAGTTTAGAAGGATCTGCCACTTGGTTTCCGAGCTCTTTCCATCCCAGGTTCTACTTTTCACCCATTCTTGCTATTAGGAGTGAGAGAGAGAAGTTTTACCGAACTCTAACGGAACAAATAAAAATTGGAACAGGGACTTCCTGGGAATTTTCACATGCAAGCTTACATTTTAATATTGGTCCACTCTTAAATCGTCAGGTGATTTACCGAGGAATTGGACCAAGAAGCTCCAATTTTTTGGCCACCAATGGTTCACTTGAACTTTTAGAACACGATTTTGAATACTATCGTACAAGTCCGCGCGATGGGTATTTATTAAATTTTGCGACTACCGTAACCCAGGAAAAGTTGCTTTCCCCTCTGAGCGCTTATTTCTTTTCTCTATCAGGTCAGTACCTTTACAATTTTAAAGCGAAAGATCCCATTATTTTAGTTTTAGGCGTGAGGGGAAAAATCAGCTCTACCCTCATCCCTGAATTGGAAGAGCGCCAAAAGAAAAAGGAGGTTCCTCTGCTCTTTCGCCACTTTTTAGGGGGAATTGATGATCTAAGAGGATTTTCTCGCAAGCAGTTACCCAACGATCCTAATGGCGCGTTGACCTCTTTCTATTTAGGTTGGGAAGCAAGATTCGCCTCCTTTTTTTATGAAAAATTGCAACCCTTAGTCTTTGTCGATAGCGGATGGCTTGGAATGGAACCCTTAAAACTTAAGCAAACTCTTTATTGGTCGCCCGGAATTGGTTTTCGTTTGGAATCGCCTATTGGCAGTTTTCGAGGATCCGCTGCTTATGGACGTGTTTCTAATGGCACAGAAGAGGAAAAAAGAGGTGTCGGGAAGATGCAATACCATCTAACGTATGGGCAAGAGTTTTAAGAGAATCAGCAATGACTTTAAAACAAGGAAGAGAAAATGATAAAGAGAATTATAAAGAGGATAGGGATTTCTCTTGTTGGGATAACTTTCTTGCTGGCATTCGTGACTGTGATGATTTTTTATTTCCCTCAAATCATTGGAGTAAAACCTGTATCCACTCAACTAGCAAAGGCCTTGATACCGAAAGGATATCAAGCACACTTTGATGATTTTAAATTGGAGCTATCTACCCCTTCCTTTTTTAAGAAAAGGATGGTGCTTAAACTTCAAAATTTTTGCTTTTTCCAAGAGAAAGGGGTGTTTGAACTCTGTTTTAATAAAGTGTATCTCCCTCTAGAGATTAAATTTTATTCTATGCAAATTGATGCCTTAACGGTAGGAGATGCAGAGTTGTTAGAAGGAAAGCTCATCTATAAATTAGCGCAAAAGCAAGAGAGTGCACAAGAGCAAGAGGAGGGGCCGGAATCTTTAGTAAAAACGATACAGCAATTCAAATCGTTACTGGATAAGTCTATTGTAAAATCTCTAAAGATAACCTTCAATAAGATTGAACTATTAGAGTTGGAGAAGGGAAAAAGTTACGGTGGTCAACTTTCACTTGATATGAAAATGCCCAAAGATCGATTGGAACTTTTGCTTACTGGAGAGCAATTGTATGGCCCCCCTTTGGAAGGGAAAAAAAATAAGTTAGAACTTAAAATCTACTCTGCTTCTCTCGGAGAGAGCAAGCGTTTTCCAGTTGTGGTGAATATAAAGAGTAATATTGTCTTGGCACAAGGACAGAAAGTTGATCTGTTGTTACAGAGCTCTCCCTTAAAAGCGAGTATTGTCCCTCTAGAATTGAAGGTTAAGGTTAGTATGGTTTCCAAGGAGCAAACGCTTCAAAGTGAGGGAAGTGTGAGCATTGAGCAAAGTAAATTAAAAGGAGTGATAAAAGTAGAGGCCTCAAAGAGGGCCTGGATCAATCCTCGTCAGAAATATCAATTATCTCTTCGTGAATGTACTTTCTCATACCGCTATGATCAGTTGCAATTTATCATCAGTTCTAATGGAGAGATACGCTTTGATTGTAAAATGCTAGCAAAAATACCTACGTTTACCGAAGAGAAGATTGCCCTTCCAACTATTGAAACACAAGTTTCCTTACAGATGAGTGTCCGTGATCACGACGATAGTAATAAATTTTTGAATGGGCAGTTGCAATTTAGAATTATTCCTTTCGCAAATCGATTGATGAAAGGCAACGGTTCTGGACAATTTAAATTCAAAGGAACTTTAAGTGAACTCCGTCAAGGGCAAGAAATACAAGGAAAGATGAATCTAGCGATGAAGATCCAAGAATTTCAAATGTTACAAACGATTCTTAGAGAGCAAAAACTGCTCATTCCTGCTCCTTTGCATGTTCTACGAGGACCATTAGAACTGGAGCTGCAAGGAAATATTCCTTATCAAAATTTATTGGGTGATATCTCTTTTATGGTGAGGAGTGATCTCTTTTCTGAACGCCAGGCCTTAAAGGCGATGTTTCTAGGCCACATGCTGCTCCGTAAGCAGGGCGATGATTTTTCACCAGAGATAAATGGGAGTCTTTATCTTGGTGACATTCGTTTGGTTCTTCCAGATGTTCTACCAAATAAGTCACTTAGACTCTTTCCTGATCAAAGAATTTTTTATAGTCAGCAAGCAGCTACAAAAGCAGCAAAGGCCGATCCTAGTCGCTTGAAAACTGATTTGCATATTTCGACGGTTCATCAAAATGCTATTAAATTGACCACTACCTACTCCAAACAAAGCATTCCTATCAGCATAAAGATGCATCTCAAAGACAATCAAGTGCAAGCGGGGGAGATTCAGGTGCAACCTTTTGCTTTGAATCTTTTTAGAAAAAATGCTCAATTATCTTTTTTTAAGGTGACAATGCGACCGGAGGTTTCCCAAAGTCCGGTAAGTGGAGAAGTTTTAATTCGCTATACTGATTATTTAATTATGATCAAATTTGTCGGGACAATTGATCGACCGCAAATCTTGTTGGAATCAAATCCGCCACTAGAACAGAACCAAATCATGGCGGTGCTCCTCTTTAGTAAACCCATTGAAGAGTTGACGGAAGAGGAGGGAACGTCAGTGATGAGTGTGAAGGCGGCGGCCGCCAATGGGGCCATAACCCTTGCTTCTCTTTATATCTTATCATCAACCCCCATCGAATCTGTTGGTTATAATCCAGAAACAGGGCAAATTTCCGCCAAGATTAAACTAGGAAGTAAGACTTCATTAAGCTTAGGTGCAGAACCTGGAAGTTTAGAAACTATTGGCATCCGACGAGAACTGGGATCCAATTTTATTCTCAGCTCTGAAGTGCGAAAAGAACCAGAAGAGGCCAAATCCAATATCTGGACTTTTCTCGAGTGGCATAAACGATATTAGGAGAGTCGGTGTCACCCTTTTAAACTCTTTAAGGCGAGTGGATGACCTTGAGAGCATCCCTATTCATCGAGCAGGCCAACACCTCATTGAAGCGCAAAAATTAACTGCCACCACAGAAAGTTACGATGGAGAAGCGCCCACAGTAGAGGAGGGCCAGCGGGCCAGATCCTGGAAAAAACGCTTCTCACATTCTTCATACTCTCTGTATGTTCAAAGAGCGTGGAAAATAAACGCTTTTCAACCTTCGTAAACTAGCGACTCATACTCACAAAACTTATCGAAAGGAAGAATGGATATTATAAATTTTCTCGAAGATAGTGGATCAAGTCTAGTCCACGCATGCGTATTTCTGCGAAATCAAGAGCAGTTAAACCTTGATTATCTTTCTCACCGACTTTAGCGCCATTATCAACCAAAAGTTTAATCGCTCGTAGTGATCCTGACTCGGCGGCACTATGGAGAGGGGTACGTCCAAAATTATCTCTTTCATTAATATGAGCACCGCTTTCTATCAAAAATTTGACCGTATCATCATTAAGATAAACTGCGAAATGCAGAGGTGTTTGACCATCGAAAAGATCATATTTCTCATTAACATTGGCACCATGTTCAACTAGAAACTTAACCAGTGCAATGTTTTCCAGGACAGATTTATATCCAATAGCAGTGTCTCCATCATTATTTTTTTCATTAACCTTCGCTCCATTTTCAACGAGAAGTTTAACTACCGCCAGATTTCCTCTGTAAGCGGCAAAATGAAAGGCACTCCAACCATGAATATTTTTGTCATTAACCTGAAAGCCTTTTTCCACGAAATATTTAACAATATCAATATTCTCATTATCAGCAGCATAATGAAAAGCTGTCTCGCCTTCATTATTTTTTTCATCTATATGAGCTCCATTCTCAATTAAGAACTTGACCAGTTGCGCGTTTCCTACTCCAGGCCCATAAGAGCCTGAAGCATAATGAAGGGCAGTGTTACCCTTATTATTTTTCTCATTAATGGTTGCACCTTTTCCAATCAGGATTTTAATAACGTCTAGATTCCCTAAATAAGCTGCATTCATAATGGCCGTTTTGTCGTTATTATCCTTTTCATTAATAAGGGCACCTTTTTCAATAAGATAATTAACTATCTCTACGTTCTCAGGATAAAAACTTAAGCGTTGAGCCGCCATGTGAAGAGATGTTTGACCGTGGCCATCTTTTTCATTAACGTCGAAACCATTTTCAACCAGGAGTTTAACTCTCTGTAATCCTTCATTTTGAGCAGCATAGTGAAGAGCGGTCATGCTTTCGCTTCCTTTAGCTCCGATACACAAAAAGCTAAGAGGGAGAACAAACAAACAAAGGAAAAGAGTTTTCATATGAGTATTTCTCATTATCATTTATCCTAATTGAGCGTATGTGATGTGAGAAAGGACGAAGTTCCTCCATCTACATTTTGGTTTAACTAAAAAAATTAATTCGAATCATTTTTCCGCATTGAGTATCAAGTTTTTCTGGGATCATTCCTATAATAAAAAATTAATTTAGACAAGGGTATTTATCTACTACAATGGACATTTACTCCTACTGAAATTTTGCAAAAAAAATATTTCACCAAATAAAAAAATAAGCGAAGAGAAATTATTATTCGTAGAGTTTGGTAGTTTCGCGTAGAGATGCCAAAACAGTAGGAGTGAGGGGCGGCGGCTTCTATACGAACTAGATTGCTAGCAATTTCAGCAGTGATAATGTAATTAGGAGTAAATTTTATCTGCATAATATCGGCCTTTTGTCTGCACTATTGCTAGACCATTCCTAGAAAAATTAGTTGCCTGCTGGTTCCTCCTATGCGTTTCTACACTTATAGATAGTGCCAATTCAAAGAACCTTCTTCATTTTGATCGTGAGAGATAAATCATTTATACTTAGTTGACGATTTCGTGGACTCAGTAAAAATGGCCACGGACATTTTTTTTATATGCGTCTTAAGATCTTTTGGCCAAGATGCAATTTGTGAGAAAAAAAGATCTTTATCTTTACGATAAAGAGCACGCGTGGCCTCTTCGTAATGGGGACAATCTCCTGCAATGCTACTCATAAAGTGAGCGAGAGCATCTTGATAGAAGCGCACACTTTTATTGCCTGCTTGATCTTTTATCGCCATATCCACTAACTTTCTCAAAGAGAGGGAGGCACCTCCCGATTGGAGCGCTAGCCATTCCCAGTGTTTTGGCAGTAAAGAAACTTCTCTGGATACAACGCCTAATTTTGGTCTGCCAGGACCTAAGTTTTGAGTGCTCTCTTTTGCTTTATGATGAACAAAAATTGCTAAACGTTGCTTAACATCGTCAAGCGTACCACTCAAATCAAAATCGATGCTACGTCCAGTGGTATCATCAAAAATAAGCGCAGAGGAGTGATTGTTTGTTCCAATACGTTTTTTGATAAAAAGAATCACCTCTTCAAGATTTCCTTTCGCAATTATTTCAAATTTTTCAAATACCGTATATGTGCGTTCTTCCATACTAGATCCTCATTTCAAGGGGCCCGATAACATTATTTTACCCGGGTTTAATTGCAGTGTCAATATTACCCTGGTAATAAATAGATTATTGAAAAAATTTCATCTCAGATCACCCGACTGCAATCGTTCTTGAGACGGAGGAGGGTGAGGGGAGGTGAAGCTTTGAAAGATTACACATGAATTTTTGATTTTTGAACGTTAAAGGTCTAGCCATAAAGGAAGGGTGACGCCTACGAGGTACTCTTTGGTGGTGATTTTGTTATCGCCTACGTCGGTGCGCGAGTCGTTTAGGCCCTTGGAGGTGAGAGTGAATTTTCGGTATTGGCCATAGATGGTGAGGTAGCGGCTGCCAATGTAGCTTAAGGCGAGGGCGTATCCTTTGCCACTATCACTACCACGGCTGCCGCCGTAGTCGTAACGAACTTTTAGGTAGTAGCTCATCCATGGCATCAAGAGGTTTATGCGACTGTAGTAACCGAGGTAAACGGCGTTGTAAGTTGCTTGATAACTGCCAGAATAGCGCTCGCTGGTGAATTTAGGATTGGTAAGCGTGAGTCGTACAGAACCGCGAGCGTATTCGTAACCGAAGAGGGCGTTTTCTAAAAGATAAGCTAAGCGTGCTCCATAGTTTTTTGAGGTGAGATCGAAGGTGGCAACGGAGATGGAGGTGGAACTGGTAGAAGTTGAGGTGTTAATTTGAGAAGTGGCGGTGCCACTGGTGGACATGGAGGCAAAGGGTTCTAGGATGATGCTTGCACTGGTTAGGGTGGGAGAGAGAGAGAAGATCAGTAGTAAAAAGAGGAGGTGTGTTTGCATGAAGATTAATCAATTCCTCCCTTGGAGGTTTGCTCAACGGAGAGGTTAATCTTGGAGGGAGAAACTCTCCAGATGTCGTTTACATACTCTTCAATGGTGCGATCGGAAGAGAAGTAGCTCATGCGGGACACATTGATGATGGCCTTTTTGTGCCACTCTTGGGGGTTGGTATAGAGTTCACTCACTTTTGCTTGGGCCTCGATGTAGGAGCGGAAGTCAGCAAGTACAAAGAAGCGATCATGACGGAGGAGAGCGTTTACGACGTTAGCGAAGAGCTCTTTGTCGTGTTTGCTAAAAGTACCGTCAGCGATAGCATCGATCACCCGTTTTAAATCGTTATCCTTTTCGTAGTAGTTCATGGGGTTGTAGCTGGAAGAGAGGCGATGTAACGACTCTTCGGTATGCCCAAAGATGAAGATGTTATCTTGTCCTACATTTTGCATGATCTCGATGTTAGCGCCGTCGAGTGTGCCGATGGTGAGTGCTCCATTCATGGCAAACTTCATGTTGCTAGTGCCGGAGGCCTCCATGCCAGCAGTGGAGATCTGCTCGGAGAGGTCGGCGCCGGCGATGATTTTTTCGGCCAAGGTCACTCCGTAGTTGGGAATAAAGACAATTTTGAGGAAATTTTTGGTGGTGGCATCACGGTTGATGATACTAGCAACGCTGTTGATAAGGTGGATGATCGATTTTGCCATATAGTAACCGGGAGCGGCCTTGCCTCCGAAAATGATGGTGCGAGGAACGTGATTGCCGTTGGGATTATCTTTGATGTGGTGATAAAGGTAAATGGCGTGCAACAGGTTTAAGTGTTGGCGCTTGTATTCGTGAAAGCGTTTTACTTGAATATCAAAGAGGGAGTTAGGATCGATTTTTAAGAGGCACTCAGCATTGACTATTTTGGCGAGCACCTCTTTGTTTTTGCGCTTGACCTCTTGCCAAGTGGAGAGGAAAGCGGCGTCATTTGAGTGAACCTCCAACTGTTTTAAGTGTTTTAGGTTGTGAATCCAATCTTCTCCAATCTTGGAGGAGATGAGCGAGGAGAGTTGTTCGTTGGCCTTTCTGATCCAACGGCGAGGAGTAACCCCATTCGTTTTGTTATTAAACTTTTCGGGATACATCTGATAAAAATCTTTAAATACTTTCTCCTTTAAGATTTGGGTGTGAAGCGCGGCCACGCCATTAACAGAGAAACTTCCAACGATTGCTAGATAGGCCATGCGAATCGCTTTGATCGGTTGCTCTTCGATAATAGACATAGAAGCAATTTTGGCCTCATCATTAGGAAAGCTGATCTTTACCTCATCGAGGAAGCGAGCGTTGATGTCGTAGATGATTTGCAGGTGACGAGGTAGAATTTTTTCAAAGAGTTCTATTGGCCACTTTTCTAGTGCTTCCGGCATCACCGTGTGGTTGGTGTAAGCGACACTTCTTTGGGTGAGGCCCCAGGCATTCTCCCAAGGGAGTTCATATTCGTCGAGGAAGATTCGCATCAGCTCCGGGATTGCAAGTGTGGGATGAGTGTCGTTTAATTGTAAGACCGCTTTTTCTGGAAAGTTTTCAATAGGATCGCCACAGTTGTGGAAGCGGCGGAGAATATCTTGAATGGTGGCAGAAACCATAAAGTACTGCTGCTTTAGGCGTAAAATTTTTCCTTGGATGTTATTGTCGTTGGGGTAGAGCACTTTGGAGATAGTCTCAGTCTGATTCTTTTCATTAACTGCACCAAAGTAATCAAAGGCATCGAAGTTTCGAAGGTTGAATTCGCGTGTGGCCTTAGCACTCCAAAGGCGTAGACTATTTACATTGCTGGTGTTGTATCCAGGGACGGGAATATCGTGGGCCATCGCCATCACCTGCTCGCAGTTAACCCAGTCGTAGTGGGTGCGCCCTTGAAAATCGCGCTTGGCCTCTACATTGCCGCCAAAATTGATGGTGTACATAAAGTTATTGCGTTCGATTTCGAAGGGGTTGCCGTAGCGAAGCCAAGTGTCTGCGGTCTCATGTTGTTGACCATTTAAGAGCTCTTGTTTAAACATTCCAAATTCGTAATAGATACCGTAACCATACGCGGGGAGGGATAGGGTGGCCATCGAATCTAAAAAGCAGGCCGCAAGCCGGCCAAGACCACCATTGCCAAGGCCTGCATCCCACTCCATGCTTTCGATCTCATCGTACTCGTAACCCATCTCTCTGAGGGCGTGCCTGCACACCTCTTCTAGTCCTATATTGATAATGGCATTTCCCAGTGTTCGTCCCAGTAAAAATTCCATGGAGAGGTAGTAGACGCGTTTGGGGTTGGTATCGTAGTAAGTGGTTTGTGTATGCAGCCACCTCGACATCAAAAGATCGCGAACCGCATAGGCGAGTG
Source organism: Oligoflexia bacterium (assembly GCA_015231955.1). GTDB lineage: Bacteria > Bdellovibrionota > Bacteriovoracia > Bacteriovoracales > Bacteriovoracaceae > JADGAN01. The sequence continues at coordinate 114,181 of JADGAN010000011.1, read as the reverse complement.
CGCGGTAGCGATCGCGAGTGGTGGATTTGGGAAGGTAAGCGGCAACCGACCTCTCCATACGCTCTAAAAAGAGTTGCTTAAACTTATCCACTGCTTTTTGAAAGTTAGGATCGTTTGCCGTCATCTGGTAAGAGGAGGTTAGAGGACAATTTTGTTGCTTGGCCTTAGTCATAGGTAAACTTCCATGGTTCATGGTTCATAGTTTATGTTTACATTTAAGAGTAGGATGACACGGCTTAGTTTTTTTTAAAAGGAGGGACTCCTTTTCCGTTTATTTGTCGGAGGATTGCTCGATAATTTTGCTCGGGGATTTGCCTTTGTGGGTTTTGCTTGCACTGTTGTCTGTATTGGTTTTACGGGCCGCAATCTCTTGCTCGATCAGTTCGTAAACAATCCCACGAATGACTTGATAGCGAGTGATATCTTCTTGACTCTCTTTGGATTTTTCAGACTTGGTGATAATCTCGTTTAGGCGTTCGATCTCATCATTGTAGATATAGGCGAGTAATTTTTTTTCAGGGAGTTTGGGTTTGTAAATGGTGGTGTTGCCACTTTTGATCACCTCTTCGAGGCGGCGCTTGATCTTTTGGTAGCGGTCGTAGGAGTCGTTACCGTGGGTTTTTACTTGGTCGATGAGTGTAGTATAGCGACTCCACTCTTTGCCATAGATGGGGGCCTTGCTAAAGTTGCTATCGCTATCGCGATTGCTATCAGCAGCGGCCATAATAAAAGAAGAAAAGAGCAGTAGGGTAAGGGTAACAAAAGGAAGACTTTTCATGATTAGAACTCCTTGTTGATATCTTCCGGGGGTAGTATCCCCGTAATGATTGGTGCATCGTCGGGAAGGACGCCTTCCCACTTGGCAATGACTGCAGAAGCAAGGCAATTGCCAAAGACGTTGATGGTGGTTCTTGCCATATCCATCACCTCATCGACACCGAGAATGGTCGCCACCCACTCGATGGGTAGACCAAATTCAGTACAGGTGGCAGAGAGTACGACCAAACTTGCTCGAGGAACAGCAGCAACACCTTTGGAGGTGATAATCAACATTAGCATCATGCTTAGCTGTTGGGAAGCGGAGAGGTGAATGCCTGCGGCCTGAGCAATAAAGAGTGAAGCGAGCGAAAGGTAGAGTGTAGTACCTACAAGGTTAAAGCTGTAGCCGGCGGGGATAACAAAGCCTACGATGGGTGCAGGCACACCTAAGCGTACCATCGATTTCATTGCAAGCGGTAGCGCCGACTCCGAGGAGGTGGTGGAAAAGGCGAGAATGAGGGCATCTTTTAACTCTTTTAAAAAGATGGTGAGGTGAATTTTAAAGATGATTTTGGCGGCCACGATGAGCAGGATAGCGCAGATAATGAGCGCTCCATAGAGGGAGAGCACTAGTTTGCCAAGGTTTACTAAGACGCCAATGCCATGGTGGCCGATCGCGCTTGCCATTGCTGCTCCCACACCGATAGGGGCAAAGACCATGACGTAGTTGGTGACTTTGAACATCGCCTCCATGACGGTATTTAAGAAGGTGACCACTGGGCGTGCCTCCTCCTCACGCATGCTGGCGAGGGCCATTCCAAAGAGCATAGCAAAGAAAACGATTTGCAAAATGGAGTTTTCGCTGAGTGCACGGAAGATGCTATCGGGAACCACCTGTTCATAAATGGGTTTTTTCTGTTCAGGGGTCGGTGCTGCGGCCGTAGTAATGGTGGCGGTAATGCCCTGGGTACTCTTGCCATTGGAGGCACCGATGCCCGGTTTTACGATGTTGGCAGCGGCAAGACCAATGACTAGTGCCACGCTGGTGGCAAGCCAAAACCAGAGGAGCGATTTTAAGAGGAGGCGGCCGACGTGTCCCTTACCTGCACCTGCAAGCCCTACGACGAGCGAGGCAAAGACCAAGGGGGCTACGATCATTTTGATCAAGCGGATGAAGAGTTTGCCTATAGGTTTAAGTGCCATTGCCCACTCAGGTGGTGCGAAATACCCAAAGAGTAATCCTGCAAAGAGGCCAATAAAAATCCAAGTGGTGAGCGAGATTTTAACGTTGAAGATCCGCATGACTAGAGACTACCTCCGTTAATTTTTTGAAGCGTGATAAAAGAAAAAAGGGTGATGGAGGATATTACTACAATAAAAGTGAGGAAAATGAAAAGGGGAATAAGGACTACGCTTGCAATTTCTGTTTTAGAGAATTGTAGATTCTTTTTTAGACCGATCAAAAGATAGTAGAGCAGGGCCAGCTGATGGAGGAGCACACCAATTACTGGGATAGGAAGAAAGAGGTAGGCGCAAAAGAGGGAGGAGGTCACTTGATCCACCCCTTGCTTTAGGCGTGTATCTTCATAGTGTAAAAACTCTTCGCTTTGCATCCCCTCTTTGCGATGAAAGGCGTAGCTGCCGATGAAATAGAGAAATTTAGAGAAGAGGTAGGCGGCAAACAAGGCATAGAGTGGGAAGACGATGAGAAAAATAGTTTTGCCAAAGATAATGGCGCTCTTCTCTTGCGCACTAAGGGTTTTGAGTGAAAGCAGGTAGAGATCGACAAATTCATAGAGGAAAAGAAAAAACCAAGCAATGAAGATAAACTCCAGCAGTGATGAGGTGGTAAAGTTTGGTTTTTCTACTTCAATATTTTTTTGGCGTAACTCTTGGTGAGAGGAGAGTGGAGTCAAGGCGAGGTAGAGATAGGATTGAAAGATGTTGGTGTTCATGCTGGGTGTATCCTCTCTTTTTGATTTTGGTTTTGATTTTGATTTATTGTTGTATAACGAGTTCACTGGGAGATTTTTGTTGCCAGTTTTGCCACCAACGGTAGTTTTGATTTTGCAATTCATCTTTACTGCTGTAAGCGCCAGTGTAGGAGGTGGTATCTCTTGCAATCACAAAGAAACTTTCGGAGCTGGCCTCTTGGTGAATTTTGCGAGTGATCTTTAAGTAGAAACTATCGTCGTAGTCGAGGCGTTTTCCCATGTGCACACGTACCACCTCATCTTTAAAGTGGAGAGCAAAGTAGTTATTACTACTGGAAGGAAAAAAGTCGCTGGCACTACTTTCAATGTTTTTGATCTCTTTAGTGCTAAAGACGCGAACCACCTCGAGTGCTCCCAAGCGGTCAAAGAGCTCTTTTACTGCCTTTTCTGGAATAGGGTGTTTGTTTTTTCTGGAGGTGGCATTGATGAAAGGAGCGGCATGGTTATTGGGATCACGTTTGATGAGATGGTTATTCCACTCGATGGCCACAATGTCGCTGGTATCGTGATGCGCTTCTTTAGAGATAAGTTTTAATTTCTCTTCGTTAAAGCTCTTTTTTCCCAGCTCTTTCACTTCGATCAGGTAGTAGCATAGCAAGAGCAGTAGCACCAGGATTCCAAAAAGAATAAGGTAGAGTGGAATAGAGCGTTTTGATGCGGTCACGACTTTTTCCTCCTTCTAAAAAAGTAGAGGGCAATCAAGATCAGCGCAAGGGGTGCGATGATCAGTGAAAAGTAAAAGATGATTCCTAGCTGTTGTGAACTTAAAAAGATCGGGCGGTTTTTAAGCTCGGGGCGGTCGCTGGCGATACTCTGTCCATCGTCGGTAAGCCAGGAGAGGGCATTTAAGATGATGTTGTAGTTGGCGCGAAAGTTGCTATAGGCGTTGGAAGCAAAGGTGGAGCAGGCAAAGGCGACAATTTTGGTTTTGAGTGGAGGCGCATCACCTTTTTCTTGGTTGCCCCAGTCGCGTACTTGCATCGCCATGGCCAGATTTAAGGGGCCTCCCTCATCTTCGATGGTGTTGTAGTTTGGTTTAAGCGCTAAGATCTCTGCTAAACTACTCTCTGCAAAGCTATAGGGGCGATCACTGGTAAAAATAAGTGGGGTGATCTCGAGGCGTTGGATGGTCTCTGGTCGCGAATCGATTTTAAAGATGCCACTTACGGGAAAAAAGCTTTGCCCTTGAAACTTTGCGGTGATGGGATGCATTTCAGAGTAGACTTTGGCCAGAGGAACTGTTCCTTGAGAGCCATCGATGTGGGAGGCGAGATCGATGGCCAGATAATTTTTATAGAGGATGCCCCACTCCTCGAAGAGCGCTACTAAATCGTGGTGTTTCCACGCTTTAAAGTTGGGATCGAGGGCCAAAAGTACACTTCCACCTCCTCGTAAATAGCGATCGAGATTTTCAATCTCTTCGGGAAAGAAGGCAAGCTTTGGTCCAAAGATAATGAGGGCACTTGCATCCTCGGGAACATCTTTAGTACTAGTGAGTGATAGTGGTCTAAGTTCGATGAGTTCGCGTTCGATGAGTGATTTTAAATAGGAGTAACCATCGGTGTTCTCTACAAGAAAGTCGCGCTCCTCGTGTCCGATCGTATAATAGATGATGCTATTTTTTTGTTTGAAGAAGCGCAGGAGTCCTTTGGTTAAACTGTTTTCGCTTATGTCGTGAATGGAGATTTTGCGCTTATTAGTATTAATATTAGTATTACTCTCGGTAGCTTCCAAAATGATGGTGCCGTAATCGCTTATATCATACTTTTGTAAAGTGGTTGGTGCTAAATCGGGATCGATAAACTCGTAGGTGATGAGTCCATGGCCATGAATACGGTAGAGCTCAAAGAGGTAGCGGATATGGGTTTGATCGTTCCTACGAACGAAGATTTTAAAGTTAAGGGCACTCTTATTTTCCTCGAGGATTTTTAGGGTTTGCGAGGAGAGTTTGCTTTTCTCCTCTGAACCAAAGTAGAATTGTTTGGCGAAACGATAACCTAGAAAATTGATCAGCGCTAAAATGAGAAAGAGCAGGATGGCGGAGAGTGTATTTTGCGAAAGATTTTTAAAGTGTGAGCTTTTAGCGTAGATATTTAATTTTACCCTGTGAATAAAGATGATGACAGCAACCAGGAGAAAAATCAGCAGTATGAGAATGAGATTAAAGAGGAAAAACTCTGGAACTACGATCCAGGTCACACAATTGCAGAGAAAGAGAATCACGGTGACCAGGTAGATCGTATAGCGAAAGATAGGCAGTGTGTCGATTTTTCTTAGGCGATGGATTACCATTTGCGGGCCCCTAGTGAACGATGGGTGAGAAAAGCAAAAAATAAAATAGTGCAAAGATAGTATAAGATATCGGAGGTGTTGACCACGCCAATGGAGAAGCTTTGGAAGTGATTGGCAATGCTAATAAAGGAGATCCAATTGGCCAGATAAGGATTGGTGATGAAGTTCACGGAGTGTGCTAGTAGTAACAAAAAGATGAGTACGCAGAAAGTGAGCAAGGCGCTTAAGATTTGATTTTGCGTGAGTGAGCCGAGGAAGAGGCCGATCATAAGATAACTACTAATATTTAAGATGGTGCCTGCATAAGAGGTGAGTAGGATGCTCCAATCGCTGTACCCGGAGAGAAAGAGCATGAAGGGAAAGATGAAAGAGAGGGAGATCATAAAGAGGGAGACGCCAAGTACAGAGAGAAATTTCCCTAGTAAAATTTCCATGTCGCTTAAGCAAGAGGTAAAGAGGAGATCAAGCGTTTTTTCTTTTTTTTCTTCGGCAAAGGAGCGCATGGTGAGTAGTGGGGCCACGATTAAAAAGAGAAAATTGATGTTGACAAAAATAGGAGTGATCAGAGACTCCGTGAGTTCAATATTGGGATTATCTTTGGTGAGTACCAGGGAGTTAAAGAAGTTCCATCCCAGTAAAAATATAAATAGCGCCGTTAAAATGTAGGCAAGAGGAGAGGAGAAGTAGCTTAGCAGCTCTCGCATGCAAAGGGTGTAGGTGCGTGTTCCGATTTTTGAGATGGACATGGGCCGTTTCCTATTTCCTATTTATTAGAGATGATTTTGTTTCGTCATTTTTAAATAGATATCCTCTAGGGTAAAGCTTTCCTGCGTAAAGGAGAGGATACCACAATTGTAATGCATCAGTGTGCCCATAATTTCGTCTTGTAAATTGGGGCGGTCAATATTTGTGACCACACGAATCTCTGTGTGCTCTCCATTTTTATGGTAAGAGATTTTTTTGATCTCTTTAAAGTTATCGAGTAGCTGTTTTTGTACCTCTGGACGATACTCTCGAAGGGTGAGCTGCATGATGGGAGCATTAAATTTAAACATCTCTTGCAGCGATTGCATCGCTCCTGAATAGAGCGCTCGTCCCTGTTGTAAGATGGTTAGTGAGTCGCACAGGTGGTTCACCTCAGAGAGTTGATGAGTGGAGATGAGTACCGTCTTTTGCTTTTGTTGTAGTTGCTTGATCACTTGACGAAGTTCTACCAAAGAGGCGGGATCGAGGCCAATGGTGGGTTCATCAAGAATGTAGATTTGTGGATCGTAAAGCAGCACCATCGCCACTCCAATGCGTTGCCGCTGCCCTTTGGAGAGGTTGCCAATTAAGCGATCACAAAATTTGTCCAAGGAGAGTGTGGCAACCACCTCCTCGATTTTAGAGCGAAGAGTGGCCGTAGGAACGTTATGGATTTTTCCTACAAAACGCAAAAAGTCGCGTACACGCATATCAAGATAGAGCGGTGGTTGTTCTGGAAGGTATCCAATGCGGCCTAAAATGGTGCTGTTGCCTGAGGTTTGGGGCATGAGCCCGGCCAAAATCTTCATGGTAGTGGACTTGCCTGCACCATTATGGCCAAGAAGTGCATGGATTTCTCCGCTTAAGATTTTTAAGTTTAATTCGGAAAGTGCTGCTCTTCCATAATACTCTTTGCAGAGGTTTTCAGTGGTAATCGCAGTTTGTAACTCTTGCATAGGAAAAAATCCGAGTAAGCGTATCGGTTAAACGTGTCATTTTACATTTATCTCATTTTACGATGATGAAATAAAGAAGAGAAATTATTTTTTGCCGATAATCTTTCATGTAAGTGAAGAGAGTGGAGAAGGCCTAAAAAGTGGAGGTTTGAAAAAGTATGGGTGAGCAGTTAAGTCATTTAGCGCTTAAAGGTTTTGTAAAGCTGATTTTGGCGGCAAAACGAGTAGTGATCACCACCCATATCAATCCCGATGCGGATGGAGTTGGTAGCCAACTAGCGCTAGCGCATGCGCTGTTGTCTTTAGGGAAAGAGGTGACTTGTGTAAATGAGGCAGAGATGGGGCGGCGTTGGGGCCGCTTCCTTCCTAATAAACTTTTTCTAAGTTCTGAAGAGTTTTTAAAACAGAAAAATCGTAAAGCGAAACTACCTAAGATCGATCTAATGATTGTGATGGATACGCATACTCCTGAACGCATTGGTAGTAATATGCAAATGCTTTTGCAAAAGAGTGAACGTTTTATTTTTATCGACCACCATCCCTGCTCTCGTTATAGTCGGGCGATTCACTGTATCGATAGCGAGGCCGCCGCTACTGGTGAGCTGGTGGGGAGACTGATCTCTTTGATGGGGGTGCCATTTTCACCTGAGATTGCGCGTGCTCTCTACACTGCTATTGTGGTGGATACCTCTAGTTTTCGTTACCCCACCGTAAGTGCGGCCACACACCACTTGGTGGCAACGCTGCTTGAAGATAAAAAGATTAATCCTAGTGAAGTCTACTCGCATCTCTATGGTGCCAAGGCGATCTCGCATTTACAAATCTTAGGAGAGGTGTTGCGGGAGGCGCAGGTAAATGGCGATCACACCATTGCTTGGATCTCTATTCCTCGGCGCTTACTTAAGCGTTTTCGTGTCAGCGAGGAGGACACCAATCCTTTTATCAATCACCTTTTGAACGTTGATCGTGTAAAGGTGGTGATGATGTTTCGAGAGTCGGCAAAAGCGGGACAAGTGAAGGTGAGCTTTCGTTCTAATGGTAGTGTCGATGTGAGTGAGATCGCGAAAACGTTAGGTGGAGGTGGGCACAATCACTCCGCGGCAGTAATCTTAACTGGAAGAATGAGTGAGGTTATCGTGCGGACGGTGGCGGTGGCGGAGTTACTGCTTTAAATCTTCTTCATTTGGCCATTGCTCCTCTCATTACTCCTCTAGTAGTGTAGCTTGCTGTTGCTCTTGAGCATGTTGCTGGTACTGTCTGTAGTCCATAACTTTCTCAGACACTTTTTTGATTTTAAAATGTTCGGGATAAACATCAATGATATAAAAGCGACTATCGGTATTAGAATTAAGTGTTGATTTAAAGGTGATATAATTTACGCCACGCTGATCACTGGCCTGAAGCCCAGTATGCTTATGTCCATTCATAAAAGCGACGATGTTATCATATTGATCTACAATACGTTTGAGATCATCTGCATTCCAAAGATTATGGTCATCAACGGGATAGAGTAACTGATGGCAAAATAGAATCACTTTTTGCCCCTTATTTTGAGCATCGTCGAGTGTATGTTTGATCCATTTCATTTGTGTCTCACCAATTCCTCCCTCATAAATTCTGGGTACAAATTTTCTTTTGCCGTCCAAGAACTCTTTCATGTAATATTCAAAGGCCACTTGTGATTTTGCATGCTCTGGAGAGTTCTTTGGATAGGCCCCGATGCTTAAGTCATTACCATCTAAAACCAAAAAGCGGTAGCTGCCATCTTGTGAGGAGAAATCGTAGTACCTCCCAGGCATCTGTAGCTTAGGGACAATCAATGTTTTTTCTTGATCTTCAACACAAAAATCGTGATTGCCTAGCACATGAAAGTTGGGTTTGTTAAGTTTATTCCACTCGTTTAAAACTATATCTAGGTTATGGATATCTTCATTAACCAGATCCCCTAATTGAATCACAAACTCAACATTGGAGGCGTTAAAGGCCTCTACGGCAATTTTTAGTTTGTTCAAATATTTTTCGTAAGCACTGTTACCGATTTTTTCTGGACTGGGTACTTGAATATCAGTTAAAAGTCCAAAGCTAAAAAGCGGTCTTTCATCTTCGGCCTTTGCAACAGCATGAAAATGCAAGTGGCCACAGAGTAATAAAAGGAAAAGTGTCAGTTGGTTCCGTGTAAACATTGCCTGCCTCCAGAGGGATGGTTTTAGTTCTTCTTTGCATTTCTTCTATTGTATTCGCTCTTGTTGTTTTATTTTAAAAAATTGTGTGGTTATGTTTAAAGATAACGATAAGTGCTTTTAAATACTAAAATTACCTATAGCAATTGGCCCAGCAAGCTCAATAAAGGTTGTGAAGGATATTGCCCAAAAAAGTAGACAGGGAAGGGGTCTCTTTGATCAGCAAAACGAGACAACCTACTATTGACGAGGTAGCGTTTGTATAAAGTGAAAAGGATCGATGGCCTCATAAGAGTTTCGAAGAATACGAGTAAGCTCATACGAAATCCCATGTTTTAACTCATTACGAGCGATCACTTTATTGATAATGGCATTTCCAAATGCATTTAACTCCTGCTCGCTGGTCTCAAATTGATCGATATCCATATAACTTAAGGTGACTGTTAGTGTAGGGACATCTACTTCACCGGAGATATGCCCTTTGCTGTAATATTGGGCCTCATTATCGAGATCGATCAAGGCAAATTGAGCCTTAGCGGTAAGCACCCCTTCTCCTTCAAAGGGCATATTAAAAATGGCAATTTTACCATCATCACTGCTGGTAACTCCCGATACGTCGGTTAAGTACCCTCTTAAGGAGGAGTCGGTAATGTGGATCGTGCCTGTGATCGAAAAAAAGGGAGGGGCCCCCACTTTCACATCGTAATCTCCATTAAAGGGACCACTTAAAAACATCTCTGTATTGGTGAAAATATTTTGTACACTAGCTACGCTAGAGAAGGTTTTTTGCACGAGAGCGGATAGAATGCCGTCACGACAACCACTGCTATTGCCTTTGCTTCCAAGCACTTTTGCAAACTCTTCCCAAGTTATCATGGTAGGAGGAGGCGTGACAACCTCTCCATCAGGAAAGGTGATTGCAGTGGGAGAGATGCGAGTTACAGCGTGCTTTTTACAAAGAGTAAAGGCATTGGTGTACGCTAGACGTGCCATCTCGCTTGCTAAGGTAAGACACTCAGAGACCACTTGTCCACGCTCATGCAAAGTGACCGCAGTAGCATTGGATGAGAGTAAAACCGCATCACAATCCTCGCCGTAGCAGGGATTACTATTCATCATAATAGTCGTAACTAATAATAATGTCAGTCGTACGATCATTTTTTGCTCCTCATTTTTTTTTATTTAATTACCTAACGGAATTCTTGTTCCTAAAAAAATATTGGCCGGATCGCGCTTCATGGTTGCGTCTGCGATACCAAGACTACACGCTTGTTTTAAATTTCCAGAGGAGTCGGCCCTTCCTCGTTCATCGAGAGTAATTGTCAAACTGTCGATAAACTTATCCCACTCCTCACTATCTTTGGGAATTACGATATAACTTCCACCTAGATTGACATCAACACTGTTAAAAACCAGTTTGATTGTGGTTAGGTGTTTAGCAACTTGCAAGTAACAACGATTGTACTCCATCTGCATTGTTAATTTGAAATTCTGATCTACTAAGTCTGCACAAAGCATGGCCGTATTCAATACCGTTTGGGCAACGGCATTGGTGTAGGCGTAGTTGAAGCAGAGATTGAGCGGGTTGATTTCTCGGTAATCTGCTAAGGGAACCACCCATTCATCGGCAAGGGGAATGAGCAAGTTAGAACAATCGACAGGAAACTTGGCCATAAACTCTCGTCCCAGAAAATCGCCTATCCTTAGCCCCGCTTTACAACGTGCCTTATCTGCTGAGGTAAAAGAGGTAAGATTAGGCATCACTGGCAATTTTTTATACTCTGCTGGAATCATTTCGCTCAGATCAATACCGTTTGCTCTTACGGGTAGGCCAATAAGAGTAAGAACAACGACAAGAACTATTTGTTTGATATAACTCTCCATTATTTTCTCCGAGATTATATGTAAGTAATTAGTAGAGAGGTCGTGTAAAGAGATCACCCTCTTCATCGATCGTCATCATTTTCGTCAAATCTCGTTGCACTCCCAGAAGGTCGGCACGAGTGAAATTTGCTTTTTTAAGTGTGGTACAAATCTTTTGTGTTACTACGCGATTATGATCCGCTAAAATCGCCTTGTGGTTTTTTTGAAGCACCACTCTTTGAGACTCAACACTACGGACATCAAAACTCTCCACTAAGGCGTACATAAGATATTGCTCCTGTTGATTACCGCTACTATTTTGCAACACCAGGGCCGCCTTTTCATAGGTACAAAAGGTCATACCGTGCGGAATGTATTGAACCGATAAGGGCACACACTTCGCTAGCGTTTGCAACTTATCCAAGGAGGCGCGCAAAAGTTGTAAGAGCTCGCGCATCCGTTCTTTGACCTTTTGTTGGACATCGTAGTTTTGAGGAGTATTGATAATCACTTGCTCCACGCACTCTTTTAAGAGCTCCTGCCGACGAGACTCCCACGCTTTGGCGTAGGCACGATAGTAACCTAAGATGTAAGGAGGAATCGCCCCTTCCGTGCCGGCCTCGGGATAAGAGAGATCGGTCGGAAATTTTTTACCTAAAGTTTCACAAGTAAGATCGATTCCCACTTGGTTCACTCTTCTTTGAGCATCGCGGACACCCTTTTGATAAAGAGGATTCTCTTCACTATTCTCAGCAAACGCAGACACTATCCCTTCTACAATCGCCACCCCTACTATTAAGATAAGCATAATAAACAAAATATTTTTTTTCATCTTCTTTTATCTCCAATTATCTCCAAGTAACGAGTGTCGAAGAGCTTCCATGGTGGGTATAAACTTTATTCCAAGCAAAGCGTTCGCTCGCCTTGACGTCCCAAATTTTCTTGACATCTTCTCTAGCGACATCACTACCAAAGATCGCATCCAAGGTTTTTAAGACTAAGGCCCCGGCCACACAGTAGATGTGAGGACACACTTTTAATACCCCATCCGCTAAGACTTGTGCTCCATGGGCACTATTCCCTGGTCGCGTGAGCGAACCACCATTGCTCATCTCTGCAACCATCGCCCAATCGGTTAAGATCTGATTTAAGAGGCGCTGACGAATCGCCTCTTTCATCGCTTCCGCATCGACATTGGGGTCATCGGTCTCTAATGCAAAGGAAAATCCTTGTCCTGCTCTCATATCTTCATAAAGATCGTGGACGGTCTTACTGCTAAGGAAGCCCCCTGTCCTCTTGGTGGATTCGATCTTAGTATAGGTGGCCCATTTATTATAGGTAGCTGCCCCTTTAAGGTAGCTATAAGCATTGTACTCATAGTTAAAGCCTGCTGCTCGCACCAGCTTATCGGAGCAAGCTCCTAGACGAGATAGCGTTAAGAGAACGGCACTACCTCCATTGCCAGAGACCACTTGACGTGCGAAGGAGTCGGTGAGCGAAGTACCTGCAGAGGTTGTCGCACCTTGGACGGCAACACCGATCACCGTACGACGACGAATGGTTTTATCCCAATCCTGGGCCTCGGGAAGAAAATGGAAATACACCTTTTTAGCGTCGATAGGGCGGAAAATATAACCTGGATTGGCCCTCTCTAGCTCCTCTTGCTGTTTGCGAGCATGATTGGAGATGACCGCGCCCGCACTACCACCATACTCTTCACCCATGCGAATAATAGTCTCACTCACCTGATTTTGCATGGTCAGAATTGTTCCTCTAATTCCAGCAATCGCTTGCGTGATCTCGTTGATCTCTCGTAAATAGGAGGCGGCACTAGCGCAGTGAGGGGCCCCTGATTGTCGGGCCTGCAACCACTCTGTTATCGCTTCTTGTAGCTTCCCATTTAGTTGCACTATCTCCAATTTTAAGCTCTGGATCTCATTACGTATGGGATCACACTCTGTCGGAGCAGCTGAATGGAGAATTTTGCAAGTTTGCAAATCGGCCTCTTTCAGTTGCAATTTGATCACCAACGGGCTTAATGCCTCTCTTCGAACATTCATGACCTCTTGTTTGGTCTCAGCGATGGTATTCCAGTAGGAGCACTGACCTGAGGCCTGGGCCTGTTTAATAATCTTCTGATCTAAATTTATCTCACTACTTTTTAAGATGTTGATCAACCCTTGCATCGCTTGTGCTAAAGCGAGCTCATTATCCAACTCAATTTTAACGACCGGGCAGTTGGCGGCCACCGAAACCGCCTTATCTTTGGCCACCACCTCCGCTAAGGAGGGTTCATAAAAGATAGTAGTGGTGGGTTGAACGTAAAAATTTCCATCACTAGTGGTATTGACCATCACACCAGGATAGAGTTTATTTCCAAGTCCTTTGATAAAAGGAAGTTTATAATTGTACATCGGCAACAACATCTCTGCATACGCAAACTGTTGCATTGAGAGCGCAACTAACACTATTAACAAAGACTTGGTTGCAATCTTGGCGATTTTATAAACAAACATAAGTATATCTCCAGATCAATCATCAATCGGTTATTAATTTAGTCCACTCTGATAAATCTCTGATCAATTGCTGCTTCATTTCTGCCAGGGTAATCTCTTCCTCTATATTTATATCTTTTATCTTCTTGTTTAAAACATAAGCACTCTCTCGCTCTTTAATCTGCTTTAATTCTTTAGCAAAAGAGGTAAGCTTCAAGTCCAATGCTTGTAAATTCTCTTTCATTTTATCTAATTCATCCAAATGCTGGAGCGTTTCTGCTGGTAAACCGGTTATCTGCGCCTCCTCTTTTTTGGCGCGCGCCAGTTCAAGCTGTACCTGTTGTAGTGTCTTCTTGGCCATTTTTAAGACATCGTTCGAATTCGAATTCGAGTTCGGGTTCAAGTCCGAGTTTATTGTATCTACCTGGCCTTTAAAAACGACTCGCTCCTGCTGCTTTTCAGGCCATAAGGTAAACACGCTAACGGTTACTATGGTTACCACCACGATGGTGATTATTGCCAATAGACGTGCATTCATCTGCTCTCCCCTCTATTCCATCCTTGTTGTAAACCTTTTAAAAAATCTGCCTGCACTGCTTGTGGAACTGCTGTTGCTATCGCTTGTAGATCGGGAGTAAAGCTGCCACCGTACGCTTTTCCGAGAGCAGATCCCACCTTATCGCCGGCATAGCACGGTAGATCTTTATCCTCGACAATGACGCCCTCATTGCTATAGCTCTTACCATTGACATAATCGTTCTCTCCCATCAAACATCCGGCCGCAAAACCAAAAGATGAGGAGTGCTCTAAAACTTTTCCCCAAACGATGGTGGGATCGGTAGTAAAGATAAATTTCTTCGGATCGTATCCACTATCCCCTCGCTCTGTTTCTGCAGTCAATTGCAAAATAATAACCGGATAAGCTTTGGTTTGGAGAAAACAGATGGTACGCCCAAGCACATACCCTGCTTTTGCAGCAAGATCGGCCGTAGATAAACAGAACTCTAATGTGTTTTGTAAACCTGTCACTACCCCTTCTCTATAACCCGCGAGAAAACAGCGCTGTAAGAGATTTGCTCCTTGCGGATCGGCCACCTGTTTTAAACGCTCACTCGCAAGAGCATCAAAGGTATTGAGAATTTGCTCGCAATCGCTTCCCGAGAGGGTGAGCTTGATGAGAGCATTCCTTGCTCCATCTCGGCGCATAGTACGACACACCCCTTGTTCAAAAGGCGATAGAGGTTGAAGAACTGTATTGGGAAGATTTTGTTGTTCAGCGGCCATGATAAGGTTAAGGTTTAAGCCAAGAACAAGACTAAACCCTAGTATGAACTTTCTTAAAAAACGACTTTTCATTTTCATCATCTTCCTCATCTTCCTCCTCCACAATCTCCATTCATTGCACTGATGATCATCCGCTGATTGATTGCCTTTTGGCACACCGATGAAGCCACACTCTTCTCACTCAACTGTTGTAGCATTAAGAGAGTTTGCCGATCGATTCTGCCTTCACGATCACACCCCGTCGCCAGAATCTCTCTGGCTTTGTGATCGCACGCTACTCTTACAAGATTTAAATCGATGGGAGGAAGTTTTCCACAGAGCGATTCCAAGAGGAATTTTTGTTGATAGGCCCCTGAAAAGGCGCCCATTAGCCAACAATCGTTTGAGGAGAGAGATCCGTTTGATGAAGATGAATGCAATAAAATCGCGCGAACCACATTCTCAAAAAAGGTATCAATGCGTTCACACGCTTCATCACTTGGTCGGGCCCCATCTTCCAGAGATGGAAAACCCATTTTCACCAAGGCCATCGCTTCTACTCCTCCTAAGCGCTGATAGCGCACACAGAGGTTTAAATCGATGAGTTCCGATGCTATCACCTCGACAGCAAACAACAGCAGAAACAGAGAAGTAGCGACTTTCAATCGTTTCATGGTTATGATCCCTCTTCTTCAATTTCAATGACCCTTGGTCCATTAGAACCAAATTCTACAACCGGATCGGCCGGTTCATATAAAACATCTCCGGTCTCATAAACAATCTCGACCACCTTACCAAGTCTAGGATGGTTGATAATTTTTCGCTTAGGCGGTTTATGAGGCGTCACTTTAGGAGGAGCAGCTGGTAACTCATCAATCTCATCAACGGCCGTAGTAACGGTAGTACTCTCACTTTCACTTTCATTTTTACTGCTGCCAACAAGGGGAAAAGATTGTTCCGCATTCATAAGTGTAGGAGCAAGATTGCCTTTGACGACAGTCAAACTATTTGATGCCTCCGAATCTTGATTTGATGTTCTCCTTAGTAAACCAGCAATCGTAAAAATCACGATCACGATCAAGATGATACTGATAAGAATAGAAAATTTTTTTATCACCCTATTATCCTCGTTTATACAAAAGTTAATACGCACAAGATTTTGTAATATTGCACTTGAATTTATTTTTTGTGCAATTTCTGCAATATCTATTGTGCTTCAAACGTATTCACCCTTTGAAGACGAAGTGCTTGCCAAGAGAGTCAATAAATTTTTTATCTGTAAAAGGGAGTGTATACATATGAAAAACGGGTCATCCTTTGTTAGCAAAGGGCTTTTAGCGTTGATAGGAATAGGATTTAGTATCAATTCAAGCTTTGCAGCTCCGATGGCCCTACCGCCTGAGGAACTAAATACACAAGGGCTTAGTAATAAAGTCCAATCCTTTATGTCCTCATTAGTACTCTATAAAGACACTGATGATCCCAACCTTCTCTGGTGGACACCGACACTTAGAGTCGGTCGAAATGGCGCCTCCATGTTTGAAGAGGAGGATGCAATGGAGGTCTTTCGTGATACCCGCAAGTGGAATAAGAGAGTAAAAGATGTGACTGATGCGCTTGCCGATGAGGCCTTTAAAACCGGTCCGTTCTCCGGTAATACCGATAGTGCTTTTACAGCGGCCACCGTACCCACCTACGCTTCAGAGAAAGACTCCCTTACCCCTACCCCACTGAAGTTCCCTTATCAAGTTGAAGCCGTGGCCGGGCAAACAGTAGATAGGGCATTTGCCTACTTAAACGCCACTCAAAAAGATCTTTATAAGACAGGAATTATCCAGGCCTTTATTGTTAATGGCTTTGTTGCGCCCTCTGATGTGGATGATGGGCAACTAAAGACGCTTGTTCGACGATCCAAAACCCTTGGGCGTCACAAATTTGGGATCTCCTTAGTCAGCGGTTTTACAGAGGAGCAGATTGCGTTTTTTAACGAATTTAGAGCAAAAAATCCTCACCTCCGCTTTCAAAAGCTTTCCTCGCTTGAGCCTGTTACCTTAACTTTACAAAACCTCTCACAGAGAGCGGTGACCGATAATACGGGAACAACCGTGGAGTCCTCGCCTATTGATAGTGTGATTTTCGGGGCCGACCTCTTTAGAAATGGAAGGTTTTCGATTTCACTTAATGGTGGAACCATCGAGTTTGAAATGAGTAACGTGGGCTTTAATAGCTTAAAAAGCCATGCACGGGCGAAAAAGCCTTATAACCTTCCCATTCGTGCAGTAACTAAGGTATTTATTCCCAACACCATTAGTGCCACTCTTAAGTGCCACTTCGATACACGCCTTGCTGGTGATTTAAAGGTAGAGCTTAAGAAGTACGCCAACGACGATCTCTACTTTCCAGTCACCGATAAGCCACAATTTTCGGCCGATAATATTAGCTGCAACGATGATAAGTTGAGGGAAGACGGTAAATTTGATGCTTCCGAATTAAATCTCATTCAAGATGCAAAACAGAGATTTGTTAGTGAATTCATGCAACTTAAGCAGGCAAGCTTACAGATGCGCGATGAGATGCTAGAGCAGTTAATTAACCAAGAGGCCGGACACCATAAATCGGTGATGCCAGAGCAGTGGCACCAAATCTGGGGAAAACACCTATCCAATGAGTGCAAGAGGGTGATTACCACCGTCTGTGTGAACAAAATCTTTGGTGCTTGCCTAGCTCGCGTTTCTAGAGAACATCAAGAGTGTCGTACAATAGAGCATCTGGTACTTCAATATTACAAGACGCAAATGCCCTTCCACTATATTCGTAAGAAAGAGTTTGATCAACAAGTGGTACTCGATCGCGAGTTTACCTATAACGTCGATAAAAACTTTGATCGGATGGTCGATCTCCCTGATCAAATTTGTGTGAAGTTCACAAACGATGACGAGAGACCGGGAATACCTTGCCAAAATTCTGAAGAGTATGATCAAGGAAATAGTAACTCTAAAATCGAGACTAGAGAGAGTACTAGCGGAGACTTAACTCCTTCATAAACACCATACATAGTATCATCACTTCATATCAAATGAGAGCATTATGAAAAAAAAAATTTTAACTCTATCTTGTTTAATACTGCTTTCCTCCTCTTTTTCTTCTCCTATCTGCGCTGAACCCGAAGGAGGAACTCTCTCGATAACTGCCGTGCCATCGACTCAAGCGGAAAACACCATTGAGATCGTCTTAAAAGGAAACTCCATGTACTCCCAAATCTGGTACCAAAACCATAGTAACGTGGGGAGAATGGGAGAACTCCTTAAAGCGATTGAACAAGAGGGTTTGAAGATCGATTACCGTGGGTATCGAGGAAATGATCTTAATGAATACTTCCTTGCAGTTCGCTCAGAGTGGGTTACTCACCTACAGCTTTTAAATGAAGACGATGAAAGAATCCCCAACTTCTGGAAGAGTTGGAGTACACTCGAACAGGAGTGGCAAAAGCTAAGCCAGCTCCACTTCTTTGACAAAAATTTGGAAAAAAAACTTCCGGCCTTAGAGATAACCGATGCCAATGGAGCAGCACTCGATGAAGATCGCTTAGCACTATTACGGGGAGTCTTTGCCCAATGTTTTGCGCTGGCCTTTAGAGAACCAGGATTAAAAATTCCCAGCTACTATGAACCGATCATTCAAGAGGGTTGTCGTGCTCCTCTCTTAGAGCAGCTACAGGATGTCTCAATCAAAGTAATGAATAAGAGTTATTGGGATTTGGCCATGGAGGGGACACTTCATCCAAGACGCCATCAGAAGCTCGACCTCTTTCTTCAAAGCTTATGTCCCTTGGATGATGGAGTGATCGGAGGAACCAATCCGCAACTTTTACTCTCTCTTCAAGAGGCCAACTGGGTTGCAAGAGATCTGGGAGAACAACCCTACTCTAAAGCAGGAGCGCAATGTCGAGAGACACTCTTAAAAAAGGTCATGATTGGGCTTAAAACCCGTTTTCAAGAATCGTTTTCGTCGACGATAGAGAGTCTAAATATAACAGGAAAGAGTTTTGTTGACCACTTAGTAGAGGTGGGTATTGATCGTCCCTTACTTCCTCTAGAAACGATGATAAGATTGGCCAAAAGAAAATTCTTGCCTAAAGTTTTAGACGAGGCTTCGATGAATGAGGCGTTTAACCCCAGAGACGTCAATCGTATTGCTTTAGAAATGAGCATTGAAAAAGATGTCAGTGAAGGGGTGCGCCCCAATTTAGCTAAAGCGCTTAAAGCGTATCTTCTCGTCGCTAGAAACTCTCCCTCTACGACCAATCCTAACTCGACTGTCGTTGTTCCGAGTCAGTTTGCCAAGGCATTGGAGAAACTTTCCACGGAGAAGCAGCAGCTAGTACTGAAAAAGTTTACCTCTCTCTACACCAGAAAATGTCCACGCGATAATGTAGGGCCGATTATTACCGAGGGAAAAGGGAAATGCATTAAAGACTCCACAGTTGGGATCTATAGCTTTCAAATTAAACTCCAAAGCGACTCCACTTTGTGGTTTGATATTGCGGCCCTTTTATAGGCGTTTATTTATTAGGCCAAGGATGCACTCATGAAATTCCTGCTCTTTTTGTTACTCTTTTTTTTCTCTTCGCTTCCTCCATCTTCAGCAGCAACGGCCGCGGAGGATGATGATCACGACGCTCTATTGGAGATGATCATGCTCTTAAATGAAGGCCTCATGCTAGGAATTGCTGATGGTCGCTCCTATTTTGACCACTTTTTTATCGATGATTGCACTTTTCTTACAATCAACTCCTCTGCAGTTCAAACCTTCTTTCATACTGCAGTTCATTTTCGAGTACCACCGGGTGACTACTATGTGGCCGGTTATAAGTCGGGATGGCTTGTTGGTTATATCCAACGCTTTCACGCAGTCTCGGATAAGTGTGAGCAGCAATTAAGTGAAAACATGAGAAGAGCGCTTGGAGAGAGGGTGAAGTATTGCCAAGAGTATGTGCTTCCCATCTTAAAAGAGGTCTCCTTGGCCGAAGCTATTCGCAACTTGCCTCCTAGCGGTTTAAGTAGTCTTCGCAAAGAGCAACTCTTTGCGATGGTGGAGTTTGGGCAAAAAAAGGAGGCGTGGGAGGCCTTACTACAAGAGGAGCACCAATTTTTTTCCAAGTTACCTTGTCAAATTGCGGCCGTCGATGCAGTTATCGATTACCTCAAGCGGACAACAAATGGAGCTAATTAAATGAAACCCAAACCTTCTAGAGCAGGGTTACCGCTCTTAGCGCTTACCCTTCTCTTCTCACCCATACTCGTGACGGCCGAGATTGTTCCTACAGAGCTGCCTCGTCTCCATGAGATGACCACTAGCGGCGATCTCACTCTGAGTGAGGCCTCAGCGCTGATGACGTTAAATATCTTAAGTGATACGAGCGCCGGAGTTACTCCTCTCACTCTTTACGTCACACCGAAGGCCTTCTTGGCCTCTGACTCTGATCGCAGTGAAGAGATCATCTTCACTATCGACTCCTCGTTGCAAGCAGATGAGCAAGAGGTTCGAGATGCGCTTAAAGTTTTGGCCGGCAATCACTACGTCAAGAGCGTAGATATGATTAGTGAGCGAGTTCAAGAGCTGGAATTTCAGGCCCAAACAGCACCAAGCACTTTAAGGCCATTCTTTGAAGAACAGCTGCGCAAGTGGCGAGAGATCCAAACAAATTATGAAGCGTTATTGGCCAAAGCTGGGGAGCAAGTGTCGCTAGAGACGCGCCTAACTCAGCTTCATCGTTTTCACCGAATCTTTGAAAAGCATCAACTCAAAACCTCTCCTGCGACCTCGCCAGAATTTCTTACTGAGTGGCCAATCACCCTTTTCCAATTTTATGCCTCTCCCGGAGGACGCTTACAGCTTCCCATTCAGATTGGATTGGAAGCAATAACGGTTCAGGCACTAAAGCGCTATCAACAGTTCATGCCTAATCCCTCTATAAAATTTCTTCAATTAAATGCTGGGCACTCTCTGCTTCAAGCGAGTACCGGCGATATCGACGTCGAAGGAGTTGTTCCTTTCTTACCCAAGAGCGATTTCCTCTTAGAGGACTCTCTTCAAGGTAAGGCCTCATTAACATTGCTTCTAACGAGTCATGGAGTGCGATCACTCAAAAAGCATCGAGGCCGTCTAAATCTTCCGTTCTCCATTGCAGGAACGCTTGTAACGGTCACAGCGGCCGCTACCTCAACCTCAGCGATTTTTATTACAGACTTTCCTTTGGCCACCAATATTTGTTTTCATCGCAGCTCTAATGGTGCTTTTTTACCTTGTCTTTAGCATTTGTTGCTTAAATTTAGTAGAGAGGGATTATGAGAAAAAAAAGATTTATCGCTCTGATCATGACCATGTCTCTGGTATTGGGATTACTCTCTTGTTCCGGTTCCGGTTCCGATTCTGGATCCGGGTCTGGATCCGGGTCCAATCCCAATCTTGGATCTATACCGACACCTGCGCCTGCTATCAATGATCCCGATTCCACAGTAAAGATCGGAAAACTTGAGCTTAAGGCCGCTCCCTCCGATACGATTGCGGTTGGGGCCGTTGAACTATCGTTTAAGGCTTCCCACGATTCTGCAAAACTTTGGGATGAACACCATAGCGGTTATTCTCAAATGCTGGAAGTTTTAAAGGCATTAAAGAGCGAACAGCTCACTACTCTTGCAGATGAGAGTAGTGGGGATGATCGCACGAGAAAGATTATTGTCAGCGCCCAAGATCGTTCAACTACGAACACAGGCACAGACACCGGAAAGTTGCAACTGCTGCCACCAGAAAGGGTTCCACCCTTTTGGCGTCATTGGAGTCTCCTTGAAAAAAGCTGGGAAGACTTAAGCGTTAACGACTTTTACGATAAGGAGAGAGAAAAAAATTTACCGGCCTTAGAGATAACAGATACCAGCGGCAGCGCGCTTAGCGAAGATCGCGTGGCACTTCTGCGTGGATTATTTACCCAATGTTTTGCTCTAGAATTTCGAGAGAGCACTTTAACAATTCCAGGTCCTGTCGATGACCTCATTAAAACGGGATGCCAGAAAAGTCTCTTTAAAGAGTTAAGTAATATCTCTATTACAGTGATGAGCAAAAGCTACACACAATTAGCACGAGAAGGTCTGCTTCACCCTACACGTCATCAAAAAATAGACCTCTTTACCCAAAGTCTTTGTCCCTTTGATGATGGTGTGATAGGAGGAACCGACTCTCGCATGCTCTTATCGTGGCATGAAGCGGGTTGGATTGGATCGCTTCAAGATCTTGGCGAAGAGTTCCCTTATACCAAGGCAGGGGCCAAATGTCGTGAAACTCTTTTTAAGCGAGTCTTAATTGGATTAAAGGCGCGCTTTGAGCAATCGTTTACTACCGCGTGGACGACGATGAATCCCTCTTCGCAAAGTTTTGGCAAACTTCTTACGACTACAATCACCACCCCCACTTCATCTCTCTTGCAAACAGAGCTTCTCTCTCTTGTTCGCACTCGCATTCTTTCAAAGATGATCGATCAAGATAGGGCCATGCGCGCGCCTTTAAACTTGAAAACAGACTTTAATGAAGAGGCCTTAAAAGTGGCCTTAACCCAAGAAGAGAATTCTAAGCAGATTATTTTGGCCTATCTCACCCCTAAAGCAGGAACACCACCAACTCCCTTTGCCTCAGAATTTTTTTCATTACCCAAGAGTAAGCAAGAAACAATTCTTGATCACCTAACTCACATTTTAACAAGAAAGTGTGATCAACCGGGAGTACCCCTTAATCTTCCATGCATTGAGGATTCCAAAGCAACATTATTGCGCTACCAAATTTATCTCGAAGGAGATCCAAACCCCTGGTCTTATGTTGGATTTTTTAAAGAGTAGTCTTTAGTGATGCATTTTATGCGTCAGCGAAGAGTACTTTAGCATCTTTTCTAAAGCGATAAATATGTGAGAGCACTGTGTTCTGTTTCATCTTGAGCGCATAAGCGATCTCTGCTACACTCATACCCTGCTTATAATACAACACCGCCACTTTGGCCCTTTGCCGATTTTTGCAATTATCGAACAACTTTTCCAATTCGCGATACTCGCTTTGTAGAGTATGATTTTGATTCTCATGGTTAGCACTGATATGGAAATAGTAGGCGATATATTTTCCATGATCACTTTCTTCATTTAAGTTTAATTCTCCCAAATATAGAATGTGCCGCTGTTTGCGAAAATGGGAGATGATAAGATTATTGATACTCTTATGTATCCAGTTTTTAGCGTGGTCTATTGATTCAAATCGTTCACGCCACTGCCAACCTCGCATAAACCCCTCTGAAACCACATCCTCAATTGTAGCTCGATCGAGATGCCAACGCCTACGAACCCATTTCAACATCTCATTGCGTATTTCATAATAGGAATCGGAAAAACAGTGAGTTAAAAATTCAGTTTCTCTTTCCATACTTATAAATCCAGGTTAAAGAATCATGTTTCTGAATAGATCGACTCTAGAGATTAACAGAAGCGTGCAAAAGCAAAAGTACTTCATGGTGTTGACTCTCATGAATTGAAAGCGTCTGACAATGACGTTTTTTGTTCCAGAAAAATTTAGTCATCCAATTTTTACAAAATATAAGCAATTTAAAGCTTCCCTGGGCATTATCGTATTCGAAAAGTCTGATATAAAATTTAAGTGCTGGCGATAGAGGTTTGATACAACCAGGCAAGCAGGCACCAAAGGGCAACCCAGGCAAGCAGGCGTGCAAAGACTAAAACACAAAAAGTTTTCTCACTGGCCTTACCTACGATGTGCTTACACTCATAGTGAGAGGGGTTGAGGGAGGAGTCGGGGGTGTCATGAGCAAAAGAGTTTGTCGATTTTACGAGGAGTTTATAAAGAATGTCGGCCATAAAAACCACCTTGTTGGAACTTATGACGCCACTATCATATAAAGAAGCAGACTCTCTTGTCATGGTACGAGAGGACGATTTTCTCTTAAAGCGTTTTTTTAATTTTGGATCAGATTGCTCCTACCTTTAAGGAATAACTTTGCGAATGAGAGGAGAATTCGGGTGCGTAGAGAGACTCAATGGTGGCGATGCCAGTTTGAAAGTGGCCCGTATGGGTGAGTGATAACTCATACTCAAAGACAAAAGTACCTTTGGGAAGATAGGGAAAGAAAAAGTGGGTGGCACTATCTTTGGTGGATTCGTAGTAGGAGAGTCCATCTTGATATTTCCAGCTGGAGAGCACATTTAACGGTTCTGTGCCAGAAGCACGCATCTCCTTCATGTACACATACTCCATGTCGCGATCGACTTTAAGTTTTAGACGAACTACCAGTTTATCTCCGAGTACTGGTGTGGATTTCTCTAGGGGATGGAGAGTAGGACCACTTTTGCTATTGCGCTTAATCCAAAGCGTTTTGCTAAGAGAGAGAGGCGTTTTATGAGGAGTGATTTTGGAGAGATCTTCAAAGTAGTGCCAATGGAGGCCTCCCCAAGAGATGCCATCCTCTTTTTTAACAAGGGAGAGGTGGCCCATAGAAGCTGTGATCTCTTTAGCGCTAAAGCGCTTTTCATAGTATCCACTTCCATCACTTACCTCCTCTGCTGTCGGCGTGAGCTCTTTGTTGCTAAGTTTTACGCTAGTGATCGCTTGATTTGCGAGGAGAGTAATTCCTTTGGGATTAGTGTAGAGCATGGTGTAGATGATTTCAGCGGTGGCCTTGGAGGTTTTCCAACTTTGTGTCTGCTTTTGCTTTAAGGCCCAAATATTCATCTCCTCCAGCTCTTTGCTTGGAAGAGGGGAGATGCTCTCTGAAAATAGTTCGATGATGCGTGCTTGAGTTTCTATCGGGGCGTGATACCAAGAGTATCCCCACTCCTCATCTCCCCAGTACATTCCCATCTCTTTGTCGTGAAGAGCGCGCTCGCGCAGCGACTTTGTGATCGCGCGTGTGAGCTCTTTTTTGCCAAAGCGGTAAGCGGCGAGAGCAGTGTTGGCCTCACTTAAGCGTGAATTAAGTGTGGGCCAATACCTTGCTGCTTGTTCTAGGTAGTAGTTTACTGCTTCTTGATGGTGTTGGTTAAGAGGAGCATCTTTTAAGAAGAAGGAGCGGCCATAGAGGTAGTAGGCAATGAGATGGGAGTAGTGGTTTTGCTCTTTGTGACCGTCGTTTGTAATTGTTTGGTATTGTTTTTGGATAAAGTTATCAAGGGAGGCAAGGGATCGCATTGCTAGAGTGTAGTTAGTGTTAACATTTAAGTGCTTAAGTTTTCCAAAACCGCTCACAATATAGAGGGTGGTGTAGTGGTCGATCTCACCCCCCGCAAACCAAGCAAATCCACCCGAGGGTAGCATGCGTGCTTCTAGCTCTTGATAAGCAAGTGCCAGCTCTTGTTGTAAGTTATTTTTGTCAAAAAATTTAGCGATCTCGGCCCTTGCTTGCTCTTCATCTTTTGCTTCATTAACCCAAGGGGTCTCCTCTAGAGTAACACTTTTTAAATCTTGTTTGGCCTTTAGGGGAGAGGTGGGAGGGAACTTCCATTTTGCAAACGTTTTTTCAATCAGCGGATTTAAGGCAACAATTTTTTCACCCAGCAAGTTTGCAAATAAACGTTCAAAGAGGTAATCGCTACACTCAAGAGATGATTTACGAAGGTAGGGAAGTGACTGCACTACATACCAAAGGGGATTGGAGACCATTTGCACGATTAATTTTTCGTGCTCTAGCGAGGCCTTGGAGTTTGCCAATTTTGTGAAGAGAAAATCTTTGCTGCCTTTACCATTAATCCAAAAGGGCATCGATTCTTGAACAAAAATTTTTCGAGGAAGAATGGGAATCACACCCTCCTCTCCATCGGTAAACTGTTTAGTCGAGGCCTTGATTAAATATTGAAGGGGATAGGTGACATCGGGGATATGCACTTGCCAGCTAAGCGTTGTCGATTTTTTTGCAGGCACAGAAAAGCTCTTTTGCTTGCTCTTGTCCGTGGGAATAAAGTTGGAGGTTACCAAGGCCGCACTCTTGGCATCAAAGAGCTCGAGAGAGGCATCGCCCTTTAGATCCTCATTGCTTAAGTTATCAATTTTTGCAATAAGCTTAAAGCTGTCGCCTTGTCTTACAAAACGGGGTGTATTCAAGGTGAGCATCAACTCTTTTTGGGTGATGAACTCCTTGGTTAGAGTTCCAAATTCGCTCTTTTTTCCATGAGCAAAGGCCATGAAGTTCCATTTGCTCAGCGCTTGCGGGGAGGTGAAGGCGATTTTGACCACTCCCTTTTCATCGCTTAAGAGTTGAGGATAGAAGAA
Source organism: Oligoflexia bacterium (assembly GCA_015231955.1). Classification (GTDB taxonomy): domain Bacteria; phylum Bdellovibrionota; class Bacteriovoracia; order Bacteriovoracales; family Bacteriovoracaceae; genus JADGAN01. The sequence goes on along the minus strand of JADGAN010000011.1, from coordinate 88,322 downwards.
GGCGCTCTCTTGCAAGTTACTCCGAATGGGTGTGCTAGGAGGAGTACTAAGAGGAGTACTGGGACTATCTTCCATCATCGTGCTCGCACTCATCTGCATCATCTCCATGCCCCCTTTCATTTTCGCAAAGGAGCGGTGGCCATCAAGAGGAGAAAACGCTTGAGGGAAAAGTTGATTAAATTGATAAGCGATATCTGCCGTAAACTCAGGATAGCGGCGCTCGACATGCGTGTAGTGGTGAGGGGGCGTTTGATAGGTTCTCATCTCTTTGCTTGTAAGAGTGGAGGAGTAGGCACTAGCAAGAGTATCACTCCAATAGGAGAAGGAGAAGTTAGGAAAGGTGTGTGCAGTGAAGAGGGCATCTAGAGAGGCATCGTACATGGTGGCCACCACCTCTGCCGTAGAGCTGCTATTTTGTGCATCGGAAATTTTTAAAGTGAAGAGCTGCTCTTCATTGGGTTTTAGTTTATTCGTAATGGTCTCTAGAGAGAGGTTTAAGCGTTTTTCAGGACGAGTGACTGTGATCAATTGGTTGTAAAAATAGATTTGGTTTTCCTGCACGAATAAGATTTGCAGTGTGAATCCACCTTGGTGCTCCTTGGTGATGGGTAAGTTGATAAAGTGAAGGCCACTGTTCTTTGCTGTCCAGTAGGATTTAAAGCTTTTGCCATTTTGTAAGAATGAGATATAAGCACGACCGCTGCCATAACCAGTGGCCCATAAGGCCTCTAGCTTTTCAGAGGGAGCAAAGCTAGTTTTATTTAAGGTGAAAAAAGAGGGGAGTGGTAATTTAAACTCCTCTTTATTAAAAACAATGAAGTGGTGTTTTTCTATAACCTCTTGTGCAAATTGGTCTTTACTGGTGAGGATGGCAACGTAGGCACCGCTTTTAAGTTTAAAGGAGTGCGTGCTTTTTCCATCGAGGGAGGTGGCAAAAGTTTGCGATTCGAGCAATTTTCCTTGGGGCCAAGAAGCAATGATCTCTTTGGCAAGGGGCTTGGCCATGGCCATGGTCGTGGTCGTGGCCGTACGTTTGGGCCTAGCTGGAGCTTGCAGCTCAAAAATTTGTAGGGTACCACTGGCAGCACACTCCTTTCCATCAAGCGTAGTGGTGGTGATGGTGATAGCAGTAGGAGACTCCTCTAGTAACCAATCAATGCTACTAAGGGTTGCACTTAGAGCAGTATACCCTAATTTAAACTCCAAACTTTGAGCGTGGGTCTCTCCAGTGGCATCGGTGACCTCTACCTCAAGGTTAAATGTAAAGTGCGGTTTGCTTTTAGGATCAATTTTAGCGTCGGGAGTGGCAACAAAACTAAGCGAGAATTCACCCAGATCATTTAAGCTGGTTACTCCATGACCTAGCTCCATTGCCTTAGAGGAGGGGAGGAGCATTTTCCAATAGAACCACCAGGGGGGCATCTCCACGTTGCGTACAATGCGATATTTAACTCTCGAAGTGGCAGGGAGAGGAGCGCCTGCATAGGTAACCGCCTTGCCACTGATGGAGACTTTATCATTTAAGCGAAACTGGGCCACTGGTGGGGTGAGGGTGATCTCAAATTTAGGACGACGATACTCCTCCACCTTGACCTGTGCTTCGCCTGTGGGCGAGGAGGTTCGTAAAGAGAGGTCGCCAAGTAGCGTATGGGCGGGAATCAGAAAATCGCCAGCAAAGGAGCCAAACTCATTAGCATTGCCTACCATTTTCGCAAGCTCTTGTTGGTTATTATCGTAGAGTTTTACTTCGAGGTTTTTGCATTGTTTGCTTGCATACTGCTCTCGTTCTTGGTCAAAAGAGTAGCAGATCACTTTAAAGTGGATACGCTGTGAGGGGCGATAAATTGCACGATCGGTGAGGATTAACGCCTTTGTCCCTTGATGCTTTTGCAAGCTTGGGTTTTGCTGCAAGTAAGAGGTGAAAAGCGTATCTCCATTTTGGGGAGAGATGACTTTAAAGTATCGGCCTAAGTTGAGGTAAGATTTTTGCTTGGCCAAAGGTTCGTAGCTGAAAATGCCATCACCATTTGTGTTGGTGGTAGCGACTTTTTGATAGTGATCTTGCTGGTTATTTTCATAAACCTCGAGGGTGGTATCCGACAAGGGCGCTCCTGTGTGAGCATCAAGCACAAAACCTTTGAGTGCTTGATTCTCCTCTTTAATGAGCAAGAGGGAATCGCTTCTCCAAAACGAGGTGTAGCTCAAATGTAAATCTGCTTTTTGCTTAAAATCGGGAGCAGAGGAGGCGAAGAGGTGATAAAAACCGTGAGGCACCTCTGGTAGAGGGAAAATCTCTAAGGCCTCTTTGTAATCACTGGTCGGATGTAGCTCGATAGACCACTCTTTGATTGTAGTCTGCTTCAGTAGAGTATTGAGATCGGGGAAAGCTTTAGGTATAGGTGTGGTATCTGCGATGAGGCGAAAATAGATTTTAGAGATATTTTTATAGCTTATGCTGAGTGTGGAATTGTCTTCATTAATGGAGCTTTCAGTTTTGATGGAAAAGTGTGCTCTTTTAATTTGATGAGTGAGGTTGGCACACAGTTTTCCTCCATCGGAGTTCGCATGTTTTTCGATTGCCTTTTCACAGACTAGGGCCGCCTTGCTGAACTCTTGCTCATCATAAAAAGCTTGTGCTAGTTCATGACTTGCAAGTGCAGAGCTGGCAAGAGCAGCATGCTTTGCGATCAGGGAAGTTAAACTTTTTTTAAGCTCTGCTTTTTTTGCGGGATCAGCGGTATCAGCATAGAGGTATTTAAGGCGAGCGACCTTTATAGTGATTAGTTCCTCTACGAAATTGTTTTGTTGATAATAGTAGACTAACTCTTGGTAGAGTGGGAGTGCTGGTTGATCACTAGCTTTAAAAAATTGAATCATCTCCAGGAGTGCAAACTCATAAAGAGTTGTAGTCTTGGTGTTGAAAATATTCCCACCTTCGATTACTCCTTCATAATCGGAAATTTTGATCTTTTTTAATGCAGATTTGTCTTTTAATACCTCCTGATAGAGATGATGAATTTCTCTTTGGATTTTGTTTAAATCCCAGGTAGTAAAATCGTCATCTTTATCGTCACTGCTGCCAGCTTGCACTTGGGTACGCTCTGCAAATTTAAAACGATTTTGCTCGTAGTAGTGCCAAAACCATTTAGCGAGGATGAGTTTTACTAGTGGGAGTGACTCCATGTCTACTTTAGCAATTTCTGCTTGGAGGATGCGTATTTTGTCTTTTGGCATCTTCCCAAGAATGTGGCACTGGTTTAAAATGCGTTTAGCAATAGCACGCACATAAAGTCCTTTTTTATCTTCTGCTTTAGCGGCAAGCTCTAGTTTTTGTGCTAGCTCTAGCGCTCTCTTTGGAAGCTTACTCTCTTCAGCACTCTCTATCTGTTTTAAGAGATCATCTGTCGTAGTAGCAGTACTCTTTGCAAAAGAGAGAGAGCAAGAATAAGAGAGGGTTAAAAGCAACACAAGCAGAAACTTTATGAGTTGAAACATAATTGTGTCTCCTTATTTATTTGATATTTTCGCACGGAGTCTTTTTGGTTTCTACCTACAATAGTAATCTATTTGTGTAGATTATAAGTTACCGAAATGCAAAAGTCATTGGCCCTGTTTTTTATTACTAATGGTTTTATTGCAATAGAACGATAAGCTTTTAGGCAGGGAAGCAACAGCAACAGCAATAGCAATAACAATCGCGATAATGTATTGGTGAAAAATATGAATATATTATTTGTAAATGGTAATGATAAAGAGAGACAAATTTACTCGATCTATCTTGATAATATCTTAGAGGGAGTAAAGGTAGTCGAGGCCAATAGCAAGAATATGGCGATCGAGCGTCTGCAATCTTCAGACCGAGTGGAGTTAATCTTATACGCTAATAATATCGATGAGAGTGGTTTTTATACCTTTGCAAGAAAGCATTACCCCTCGATTCCTTTTGTGCTCTTAAGTGGTGATTTGCCAGAGATGATTGAGGAGCTGGTCACTCTAAAAACAGATAACCCTCGTAATGAGCACATTTTACTTCCCATCTCTCCAGGAGAATTTTGGAGTGCCATTGTTAAGATTTTGCGTCCCTCGGTTACTAGAAAAGTTTTCAGAGCTTTTCACCGAGTAAAGGTTATTCAATTTTTACGGTTTAACCATGTGCTTTGTGATGTCTATTTACAACTATCCGATCAAAAGTATGTAAAGATTATCCATAAGAATGATCGTTATCTTCGTGGAGATATTGATAAACTACGCTTGAAAAACATTGAGTACCTGTATATTGAAAATAATGATTTTATCAAATTTGGAGTTACCTTAAATAAAACCCCCTTTCTTACGATGGATACTAGTGGGTATACGGAACAACAGATTGAAGATGCCCTCTCTTATACCAATGTGGTGATTAATGATATCATTTCCAGTATGGGGTTTACTAAAGAAGCGATCCAATTGGCGGAAAAGACGGTTTATCATATTACCAAGCTTGCAGAAAATCATAAAGTTCTAAAAAATCTGATCTCTACTGTTCGTGCAAAACAAGATTATATTTATGATCATAGCTATCTTTGCTCCATTGTTTGTTGTGAGCTGGTGAAGCAGATGCAGTGGGGATCTGAACGCAACACCGAGAATCTTTGTATGGCCGCGCTCTTACACGACATTACTTTAAAAGATAGTGATTTAGCGTTAGTTGAAGATCAACATGATCCTGAGTTGCAGAAATTTTCTAAAGAGAAGATTAATCTTTATCTCCATCATCCTATCACCATTAGCGATATGCTGGAAAAGGTGGATTTTGTCCCATTAGAGGTACGAAGTGTTATTCGCCATCACCATGAAAGGCCCAAAGGAGATGGCTTTCCTGATCGCATGCATGCAGCACAGATACCACTGATGAGTTGTATTTTTATTGTGGCCCATCGTTATGTTAAGAAGTTGTACTTGACAGAATTTAATTATGCTAAAAATGCAGAAATTTTAGAAGCGATTAAATCACAATATGATGTTGGAAATTTTAAAGGTGTGATCGAGGCCTTACTGAAGATTCATCCAATGGTGAATGAGGGTGGTAAGTCGGCATGATTCGTTTGCTACAGAACCTTTTGTTGACCCTAGTATTGCTTTTTATTGGAGGATACTTAAGTATCAGCTACTGGGATCTGTTGGAAAAAAAAATAGGGAAGATCTCTTCTCGTTTTGGAAAGATCATTGCTGCTAAAGCGATTGTGAAAATTTCTATTCCCAAACCGAAGGTGGCCAAACTGGTAGGATCTGCAGTGGTCACCAGGCGCTATTTTAAGAATAGTTTAAATCTGGGTGATGAGGTACTGGTTGATGACATTATCGAAACCAATAAGGCCACCATGTTGGTTTTATGTTTTGGCAACTATTCGTGCATGAAGATTTTTAGCAATAGCAAAGTGGTGATTAAAGATATTATTGCAAATGAAGCAGAGTATGAGCAAAGCAGCTACTTCTTTTCTTTAGAGAAGGGAATCGGGTTTTTTAATCACCGACGGATGGACAATACTGCACGTGCGCCCAAGCTGAGGGTTGCTACCCCTAATGTAAGCATGGGAGTAAGGGGGACACAATTTTTAGTGGCAGTGACTGCAGAGGCGGAAAAAAGCGTGAAGGTTGCGGTGAATGCAGGAGTGGTGCTTCTAGAGAATGAGGATCATTCGCTGATACCGGTCAAGTCCAGTGAAGGAACCGTAGTGGATGCCAAGCATACGATTGCCCCTCCTGGAAATTATGAGTGGGTTTCCCAAATTAAGTGGAGTGAGCATTTGGCCGCACTCCCCAGTGAAAGTTTGCAGAGTGATCCCGATTTTACCACAGAACAAACGCTCGAAGCGACACCTTGGCTTAAAAGTGTTGGCGAGAGCGTAAGAGCAGTACGAGGAGTGTTAGCACAAAAGGGATTATTGGTGAATGATATTCAGCAGGCAGCACAGATAAAAAGCAGCAATGCCATTGATAATCTTCAGCAAATGAAAAAAAATGTTGGTGGATTAGAACTAGAGATTGATGCTGATGAAATTAATAAAAAAATAAAACAGCGCGAAGAAGATTTGGATAAATTGGATAAAGAAAATCGCTAGCTTAAAGGCCCTAAACTCTTGGGTTCACGATTAAAATAGATGGTGATTTTTGTTCCTTTCCCGAAAAGACTGTGCAGTTTTAAGATAGCATGGTGTTTTTGTAAGATGTGTTTAACAATCGCAAGTCCTAGACCGCTGCCCTCACGATCTTTTCCATGAGAAGAGTCTACTTGAAAGAAGCGTTCAAAAATCCTCTCTTGTGCGTGTAAAGGGATCCCCACTCCTTGATCGGCGATTTCGAGGACGATAAAGCGAGGTTCACTTTTCCAAGCAAGTGTGATGGTGGTATGGGGAGGAGAGAACTTATAAGCGTTGTCGAGAAGATTGGTGATAACTTGTTCTAGTAAAAGAGGGTCGCCTTCAATTTCTGAAAGAGTGGGATCAATGGAGATGGCCAAGGAGATATTCTTATGTTTATAAATAGTTTGGAGACTTAGAGTAGACTCTTCGGTGAGTGCGTGCAGTGATAGCTTTTCATGAGCGATTTGTGTTTTACTTTCAATGGAGGAGAGCTCTAGTAGGTTATCAAACAGGCGAACCATCTTTTTTAAATTGCTTTCAATTTTATCGAGATAGGGAAGGGGGTGCTCTTTTAAGAGCTGGATATAACCGCTAACGCTACTAAGCGGTGTTCTTACCTCATGAGAAAAATTACTAATAAAATCGAGTTTGACCTGTTCAATTTTTTTTCTGGCGCTAATATCGTGGAAGACCGCTAGTGCTCCAAGTATTGTGGCCTTTTCAATATCGAAAATGGGAGAAATCGTTACTTCAAAAAAAGATTTTTCTGTAGCTTCCTTGGTGGTGGTTGCGAGTTGAATCTCTTGTAAAGACTGCTCTTTGCCTTGGAGGATGCTCTCTTTGAAGAGAGCTGTCAGATGTGGTCCTCTAAAGAGCTCAAAAAGTTTATGTTCCTTGCTAGGTAACCATTTGCGGTTATGGAAAAAAGTTTCACAAAATTTTTTATTAGCAAACCAGATGGAAAAATTATTGTCAATGGCAACAATGCTATTAGGGGTGCAGTTTAAGAGGATGGAGAGTTTATTCTTCTCTATTTGAGAGAGATTTTTCAGTTTATCCAAGTTGTTCTCAGTTGCGCAGAGTAAATCTTCAACAAGCGGAAGATCTGTCTCTTTCAAGGAGGTGGAGGTAGAGTTGGTGAAAATTTGTGGAGGAGACTTCTCTAGTGGGAGTAAGAGTTGTCGCGTTTTTTCCTGGATGGAAAAAAGTTTGAGTAAAATTGCTTTAACAGGTCTTATGAGTTTATAGGAGTTCCAGATGAGAACACAAGGGCCTAACAAAAGGAAGGGAATTGCTAGTAAGATAAAGATGTGATCAAAAATTTTAATGACATTATCTAAATCGTAAAGGGGAGTGGATATTCTTAAAATAATCGAGGGGTGGGGGTTGGGTTCAGGGTAGTGGATCACTACGGCACCGTAGAGCATATTGAGGTTTAAGGTCTGTCCATAACGAATGGAGATGCCTACTTTTTGTTTTAGTGCACGTTCGACTTCAGGGCGATGCAAGTGGTTTTCCATTAGTGCCGCATCTTTAACCGAATCACAAAGCACTTTACCGCTAATATCGATGACCGTAATTCTGGAAGTGGTGTAGGCCGGTGAGAATATTCCAGTTTGGCAAAGGTTGGTGGTAAGTCGATTTTTTTCAATGAGATTACTTAAGAGCAGTAACTCTTCGGAGAGTTGTTTTTCTGCTTGATTAAAGATGTTTTTTTTTAAAGTATAATGGGTAAAGGTTGTTAATAGAATATAGACAAAAATAAAAATGAGCAGTTGTGCCACTGTTATTTTTTTAAAAATGTTGACGGGGATAGCTTTTAAGTGCTGCAAGAGGGGTTTGTTATTCATAGATCAATCATCCTATAACCGACGCCACGGACAGCTTCAATATGCAAGGAGAGATCTCCAATTTTTTTGCGTAAGGAGACTAAGTGGGTGTCGATGGTTCTGGGAGTGACATTGATACCATCGCCAATGATGGTGTTTAAAAGTGCCGACCTGGTTAAAACTTTTCCACACGATGCAACCAAGGCGGCAAGCAGCTTAAACTCTGTCAAGGTAAGGGTAATCTCTTTTCCAGAAATGAAAACGCGATACTCATGAAGATCAATTTCTAAGTTTTTGTAGCTTAATCTTTTTGGGGAAGGGGAAGCCTTTTCTATGGTTACTCTATGCTCATTTCTTCGGAGTAAGGCCCTAATTCTAGCGGTGAGAACCATAATATCAAAAGGCTTGGTTACGTAGTCGTCAGCTCCCGCATCCAGTCCTTGTATGATATGCGGAGGAGTAGTTAGGGCGGTTAACATCAGAATAGGCATTTTTTGAGTTGCAGTTAGGGAACGTAATTTTTTGCAGATCTCAATTCCACTAAGTCCAGGAAGCATAATATCTAAGATTGTTAAATTTGGAAGCAGCTTCGGTAGAACGCTTAAGGCCTCTTCACCAGTAGAGAAAGTGTGCGTTTCATAATCAAGAGTTTTAAGATGAGTAGTGATAATCTCACGCAGGTCAGGATCATCTTCGATAATGACTATGCTGGTTTTCATGGACTAGTGTGCTCCTTGTTCTTTCTCTTTTTCCTTGGCAACTTGATGGCGGACATCGCGTCCTGACTCTAAAAAGATTACATCTTCTGCAATGTTGGTAGAGTGATCACCAACACGTTCAAATTTATTGGCAATTAAAACAATATTATAAGCATGATCAAAATTGATCTCACTTCCCTCTTGCTTGAAATTGCAAGAGGTATAGGTTTGGATAATGTGCTTGTTAAGTTCATTAACGATCTGGTCGTGGCGAATAACATCGGAGGCCAGGTTGATATCTGCTTGTGAAAAAGAGTCAATGGCATCTCTTAGCATTAGCTGTGATTCACTGGCAATTTGTGCAAGCAAAGAGCAGGGGGATTGCAGGCGTTTTTTTGAACGGATAATGTTAAATGCCAGATCACCAATCCGCTCTAAATCGGTATTGATTTTTATAATCGAGAGTGCCAGGCGTAGCTCTTTGGCCATTGGACGTTTGAGTGCTATAAATTTAAAACAGAGGTCATCAACAATGGTGTGATATTTGTTTATTTGATTTTCTAAAGAGACAGCATTTTCAAAATCGGGATTTTCTAGCAGGCAAAGTGATAGGATCTTTTCTGCAAGTGTGGCCATATTAATGATCTCTTCTCTTAATTTTGCAGTAGTAAGGTCCATAGTCATCTCTCCTTAAAGTAGGTTTTTCCGTTAACATTTTTTTAAGAACCAAATTTTCTCATAATATAATCTTCAGTTAATTGGTGCTTAGGATTGGTAAACAGCTCGGCAGTGGCAGCGTGTTCGATCAACTCTCCCAACATGAGGAAAGTGGTATAGTCAGAGACGCGTGATGCTTGTCCCATATTGTGAGTTACTAAAATTACCGTAAACTCTTTGCAAAGATCCTTCATCAGCTCTTCTACTTTGGCGGCAGCAATAGGATCAAGCGCCGAGGTGGGTTCATCCATCAGCAGAACTTGCGGGTTCAGTGCAATCGCCCGAGCAATACAAAGTCGCTGCTGTTGTCCTCCTGAGAGGGAGGTGCCTTCGCGGTGGAGTTTATCTTTGACCTCATCCCAAAGCGCTGCCTTTTTAAGGCACTCCTCTGCAGTTTGTGTCAGCTGTTGCTTAGAGAGAGAAGCGCTAAGCTTTAGTCCAATCACTACATTGTCAAAAATGCTCATCGCGGGGAAGGGGTTGGGTCTTTGAAACACCATTCCCACTTTTTGGCGAATGAATACAGGATCACTAGTGGCAGCGTAAATATTTTGGCCATTTAAAACCACGTCACCAGAAATTTTGGCGTCAGGAACAGTTTCATGAAGGCGGTTAAGACAGCGCAGATAGGTGGATTTACCACAACCAGAAGGTCCAATGATGGCGGTAATGGTTTTTTCAAAGTATTCGCTGGAGATCCCTTTAACAACCTGGTGATCACCAAAGTAAGCGTGTAATTTGTCTACTGTCAGAATGGATTTAAGTGTCTTCATTATTTGCTTTACCAATCGTTATTTTTTTAATTTAACAGAGATCACGAGCTTTGCCGACAAACTTAATAGAAAAACTAAAATGATTAACACTAAGGCGCCACTCCAAGCTTGCTCTTGCCAATCTTTGTGAGGTGAAGAGGCATAGTTGAAAATTTGTACTGGCAAAGAGGCCATTGGCCCTCTAAGATTGAGCGTGAAGTTAGAGTTTCCAAAGGCGGTAAAGAGCAGCGGCGCTGTCTCTCCCATGGTTCGTGCCAGTGCCAGCATTACGCCAGTAAGCAGTGCTTGGCGATGGCACTTAATCAAGATGTGCCAAATCACTTTGGTACGAGAAAAACCAAGTGCGAGTCCTGCTTCTCTAAGAGTGATAGGAATGAGTTTTAAAATCTCTTCTGTAGATTTAACCACAATAGGGATGATGATGAGGGAGAGTGCGACACTTCCTGCAAGCCCAGAAAAACTTTTGAGTGGAACCACTAAAATCACATAGGCAAAGATACCAATGACAATGGAGGGGGTGCCGGCAAGCGTGTCTAGAGCAGTTCGTAGTGGAAAAGTAAGTTTGGAGTTTCTAAACTCTGATAAAAAAACTCCCGCAATGATGCCAATGGGAACAGCATAAAGAGAAGCGAGTGCCACAATCAAGAGTGATCCGGCAATAGCGTGAGCGATTCCACCACCAAGCTCTCCAACCGCTTTAGGGGTGTTTAAGATTAGCTCTAAAGAGAAGGCGCTCGCACCCATGGTTAAGATGTGCTTGATAATGAGAAGCAGTGGAATACAGGTGAGGAGCATAATCGTGCTAACAAAGAGGAGGAAAAGCTGATTTTTAATTTTTCTTGCAAGCATAGTTTTTACCACTTTGTTACCATTTTGGAGAAAGCACTCTAATAAGTATTCTTGCTAAAAAATTGACAATCATGGTGATTGCAAACAAGATCACCGCAATATAACAAAGAGAGGCGAGGTGGAGGGTGCTACTGGCCTCCGCATACTCATTTGCCAAAATAGAGGCCATGGTTGCTCCCGGGGCCAAGAGAGAGAGTACAACTTGTGGAGTGTTACCAATCAACATCACCACCGCCATCGTCTCTCCGATTGCGCGTGCAAGCGCCAATCCTAAGGCGCCGATAATTCCCACCAGAGAGGGCCTTAAAAGGGAGAGTTTGATCTTTTCAAAGTTGGTAGCGCCAATGGCGAGTGCGGCCTCTTTATAGGTTGTGGGGACAGCGTTAAAGATCTCACGAGTAAGTGAGGAGATAGTAGGAAGAATCATAATCGCAAGAATCATAGAGGCAGAAAGTATGCTGATACCAAAACAGGGACCACTAAAGAGTGGCCCTGAGAGTGGGATCTCTCGCAACAGTGGAGCAAGGTGATCGCGTACAAAGGGTGCCAAAAAAAAGAGTCCCCACATGCCAAAAACAATGCTGGGGATGGAGGCGATGAGATCCACCAAGGTGCTAAGGATGCCTTTAAATCGTAGAGGGCAGATATCACTGATAAAGAGGGCGGAAAAGACCCCAAAGGGGGTTGCCAGCAAGAGCGCTAAAAAAGAGGTGACGAGAGTTCCATAAATAAAAGGCCACGCTCCAAAAACCTCTTCAACCGGATTCCATTCGCTATTGGTAATAAAGCTGAGTCCAAACACTTTGATTGCAGGTAAGGACATATGCACAAGGAGAAGGATCATGGTGCAGATAAAAAGGATGAGCAAGACCACTACAATCTTGATTAAAGAGATGCCAATTTTTTCTTCATTCCAAAATAAAATTTTATTCATCTATTTTAATTGTTCGGAAATTTTTTGTGCGAGCTCTTTAGGGATTGGCGCATAATCAAGTTTTGCCGCCATACTTTGGCCATCATTTATTGCCCACTTTAGAAACTGCTTGAGCGCGATAAGTTTGGCATTTGGAGTTTTTGGTAGTGGCAAAAGGATATAGGTGAAGGAGGACATGGGATAAGCGGCAACTCCTTTTCCCCCTTTTTGACTAAGAAGTGAGAGTTTTTTTAGATCGCCACTTTGTAAATCTTTACTATCAATGTTGCCAATACTGCTAGCGGCACTCGACATCGATGCAATGGAGGGAGCAGTGTAATTGTTATCGCCACTTTTGAGAGAGGCCGTGGCAAGAGCATTGGAAACAGCATAAGCATACTCAACGTAGCCGATGGAATAAGGGGATTGCTTCACCATCGTGGTGATACCATCATTGCCTTTGGCACCAATTCCTGTTGGCCAAGCGATCGATTTACCACTACCGGGAGAGCTGTTCCAAGTGGTATCGCTTGCGGAGAGATAGGAGGTGAAGATTTCAGTGGTACCACTGCCATCAGAGCGGCGAATGACTAAGATATCTTTATTGGGGAGTACGAGTTTGGGATTTTGTTTTTGCAAGAGAGGGTCGTTCCACTTGCTGATTTTGCCAAGATAAATCGCCGCCAAGCAAGTGCCATCCAGCTGCAACTTCTCTTTGCTTTTGCTATTTTCCAGCTCTGGGATGTTGTAGACCATCACCACCGAACCCACTACAGTAGGGATATGTAAGATGGGCCAAGGAGCGCTCTTCTTTTCATCCTCTTTGATGGGAGTATCAGAGGCGGCAAAGTCTACAGTCTCTTTTAAGAGTTGCTTTACGCCACCACCACTACCAATGGGTTGATAGTTAAATTGAATAGTGCTATTTAATTTTCCAAACTCTGAAAACCACTTGGTATAGATGGGATAGGGAAAGGTTGCACCTGCGCCATTGATAATGATTTGCTCAGCAGTGGCAACGGTTGAAGAGAGTAATAGGAGTGATGAAAGTAATGGTAAGAGTAAGAGCGAATATATTTTCATAAAAACCTCCAAAATCATTATAGCAAAGTTGTCGGGAAAGTAATGTTAAGAATGAGTTAAGGACGAAAATAGAGAAAAGTATAGCAGATTATAGAGAGCACTTTTTTTCTTGGCACTCATCGGGATTGCAACAGAGATGGCAGGCGCGTTTGATGGCCGAAAATCCCAGTAAGGAGATCTCCGAGGAGAGAAAACCCTCTTGGACTTTTTCCTCTTTCACTAAGTCGGTGCTTAGATACTTTTTATTGTCATCAGAAAAAACAGTAACCACGCAAGCATCTTTTCCCAGTAGCTCTTGTGCTTTAAGAGCACCTAAAAAGTTTGCCCCAGAGGAGATTCCTACTGAAAGTCCTACTTCACGGGAGAGTTTTTGCGCCATGATAATAGCATCACCATCGTCAACCGCAATAATCTCATTTAAGTGAGGCAGCTTTACAATCTCGGGAATAAACTCATCAGAGATGCCTTGAATCCGATGCTTTCCTATCTTGTAACCCGTAGACATGGTTGGAGAGTTTGCTGGCTCTAAAGGGTGGATTTTGATTGCAGGATTTTTGCTTTGAAGAAATTTTCCCACACCCATGACGGTACCACCGGTACCTACCCCTGCAACAAAAGCATCAATCTTTAAGTTATGAATTGCCATTTGCCACCAAATTTCAGGGCCGGTGCTGTAGTAGTGTGCTTCAGTATTATCCTCGTTGGCAAATTGCCGAGGTAGAAAAATATTTTTCTCTTTTTGTGCCAGCTCCTCGCTCATGCGGATGCTACCAAGAAAACCACCCTCTTCTTTGCTAACGAGTGTGATGGTTGCTCCTAAACTTTTGATAAGATCTTTTCTCTCTTGACTCATCCAATCTGGCATAAAGATACGAACGCTATGGCCGAGCGCCTTGCCAATGGCAGAGAAAGCGATACCTGTGTTTCCACTGGTGGCCTCTATAATGGTGTCACCAGGATGGAGCACACCACGATCATAGGCCTTTAATAGGATGTGTAAGGCCATGCGATCTTTGATGCTGCCGGTAAGGTTTAAGTGCTCGGCCTTAGCATAAATCACACGCTCACACTTTTTATATTTAAAGTGAATGGCAAGTAAGGGAGTATTGCCAACAGTGTGTTTTAACCCTTGCGATCTAATTTCCAAAAGGTGATTACTGCTATTTTTATTCATATTTTAGGATAACCTCTTGTTGATTGATGCGACAACTGATTTTACTGAGATCATCCGCACTCAGTTTGCTTAGCTTTTGATCAAAACTGGCATTGAGAGTGAGTGACTCTCCCTTGTTGATCGAGGCAAAGGGTGATTTGAGAACCAGAAAGTGCTCACTGAAATTGCGGAGCTCACTTTGAGCAGCGAGCGCAAATTGTAAGTTAAGGCATCTTAGTTGCCAGCTGTGGAGATCAACGTTTAAATGGTTTTTAAGTGTGATCTTTCCTTGAAGTGGGTTTTCTTTGTCTATGCTAATTACCATCTCTAGTTTTTCGGGTTCACTAAGCGCGGCCGCTTGTAACTCATAGTAGTGGTTATAAGACGAGGAAAAATTGGGGCCTGCGAGTTTCGCAAAAAGTTTCTGACCACTGCTATCCTTTTGCGAGTAGATTTTAATCTCGCTATTGTGAAAGTTACAACTTTGTTCTTCAATGGCATCAGGGGGAAGTGCTGCTAAGAGCTCTCCACTAGAGTGGTAGCGAAGAAACTTTCTCTCTTGGCCTAAGATAAAGAGTTCAAGAGCATTTTGTTGATTAAGATTACTAATAAAAGCAGCAGTGCCATCGTTTTTGTTACAGGATATTTTGTACTCGAGTAGGAGAGGGGAAATGGCCTGAAAGAGGTGATCGCCGGCGCGCAAGATATACTCGTATTCATAACCGGTTTGTTCACGATTGCTCTTTAGTGATACAGCACGTTCCACAGGCCTCCCATTTGGAAGCGTGAAGCTGCAAGTGTCTAGAGGGATTTTTATCTCTTCGCTCTCAGGGAGTGAGGGGATGCTTTGATAGCTAGCATTGCTTAGGAGAAAAAATTCAGATTGCATTTTACTCATCTCATCTTCAACGGCGAAGTCCTTGCGCCTGGGATTATTGGCATAGCAGTACGCAAGAGAGAGGATCCCTATTTCAGCGCTAGAGTAGTTTTCACGATCAGCATCTTTTAAGAGTAGAATTTGTTGATCAATCCAATTTTTGTAAGAGGCGAGTCTGGTATAAACTCCAGGACTACCTATTTGTGCACAATCCATGCCCCAACTGACCAGCCCAATGAGGTAAGCTACTTTTTTACTACTCTCTACAATGAGTGGTCCACCAGAATCGCCAAAACAGGAGTCTTGCTTGCCAAGGTTATTGTTATCGGCGCAAATTTGTTTTTCACTGACACTGCGATAAAAGTCACCACTTGCTTGGCATTCACTCAAAGGGTGTTCATAGAGGGTAACCGATTGCATTTGTGTAAGAAAGAGATTGCCATAGGAGGAGACATTCCCAAAACCAATGGAGACAAGCTTGCGATCTCGAATTGCTTCTGTATTGTCGTAGATAGGGATCGTCGTGATCTCTTTATTTTTTAGCAAGGGAGAGGTTTCATCCAAGAGCAAGAGGGCAATGTCATTGGTGATATTCGAGCGATTGTATTGGGGATGCACTATGACTGCCTTGACCTCGACAAGGCCCTCTTGATTAATTTCAGAAAGGTTACTTGGCCTCATGGCCACTAATAGTTTTTTGCTTAGATCGGGGACACAGTGGGCCGCCGTTGCTACGATGTAAACGCCATCATTATAGATTAAGGATCCGCCACAAAAGGGATAGTACTCTGTTTTATTATCGCTGTTAGTGTAGCTATCTACTAGTGAGACAAAGTAACCGGGAGAGTTAATATCTTCGCCACCGACAATCTTATCTTTTGCAAAGCTGCTATGAGCAAGCAGGAGAGGAAGCAGGAGTAGAAGCAGTAGTACGAGGCGGGGTAGAAGAAAAAAATTTTTCATGAAGAATTCCTTTAGAGGTAACCAGTTGTTTTTATGCTCATTTATAGGTACTTAAGTTTGATAAGATTAGTGGAAAAAGTCAAAAAAATAATTGTGGCGCGAGATTTCCAACTAGACTTTTGAGCAAGAAAAAATAACAATTGAAGGGGTGTCAAATACCTAATTACCAGAATAACTATAACCACTATTAACTGGGCGGCGAGTCTATGAAGACGATCTCTGATCTAAACATCCATCTCTATACCGACGGAGCAAATATTGCTGATATGTTAGAGATGTACAAACGAGATTATATCAAAGGTTTTACCACCAATCCAACCCTGATGCGTAAGGCAGGCATTTCCAATTACAAAGAGTTTGCTTTGAGTGTACTTGCTGCTATTCCCGATCGCCCAATCTCCTTTGAAGTTTTTGCAGATGAGTTTCGCGAGATGAGACTACAGGCACTGGAAATTGGCAGTTGGGGAAAAAATGTTAATGTAAAAATTCCGGTGATGAATACGAAAAAAGCGACAAGCTACTCTTTGATTCGCGAATTGGTGAGCGAAAACTTAAATCTTAATGTCACCGCAATTATGACTTTGGATCAAGTGGAGGCGGTGGCACGTGCCATGGAGAATGCTCACGATGGTATTATCTCCATCTTTGCAGGAAGAATTGCCGACACCGGGCTTGACCCCATTCCGCTGATGAAAGAGGCGGTTGCCATTGCGAGCACCATTAATCCCCATTTAAAAATCCTCTGGGCCTCTCCCCGCGAGCTACTCAACGTTTTTCATGCGGAGGAAGCCGGTTGCCATATTATCACTGCTACTACAGACATCTTGAAGAAGCTTGAAAATGTTGGGAAAAATTTAGAGGAGTTTTCTTGGGAAACGGTTAAGATGTTTTACAACGATGCTAATGCTGCCAAATATAGCATTGAACTTTAAATTTAAAAATGAGTTATCGTAGCGCTACAGGGGCACTGATTGCTATTGCCTTTACGCTCTTTCCTTGGTGGGCGAAAGGCGCGGGTTGGACCTTCGATTACCAACACCATATTCGCTATGGAGAGCTGCTTTACCAGTATTATGCTAGTGCGTTTACAGACCTCTCCTTTCTCGATTTTACCAATGCTAGATATTATGGAGGACTGCTTGATCTCTCCGCACACCTCTTATACAAACTTTTGTACTTGCTGGGATGGCAGCAGCTGGAATTTTTTATTTTTAAAAATATTTACATCTCCCTTTTTGGAGCAACTGCACTTGCTGTCGCTGCACTCACCGCTAAAGAGATTTATGGTAATCGCGCTGCTTTTTATACGGCGCTCTTTCTGCTCATCTCTCCTAAATTTGTAGGCCACTCTTTCAACAACCCCAAAGATATTGCTTTTGCCTGTGGGTACATTATTGGAGTCTATGCGCTGGTAAGAGTGGTGAAAACGTTGCCACAGCTTTCGTGGTCGCTACTGGTAATTTTAGGACTGGGAATTGGAATCAGTTTAGGCATGCGCATCGGAGGGCTTTTACTTGTTGCTTATTTAGGCATGATTGTTACCCTCTGGAGTATTTTTCATTTTAAAAGTTTTAATGAGCATAAAATAAAAATCATCACCTCCCTCATCCTTGCTCTAGGCCTCGGGTACGCCCTCTGTTTTCTCTTTTGGCCACTTACCCATCAAAGGCCTATTGGTGCCTTTCAAGAGACGCTGGCACTGATGTCCTCCTTTGATTGGCCAGGAACTGTTTTATTCAAGGGAAAAATTGTTGAGGGAAGAGCACTACCTTGGAGCTACTTACCCACCTGGATTGCTATCTCCACTCCGCCGCTCATTCTCTTCGGGTATCTTCTCTCTCTTGGTATGCTTGTTAAAAAGCAATACCAAACTAGCTTGAACCTTTTTTGTCACTTTACCACACTCTTTCCTGCCTTCTATGTGTTAGCAAAGAAGAGCACCTTATATGATGATTATCGGCAAATGCTTTTTATCTATTTACCACTGGTGATTGTTGCCGCCGGCGCCTACGCTTTTTGGATGGAAAAAATAAGAGCGCACCATCGTCTGCTTTCCCACGCGCTGATTGTGGTGTTGGCAATGCCTAGCTTGCTTTGGATGGTTAAAAATTATCCCAACACCTACAGCTACTTTAATGATCTCTCTGGAGGTATCAAATCCAATGCGGCCCGCTTCGAGAGCGATTATTGGTGTAACTGTTATCGCGAAATTGCAGAGTGGATGGTAAAAAACAAAGAGTTGCTCTTGGCAGACAAGCGCACGATTCACCTAAAATTTGAAGGTAACCCCGATTCACTCACCTACTTTTTGGCAAAGGATAGCAAATTTCACTACAAGCTTGTTCGTGAAGAAGCAGCTCCGCTGCAAGAGTATGGCGTGGTTTACAGGCGAGGTAAAAGTAGTGAACAGCTATCACTAGGGTGGCCCCACCATCCTATCGTTTATGCAGTTACTGTTGATGGGGTTCCTATCTGCGCGTTGATCCGTGCTCAATGATTAAACGCGAGCTGCGCTTGAAATTGACGTAGGCCCACGCCCACTTCATTAAGACTAGAAAACGATTTTGCATGCCCATCAGATAGTAGATATGCACGAAGATCCAAATCAACCATGCTACCACTCCAGCGCTTTGAAACCCTCGATACTCCATCACCGCACGCCTGCGTCCAACTGTTGCCAGTTGTCCTTTATCAAAATAAGTAAAGGGGAGTCGTGCTTTCCCTGCAAGATCGCACAGAATATTCTTTGCACACCACTTCCCCTGCTGCAAGGCCACTGGTGCAATCCCAGGGAGGCCCTTACTGTTTGCAAGGTCTCCAATCGCAAAAAGCTTAGGGTAATTGGCAACACTTAAATCCTCTTGAACAGGGATGCGATAAGAGCGGTCTAATTTGATAGCGTGTTGCGATTTTATCTTTTCTGTGAGCTTGCAAGCGCGTACCCCTGCGGACCAGATGATTACGCTTGCGCAGATAATGGTGCTAGCAGTGCTAGCAATGGTGCTTTGGAGTTGTAGGGTGTTGTTGCCATCAATAGCGCTGACTTTTTTTCCTAAAAGCACCTCCACACAAAGATTTTCTAAATCAAGCTGTGCACGCTTTGAGGAGCGCTTGGAGAAGGAGGGGAGCAGGCGCTCTCCCGCTTCCACCAGCAGCACTTTGGTCGCTTGCGGTTTGAATTTTCGAAACTCTTTTTGCAAGGTAAAGCGTGAGATCTCGGCAATCGCTCCCGCCATCTCCACTCCAGTTGGTCCTCCTCCTACCACCACAAAGGTTGGAGGAGTATGGGGCGGCCTCATCTCTGCCTCTTCATAAGCAAGCAAAATCTGCCGGCGAATCTCTAGGGAGAGTGGCAAGGTTTTAAGCCCTGGAGCAAAGCTTTTCCACTCCTCCTTACCAAAATATCCTATCTCTGCACCCGCAGCTAAAATGAGATAGTCGTAACTATACTCTCCCACGGTGGTGGTGATCATTTGCTGATCGGCATCGATCGCCAGCACTTCACTCAAAAAAATCTGCACTTGCTCATGATCACGAAAGATAAAGCGAATAGGAGTGGTGATCTCTGCAGGCGAGAGTGCCGCCGTTGCCACTTGATAAAGTAACGGCTGAAAAAGGTGATAGTTGCGTTTATCAAAAATTAAAATTTCCAACGCGTTTTTATAGGCAGAGGAGTGCAAGAGTGTTTTGGCAGCATTAAGGCCTGCAAATCCCTGCCCGATGATGATGACTCTGGTTTTACTTGGCTTGAGATTATCGCCCAATAGGGCCAACCAATCGTGATACATCAGTGTCACGTCCTTGGGGGGTGATTTCACTGTAGGCCAAGTTTTCACTGTGGAGATCGACAAAGAAGATCTCGCCCGTTTCCCCATCTTGTGGCATCACGCCCACCTTCATCGCCGGAATGTAGACCACTTTTCCTTCAGCAAGCACAGGTCTTAAAACGACGGCCATGCGAATGCCAATTTTTTGGCCGGCAGCACTGAGGCGAGTTTTAGTAGCAATCTCGCGGATCAGCACATCTTTGCTCTTCACTCTCATCTGCTTAAGTGCAGTGTGGGTTTTAAGTGCAGGCCATCTCAAATCTAGCATACGCAACTCCCGTTCGTTATTTGAAGCAAGACGAACAAAACTATCCTCGACTAGGAGATCGCCGCTTTTTCTCATAACATAAGTCGCCACCTCGTCTACTACAGCAGGTAATACTTTTTCAAATCCACTTGGTCCCCCCTTGGCGGTTTGCACTTTCATGGGAGCTGTCTCTAGAAAGAGGACTTCATCATCACGTACACCAACTTTTTTTAACATACCCAAATGTTGAGTCTTAAGTTTGGGCATGAGTAGTGAGAGTTCACTATCTGTAAGTAACTTGGAGACGGCCCGCTTATCAAACATCTGAACAACGCCACGAGAGCGATTTACGAATAAGTCGTGGTTCGTTCCAATAAAGGTATTAGGATTGAGACGCTCTCCACTGCTTTCAAGGTTAAAAAATTTTAGGCCGCCTTCAAGGTCTTTAATGACAATATTATCAATGCCAACAAGAGAGGTTGCTGAGCGAGCAATGATGGTAGTGAGTTTGCTTTCAAGCTCTGCTGCTTGGAAAGTTGGGAAGGCGCCTTTGATCAAGGAGTCGTAATCGGTGGAAACAGCGTTGCCACTAGCGGCCGGTGAGCCTAAGCTACTCTCTGCCAAGAGAGTATTGTTATGGGATGAGACTAATAGCAAGGCCATTGCTACAATAGACTTTAGTTTCATATTTATCTCCTCTTTAAATTAAATTAAATTAAATTAAATTTCATTTCAGTTAATACTAATTAATTAGGTAATTTTGAAGCACCATCAGGATCGCATCCACTCTTCCAACGATAAGTCATCCAATAAGCACTACGATCTGGATATTTGGAGTTGTAGCGTTCATTGAGTGCTGCTGCTGAGGCGGTCTCTGTATCACCAAAGCCAAGCGCGATGGGGCAAACAGTTTTCCAAACATTGTACCAATGATCTACATGGTGCATACGATCGACCCAAACTTTACCTACACCTCTGCTAAAGCCTTCGTTTGCTAAATCACCATACTCACCAACGTAGTAGTAGCCAATATACATGAGGCCGTGGAACCCAGTGATCACATGAACCTTACCAGCGGCCGGACCAAACCACTTCTCTTTTTGATCCCAACGGATGCTATTGCATGAGGAGAGATGCAAAAAGCGTAACTTCCCACCAGTGGCGGTACCAAGCTTCATCTGATTAAGATTCACAGCGCACTCACCATTCTCTTTGGTATGCATTTTCCCATACCATCCATTGCCATCATAACCACCATGAGTACAGAGCATGGAGGCGTTTCCTTGATCGATTCCACTGCTGCCGTTATCAACTCCCCAGGCAGAGATAGCAGGATCCACAAATTTTGAAACGCGTACTAGATTAAAGTTATTCCACCAAACACTCCATCCTTTATTTTTCATCGTGTTTCGCCATTTCATGCACATATCGTCCCACCAGTCACGTTGTGATCCTGAGCAGTCACCATCCCATTTGGTGATGGCATAACTCCTAGCTTGATCGGCGTTTGATACTGGTGACGAGAATGTCACTATTAGCGCAATAAGTGCCAAAAAGGGCAATATGATTTTATCTCTCATGCTTTTCTCCTTGAAAAAAGTTGCAGATTAAAAGAGAGGGCCAATAAAATTGAGAAGGTTGCAATTGCTAGGCCATCTTTGAGAATTTACCTTTTTAGCAATTGGTGTTTAGAGTTACTTCTTCCCAGTATTCGTGCTGGTGTGTATACTGGAGCAAAAGTGATTGATCTAGCACCAACGATAGCTTTTTTACTAGGAAACCTTCCTCTTGCAATGAATGAGGGTAGAGTGCTTTCCGAAATCCTAAAGCGCGATTAGCACAGTAAGTCTCAAAAGTCGGCAGGCACCTTTTTACCTTTTTATTTTCTTTTGAATAAAACATGGTATCTTATTGTCAATTGCAACGGGAAATTTTATCGATGAAAAGTGTTATTGACTTTATCAAGCGACATCCAAATAGTTGTGCTGTACTCTTTCTTTTTATCGGGTGTGCGATTTATCTATCAAGGTATTGGTGCTCCTTCTCCTTTTGTGGGCCTGTCTATGCACTAGGGAATGACTTTGATCTGCTCTACTATAGGAACAAACTCTACCTTTTGGATGTCTTGGCCAATGAGTATCGACTACCTCTATGGTCGCCTTCAGAGGCAGCAGGTTACCCTTTTTATAGCAACCCTTTTAATGCTGTCTTTTACCCTTTAAATTTACTGCTGGTTATTTTTTATAAAATTTTTGGTGGTTACTCCATGTTAGATCACCAGAGTTTTGCTGCGTTTGGAATTTTTCTCTTTGCCTTGGGATTGTTTGTGTGGCTCAGGAGCTTATCCGTTTCTTTGACCATTGCTCTCTTTGCCTCAATGGCCGTTGGCACAAGTTTTAAAATGACAGAGCTTATGCGTTTTCCCAATGCGATTCATGCCGCTGCCTGGCTGCCCTGGATTATGGTAGGCATTAACCTGCTCTTACAAAAAGAAAAGCTTCAAGGGAGAAAAGGGGTTGCACTTGCCTCCTTTGCTTCTATCTGTCTTGCGACTGCTGGCTATCCTTACTATTTATACTATTCACAATTCCTCATTGTCCCCTATGTGCTCTTGATGCTATTTCCTCCAACAAGATCGCTGCTCTTTACGGAAAAGAAAGAGTGGGGTGATTCACAAACACAATTTATCGATTTTAAAAATGGTACTTTTCGTTTATTAATCGTCCTGGGAATTTTTTTGCTGAGCTGCGGTCCCTATCTTTGGAAAATAAGCGCACTGATGGCGATGACTCAAGATCGTGGTGGTGGTGACTTTAATTTTGCCATCATCGGAAGCGAGTGGGATTGGCACGATATCGTAGGCTCTTGGATCTACCCACCAGCTGCGATGGCAGAGGGTTGGTACTATTTTGGTCTCTGTTCTTGCCTATTGATCCTGACCTATTTTTTACGATCTATAATTAATGCTCTGACTTTGCGTAAAAATTTTTCCGATCTCTTCTTTATCGCCATTATTGCTCTTTGGTTTTGGTTTATTAGCGATATCACCATGGGTGCGGCCTCAAAACTCTTTTTCAAACCCATGTGGAAACATTGGCCCGCTTTTTCTGGGCTGCGGGTGTGGCCAAGAATGAGCATTATTTTACTGCCGCTGCTTGCGCTCCTCCTTGCTCGCGCCTTAACTCGCTTACAAGCTGTTTATAAACTTTCAGCGACTCTTTTCTCTCTTGCGGCCTTAGGTGTTGCCTATGCTTTTGTATTGGCCACACAACGCTTTTTATACGATAGCGGTTACCATTCACGCTACTTTGGTTATTTCAACAATCCTCCCTTTCCTAGAGAGTGGTATCTTACCCTCGGTGCTGTCAGCGTTTTCATTTTGGCCTGCTACTTTTTTATGGTTATGCTGGATAAAGGGCGTGATCGCTATCGTGGACTCACCCTTGTGACCTTATTGCTCTTACTGCCACTCAATATGATTGATGTTGGTCGCGTAGGATTGTTACAGTGGGGAAGTTGGGTTGATGCAAAATCTCAAATCTCACAAAGACAAAGTAGACCCAAAGGTGTCAACTTTACTGCGCTTAGCACTCCCAGAATCTTCACCTACGATACCTTGCAAATAGGATCCAACTTTAATGTTGGCCGGATAGCTAATTGGTATTTTTCCAACTATACTGGTTTCTTATCGATTCAAACCAAAATCGATAATATTGGGATGCATGAGAATAATATCAAGATAGAGGTTCCTGCTGAAACGAAGCGACTCTTAGGAATGGTTGATGGCAGTCGCCTCTTTTTTACACAAAGAGCAGATTACCAAGAGGTTGCTGACTTTTTAAACGATCACGATAAAACAGCAACAAGCTTCAAGGTAAGCATTGTGCCCACTCGCTATAATGGGGATATTTTAGAAGTTACTGTGAAGTCAGATGCGGGTGGATACCTCTCCTTCATTGACAATTGGGATCCTCGTTGGTCAGTTTTTGTCAATGATCGCAAATCCAAACTAGAGCGACTGTTTGGAACTTTTAAAACCGTTGCTCTCACTGCTGGCGAAAATCGTGTACGCTTCAAATACAAAATGTGATTAGAAAGAGGGTAAAGCAGCAACGGCATCTTGATACTCTTGTTTTAAGCGAGCGACTAACTCTGCAATAGCTGGAGTATCTTTTAAGAGCGCGCACCCTTGGCCAATCTCCAGTTCACCATGAACCATATCCCCCTCAAACATTCCTAATTTTGCGCGGCCCTTGCCAAGAAGTTGTTGCAACTCCTCAGCGCTAGCGCCTCTCTCTTCCAGCTCTTTTACTTGTTGGTAAAAACAGTTTTTAAAGAGGCGAACCGGAACCAATTTTTTGAGGGCGAGCATGGTGGAGTCTGCTTTCGATTGCAGCAGCAAATTTTTAAAGTTGGGGTGGGCACTGGACTCCATCGTGGCCACAAAGGCGGTTCCCATTTGCACGGCCTGCGCTCCTAAAGCAAATGCCGCTGCTATCCCAGCACCATTAACCACTCCACCGGCCGCAATCACGGGGATCTTCACTGCTTGCACCACTTGTGGAATAAGCACCATAGTTGTAATCTCATCACGGCCATTATGCCCACCCGCTTCGAAGCCTTCGGCAACGACAGCATCCACGCCCGCCTCTTGGCATTTGATGGCCAGCTCTGGCGTAGAGGTGACATGCACTACCGTTGCACCTTTATCTTTTAGATAGGGGGTGTAATTTTTAGGAGAACCAGCAGAGGTAAAAAAGATTTTTACCCCGCAAGAGAGTGCCACTTGAATCTGCTCTTTGGCCCCTTGATAGAGAAGGGGAATGTTGACGCCGAAGTTTCCAGAGGTGAGGGACTTTGCTTTTAAGATATGCTCTCGTAGTAACGCTGGAGACATGGAGCCTGCACCAATAAGCCCAAGAATGCCTGCATTACTGCAAGCTGCCGCTAATTTCCCACCAGCGGCCCAGACCATGCCTGCTTGAATAATGGGAAAGTTGATTGCAAAGAGTTTACAAAGGGTGTTGGTGTTAGAGTTTGTGTTGCTCGAAGTTGTTTGCATATTTTTCTCAAGGAAATATCGTAAAAAAACAAGATAGCTACAGTTTGTTTAATTTTCAAGCAAACAGTGTTAGAAGGGTAAAAAGAGGGTGAGTGATGAGTGTGCGTTTTGAAAAACAGGTTTTAAATTTTATGCAGAAGATGCGCCTTTGTGACCACGAGCATTTGCTCTTGGTTGCAGTTTCGGGTGGTATCGATTCGATGGCGCTTTTGCATTGCCTTTGCAGAGTCGCAGGCAATCGAGTGGCGGTGGTGCATGTGAACCACAACACCCGTGGTGAGGAGAACCAAAAAGAGCAGCATCTGGTGGAGGCCTATGCTTTAAAACTGGGAGTGGAGTGTTTAAGCTTTAAGATCGATTGGGAAGGGACAATACCAACTGCTCTTGGCAACTTTGAGCATGCTGCCAGGAGCTATCGCTATCAATTTTTTAAAGAGGCCAAGCAGCACTTCTCACAAGCAGGAGCAACTAAAGTAAAGATTTGCACTGCTCATCATGTGGATGACTCTTTGGAGTGGAGTCTGCTTCATGGGTTTAAGAGCAGTACACTCATCCCTTCGCTAGGAATTCCCGTGAAGCGAGGTGTTTTCATTCGTCCCTTCATGGGGGTGACAAAGGCGCAAATTTTAGTGTACGCACAAGAGAGATCCATCCCCTTTGCCGTTGATGCGAGCAATAGCGATTTAAAATATGAGCGAAATTTTTTACGGCAACAAATTATTCCTGCGATTGCTAAACGCTTTCCTTCTTACCTTAAGCACTATGTTCATCGCAGTAACTCCTTGGCATTAAAGCTTGGGGTGTCTGCTAGCATAGGTGCAAGTGCAAGTGCCTCTGGTGGTCGTCTCGATCTGGCCACAGCGACACTCCTTTGGGGAATGAGTCAACCGCTGCTTTTTGAGGAGGAGCTGGCAAAAATTATCAAGGAAAGTTCCCTTAGTAAGCGAGGAGTACTGCGCTCGCAACTGACAAAGACTTGGCTGGCACTTAGGAATGCGAGTGGAGGAAGGTGGGGGCCACTCAGCTTTAGTGGAGGAGTGAAAGTTTATCTCTATAAGGGTGTGGTAGCGGTGCTTTCAAAGCAGCAGCAAGAGTATTACGAGGAGATGGATCAACTTTTAGAGGGGATTGTTTTACAGAAATCTATTTCGTATATTCCTGAGCTATTGCTCAACCTAGACAATTTTACCTCTAGCGAAGGATTATTTAGAGAAAAACTTAAATATTTTTCACGAGGTATCCGATGTACTTTTGCAGAAAAAAGTGGAACAGAGGTGAGTTCGTTTTTTCCATTCTTTTATGTATCGAAAGCGCGCGCAGAACTAGAGCAAATCTATCCATCATTAAAGCGCAGCTATCCTCTGCTTCCACGTTTTACCAGTGCCTGTTTAGTGCAAGGATATTGGGTGCGATCTGCGATTGACCTCTATCATCTCGGTGAAAAAGGTGATAGAGGAAGAGTTAAGTTTAGAGGAAAGAAGTTTGCATTTATGAATATTTGTGTGTAATTTCTAGTGATTGTGAATATATTTAGTAGAGTATTTTTTCTTTTTCAAGGATCTAACTGGTAATGAAGCAACAACACAAGACGATCGCATTATGGTTTGTGGTCATTTTACTGATGGCCCTCACAGTAAAGGTATTCGACCAGAGGCATGGGCGAAATGAAATTATCACCTACTCGGAGTTTGTCGATGCAGTTGAGAAGAAGTTAGTGCAAGAGGTGACCTTCAAGGGACAGTCGCAAAAAATTTCTGGAAAATTTAAAACTGACTTTAAAAATGGTTCTGCCTTTCAACTGGTGGGAAGCACCGGCAAAGAGACCTTCGATATTTTACGGAGCAATGGTATCACTCCTAACTACGATGAAGAAGATCGCCCCTCAATGCTGACAACAATTCTGATCAACTGGGGTCCGATGATTTTACTCATCTTGATCTTCTACTTTTTTTTGCGGCAGATTCAAGCGGGTGGCGGCAAGGCGATGAGTTTTGGTAAGTCACGCGCACGACTCTTAAACGAGAGTGACAAGAAGATCAATTTCTCTCACGTGGCCGGGGTGGATGAAGCCAAAGAAGAGCTTGTTGAGATTGTCGATTTTCTAAAAGATCCCAAAAAGTATACTACGCTTGGTGGAAAAATTCCCAAAGGTGTACTCTTGATTGGTCCTCCAGGGACTGGAAAAACGTTGCTTGCCAAAGCAGTTGCTGGAGAAGCAGAGGTGCCTTTCTTTTCTATCTCCGGTTCCGATTTTGTGGAGATGTTTGTAGGTGTGGGAGCAAGTCGCGTGCGTGACCTCTTCGAGCAAGGAAAGAAACATGCTCCTTGTATTATTTTTGTGGATGAGATTGATGCTGTTGGTAGACATCGTGGTGCTGGACTTGGTGGTGGCCACGATGAGCGCGAACAAACGTTAAACCAACTCTTAGTAGAGATGGATGGTTTTGAAACTAACTCCGGAGTGATTTTAATCGCGGCCACCAATAGAGTGGATGTGCTCGATCCTGCTCTTTTACGACCTGGCCGTTTTGACCGTCGTGTGGTGGTACCACGACCCGATGTGCGTGGACGTTTGGAAATTTTAAAAGTGCATACGCGTGAGACTCCTGTGTGTCCCGACGTTAATTTAGAATCTATCGCTAAAGGTACTCCAGGATTTACTGGGGCCGATCTTGCAAACTTGGTGAACGAGGCCGCACTACAGGCAGCACGTGAGAATAAGAAAAAGTTAGCACTGATCGATTTTGAGATGGCCAAAGATAAAGTGATTATGGGAGTTGCGAGAAAATCGATGGTGATCTCAGAGAGCGAAAAGCGCAACACCGCTTATCATGAGGCGGGACATGCTATTGTTGGTATCAATCTGCCAAAGACCGATCCTGTTCATAAGGTGACAATTATTCCTCGAGGCATGGCGCTTGGAGTAACGCAAACTCTTCCCGAAGAGGATATTTTAAACTTATCTTCTGAGCGGGCCCACAACTTTATCTCTTTCCTCATGGGTGGCCGTTGTGCTGAAGAGATTATCTTTGGAGAGAAGACCAATGGCGCCTCTAACGACATTGAGCGTGCGACCGATATTGCACGCAGTATGGTTTGTCAGTGGGGCATGAGTGAGCTTGGACCAGTTGCCTATGGAAAGAATAAAGAGCATCCCTTTGCAGGAATGGGTGCTGACGTGGCCGAGTATTCTGACGATACCGCTCGTAAAATTGATATAGAGGTTCATCGCATTATTGGAAAGAATTATCAAATTGCGATGGATATCCTAGTTAAAAATAGAGAGGCACTGGTTCGTGTCTCTGAGGCCTTGGTGATTTGGGAAACGCTTGATCGCAAACAGATTGAGGAGCTTTTGGCCGGACGAGATATTGGAGTGCCGATTGGTCCTAAGGGTGGGCATCGTGCTCAAAGCACTCAAAGCAGTGAAGATGATTGCAAAGCAGGAGCAGCGGCCGCTGCTCCTACGCCTACTAATGAAAATAGTCCTGCTCCTACTACTGCAAGCAGCGAACCACAACCTGGCGAATAATCGAAGAAATCATGAATACAATGCTTATGGGGGTTTTAAACATCACCCCTGACTCTTTTTCAGATGGAGGAGAATTAAACTCCTCTCGTTTTTTGCAACAAAAAGTAGCAATGCTTCTCCAGCAAGGAGCACACATCTTAGATATTGGAGCAGAGTCGACGGCACCGATGAATGCACCACTCCCTTTATCGGAGGAGTTTAAGCGCTTTCAAGAGGTATGCTTTCCCATCCTTCCCACGCTAAAACTTTCTCCACAAACAGTTATCTCTATCGATACCTATCGTCCTGAAGTGTTTGTGCATGTATGCCGAGAGTTTGCAAAGTATTGCAAGGTGCGGGAGTTTTATTGGAACGATATCTCTGGCGAATTAAACTTGCAAATACTGCATGAGGTTTCTCAAAGTTTGCAGGCAAATGGCAATGGCAAAGGAATTTCTTGGAAATATATCTTGTCCTACAATGCCGCCGCTAGCAGAGGTGATCGCTTTGTTGGTCCACAGCATATGCAATTTAGCAATGCTGACGATAATGTGGTTGTTGCTGCTAAAAATTTTTTTCAAGCAGCAAAAGAGAAATTGCTTGCTGCAACTCCTACCTCCTTCGATTTGCGACAGCTCATCTTTGATCCAGGGTTAGGATTTGCAAAGAGCAGAGAGCAAAATTTATCGTTATCTCATCACTTGCCAGAGATCATTCGCGAGCACCTAGATGTAACCTGGTGTTTAGGATTTTCTAGAAAATCTTTTTTACGTCCTCTTGATCGAGTAAAAAGTCGAGAGCAAACGGTGATTTTACAAAGTGAATACCTCCATGCGCACCTGCTTGCACGTCTCATTGCGCTGTTTATGCAGGAGTCGGGAACGATGATTTTTCGTGTCCATGATATCAATGTTGCTATTGGTGCAATGAGGGTTGCAGAAAATTTTTCAGAACATTTTAGATGCTAGAAGATGTAAGAAGATGTCTATTGAATAACTCGGATAATTGCCATAATTATACACTTACTACGAGGAGTAGTTTTTCATTCACAAGTATTTTCTAAGAGGTGGTAAGATGGGAACGAGAACCCAAGTTGTTTTAGCAGCAGTAGCATTATTAACTTTTTCTACACTATCAAACGCGTTTGCAAAGTCAAGAGTGGTTTATGGCGAAGATAATCGCGTTGAGATTAATGAGGCACTTCCTTTACACCAAGAGTGGTCAAAGTCAGTCGTAGCAATGATCCCAAAAGATCGTTTAATCTCCAGTGACTTGGGGCTTACTTTCGATTTAACAAATGATATGGATGGCGATGGTATCGATGATATAATGGGCATGCTTTGCGAGGGAGAGCGCTTTAAAGATCAGGTAACTCCGGCCTTGTGTAGCGGCTTTTTAGTGGCACCCGATATTGTGGTCACTGCTGGACATTGTGTACAAACACAAGAAAGTTGTGAGATGAACTCTTTTGTTTTCGACTTTGGTAGTAATAACACTAAAAAGAATGAGAAGGGAGAGACTAACTATTTTGTAAAAAGTAACGATGCCTATTATTGCAAGGAGCTTATGTCCCAAAAACTGGATCCTATGAGCATGGCCGACTTTGCTGTCGTAAGACTTGATCGCCCTGTGCTTGATCGCACTCCACTAAAATTTAGAAAAGAGTCCAAGATTGCTGATAAAGAGGAGTTGGTTTTAATTGGACATCCTATTGGAATGCCTATGAAGATTGCTCCTGGAGCAGCAGTTCGGAAAAACGAGCATGACTCCTTCTTCCTTGCAACGACCGATTCTTTCCAAGGGAACTCCGGTTCCGCTGTGTTTAATGCTAAAACTGGCGAAGTAGAGGGCATTCTCGTTCGTGGCGAGATGGACTTTGATTTTGACGAGAACCTGGGGTGTGCACGAGTGAAAGTGTGCAAAGAAGATGAAGGCCGTGGAGAAGATGTCACACGCATCACCATTATTGATGCCTTAAAAGAGCTTAATCAGTAAGCTTGCAATCTTGTATCTATTAATTTTCTATTAATAATCAATTTTTATTTTTCATGTAACTGCTCACACCCTTCAGCCATCTACCCTCTACCGGATGCTGAAAGTTGCTTAGCTAACAGCATTTGGTTGAGAGGTGAAGGTTGAGGGGTGTGAGCAGTTACTTTTTCATATTTAAAAACCTACTTTTTTTCAATGTAAGAAAGTGTCAGTTGCAACGTTATTATTCCTTGGTAATAATCGGAAGAACCGTACGATATTTACCAATCATAAGGCCTTGAGGAAGGGGGTTTGCTATGAAAAAGGTGTTATTTGCCTGTTTGTTTTCATCTCTTGTAACTGGTTCACTCTTTGCTGGTAATAGCAACAAAGTTATTTATGGTGACGATAACCGTGTTGACTACTACGCTTCGACTAACACACTCTTCCGTGATTACGCCTTAGCAACTGCGGCCCAAGTTCCTATCGGGAATATTTCAAAAGCTCCTAATGGAATGGTCAAGGTTAGCGCTGATAATCTTCGTCAGGCCATGAATGTTTGTAGTAGTGAGCGATTTGCAGAACAAGTGGCCGCTGCCAACTGTTCTGGCTTTATCGTGGCCCCTGATGTGCTGATCACTGCCGGCCATTGTGTGACCGATATGAGTGATTGTAGCGGCTACTCTTGGGTCTTTGATTATCGCCTTCCAGACCCTTCTGTTGTAGCAGATCCTACAATTTATGTTCCTGATAGCAGTGTTTATAAGTGTACTGAAATTATTGGTAGAAAACTTGAAGGGGATTACGACTATGCTGTTTTACGCCTAGATCGTAATGTGACCGATCGTGCGCCACTTAGCTTTAGAAGATCGGGTGAGCTAAGCAAGGGCACACCCCTCGTAGTCATTGGACATCCATCAGGATTGCCAACAAAGATTTCTGATGGAGCAGTTGTTCGCGCTGCCACCAATCCTGGTTACTTTGTCACCAACCTTGATACCTATGGTGGCAACTCCGGATCAGCAGTGATTAATGTTGAAAATGGCGAGGTTGAAGGAATTTTAGTTCGTGGAGATACCGATTACGTCTACGCTTCGGGAAGATACTGCATGATCTCTAAGCGTTGTACCGATGATGGTTGCCGTGGTGAAGATGTTACTCGCATTACCGTTATTCCCGAAATCAAGTAAGAGTTCTCATTAATCAATAAACTGCCTACGGAAACTGTTTACACTTCATGGCCTCAAGATTACCATTAATCTTATCTATGCCTATGCCTATGCCTGTGCCTAATGATAAACAAGAAAACAGTCAAAAGATTCCATATAATCTTTTTGAAAAAATTCCCAAAAAGTACCTTTTTCCCATTTATACGCTATCTATTGTCGCGCAACTAGTACCGCTGGGAATAGCTTATAATGGCCTGATCACTCCTTACGCTAGCTATGGTGGCGGTGAAGGGCTTCTTTATTATCTTGCGACTTTGGCGATCTTCTACGTTGTGTGTGCGCGATTTTTTTATATGATGATCGATCGCTGTACAAAGATTTTACATTTGGCGCTGCTGTTTTTGCTGCCACAACTTTTGATAGAGGTAGGAGATGACTTTTATTGGAAGCTGGCCCCACGGATTGATCCTTTTTTTAATTGGTATCTTAATTATCAGTCGGGAGTGGTCTCCTTTAATCAAGGGGCGTATGCGCAAGCACAAGCGTCTTTTAAAGAGTCTGTTCGCGAACTAGATTTAGAAAAGAACCAAGAGAGGCGTGCTCTCTATTTTAAATCTAAGATCTACTTTTTGAAGGTTGAGGTGCTACAAGCAGAGAATAAACAGCAAACCTTTGCCAATCTTTTAAACCTCTGGAAGGAGTATCGGGAGTTTGATGAGTCGCCTTCGCTAGAGCAGCTATCGCTTTTAGAGTTGATTGTAGAGTTACATGCCGAGGTGGCGCCTAATGAGTCGTGGCGGATAAAAATAGAGGAGTGTTTCCAACTCATTGATTACTTAGAGGTGGCAAGAGTGCTAGTCAATGCTAAGCAATCAATGAGTTACTACCAATGCACCTATTTTCGGCTTCTCTATGAGTTTATGGTCAAGGGGAGAGAGGGATCGGAGGAGAGCATCGATTTTGCAGAGGTAAAAACTTTGTTTGATGTAGTTTTTCCTTACTATCTGTTAAAATTTCCTTTAAAGAGTGGCCCTCAGAAAAAGAGCTATTTGTATCGATTGCTAAGAGTCTTAGGCCTTCTAGAGCAGTATGGGCGTATGGATGAGGCCTTAGAGGGGTATTTAACTCTTTTAGAGGTTGTCCGTGCAGAAGGGGGGCACTTTCCAAAAGAGTTAAAGTTTATCTATGAGCGCATCTCTCTGATCTATAGCAAAAAAGATCAAAAGATTAAAGCAGAGGTGTTTTTAGAATCGGCAAAGAAAATTCAAACGCCCTAAAGCTTAAGCGTGCTTGTTCATAATCAGTGACCAATCAAATTTTCCAGCGCGAATAGCAACCACTTGCTTTAATGTTTCTGGATAGGTGATGAAGACTTGTTTTGTCTTGTAATCTTTCATGAAACGCAAAAAGGTGATATCTTGGAATACTTCATAACGGAAGAATAGAAAGATGGCAAAGGAGCACATATGAGCACCCAAGCACATGCCTTTGCAAAAGTCGTTTCGCTGCTCGGGAGTTAAGTGACTTCCTTGGAAGTAACCAGAGTGGTAGTACCAGTTAAGGGTAAAGAGTGCGTGTCCAATGGGAAAATCGAGCATTAACTCTTCAAACTCCACTTCACGATCGGAGAAGGAGTGTTTGGTTACTTGTAAGAGCAGGTCTTTGCGGATGACGTTGCCAGAAATATAGTCGTATTTTAAATTGTCGTAGAGGGTTTGGGTGATCTTTTGTACGCCTAAGAGAAAAGAGCTAATATCGAGAACAGAATTGGAGATATATTCTTCAAAATTTTGTTGTGTGCTCTCGAGTATTAAGTCGATGAAGGTGTCTTCATATTTAAGGAAGATTTCTCGGATGTGGTGATCAGGACCACTACATCGCGACTCTTCGATAATAATATTCATAAAGTAAAGAACCTCCCCCTCGATTCTATTTCCCTCTATGTATAACATATTCATAAAAAATCGAGTTAGTCCATCAATAGTTGAGATTATTTTTATTCTAAACTGTTTTGCTTTGTTAAAAAGGAAGTAACTCTTCTGCTGAATTTTGAAGGGTGTAGTGGGGTTTTTGCTGATGAATCTTTTCTCCACTCTTCACCTGTTTATAAAGCGCAAGGTAGTCGCTGGTCATTTTAGCGATAGAAAACTTTTCTTCAAGGTATTTTCGAATTTTAAGAGGAGAAAAGTGCCTTTGCGGAAATTCTTTGAGGGTAGTTACTAACTCTTCATAGGTTTTACAAATGACTCCGCTATCGGAGGAGATGAGTTCCGGCAAAGAGCCATAGGGCGTTCCAATTACAGGTACACCCATGGCCATGGCCTCGATGATGGCAATACCAAAGGGTTCATGCCAGCGTACAGGAAAAATGAGCGCTGATACTTTTTGTAAAAGTTGTAACTTTTTTTGTTGGTCAACCATGCCGTAGGAGTGCATGGTGGAAGAGAAGGAGAATACTCTTCCTCCTGCAATATGCAGGTGTTTTTTATTCTCTTTGCATGCTTTACTGGCACCCTCGAGGTTTTTGACACTCCACTTGGCCTTGGCCAAAAAGAGAAAATGTTGCCAATAGAGAGGGTGATCAGGATAGGCCAGTGTAAGCTGTTTAGGAAATGGGTACTCGCTTAAGTCAATGCCATTGTAGACAAAGGTTTTGCCTGCATGGTTTTCCGCATGTTTTTTAGAGATAAAGACGGTGTTGTGGTGGAACTCCTCCCCTACTTTACCATTGCCTTCAATGGTGACGACTAAAGGGTGATCGAGAGCAAAGGATGGAGTATAAAAGAGATGAACCACATCAATCTCTTTAGGAATGAGCGAGCGGAAATCGCCAGAACGCGAGTGCAGCTCCGGGATGAGCTTGATTCCAGTGTGTGCTAGCTGTGATTTTGGATTGCCGATAAGGTATACTTCATGCCCTTGTCGAATCAGCTCTTTCATATGCCAATAGAGGATGCGTTCTGTGCCTCCATATTTTTTTACAGGCAAAATGCCATTGTGTTCAAATAAGATTTTCATAGTAGCTTAAACTCTTTTGCCTTCACACGTGCACGCTCAATTTCTAACTTTTTAAAATCGACAGGGCCGCAAAGCGCCAGGTACATGTTGCTTAGTTTTTCAGCTCCAACCGAGGGATCAAAACCTTTGCTATCAGCAAGACAAAGGATCTTGTAAGTGGTGTCGGAGAGTAAGAGGATGCGCTCTTTTTTTTCTTCTACGTCTTCTAATGACATAATAATCGGCCCTCAATATAAGTGTCTCTATTCTACAAACAAATTACTTTTTAGCAAGAGATATCCAGGAGATTTACTACGGAAGCAGAAGAGTGTTCCTGTTCAATTTTAAGATAGAGGTTGTAGAGCATCTCACCACTTAAGCGTTGAACCAATTTATTATCGCGAATGATTTCGAAGTGCAGCTCGCTTAATACACAATCTGGAGAAAGGGGTGCGGAGGAGGTGGATGCAAAAGAGGGGCAAAGAAAAGAGATGCCTTTTTGCTTATAGTAATTGTGAGTGTTTAGCTGCTCGAGAATGTGGATGATTTGCGACTTATTTAAGGTTACCTCTAACATAGTTTGATGAGAGATCGCGAGATGCTCTTTGATGACCACTCCTTTATGTTTTTGTGAGTAAGCAATCGCATGATGATCTTGGGAATCTTTTTTCTTTTCTTCTTTCTCTTGTTCCCGCTCTCGCTCTTTTTTGCGCTCTGGAGAGTCGTGCTTGTTTTTCACAGCATAAGGATTTTCGTTAGGGTTTTGATGAATTTTCGGGATCATGCTTTAGTTATCGGAAAGAGGGAAAAGGGCCTTAGCAAAAAGAGGAGAAAAATTAATCGATCATCCACGTTTCTCCCGACAAGAGGAGATCTTGCATTGAACGCTCTTTGCGATGAGATGCGATCAGTTGGGTTTGTGCCTCCAAGCACTCTTCATACGTTTCACGCTCGATTGCCCGAAAAACACCAAGAGGAAGCGGATGAGTTGGTTGATTAAAAGTGGTTAGTAAGTTTGCAAGGAAAGTTGACTGTTTCCTTTCGTCGTGAACCAACAAATCTTTGCTGCTGATGCCATCCTCTCCTAGCGTTACCACCTCGGGATTGGGATCACTACCTGCAGTTAGGCGAATACCTTTGTTTTGTTTTGTCCCAAAGATCATCGCTTTGCCATGCTCAATACGCATGGTGGTCTCGTCTCGCAAGGTTTTATCAGTAAAGATGGAGTGAGCACCATCATTAAAGATAACACAATTTTGTAGCACCTCTACGATGGCCATACCTCGGTGCTGGTGAGCACGCAAAAGAATATCTTGCATATGTTTAGGATCGCTATCAATGGTGCGGGCAAAGAAGGTAGCACCACTACCGATGGCCAAGGCCGCTGCCGAGAAGGGACGTTCAATGGTTCCATAGGGAGAAGACTTGGTGACTAACCCTTGTCTAGAGGTAGGCGAGTATTGGCCTTTGGTAAGACCATAGATTTCATTATTGAAGATGACAATCTTTAGACCAATATTTCTGCGAATGGCGTGAATGAAGTGGTTACCCCCAATCGACATGGCATCACCATCACCGGTGGCCACCCACACGCTTAATTTGGGATTATGAATTTTAAGACCGGATGCTACTGCGATCGCACGTCCATGAATGGTGTGCATCCCATAGGTATTCATATAGTAGGGAAGACGAGAGGAGCAGCCAATACCGGAGATAAAACAGACATCCTCTTTTTTATGGCCAAGCTTGGCGCAGACACTTTGAATGGAGGCGAGGATGGAGTAGTCACCACACCCTGGACACCATTTCACTTCTTGGTCGCTTGCGAAATCTTTTCGAGTATAATTTTGTTGTTCGCTCATAAATAGTTTTCCTAAAGTTTAGAGGTTGTTGCCTGCGTGCTCTTTAATTGCCGTTACCAGTTCGCTAACTTTAAAAGGGCGTGCTTGCATAACATTAAATCCAATAGCATTGCATGCATACTTGTAGTTCAAGATATTCTTAAGCTGGCCAAAATTAATTTCGGCCACTAAGATCTTTTTAAAGCCTTTGAAAATCTCCTCTAAGTTTTGAGGGAATGGGTTTAAATATTTAAGGTGAACAAGCGAGACGCACACGCCCTCTTGTCGTAGCTGCTTTACTGCTAAGTGAGTAGCGCCATAGGTGCCTCCCCAAGAGACAACCAGCAGATTGCCACTCCTTTCTCCTTCGATCTCTTGTAATGGAATGTGGGCACTAATGCGATTGACCTTCTCTTCTCGTAACATTCCCATGCGTTCGTGGTTTGCGCCATCGTAGCAAACGCCACCAGTGGTTTCACGCTTTTCTAGTCCTCCAATTCGGTGTTCATAACCCTTCATCCCGGGGACGGCCCACGGTCTAGAAAGGGTGATCGGATCACGAAGGTACGACTGAAAATTGGCGGGATCATCGCCCTCTTGCGGAGTAATAAGTCTCGTGGGAATGGGAGGGAACTCCCCCTCATAAGGAATTTTCCAGGCCTCAGCACCATTGGCGATATAACCATCGGTGAGTAGAATCACCGGAGACATGTGCAAGAGTGCAAGCCTTGCGGCCTCAAAGGCCATATAAAAGCAATCTTTGGGTGAAGAGGCAGCGAGAATCACCAGTGGTGCTTCCCCATGGCGTCCATACATGGCAAGATTTAAATCCGATTGCTCCGACTTGGTAGGAAGCCCTGTGGAGGGGCCACCTCGCTGCACATCCACAATCACCAGGGGCAGCTCCATCATTAAGGCAAGTCCTAAGGCCTCTGACTTTAGGGAGAGGCCAGGGCCTGAAGTGGTGGTCACCGCCAGCGCCCCACCATAGGCAGCGCCAATGGAGGCGCAGATGGCACTGATCTCATCTTCGGCCTGAAAAGTTTTTACACCAAGCTGTTTGTATTTTGATAATTCATGTAAAATCTCACTAGCAGGAGTGATTGGATAGCTTCCAAGAAAGAGAGGGAGTCCTGCGCACTCAGCTGCCTGCATGAGTCCATAGGCAACGGCACTGTTGCCATTGATATGGCGATAGCGTCCTGGTTCTAACTTTGCTTTACTGACCCTAAAGGTAGAGATGCTGGCTTCCAAAGTCTCTCCGAAATTGTGGCCGGCTTTCAGGACGCTAACGTTAGCACTAAAGAGTTCATGACGATCTTTGAAGGTTGTCTTTAACCAATTGATGGTGATATCGAGATCGCGACCATACATAAAGTAGATGATCCCAAGAGCGTAGAAGTTTTTACAGCGCAATTTTGCTTTTTGCTCAAGTGAGCTCTCTTTTAAAATTTCCAGTGTTTGTGTAGTAATGGGTGCTTCGATTACTTGATAGTCGGCGAGCTCTTTGGTGCCAATGGGATTTTCACTATAGCCTGCTTTGCTTAGGCCCACACTATCGAATGCATCACTATTTAAAACGATGACTCCACCCTTTTTAATGGAAGAGAGGTTGGCCTTTAATGCTGCAGGATTCATTGCCACTAAAATATCGGGTTCATCTCCAGGGGTGAGCACAGGCAGCGAGCCGATGTTTACTTGAAAACCAGAGACACCAGCGATGGTTCCCGAGGGTGCACGAATTTCTGAAGGGTAATCAGGAAAGGTGGAGATATCATTGCCCATCACTGCGGAGGTACTAGAGAAGAGCGTTCCCACTAATTGCATACCATCACCGGAGTCACCGGAGAAACGAATAATGGCATTATCAATAGTTCTCATGTCTTTGTCCTATGGTTGACTTGCAAACAATAATCAATAACGAGATGCAGGTAGAGTAACAAAAAAAAAGGGCGAAATCAACTTCGCCCCCTCGTAAAAGAATCAAAAATCCCCGTTCAAAAAAAATTAAACGCTTGCTTTGAATGCTTGGCCTGGTCTGAATTTTGGAATAGTCTTTGCTTTAATGCGAATTTTTTCCCCAGTTGAAGGATTAACGCCCGTTCTCGCAGCTCTTTTAACTTTAGTAAATGTTCCAAAGCCAACGAGTGATACGTCGTCGCCTTTTTTTACCGATTTCTTAATCGAGTCGAGCATAGCGCTAACAAAATGATCTGCTTCTCTCTTGGAAAGGTGACTTAGCTCTTTGTTCTTTAGAATTTCTTCTACTAGTTCTTTACGGTTCATGCAAAACTCCTCTATAAAAGTAAAACGGAATTTTAATTACTTTTGATGATTGATGATATTTTTCGTCTTGGCAATAACCTTTTTTTTAAAAAAATAATTTTTTTCCCTTTCATGCTGCCTTGGTGCTTTGATAAAAGAGAGATCATGAGGATTGTGAGTAAAAATCGCATAGACAATTTGCTAAACGAGTACAAAGGTGTGCTCTTTGAATATTTGTTTGCAAAGCTCTTGGCAAAACATTATGGAAGAGAAGAGAATTTTCTTTTGACGATGAATGCTAAACTACTGGAGCTCTTGGAAAGGTATGAGCGAGCGCTGCGAGAGGAAAATATTGAATTATTAAAGGCACTCCCCTTGCTTGCAAATTTTGCATTTAACCATTTTATAGCAAGTGGGATTATCCCCCCTCTTGATATAGCATCTATTCACTTGGTGGGAAGAAAACTTGGTCGTGATTCTCTTCCAAATATCGAATCTCGTTATCTGGCATTAGAGGCAGATCTCTTATTAACCAAAAGTAATGGTGAAATTATTCCCATTAGCACGAAGCTTTGCAAGAAGGCATCATTTGTGAATACGAAAAATGGTGGAGTGAAGAGTTTTGTTAGCAAATACCTAGGAGATGAATCACAACAAAGTAAGCTCAGTGAGCGCTTGGATTATAGCTATTATAAGATGGTCGCGGAGCTTTATGACCAGGCCGAGATTCCCGGTGATCCACCCCTTGATGGTTCCTTTGATGAGCGCTGGAGCGCCAAGGGGCTCTCTGATCTACCAGGGGAGTTGCCGCAAGAGTTGCAAAGGCTTATCCATCAGTATTACGCAGAAGTGATCTTCTGTCTCTATGAGATGGTCGTAAAAGTGCATGCTTTAGATGCAGAAAAATTTACTAAAATGCTTTATCCACTTTGTGGACTGAGTGCTGATGATTTGATTCAAGTGATTACCTATCACGATGGGGAGCACCTTCCCAGCAGTGTACGCGTTTTATCCAAAGAGCATTTACAGCGTTCTTTAAGAAAAGTTGAGATCTTACCCTATAGGAGTGGAACCGCTTCCTTTGAGATAAGAAGTTGTGATTTTTCTTTGCAATTAAGAGTAAAACCCATGAATCGTTTCACCACAAAAACCCCTAAAATCAACTGTTCCGTGCGGTTGCATGATCCCATCCCTCTGTTATAATACAATTAAAGATAATATTTTTTAGGCCTTTAGGGAGAGAGGATCTTTACTATGGAGAAACAAGAGAACAGCAAAAGTATTATTAATGAAAAACGTGTTGTGGTTGGCATGACCGGAGGAATCGATTCTGCGGTTGCAGCGTTTTTATTAAAGAAGCAAGGTTATGAGTGTATTGGCGTCTCCATTGTGATGGTCAATGAAGAGCAGATACGAGAAGGGATTAGCAAGATTGCCAAGGTCGAGGAAAAAGATGAGAATTCGATTTTTTATAAGAAGAAAGAGAATGAGAAAGCGGTTTCCTTGGAAGAGCGCGTGAGTTTTTTAAACTCCTGTTGCTCGGTTAAAAAATTAGAGCACGTTCGTGATGTGTGTGAAACCATCGGGATCGCTTTTTATGCCGTCAATGCTACCTTGGAGTATCGTGATTTGATTTTAGAATCGGTGATTGCTGCGCGTTTATCAGGAGAGAGCTTTATTCCTTGTTTGGATTGTAATGTTTTACGAATGAAAATTTTGCATGAGAAGGCCAAGGTGCTTGGTGCCTACTATGTTGGCAGCGGTCACTATGCTAAGGTGTATAAGAACGATAAGCTTAACTGTTATCATGTGTTCACTGCCAATGATGAAGAGAGTGACCAATCGATGTTGCTGGCAAATCTAGAGCAGGAGCAGTTACAAAATCTTTTAATGCCACTTGCAGATCTACGGAAGATCGATGTGCAAAAGATTAACGAGCGCTATGGGCTTGGAGGAAGAGTGCTTCGCGATAGCACTGTTTTTTGCTTTAATAGTGTGGATATTTCCTATTTTGTGGAGGCACAATCCCATCACGGTTTAAGGCCTACTGGCCATATTATGGATTATAATACCGATTCCATCTATGGTGAGCATCTAGGGATTCATAAGCACTGGATTGGGCAAACGCAAGTTGTGGCAAAAGATGGTATTGGAGCACAGGAGATTAATCCAGAGTATGTAGTCATGGATATCGATCCCAAGGGAAGAGTTTTAGTCGGCGACCCTAGTACCTTTGTTTTTGAGGGGTGTGCAGTGGATTCTTTGCGACTGGCCCCTTTTATCGATTTAACCAAACCCTTGGAGCTTTTTTTAAAGAAAGATTTAAAGAGTAAAAAGGTGCGTGCTACCGTCTATTTTAAGACTGCGGGCGTGGCCCTGCTGATGTTTTCGGAAAAAATTTATGGACTTTCTATTGGGCACTTATTGGTTTTTTATGATAAGGATGGAGCGAGCGCCAAGGTGATGGGTAGTGGCCGTGTCTCCTTTTTAGGTTCCTTAAGTCCCGTCAATCGTACCGACATCTTTGATACGGTTAAAAGAGCGCAAAAAAAGAGAGAGGCAAAAGAGGATAGTGATGGTGTCCAGATAAAAGTAAGCAGTAAAAGTGCGGGAATGTCTCTTTAAGGATGATGATGATGACGACCATGAATGGTAATAACGGTAATAATGGCAATAAAGAAAAAAATAGTGAGTCCCTAGTGGCGGTTGGACTTTCAGGAGGAGTGGATTCGGCCGTATCCGCTTACCTTTTGAAGCAAGCAGGATACCGAGTGATTGGCCTCTTTATGAAAAATTGGGATGAAAAGAATGGGGAAGGCCACTGTACAGCAGAACAAGATTTTCAAGATGTGGTGAGGGTGTGTGAGGTACTTGACATTCCTTACTACAGCTTTGAGTTTGTCGGAGAGTATTTC
This sequence comes from Oligoflexia bacterium, assembly GCA_015231955.1. Taxonomy (GTDB): domain Bacteria; phylum Bdellovibrionota; class Bacteriovoracia; order Bacteriovoracales; family Bacteriovoracaceae; genus JADGAN01. The sequence continues at coordinate 46,540 of JADGAN010000011.1, read as the reverse complement.
CAACAGGTGTTTAAACCCTCCTTGGAGGTGTTCTTAAAAGGGGAGACTCCTAATCCCGATGTTTGGTGTAACAAGTATATTAAGTTTGGGCTTTTTTATGAGCGCGCACTCTCGTTGGGTGTGGATTATATTGCTACTGGACACTATTGCCGTCGTAGCGAGGAGGGGCATTTGCGGAAAGGCCTTGATCCGGGGAAGGATCAAAGCTATTTCCTCTACACCGTTAAAGCAGAGGTTTTAAAACGTGTGCTCTTTCCTATTGGAGGAATGCTTAAACGAGAGGTCCGGCAAATTGCTAAAGAGATGGGGCTAGTGGTGCATGATAAAAAAGATAGCACCGGAATCTGTTTTATTGGAGAGCGCGATTTTGCAGAATTTCTTGGGCAATTTATCAAAGGAACACCTGGCCCCTTCAAGACAAGCGATGGGAAAGTTGTCGGTGAACATCAAGGTGTTTACTTTTATACGCTTGGACAACGAAAAGGGCTTGGTCTAGGTGGGGCCGGTGAACCCTGGTTTGTGGTGGCAAAGGATATCAAGAGTAACAGCGTATTTGTAGAACGAGGTGATCACCCTCTTCTCTTCTCCAGTGGAGCAAACATTGGAGAGCTTACTTTTGTTGAAGATGGGTACATTAAACAATTTCCCTATGAGTGTAAGTGCAAAGTACGTTATCGCCAAGAGGATCAAGAGTGTATTTTTGAGCACCCCTCATGCGTGCGTTTCAAAAAAAAGCAACGAGCGGTAACACCTGGGCAATCGATCGTTTTTTATGATGGAGAGGTGTGTATTGGAGGGGGAGTTATCGAAACGATTATTCCATAGGAAAGAGTGATTGGAAAAAGGGATGAGGGGGCCGATAAGATCCAAGATGAGAATAACCGTGATTTGATAAAGGAGATTACCATGTGCGATGTTGCAATGAATGAGAGAAAAGGTGTGATCACCATGATGAATGGAGCTTTAACTCTCTTGGGGGAGGAGTTAAAAGTGGGGACGAAAGCACCAGAGGCCACTGTCTTAAGCAATGATTTAAAAGCTGTGAATCTCTCCTCTTACAAGGGCCGAATTTGTGTGATTTCTGTGGTGCCCTCACTCGACACCTCCGTGTGTGATACGCAAACCAGGCGTTTTAATCAAGAGGCGACTTGCCTTGGTAATAATGTAGAAGTGTTAACCCTTAGTATGGATCTTCCGTTTGCGCAAAAGCGCTGGTGTGGAGCTGCTGGCGTTGATCGCGTTACCACGCTATCTGATCATCGTGATGCCCATTTTGGTGCCGCTTATGGAGTGTTAATTAAAGAGCTACGGCTTTTAGCACGAGCGGTTTTTGTTATCGATAAAGAGGGCATTGTTCGTTACACCCAAATTGTAAAAGAGGTGACTCACGAACCAAATTATGATGAGGCCTTAAGCATCGTTAAGAAGTTGCTTTAGGACTATCTTCTCTAATTTTTGGCCGCTGTCTTTTGGGAGTGAAGCCTGTGCATTCATGACCGGAAGAGATTGCCACCAGCTTTGCAGGGGACTCCTTGCTTTTGAAGCTAAAAAATTTACAACCGTTAGGGGCATTTGCGTCCCAGGTGAGATAGTAGTGTTGACAATGAAAGCAGTTGATCTGTTTTTTGACTTCACTAGTGGCCATAAATATCCTCTACGCCTCTTCACGCTTTAAAATACGATAAAAACTAGAGTGAGGCATTTTTAATCTTTTCATTGCACGACCAGGAACACGATTTTCCAAAAGCATTGCTTTGTGAAGCGCCTCTAATTCGATGAGTTCAAGGTAGCGTTTGATCCCATGGTTTTTGATAAACTCCATTGAGTGTTCACTGAGGAGATTGCTAGGAGCAGTAGGGCCATTGCTACTGATAATATGTTGCGGAAGATCTTGTTTGTGAACAAGACCGGGGCCGGAACTCAAAAGGTTCTCCACTACCATCTTTAACTCACGCACATTACCACTCCAGTCGTAGCAACAGAGAGCATCAATGGCATCGTCATGCAGATGAATTTTACGAGGGCATAAATTTAAAAAATGGTCAATTAAGAGTGGAATATCTTCACGTCGCTCTCGTAGTGGAGGAATGGTGATGCTGATGCTGCTGATGCGATGGAAGAGATCACGACGAAAGCTTCCCTCACGCACTTTTTGATAGAGGTCTTCGCAGGTAGCGGTGATCAGATGAAAATCGGAGGTTACAGCGGAGTTACTGCCCACGGGATAAAACGATTTCTCATCCAAGGCCTTTAAAATTTTCTGCTGCATACCAAGTGACATGGTAGCAATCTCATCTAAAAAGAGCGTTCCACCATCGCATACTTTAAATTTTCCCACCTTATTCTCATTTGCACCGGTGAAGGCCCCTTTGATATGCCCAAAAAATTCCGATTCAATCAGCGACTCAGCAATGGCCGAGGCGTTAACCGCAATAAAGGAGTTGTGTGTGCGTTTGCTTAAGTGATGAAAGAGGGAGGCGACGACACCTTTACCCACTCCAGTTTCTCCTAAAATTAAGATAGGGCCAGGATCGAGCAGTTGATGGGAAACTTTTTTTAATTCTTGAATCAGTTTGGCGTTTGTGGTGACAAACTTGCGTTTCAAAAAGTGGCCGAACGCTTGCTCACGAGCGCTTTTGTATAAAAAATTTTGGATAATGGTATCGATAACCTCTTCATAGCGATCCTTACATAAGAATTGCTTACAACCTAGTTCATAGGCCTTTTGCACCACCTCTTTTTGATCAAGTTGAGTCAGCACTACTGTAAAAAGATTTTGATTTAAAACCGCTTTGCTTAGGAGTTCAAAACCTGCAAGTTCTCGTCCTTTGATAGAGAGATCAAAAAAGGCCAAGTCAAAGTTTTCCTGCGAGAGTAATTTTTCTGCGCTCTCTAAATCCTCACACTCATAGACTTCACCATAAGTGGCAAGTTTTCTTTTAAGTATTCGCCTGAAAACAGCATCATCTTCGAGTAAAAAAATCTTGCTTTTTATTGTAGTTGTCGGTGCAGTTGTCGGTATAGTCGTCGTATTCATTTTGGGGCGTATATCATGGGCCTTAGTCGGCCGTCTAATCTTTTTGCATTTAAGAAATCTTAATCCCTTGATTTTCTAAAAGCAAGGCCGATTTAAAGTCGGCATGCGAAATGCAATATTGAAGGAGTGAACCACTAGTTACAATCTAATAAGGACGAGATTGTTATGCTGACACCTAAAGATGATGATTGGAATTTTGACAACGAAGGCGATTACTTGATGTCCCTCGTAGCAGCAAGGCTGCAAAAATTAGAAGAGCTTTCAAAGCGCTTGAAATATTATCTGGATGAAATTTCCGAAGTGCTAGAAGATAGTGAGGTTTTCGAGGAAGACTTAGATTGAAAAAATCTTCGATAGATTCTTGACTTTGAGAAAGAATGTAATATAAACAAAACATAATCTGATCTTAATAATAGTTGAATAGTCAGACTTAAAGTTGCTTTCGGTAGACACGGTTTTCGGCCGACAGTTACATTGACAGTTACGGTTATTTAGGTATTATCAATCCTAATAAGCAAAATGCCTGGGTGGTGGAATTGGTAGACACATCATCTTGAGGGGGTGACGTCGAGAGGCGTGCTGGTTCGAGTCCAGTCCCAGGCACCATAATTATTTCAAAGTAAGTTCTGAACAATCAATAATCCATTTTTTTTTTATCACGAAATTTAAGTGAGCTTAGAAAAAAATTCCTCCGCTTGAGAACAGGCGCTTCTTTAATTTGACAAAAATATACTGGTTAAGAATGCAAGGAATTGTACGCTTCCTTGCTCATTCTTATCGGGAAGGAAAATCGACTCTGCAAAAATCAGAAAAAAGCTGTGGTCTTGCAAGGGTAATAAATTATGATTATTCTAGATACGAACGTCATGAAAAAACTTGAAAACCCGAGTTTTAGGGGGGGATTATAATGGGTAGTGAAAGCGATCTAAATGCCTATGAGGGTTATTTTCCAGAGATCCAAGATTGGAAAAATTTTCAACAAAACATTCACTATCTAAGCGATGATAGCGATACCGAGGATGGAGCTATTGGCGAAGGCGATGTCATTTTTTTCGAAAGCAATCATAAGCGATAACACAGTCGTGTATGGGGGGCCATGTGTGCTGGATGCAAATAACGGTGATTTTGGCGCATCTATCTTAAGTTTTTGTCAGCGATTTTCTCATTGGCGAATTGGCCTCTTACAGGGTACTAAAGATGTGATTTTAACAAAGTTATTTAGAGAGATCTCCATTAACGATTATCGTACGCGTTTGCTAGGAGAGAGTGGGCCACAGGAGTTAACTCTCGATCCTAGTGATAACTGCAGTGCTTGGATTGTTGAAAGTTATATGCATATGTTCCTCTACTTTGACTCTACTCTTGACTATGAAGTTGAGGGGAAGAGCGCTAAAGATTTTGCATCTGACCTTATTCATGCACGCGAAGGGGAGGCACTTCCCAGTTATCCTAAAGCAGCGTTTACGATGTAATTAGCAAGTAAAGGGACGCGTGAATGAGTTTTTTTAATGTTCGAGGTAAAACCTTTCTTATCACTGGGGTCGCCAATGCAAAAAGTGTTGCTACCAGTGTGGCCAAAAGCTTAAAAAGTGAGGGAGCAGAGATCATTTTATCGGTACAAAATGAAGCTTTTGTGGAAAAGGTAAAACGCCTTTTTCCCGAGGAAGCGATCCTTTGTTGTGATGTAAGTAAAGAAGAGGAGATCTTTGCCTTAGGTGAGTCAGTGGCAAAGATGGGAAAAGAGCTCTCTGGTATGCTTCACTCACTGGCCTTCGCAAGACTTACTCCCGGGCAGAGCTTTCACGAAACCTCCTATCGCGATTTAGAGGAGGCCTCACGCATCTCCTGCTTCTCGCTTTCCAAACTTGCACACGCACTAAAGAGTTCCTTTGCGCGAGATGCCTCGGTAGTGACCATCTCCATCTCTTCCACCAAGGCGACTGCTTATGGATTTTTAGGTCCAATCAAGGCCATGCTCGATGCTACAGTACCCTACCTCGCCAAGGCCTTCTCCGCACACTCAGAGGTACGTTTTAATGCTGTCTGTGCAGGACCTCTAAAAACCAGCGCCTCTGCCGGCATCCCCGGTTATCTGGAAAACTATCTCTACGCAGAGAAACTCACGCTGCGTGGACGTGCACTCTTAACCCAGGAGGTGGCAAACGTCGCTTGCTTCCTACTTGCACCTTGTTCCAGTGGAATCAATGGCGAGCGTATTGTGGTCGATGCAGGGATGGAGTGTAACTATTTTGACCAAAAGATTGTTAAGGCCTCGCTTTAAAGAGTTGGTGTCTATGCAACTTTCAGAACAAGTGTTCTCTTGGTTATCGCTGAAAAGAGCTTATCAAATTTGGGCCTCGATCATGAGACCGGCCACTTACGCTTAGTAGGCCGATTCTCCTCTCACTCTTTCTAAAAAGTGAATTTCTCCTCTGAGGAGGTGTTGCTTTGTTATAATGCCTGCTCTGCCTCAATGGTCGCCCAAGGTAAAGAAACATAATTTATACTACTCGGGTTGTGGCAATCGCATAATTCTAGCTAATTTGAGCAAAGGAAAATCCCGTTAAAGGCCTATTAGGCATAAGTGGCCGGCCTCGTGATCGAGGCCATAAAATCGTTAATAGTATCGCACTTACTTTTTAAAGAGGGTGGAGGTGACTTGTGTAGAGATCTCTTTGAAAGCGTCTTGGATCCCTTGATGGTTAGCACTTCCGTAGAGTTGATATTGGGATGGGGTGAGCGTTTGTGAGAACTCTTTCTTCTTTTTTTGTACTGCTAATTGCCCATCGGCAAGATCGAGTGATTTGGTGGTGAAAAGGTAGTGTAGCTCGATGTTGTCTTTGTTACTTTCTTTGGCCTTCTTTTCAAAGTTGAAGGCAAGAGTCATCGATTCGATGTTTTTCCACTCTTTAGCATCGGGCGGGGCCATCTTATACTCCACCCTCCCTTTGCTGCTGAACTTTTTTTGCTTGACCTTAAAGCGTATAAAACGCTCAAACGTTTCAATAAAGTAGTTGAGGTAGGGGTGCTGATCGACAATCAGTTGCAGGTGTCCATAGAGTTCCTCTTTTTTCCAGGCACCCTCCTCACCGTAGAGGAGAAAGAGGCCGCTGCCCTTGTCAGTGATTGCTGCATTCTTATCGAGGGTGAATTCAAATGGGAATTGTAGTGACTCTTTGCCTTGAATGGTGTGCGGTCCTGCCATTTTAATAGAGGAGACCTCCTCCCAGGTCTGGTGGTTTTTAGCGTGTACCTTTTTAAACTCGCCTAGGGCCAAATTTACTTCCAGTGTGGGAATAGTAAGGGCATTTGCACTATGGTTTTTTACACCCATGACACCTTTGAGTTTTTCGCCTTGTAACCACTGTTCACCAAATGCCTCAAGGTAAAACTCCGACCCATTTTTAATGTAGATCCCTTTCATCTCTAAATGTTATCCTGTTTTTGTGTTATTCATAGGCCCGATAGTGACAACTCATCCCCATGGAGTTGTGCTCTTTGTGATCGATGCCTTCAAGCGTCTGGGGATACAGGTATCTAACTCCCATTTTATCGTCAATTTGTAAACGATAAAGCTCACGATTAGCAAAGTACGACATAATGGCGTGGATACTTTCTTGAGGGTGGTGCAGGCCTACACAGTGGCCGATCTCATGGGTGAGCACCGAGAGGAAGGCGTGCACATCGTTCATTGCTCCCTTTTGATAGCGAATAGTACAACCAACAATCTTCTCCCCCTCATACTCCCAAGAGGCCTGGCCTCCGGCCATAAAGAGATCGCTATCGCAGATATCGATGGTGCGTTTTTTAGCGCGATCAACGGTGAAGGTTGAACCTTCAGCAGGAGCATTGGTGTCGGCAGGATAGAGTTCGAGGCGCAGGTAACTTCCATAAAGTGAATTGTAATCGTCAACAATTGTCTGCATCGCCTCAGCAATCGAGATATCGGTGCGAGAGGTGAGTGGATCCTCTTTAGGCAAGGTGTTGTCTTGAAAGAGGGTGCTACGATCACAAAGTTTGATCCAGAGGTAGGGATCGTTTTCATGGATGTTCCATTTTTGAAAGCGATCGATTAAACGAAAACCAAAAATCAACAAAAGAAAGAGGGTGAAGAGTAAAAGCTTTTGCATTTGCATTTTCTCGATTTAAAAACCCACGTTAAGCCCTAAGAGGGCGTGGCCTGAGGTGTAGTTTTTAGTAGAGCTAACACCACCCATTTCAATTCTAAAGTTGCAGGCCCAAAATTTATAAAACTCAATCCCAAACCCTCCATAAAAACCAAGATCGTTTTGAATGATCCCGGCAGCGATGGTGGCGTAGAGGTTGTTAGGAATATTGATAATCCCGCCGGCCCCAATCAAGAGGTCGGGATAGATTCCCACTTCAAAATTTTGCCGACCTATGCGAAAAGTACCCAGGGAGAGCAGTGCGCTAGCAGCTATATTAATGTGTAAAACCCTCGTGGAGTTACGAACAGTATACGCTTGCGCACTTGTAATGGTGGTGAAAAAAAACAGCAAGGTAATAAAGATTTTGTTGACCATTAAAACGCCAATCCTAAAACAAATTGAGTAGAGTCTTGATAACAAAGTAGCAAATTAAGGCCGAGATCGCGAATTCCCAGCATGGTCTCAATGCCCATAAAGGCGGGCCCTAAAAAGTACCAGAGTACACGAGCACTAGGTCCTGCTGCAAAACTGCTTTTAGTTGTTCCCGCATTATCCAAAATGGTTTCACGATACCCTAATTTATAAAAATAGATCCCAGCGCCAAATCCCGCCTCAATCTTCCTTCCTAAAATAGTTCCAGGCCTAAAGAGGCCAAAGGCGTTGAACTGATAGTAGGAGGCGTACCCGAGCGAAGTTTGAAAACCTGCTGATGATGCTGAGACACCAGCTTGATCACTTCCAATCGCTAAGTAGTATCCAGGAAGAGTCCGTCCTCTAGTCGAGGAGGAGATGTTGCCGCCAACTTTAAGATCTGCAAATGCCTCAAGACAAAAAGCAAAGAGGAGTAGAAAAAAAAGGGTGGTGATGGTTTTCATCTCTTTAATTAAAAGACATTCAACTTGAATGGTAAAGCTTAAAAAAGCAACTCGGAGGCAAACAGGGGACAGGCGACTTTGGGTACTGCCATTATGGTGCAATTATTGCAACAAACCCTGTATCTGCTTAAGGATAATGTCAATTTATGAAACAGATTGAGCAGGCAATGTAGAAGGAGTTTTGTATGAAGATCTTTAAAGTTCTAATAATCATAATTCTTTTTGCTTCTCTTCCATATTCCGCCTATCCGGTGGTTATCTCTGTTATCGATTCTGGACTAGAGGTGAATAATAGTTTTATCAAAGATAGAGTTTGGAGAAACTATAGTGAAATTGCGGATAATGAAATCGATGATGATCTTAATGGTTATATTGATGATCTCTTTGGTTGGAATTTTGTTCGCGATAATAACATGGTTTTTGATGAGCGTTTTCGCGGTTTCTTTAATCAGGATCATGAACGCTTCATCAACTTGCAGACAAAAGTTGCCAATGATACCACTACAGCGGAGGAGATTGCTTGGCTAAAACAAAAAAGCAAGGATCGCAAATTTATCACAGAAGTGATGGCCTACGGAAACTATATTCATGGCACTCATGTGGCAGGTATTGTTGTCAATAAAAGTGCAGCTAACCAAATAGAGGCCTTAAAGATCATTGAAACTTCGGTACGGCAAGGGCCAACGACTCGAGAAGAGTTTTTAAACTCTCCGGAATCAAAGGATCTGCGAGTTAGTTACCAAATGGGATTAGAAAGGGGTTTACAGGGCCTAGCTTTAGTCAAATATATGCTCTATAGATTTGTAAATCAGCAGATGGCACAAATGGCAAGAGTCATTCACTATGTTGATGTTACTCATGCCGTGGTGGCCAATGCTTCTTTTGGTACAGAGTATTCGGCCGCATCGAAGATGGTGCTGATGCTTTATAAAATATTCCTGCAAGAGACACCTTCAGCAAGCGATCTCAAGTTTGCTACTGGCTATTTTTTTGATCAGGTACTAACTCGTGGGCAAGAGATTTTTGGTAAGGCATCGAGAACTCTTTTTGTCTTTGCCGCAGGAAATGATAGCAGTGACAACGACATCTATCCCGCTTCACCTACTAATCTTCGCCTTGATAACACAATTGCAGTTGCAGCACTTGATTCCAATACCACGTACGGTTCAGACCGCTTGGCCAAGTTCTCAAACTTTGGCAAAAGTAATGTCGATGTAGTCGCACCAGGCGTATCGGTAGTTTCCAGCATTCCTGAGAATAAGTTGCTGGCAGTAAGTGGAACCAGTCAAGCAGCACCTTTTGTCTCCAATATTGCAGGAGAGGTGTTAAATCTAAACCCTCTACTCTCCCCACAACAGGTAAAGCAAATCATCATAGGAACCGTTGATGTTCGCCTAAGCTTACGAGGACTAGTGGCAAGTTCTGGGGTTGTGAATAAGGATCGCGCTATGCTGGCAGCGAAGTATTCTAAAAACTATCCTCTAAAACAGGCAATCCTCATGGCCAAAGAGGATTTAAAATCGATGCCTCCTATAAGAACAGCAAGACGACTTTCTCAACAATTGGATTTTGTACTTCCACTGGTCAGTGAATTTTCAATCATGAACATCTAAATCATAAATTATTTTAAAAGGGGTGAATTGTGTGAATGAGAAACGAAAAGAGTATGAAGAAAAAGTATCAGCACAACTTGAGAAGTGGAATGCAGAGATTGATCTTTTGAAGGCGAAAGCGGACAAAGCGGAGGCGGGGATAAAAATCGAATACCTTGAAACCTTAAGTGCTTTGAAGCGTAAGCATGAAGAGAGCAAAGTAAAACTATCTGAGCTTAAGAGTTCTGGAGATGAGGTCTGGGAGGAGGTGAAGAGCGGTACCGAGAAGGCCTGGGATGAGGTAAAAAAGGCCTTTCATAATGCAGCTTCAAAGTTTAAATAAGAGGTATCAAAAAAAGATCGAGCGAGTTCCCCTTCTGTTTGAGGCATTATGCATTCTACTTTCTTAGTCAAGTTTGTCATGAGTTTTGTCAAAAGTAGTAAAGGGAATTTTTGGATAACTTCATACTGCATGCTGCATACCGCATACCGCTTATAAATCCATGTGCATGAAGCTGGTTTTATTTTGATTATAAACCAATAACCAAGGATAACGATTATGCTAAGCGAATCCAAAACAATTACAGGTTACAAATTGCATGCCCAAGATGGTGACATAGGGAAAGTCAAAGAATTCTACTTTGATGATCACCACTGGACTATTCGTTATCTGGTCGCTGAAACCGGAAACTGGCTTAGTGGCAGGCAGGTGTTAATATCTCCATATGCACTCATTGGCCTTAATAAAAAAGAGCAATTTATCTCGATCGATTTGACAAAAAAACAGATTGAGGAGAGTCCATCTTTAAGTAGTAGTACGCCCATCTCTCAACAATTTGAGGAGGCCTACTATAAGTATTTTGGATGGCCGATGTATTATTATGGTCCTCATATGTGGGGATCTAATTCTCACATTATTCGCGACCGTGAGAAGTGGAGAACATTCACGGAAGAGAAGAAAGCGTGGGATCACCATTTGCGTAGCACTAGCGAAGTGAGTGGGTACTATACTCAGGCAACCGACGGTGAGATTGGCCACATCGAGGATTTTGTCATAGAGGGCGAAAATTGGGCCATTCGCTATCTCATTATCGATACCCATAATTGGTGGCCAGGAAAAAAAGTTTTGATCTCCCCTCAATGGATCAAAAACATCAGTTGGCGTGAATCAAAAGTCTATATCAATCTATCTCGTGAGAGTATCAAGCAATCTCCTGAATACACGGAGGCCTCTTTGTTAACCCGAGAGTATGAAGCGGGATTGTATAAGCACTACAATCACTCCGGATATTGGGACAAGGAGGCACCTGGCAAGGAGCATTCTCTCTAAGCAGAACGGAATTTTTGTAAAAACTAAAAACATAGAAGAGTAAATTTTTTAAAAATTTACAGTCTCTCTACGTATGGATGATTGGCGATTATTGCATGCAACCCCACAAATATTTTTGTATCAGGGATTAAAATATTTTTTTATTTCATCATCGAGAGGAATATTCCCAATTCTAAATTCCAAAACCTTCCTCCTGATTTCTTTTGGAAAATATGATAAATGCACTAGTATTCCAAAAACATCGTTTACCTCTAAACCTGTTATTTTGAAATCAACTTTTAGTTTAGGAATGATCACTGCATTATTGGTGCTTTTATGACGACTGTATATTCGTTGAAATCCTTGCTCCGTTACTATTTCCAGCACTGTTTTTAGTAGAGATGTGTATAGTCCTTGGCGACGATATTTTGGGAAAATTGCAGAATTACACATGTAGAAAGCATCAATGGCGTCCTGCACACCAAAGCTCCACCCGACAAGATGATCACCATGATAGAGTGCTAGATTTAATCGATAAAGGGTGGACATACGTTGCTTGAGTAAATCCAGGCGATCTTTATCGACCTCAGTTAATGTTTTTCCAGCTTGAAGAGTCATTGCATGATCATCAAAGAGATTTTTTCTATGTGTTTTTAAGATATCATCCATCTCCACATTAGAGATTTCTTTGATCATAAAATCATTTTCTAATTTCTTGATAAACTTCATTGTTATTTCCATTGTGATAACCAAAACTTTACATATAGGTGGTGATTGCAAAATACTATTTCAAATTGTTGTCTTTTATACTTAGCGGGAAGAAGTCTGCAATCGGCCATAAATTGGAATATAACTCAAAAAAATTTCGTGGTCTTCTTTTAAGTCGTAAATAATCGTAACAAATATCCAGTATTTCTAAACTTGGCCTTAATACTCGCGGAGGTCGCTTCCAATTAAACTCACTTTCATCGCACCCTAACAAAAGCAAGACTTCAATTAGCGAGTGAACAATATCGTAGTTGTCTGGGTCTTTATTATATAGTCGGGAAAGATAGCAGAGGGCTTTTTCATAAAGGCCATTATCAATATAACGCTCACATAGTTTCCACTGCTCTTCAATACAATCCGGTTTTTCTCTTGCAATTTGCTCTTGGTATTTTAGCAACTCCTCCCAATTTTGACTATAGTACAGTTCGGCTTCTACTTCCCAATTCTCCTGGTAAAAAGAACAAGACGCCGGTTCTACTTCTAATATTTTTGAATTTGCAACTAGTTCATTTTTTATTTTTTCCAGCATTAATTATTGTTTTCCAAATCCCTTTTTATTCAAAGGATTAAAAATTAATTTTTAATCTATGCAAAATACTATTTATCCCCAATCTTCTCCTTCATAAAAGTTATTAATAAAGAAAAATCTCCTTGATCTGCAGTTCTTAGTGCCTGTATATAACGATTGCGACGCTCTTGTGGATTTTCATTTAAAGAGGCCATCCAACTAGTGGCCTTTTGCCTATGTTTTTTCTGCAAAAACTCAACAAAAATACGGGCGATACGACCATTTCCATTAGGATATGGGTGAATACTAACTAATCGATGGTGAAATTCGGCCCATATTTCATCCCAAGACATACTCTGGTGCTGTATCCACACTTTTGCATCCTCTAATAAGTTTTTCAATTCTGGCCCGACATTGTATGGTTGAATACGAGAGATGTTTACCTCACCTTTTCGATATTTTCCGGCCCAACTCCATACATCCCCAAACAACTGCTTGTGTAGTTTATTCAAAAACTCCAATGAGAAAAAATCATCATTACGGTAATGGTTAAGCCAATCAAGTCCACGCTGGATATTTTCATCCTCCAGTTCATCTAATTCCCCCATCGTAGTAACTGAAGGGTATTTTAGTCCTTCTAATTGATCAGGATCTAAGGGAGTATTACCTTCATCATTCCTAAACTTAATACTACTCATTATCTTTATCCCATAAGTACTTAGAGTACATTTTCTCTTCTACTAGGTCTGGTAGTCTTTCCGATGCTTTGATCGAAACACTTTGATTTTCCAAAGCCATCTGAGTTTCCGCTTGTTTCATTGATTTCAGCACTTTTGACTTGGCCTGCTTATAAATAATTACTTCTAATTTTTCTCTTGGGATAAACGCATAAACAAGGTCGCAGTCCATAGCATCGGCCATTCGCCTAAGTTTGTTAATGGTGAGAGTGCCCTCTGTTTCATGTCGTTCCGATTCACTGACGTTGGACTGGGATAAGTCTAAGCGATCTGCTAACTGAGTGGTGCTCATACCCAATGCCACCCTAATGTATTTTATCCAGGATCGTACCCCTTGGGTGGTTTTACTAAATTCTCGAAGTTCTTCTAGCTTTCTAGAAACTTGGGATCTTGTTTTTTTTAATACTTGCTTTTTCATTCTATTATTATCGAATATTTTAGATATAAAGTAAATATATTATCACATATATTCGATAGATACTGTAAAATGTAAAACAAATTCTGCCCTTTAAAGGGGCTTTTTTGGCAAGTTGCAGTTGGCCCCTCCTCTTCCGAGCACTGGCCGCTACACTCTTCTTTGACTGGGCCGACTTTTCTTTTAAAAATCACATTTCATGACTCATAACTTCCAATGCCGGGTAGCCATATAGGATTACTCCCACACAGGCCCCCTAAGAACCGTGCTTGATAGTTTCCCATCACACGGCTCAGGCCTTTCTAAAGCATTATTAAAATAATAATACCCGTCCATTTTTTTATCTTCAAAAGTTCAAGGCCATATCCATAAACTTTTCCGGATATCTTTTATCTCGTTTTATGAAATATTCGCGATATTCAGGATTATATGGAGAAGCACTACTAATTATTTTTATATGCCTCTCAATTTTAACTGAGGTGGCTTTAAATAATTCGGTGTTATTTTTGAGTGAGAAGAAGTTCCAGGTCTTATGACCACTGCGCTGGAAATACCTATGATATATCCATTTCTTATTCTTGTTTGGATGTCTTCTTACACACCATTGCCAAATCGCTTGAAAGATACGGTGATCGACATAGTTGAATGCACCCCCTGAGACTGCTGCCTTGTAGTAATGGGTCCATCCTCTTATTATAGGATTTAATTGACCAATTAGTATGTCGGTTCTGGCGGTGGGAAGTGATTTTATAGTAGTTCGAACTTTCTTTAAGAAAGTTGTTATACTCTTCTTGGATGGTTTTATGAGTAGCTTATCCTTGTATTTCTTCACATTGAATCCAAGAAAATCAAATCCTTCCTCAATGTGTGTGATTTTAGTTTTCTCTTGTGAGAGTTCTAAACCACGTTCACAGAGGAATTTCTCTATTGCTGGTTTAATCTTTGTCTCTAAAATTTCTCTAGAGTTTCCAGTTACGACGAAATCATCTGCATATACGACCACATTCACTTTATCCTTTCTATTAGAGACGCTTTTTATAGTGTCCTCTAAACCACTTAAAGTGGCATTCAAAATTGACGGTGAAATAATACCTACCTGGGGTACGCCTTCATTAGTAGGATGAAATTCCCCCTTTTCCATAAAGCCAGCTTTAAGCCATTTGTGCAGGATTTGTTTGTCCATAACAATGTTTTTCTCTATCCATGATTGAGATATTTTATCAAAGTAAGATTTTATATCTCCTTCTAGGATATACTTAGCTCTATCCTTTCTTGCTAATACATTAAAACACTGTTCTCTAGCGTCAGCACAGCTCCTTTTAGCTCGGAATCCATAGGAGTTTTTATCTGCAATTTCTTCCACTATAGGTTCTAATCCCAATTGGCGCAGTGCTTATTGAGCACGACATTGCATTGTGGGTATTGATAGTGGACGAAGTTTACCGTTCTTTTTAGGAGTGTAGATTCTCCTTAATGGTTGTGGTTGGTATCCTCGACGATTGAGTCCATTGACCGCAGCTAATTTCTGTTTATCCGTCTTCCAAACTTCTTGATCTACACCTGGAGTGTTATGACCTTTGTTCTGAGTGACTCGTTTTACGGCCGTTAATTTGCCGTAGAACGAATGGGTAAGCGGCCATTGTAAAGCTTTCGCCTTATTGTAGCGGCCGTCCCTAATGGCCTTTGCAATACGCATTTGTAGTCGTTTGATCTGTTTTCCAATATATGACCAGTCGGCCTTCTTCCAGAAGGAGCAATTCATCATCATGGATAATTTCTGACCTGAAGCTGCACCAGCAATAGCTGACATTTGCTTTTCTCCATTAAACGATTCTGCAAATTCTCTTGCAATGAAAGACCCATTGGAAGTTTGCTTGTTTTCACACTGGGTAACGTTTAAACCCATATCCATCTCATTACAAGAAGGCCTTCGCTTCTTCCAATTTCCCAATTCAACATCTCCATCAGTGAAACTTACGATTCACCATCCAGCTATTTCTATCTGGAGAAAATATTGAGTTCCCACGTTCCGTATCCAAAAGTAAAGTTGTTTAGGTGCTCACTATCGACCGAGGAGTATTTGATCACGAAAGAAGGCGCCTTAACTTCTTTCCACTCCCATTGCCATTTTGGCCCAAGCGTATGAACCACTTCCGCTTGTCATAAGTGACGGTCTTTATTATGAGTTCACATTACATTCACCATGCAACCTATCTAGCGCTACTCCGATTTGTGGTTATCAGAAAATCACTCCCCTTACGGTTTGCAACTCGTTTTACAATCGCGCGTTGTCAGCGATGCTACTTTATTCAATCGCCTAGATTCATCCAGTGATATGGATGGTTTTATCCTCTTTCGAGTTAACTCAACTCTTAGGTACGGCCTCGTGTCGCAAAAGGCGGACTTATCAGCAACAGATTGCTTATATCAAGAAAACTAATTGATTTTTCGCTAAGCTGAAATGGCCGTCTATTCAATAATCATTAAAACACAAAGCCAGATGCTATAACAAACAGCCTATAGACTTGCTATGTCGCATGTCTCCTTGGTGTGATAAATTTTTCTCCCCAAAAACAGAATTCAAGGAATATTAAGCACAGCCCCGACTACACTATTAGAATTGCTGTCGTCGCACAGAGGAGGAAGATAGTTCTTTCTTTCTTCTCTGGGTGAGAGAGAAGATATCAAGGCAATCACTGGCTTTGCAAGAGACGAGAAATGAGCTGCCGACAGATTGTGCATTATTTAGTTACCATCAGCGACTCCAATTAAGACTCCAAAGCAAAGTGACATAACAATGATCCACAGAATTATTGAATTTCAAGCCACTAACTATTTGGTTGATCCACTGAGAGGATAGATATAAGATTCAAGCATAATCAGCAATTAATCAGAGGGAGAAAAAAAGTGAAATTACTAGCACCTTTTTTATCAGTCATGTTTTTATCTATCTCAATATTTTTATCTGAATCATTTTGTAGTAATAATTTTAACACAAAGGATGAATATGTTTCAGCCGACCTATTATGGAAGGATATTATTGCAAAAGTAAACAATGATAGTAATACAATCTATGGACTAGCCGCAGACTGCTTTAATTCTCAATATTTATCTAGCTTGAGCATTTGGATTATTGTCTCTAAGAAAGACAAAAATGTGCGTTTTATAATTATTGGAAGGCCTTCTTCCGAGGCAATGTCGACAGATGATTTGTTTACAAGTTCATTCTACATGGATGTAATTCCTAATAATGACCTAAATAAAATGTCATTTAATCTTTCTGAATGGTCGAGAGAAGCGTTTCCAGATGCCATATACCCATATGGATACCTAACAGATGTTCCGCTATGGAATAAAATATCACAATATAAAATCAACCAAATCACGCTCTCTTTCTATAAAAAAAATAATCTTCAAGCCGAGGTTTTATTGTCCTTGATTAATAATGAAAAACATACAAGGGAAGTTATGATTGAAAATTGTTCCGTTGATATTGGTGGTGCCCACTATTAAAGTCAGTGGTTCCTTTTAACGAATGACATCTCTCTTCCCATGCTTCCACTTTCTTTGCTAAATTTCATGATTAAAGGTTCATTTGGTGTCACTTCATTGAGTTCATAATTCATATGGGCTTGTACCCTTGCCATTGGTTCAACATATGTTTTTTGAAAAAACTCATACAACTGAGGATTCCTTGATCTCACTAAAGGTGATTCTAAATCATATCCTTCTCTTGTTGCTCTCGGATTAGACAGGTGATCATAATCGCTTACACTAATAATACGAAGAGTGTTTCGCTCAACCTCATAAAAACGAAAATACATGTGAGGCTTAATCTTTGTTCCATTTTCATCTTTATCCCATTTAATGTAGTGTCTTGTAACGAAATTTCTTAGTCCAAATCCTTCTTTGACCTCTGGTCCAAATACACCTGGCTCTTTTTTATAAATCTTTAATTTCTCATCCTCTGGCAGTGGGTAGAAAGTACCTGCGATGCCTTCTTTAAAAAAGCCGTACTCTTCTCCTTCTTTTAGGAAATAATCTTTTTGAATTTCATTTTCTAATAGGGATGTGACATCATGAAAATTAGCAAATGCTTTTCCATAGCTTTCAAAAGTATCACGGTGAAATGGATGATCATATGGTGTTATTGCCTTATACCCTGAAATACTAGCTTCTCTTACTTTTTCTGTTAATGCATAGAGCTGCGTCCATAGTGAAATCGCAGGAGCGCCAAAAATAATTGTAGCTAATTTTGTATCTTTAGATTTCCCTTTCACTAATACATCCAATTGATTGTAAAGAGTCATTAAGCGAAGACTAATGTTATCCAAAGTTCCATTGTTAACTGCTTGCAATAGTCGTTCTTTATTAAAAGTTTCAGTAGCAATATAAGGCTCAATTGCTTGTCTAATAGCCTTTATTTCTGCAAGAATTTTATTTATCTCAATTTCTTCGATCAGTATCGTTGCACTAATTGCAACTCTGTTTTTGGGTTCTGCAACGGTTGTAGGTGTTGAATCTTGTCTTAGGAAATAAGCCGACCCTTTAGGGCCGAGTAGTTCACAACTATGTGAATTATTGAATGCTCTGTATTTTCACTAGTGTTATCTGAAATTAAAATGCGCGAAACCACAAGTGCATGGTACGAATGGTATTGGGGTAGATGGATAGCGTGGAGTCAAGTTTTACTTGACCATTTTTAGTTTACTAGATAAACTTTGCAATACCCTCTCTGAAATGGATTAAACTCTCTCTTGGCAACAGGAATCGTACATGAAAAAATATTTTGAATACGATCGTTTAATTGGTGAGAATAATTTTTGCAACTTCAGCAAAGAAAAAAAGACACTACACAATCATATTGACGCAGGCGATTGTGTGAAAATCTATGGACCAAGAAATTTTGGCAAAACTTCTTTGGTAAAAAATATTTTAGCGCCTAAATGGGAAAGTGAAAATCGTGACAACAGAATTATTCTCTATGCTGATTTCTATAGCGTTGAGAGTTTAGAAAATATTTCTATTGAATTAACTAAAGGTTTTAACAAAGCAATCTCCGCAAAAAAAAATCTCTTTGATAAAGGAATGAACTGGGTTAAATCACTTAAGAACATTAGACCTGTGTGGCAACCTTCGACAACTGGAGATGGGATCGGCGATTTCAGCATAAGGACTGAGCATAACAATGAAATTGTTGATTTTGAAATTTTATTTGAAAATATCAATAATCTTTCCTGTAATAAAAAAAACAAAAAGAAGGGCCTTGAATTTCTGATCATCCTTGATGAATTTCAGGAAATTGCAAAAATTAAACGAGCTGAGGCCAAATTGAGAAATGCCTTGCAAAACCTGGCCTCTAATATTCCAGTCATTATTTTAGGTTCAAAGCAACATCTTCTGAGTCAAGTCTTCGATCGTCCCAAAGCACCTTTTTACAGCTGGGGATACACCATCGAATTACATCCCATCGATTATGAACAATACAATAACTATTTAAATGAGCGCTTCACCCAAATCAATCAAAGCATCGACCTTGAGACTTCGACTTATCTCCAGAACAAATTAAACCGTATTCCCGAGGCCATTAATCGCTTTTGCGATTTTATTGCACGAGATTCTTTGATCACCAATATTAGCAAAGAGATCGTTGATCTCAAAATACAAGAGTTCATTGATAAATCACGCTCCCTTTATGAAAATAATTATACTCAATTTAACAAAAACCCTCGAAAAGTATTATTGGCCCTGGCCAAAGCTAGAGTAGTTAGTGCAGTCACTGGTCAAAAATTTTTAAAGGAAGTTCCCTCTGTATCAAAAACCGGGGTCTCTGATATCGTTAAAACACTGCTCGATGACTCTGTAATCAGTAGAGATATTAGTAGTGATGGGGAGTTTCTTTATCGCATAAGTGATCCTTTTCTTAGAGAGTTTTTAATAAGATACAAATAAAAACTAAATCATCGAGAGAGATCATAGGGACAATTGGCGTCAAGGCACCATTTAAAAAAGGCCGTAAATAAAAAAAGTATGCCAATTAATTTTTTCAGAAAAGGAATTTCCATAAGCTCCGTTTTCATACTTGAAATTAAAATTTTTATAGAAAAATCGATCCAAAATAAAATGGAGATACTGAGTAGGGTAAATGCTGAATAAACACGATCTTAGATCTTGCTCTTTTCAATAAAATTAATTGAAAAATCTAAGCTCTTTGTGATTCCTCCCTAGTGGGAGAAGCTATGAAATTTTTATTAATTTTCAAATTTTTAGTTATACTACCCCTATTATTGTTCCTAAGTCGTTTCCACTCTAAAGCATAGGTCAAGGATAAACAGTATGGATAGATTGTTATTGGTGTTCGTTTCTCTAGTGTGTTTCTCATTGTCGTTAATGCTCTCCGTTTACGCCAGTGTAGACCCACAACATTTAGGCGAGGAGATTGCCAAGCGTTTATCCCGCGTCTATGAATTTGATCGTTTAAAAAAAATGGTGGAGAAAAATCCCCAGGTTAAAATTTATCTCTTTGGAGGAACTGCCGCCGCCTTTGCCCATTATGTGCGCTGGGATTTAGAGCGTGGGGAACAAGGGTATTCATATTTTTCCTCTCGTTTTGATTACGATATCAACAATATCTACAAGGCCAATCAAGATTTAGATATTGTGATCGATGCACCCGATAAGCAGAGTTTTGCACAAGTGAGCAGTGAGATTCAAGAGTTATTACGGGCAACATGGTCTAGTGCAATTGACATTCATCCCCTTAGTGATTTTAAAGGCAATGAAGATTTTTTAAAGCAAAATAACGATTCTAACTCTATCGGCCTTATTGATCTCAGTGCCGAAGAGAACGCTGTAGGGGATATTAACAAAAGTCACGATTTTTTAAGAGACGTTGCAGACGCTCGGATTGAGTATTACTATGATCCCAAAAGGCATCAACAAAGCTCCAGGGTTAAAGAGGGCAAAAACCCGGAAATTCTTTCGGCCATCCGTCTTTTAAATAAGGCGATCCAATACGACTTGGATATTCCCGCATCTTCTATGGAAAATTTAAAAAAAGTTATTGAGGAGTTTGATCCCAAGGATCCTCGCTCTAAGGAGGAGTATGTTGTCTATTGGATTAATAAAAATGCATTAAAATTGGTTCATAATGGCCAAGATTTGCATAAGGCCTATGCGCTCCTCGAACAACTTGGTTTAAAAGCAAAGCTTCAGAGCTATGGTCAGAAAGATGGACTGGCGCTGTGGTTGCAAAAAGCGCCACTCTCTCCCCAAAATCGCGACATCAGTAAGCTTGCCTGTAAATCAGCAAAAAGCGCAGAAAAACTCTTTGCATCCACCTTCCCGCAAGGAAAGCCGATTATCTTATCTCACGAGACTAAAAGTTTTGATGCCTACGACTCCATTATGAGTTCGCGAAAAGGAACGCCTAATGTTTTTATCTCAAGGAACAATACTCCGGGAGAGAGCGCCGCTTATGGAGATGGACTCTACACTAGACTTGGATTGCAAGGGGGAACTGGTTCTGGCATCACCATAAGATTTACCTTAAGCCCTAAAGCATGCGAGGGCATAGATTTTAAAAGAGTTGAGAGTGGGATCTTAATCTTAAATCGTGATGTGATTAGCGTACGGGATGAAGATCTCGGCATTGGCATGAAAGATTATATTGTTCAAACACTCCAGGGGAACACCATCTTTGACCATACCAATTTGTCTTTTGAGAAAAAAGCAACAACCATGGCCTTAAAAAAAATCAAGGAACATGCTTTTACTGAAAATGATCTCCAGGATTTTTTTCAAGCGACCAAACCTATCTCTTTTCAAAATGAGAATACAAAAAAACTACTGCGGGCCCTGCTGGATCATGATCCTTTTCAAACTAGTTGGGGCCACACTAAGGAGTTGCATCAGGCAATCTCTACTGGAGATGACGTATTAGCATCCGCTCTTCTCGATCAGCAACCAGTTTCTAAATCTTATTTCTCTTTTTATTTTTCACCAGATGGAGCATTGACAATTGTGCCGAATTTATTAACATTCGCGATTAGCAAAGGACTTAAGCAAACCACAGAGAAAATGCTGGCCAACACCCATTTTAATATCAATGGGACGGTTCAGGGTGAAAAAACTCCTCTCATTACGGCGATTGAAACACAAAATGAGGCCTTGGCCTTAAAGCTCATTCAGGCGGGTGCCGACGTGACAGTTTCTGTTAGTGGTCAAAATGGTTATTCCAAAGATATTCTCCAACTGGCCATCGATCATGGGATGGATAGCTTACTTAATCCTATCCTAACCAAGATGGGCACTCCTATTAATCAGGTCAGCACTAATTCCTATCGCATGTCCCCACTATCCTATGCCATTAGCAATAAAAAAGAGTCGTGCGCGCTTACACTTCTTCAGAGTGGGGCCGATCCAAATTTGATGAATCCACTGGCCTTGGCCATTCACTATAACTTAAAGTCAGTCGTGAATTGGTTGCTGCAAAATCCTGCGACCGATCTCAATAAAGTCGACAACCAAGGTGTATCGCCGCTTGCCTACGCTCTCTCCATGAAGCGAGAAAAGATGGCCTTACAATTGATCAAGGCCGGTGCCGATGTTAATGGGGCAACCAACGGTTTGCAGAGGGGGAAGGCCACGATCCTGCAACTTGCAATGACTCATGATATGTCTCAAGTTCTGGAGCTTTTACTCAATAACCCAGCAGTTGATCTCAACAATGATTTCAATCTTCCTCCTTTAGCACAAGCACTGCAATTAAAGAACGAGGCGGTTGCGCTTAAACTTCTCCAGCATGGAGCAGACCCTGCGCATGCGCATGCTTTGACCATGGCGGCCTGTTATGGAATGGACTCCATGGTCGATCTTCTGCTTAAAGATCCACGAGTGGATGTCAATGAATCCTGCCCTTTTTGGGGTGGCAAGGGTCCACTTGCCTGTGCTCTTGAGGGATATCATGAGGCCATGGCCCTAAAGCTCATCCAGGCGGGTGCCGATGTGCTTGTTCCCGCTCACGATGAGCAAAAAAGCGCCACGATCCTTGATCTGGCCATCAAACGATCGTTACCAAAAGTTGTGGATGCCATCCTTAAGAATCGGCAGATAGATCTCAATCATATGCCATCGCTCCCACTCTATGAGGCGCTATGGAGGAAAAATGAAACCATTTTTCAGGCGTTAAAAAATGCAGGAGCAAATGGAATGGCAGATTTTCAATTTTTACTTAATAAAAGTAAAGCATATACTATAGGAAACAACTACAATGAAGATATCGTACACTTGCTGAATTGGCTTTCTCCTGTGCCTGCAGATCTTTTAAGTGAAATGCTCTATCTGGCGATCATTAACAAAAACCAATGGGTGGCGTTTAAACTCATCGATAAGGGTGCTAATCTGGATAAGAGTCTTAAGTTTCCCAAGGAAAATGGCCAAAAGCAAAGAAGTCTCTTATCTTGGGCGAAAAAGTATAAGCTCTCCTTAGTTGCAAAAAAAATTGCCTCGCTTCAAGAGAGTGCACAGGGTGAGCAGGGTGAGCAGAGTAGGCCTAGTGAACATGGCAAACTCTTCTCTCGTCTGTTAAAGCTGGTAAACCCCTCGGCGGCGTTAAAGACTCCAGTCCCCCAGTGCTTGTGACAAAATCACAACGATGGTAATCCTGCGCTGTAGGTGACAGCATCCTCTTTATTTAAGCGACTGTAGATCAATCACAAAACGGTAGTGAACATCACCTTTTAACATCCTTTCGTACGCTTTATTAATTTCTTGCATCGGAATGACTTCTACATCTGCAGCAATCTCATGTTTGGCACAAAAATCTAACATCTCTTGGGTTTCTCGAATTCCACCAATTAAAGAGCCTGCCAGACTTCTTCGCTTGAAAACTAGAGGAACAGCAGCAACGACAGTCGGTTCTGGAAGTCCCAACAAAACCATGGTGCCTTCACGTTTTAATAATCCCAAGTAGAGATTGTAATCGTGGGAAGCAGAGACGGTGTCTATGATTAAGGTTAAAGAGGTTTGCCTCTTCTCCATCTCTACACGGTCATTGCTAACAACAAAATGGTGGGCCCCCAACTTCATGGCGTCATTACGCTTGTTTTCTGAAGTGCTAAAGACCGTCACCTCTGCACCCATGGCCCTTGCTAACTTCACCGCCATATGGCCTAGTCCACCCAATCCTACTACTCCAATACGGTCACCAGATCCTACCTTCCAGTAACGAAGTGGTGAATAGGTTGTGATTCCAGCGCAAAGTAGTGGAGCTGCATTTTTTAAAGGAATGGTCGATGGAATTCGCAAAAGGTAATTCTCATCAACAACAATCTTGGTAGAGTAGCCTCCATGGGTTATTCCCGTCGGTTCATTGGATGCAGCAGAACCATAAGTCATAGTCATTCCCGTCTCACAATATTGTTCGAGTCCCTCTTTGCAAGAAGGGCATGTTCTACAAGAATCCACCAAACAGCCAACACCAACCACATCACCTACTTTAAATTTTTTAACTTCTGTACCCACTTGTTCAACTTTTCCTACGATCTCATGCCCTGGAACTAAAGGGTATGTGATTTTACCCCAATCCCCTTTTATAAAGTGCAAGTCGGAGTGGCAGACTCCACAATAAAGAATATCAATTTGGACATCAAAAGCGCCGGGATTTCTTCTCTCAAACTGAAAGGCCTTTAACTCACTTTTAGAATCATAAGCTGCATAGGAGCGAACTGCTACATTGGATGGATTCATGTAAACTATCCTTGTTAAAAGTTATTATAGAATGATTTTACCGACTACGACCTTCAGTAGCAGAGCATAGGAGAATTTTTCAATAAAAGATAATAATAAAAGGTTATGGGATAATTGATTGCTGCAGCTAGCATTCAGTGCTGAAAAAGATCACTAATGGTAATGAAAGTATCAAAGTAATGCTCCTCTTCGAGAGTGGATGATGTTTGAATGAGAAAATCGATTTGCGTTGTTTGCTGCCGATTTGTGGTCGATTGAAAGTAAAGGCCAAAATTTACAACAGAGATTGCAGGGATTTTTAATTTTTTGAAAATGAGATCGGCCTTATTAAGAACAAGGTTTTCAAAGAGAAGTCCAAATACCCCAATGTTGTTTTGTCGATTTTTTAAACCATTTATTATAAATGGGGATTTAGTGTGATTGCTGTGTTGAGTCCCAGAAGTAGACTGGCACCAAATTCCTTTTACAAGAAATTCTTAATCCGTTTTCCTAATAACAAGAGTAATTTATATTTACCCATCGGTGGATTGTGATATTGCTTCATCTTTTCAATTGAAATTGGATTAGTAAGTTTTAAATCATCTATAAAAGCAGATGCTAATTTTTTCCCCAATTCATCACTCTCAAAAACAATGGCACTCTCGCTATTTTTTCTACTTGAAGAGTTTAAATTAAAAGATCCAATAATGCCTGCCGTACCATCTATAACCATATACTTTGCGTGGATGCTCCCTTCTTTTAAAAGATCATCTTCATCTTTTTCAATTTTTGTAACTGTTTCCTCTAATCTATCCAGATCTTCATCGTTCACCTTATCCTCTACCTCATCCCGATTATGCAATCCTGTCCACTCATAAATATTAACACTAGCTAAAGCATTGTTCCCCCTCACTAAATCCAGGTAAAAATAACGACCAGTAATCGTCATTAAAGGAAGATTTTTTCGATTTAAAGAGGATGTTATGATTTTGACTTGCACCCCTCTTTTAGCTGCGCTTACAATGGCATTCCTCAATTTCAGTGGAGGCACAAAATAAGCGTTGGCGATTAAAATTTCTTTTTTGGCATTATTGATCATGTTGATATAGGTTTGATAAATATATCGTTGTAACTCTTCTGTTTTATCCCTTAAAAGACGTCCCCGAGTGATTTTAGTATAGAGAGGGACGCTTTTTATAGGATTGCCCATTGCGTCTTTCTTTCCCAAAAACCCCTTTTTAAAAAGTTCCATACTTGTTCGAGCATCTTGCATGAGGACGGCATCTTTTCCAGTAAAATTCAAATAAGCAATGGTATGCTCTGTTTTGAATTGTAGATAAGCTTGCCTTTCTTTAAGGGGATCAAAGGGATTAAAACAGTCATAATCTCTAGCATAACTTTTGTAGTTAAAACTAAAGCTCTCAAAGTTTCTATTAAACACCTCGTAGACATCGTGAACTAATGATCCTCGAAGTGCAACATCCTGATCTCTCCATATACCCTCATCGCTATTACTTAGTTGGAAAAAATCTTGAGACATATTCATTCCGCCGACAATGGCAACGCTGGAACTGATGTTGGAACTGGTTCCTGGTTGCTCTGTCGTTAGCGCTCCATCTGCAAATTCTCCATCGATAACCCATAACTTTTCATGCGATCTACGGATTAATTTAATAAAATCCAGACCACGAAGTTCATTTCTTAGCAAATGATCACCACAGGAATAACCCCAAACTCTAATCCCAGCGGCCATTAAATTGTGATACAGACGAAAACTATTTTTACTCACAGTTTCTCCATTGTCTTTTCCTAGGGCCGCGAAAGCATCAATGATGACTTCCACTTGCAATCCCTCTAGTCGCTTCTGCATAAAAAGCTTACTAAAAAAAATCCCAGAGGCATCCCCCCGAAAGAGAAGGCATTGAACTAAAATAGATTTCGTTGCATTGATGAGCGAGTGATATCTTTCATAAAAGGATAGTTTTCCATCGAGCAATGCTAAAAAATTATTATCTTCATGATGATGGATTTTGCCAGCAACAGGGTCATCGATAATGGGGATATAACCATCATAAAAGACCTCCTGCGACTCTTTCTCCTTGTAAAGATCAAAGTTTAAATGATTATAATAGGCCTTTGCCCAATGGACATGACAAAGATTGGTGAGGTCCTGCAGCTTGTTGAAGAATAGTGCTCTCTCCTCGAGCGTGTCAAAATACATTTTACTTCTTTTGGTTAAGACAGGAATAATTCCAAAGCTAATGGCAAAGGCGCCTTTGATTTTGGCAGAATTTTTCTGTGGATAGAGTTCAGTTAACTTATAGCGGTCTTGAAAAACAACTCCATTTTCGTTAGATGTCCGCAATAACATCCGACAGTTACTCAGTTGTACTTCGTGATAAAGTTGTTTCTCCTCTCCATTGATGATCGCTACAAAGGGATATTCTCCATTCAGCGCTCTTTCCATTTTAGCAATTTCTAATTTTAATTTGTTATCACTCCCATCCTCCGCACTAGCGGGAGCAACTAGAATCAATATTGGGATTAGCAGAGATAAAAGTATGAAATTCTTTTCAAGCATACAACTGACCTCAAACTATTGCTCTAATGTTTTACGTGGTGACAAAGTAGACTAGATATTTTGATTGGCCTTCAAAACCTTGAGTGAGATATCTTTATAAACACTAAATCTACTATCATGTCCAATTTTTCTAATGATCCTCATGCAATATGATTGCCACTGTTCGTGACATTGCCAATTCTATTCCCGATTGGCCTGAGCAGAAGCAGACTGAAGACAAAAGGGACTGACTAGATGATGAACATAATCGGGGAACAGCAGCCTTATCTTGCTAACGTATTCATAACAACTCACAGGTGACATAGGACAGGCCATCTTAACCCCTGTTTTAAGCGAAAGTTGATTGAGCCTTTTATCAACTTTTGCTTGGATTGCGGGAGTTTTGTAGGTATTGCAGTTCTGGCTTTCATCCATCCCTGCATCGACATAGACACGCCAGTCGAAAAGATGCTCAGGATTTTGCTGCCATTGATTGTTCTTCCAAATGATGTAGGGTTTAAATACCTCAGCTTCATTGAACTCTGTTTTCGTCAAAGAGTTCCAGAAGAGGAGTCCTTGAAAGTTAGCGTTTAAATCACTATAAGAGTAGACTCCAGTGGTCATCAGGCCATAATATGTGCGCTCCTGATACTCTCCTGAATCCAAAGCACTTCTAATGCCAGAATCGTTAAGGTAGGTACTGTTATAGTAGGAGTAACCCTCCTGAAAGAAATGTCCTATCTTGTCAATGCCAATAATGAGTTCGCCCATTCGGATGGTATGTCCAAGGCTCGCAATGTAAAGTGCAAAGCCATCTCTCCGATTCATGAGCGAATAGATGGAGTCGGCCCGCTTTTCACCCCTACTTTCAATCCGTTCCGTTTGGTTAAGAAAATTTTCAATAGGAGACCAGGGGAGATTGCCTCCCAAAATAGCGGTACAGGAGGTGTAAAGTTCTTTGAGAGTGGTTAAACTTTTATCGTTGGCCTCATCCACACATCGCTTAAGGAATTCATTGGTAATATTGTTCAGTTCATTGGTAGAATCCTTTTGTAGCGTTAATCTATTGGTAAAACTATCAACTTCTGTTGCATAAAGGCAGGAGGAATGAGCGAATAGAAGCAGCAGGGTCATTGTTGAAATAAAAAAAATGAGTATTGCCATTTTTAGTTCCTTTTGATTGCGTAAAAATCATTCCAGAAATAGCTACACGGCACTCCGGCCTTGAATGATTCTCATTAATACCACGACGATAGCAACAACCAAGAGGACATGGATAAAGCCTCCCATAGTATACGAAGTCACCATCCCTAATAACCATAGCACCATCAAAATAACAAAAACTGTCCAAATCATAATAACCTCCTGGTTATGATTAAACCTCTTCCTATCTCTTTCTATCTCTTTCTATTGCAAACCCAACTCCAATTTTTTTTTGGAAAAGGTGATGATTACGATACGAGGAATGATGTTTTTGTTTGTGAGGGCAATATCTGGCAATAAGAAAAGCAAAAATGGCAAAAACGTCAAGAATGTCAAAAAGAGTTTTGGCCAGTACCAAGAGTATTCGTTAACTTTTTTTTTACAAGTTAAAATTTCTTAGTCGGTGATTATGATGAAAGTTTAAAGTTTCGCAAAAGTGACAAAAGAATCATGTGATGGCCCTGCGTCTACTGCGGCCGGAATCAATTCCAAATCGATGGTATGTAAAGTTCCATCATTGGTGAGTGGGATGATGGAGGAGACGCCGGAAGATAATCCTTGGGGATTTTTTACCTCGATGTGGTAGGTGGTTTGCTGGTAACGATAATGGATTTTATAGCTTTTCCATTCGGGAGGGATATTGGCCTTGATTTGTAATTGATTGCCAGTTACGTGAAAACCTAAGATGGATTCAATGCCTGCTCGGTACATCCAGGCGGCAGCGCCGGTGTACCAAGTCCAGCCGCCACGTCCTACGTAAGGTGGTTCTGAATAAATATCTGCGGCGAGCACGTAAGGTTCAACTTTATAGCGATGAACTTTAGCGCGAGTGGAGCTGTGGTTGATCGGATTTAACATGGAAAAAAGCTCAACTGCACTTTGACCTTTGCCAAGTCCTGCGTAGGCGTAAATGCACCAGACAGCGGCGTGAGAATATTGGCCTCCATTTTCGCGCACACCAGGCAAATAGCCTTTGATGTATCCAGGGTCACGAGGTGTCTTATCAAATGGAGGAGAAAATAAGAGGATGAGATCGTCAGCGGTTTTAATTAAAAACTCTTCCACCGATTCCATCGCTCGCTCTATGCGTGCTGGATCTGCTACTTTAGAGATCACTCCCCAGGTTTGAGCGATAGAATCGATTCTGCACTCCAAGTTGGAAGAGGAGCCGAGAGGAGTTCCATCATCGAAGTGGCCTCGAAGATACCAGGCCCCATCCCACGCCTCTTTTTCTATGGCCGCTTTTAAATCGCTTGCATGCTTCATCCATTTTTTTGCTCGCTCTTGTTCTCTTGCTCCTCGTGACGTAGCAATTTTTGCAAAGGCCGTTAAGTTGGTATGAAGAAACCATGCTAGCCACACACTTTCACCTTTTCCACCAATACCCACATTGTTCATGCCATCGTTCCAATCGCCCGAGCCTATGAGTGGTAATCCATGGATGCCAACGCTTAAACTGCAATCGATGGCGCGTGCACAATGCTCATAGAGGGAGGCGCTCTCCTGGCTTATCGTTGGTATATAATAGGAATCTGCTTGCTCGGGTTTTAAGATTGGGCCTTCCAAAAAAGGCACCTGCTCTTCTAAGAGTGCAAAATCTTCTGAAATATTCAAGTAGTGAGAGACAACGAAGGGTAACCATAAGCGATCATCGGAGCAACGAGTGCGCACCCCTCTACCTAGGGGAGGGTGCCACCAGTGTTGCACATCACCCTCTACAAATTGTCTAGCAGAGGCGCGAATAATTTGCTCTCTGGTCATTTCCGGTTTGGCCCACATTAAGGCCAGTGAATCTTGGAGTTGATCGCGAAAGCCGTAGGCACCTCCTGCTTGATAAAAGGCAGAGCGGGCCCAGAGGCGACAAGCGATCGTTTGATAGAGGGGCCAGCGGTTTAGCATCAGGTTCATGGAAGGGTCGGGAGTTTCAACTTGGATTGTAGTTAAAAGCTCATCCCACGCTTCCTCCACTTTTTGTAACGCCTTATCAACTGCGGAAGGTGACTCCATGCTCTTCAGGATGCTCTTTACTTCATGTCGAGTCTTTGCCTGACCGAGAAGAAAAGTAATCGTTACTGTTTGACCGGGTTTGATAAAGATATCTTTTTGTAGGGCCGTGCAAGGATCTAGTCCCGCTCCTATTTTCGTTTTGCTACTGTTAAAAATAGCAGCAGGCTTACGGAGGTTTCCATTACGCCCGATAAAATCGCTACGATCGCAAGTCATGGTATCGTGGCCACCGATAAATTTTGCAAAGGAGATGCGTGTTCCAAACTCTATATTCCAAGGATTGTAGGCCAAGACTGCGCTTGAACTCTCATCCAGTTCGGTGATGATATAGGGTACAGTCGTGGTTCTCGAAAAACCTAGTACCCATTCTACATACCCAGTGAGAGAGAGGTTTCTTCTCTGTCTAGAATAATTTTTCAAGAGAAGTTTGGAAATTTTTACCGGTTCAGTCCAATGGACAAATTGCGTGAGTTCGCTATAGATGCCGTGATTAATCAGTTCAAAACGACTGTAACCTTGTCCATGATGAGTAATGTACTCAGCATCTTCGATGCGGATAGGGGAGGCAGTGGGACTCCACAGATTGCCGCTGTCTTTGTCGAAAAGATAAAAGCACTCTCCGCTGGGATCGCAGACCGGATCATTGAACCAAGGGGTGATCTGATTTTCACGACTGTTCATCGACCAGGTATAACCGGCACCGCTTTCAGAGACTTGAAAACCAAAATCGGGATTAGCGATGACATTAATCCAAGGAGCGGGAGTACGCTGTCCTTTTTTTAAATGAATGAGGTACTCCTTACCCTCATTGGCAAAGCCGCCAAGACCATTAAAAAACAAAAGCGTGGGAATGGGCACTTTGAAGGCCGTGGGAGTAGTGGTTCTAAAATATTTGGGAAGCATGGTTGTTAGCGAACGCTTACGCAGTGGAGGTACTTTTATTCTTTTAACTTGTTCTGCCAAACTGCCTTGTCTTGCAATGAGAATCGCTCGCGCCGAAGTTTGCAAGAGATCGAGCTCTCGCTCTGACAGGATTTCTCCTCGTAAAATGAAAGCTTTTCCTCTAGACTCTGGAAGATAGGGGCCGGAAGTAATGGCACTTCCCCTGACCATCGCTTCTAAGGATTCATGCAGTTCTTGCGAGTAGGAGATCGTCTTATCATTAAGGATGACCAGATCCACAACTAGGCGTTTGGTGCCCCAATATTCATGAGCTCTTAAGAGTTGGCGAATGATGCCCACTCCTTCTCTGTCATCAATGCGAACCAAAACAATAGGGTGATCACCAGAGATACCATGGGCCCAAAGAGCAGAGACATTGCAGTGGTTGCGTTTAAGGATCTCGCTGGAGGGCCTAAGGGAGGAGTCAATATAGAGGACTTTATTGGCAAGCTCTTGAAAGAGATTTGCCTCGCTAGATTCGATACCCAAGTAGTGAAGGATCACTTGAGCGTGAGTCCAGACTAAGTTGGAGACGCGCTCAAAGGTTGAATTGTCATGTAATTTGTCTGCTAAATTTAAGATCTCCTCTTTTTTTGTAGCAATGGCGGTAGAATAGGTGACAGTTGCTGTAGCACCGGAAGCAATTCTAACTCTGGTTCTAAGACTGACAATAGGATCAAGAACCGCACCCACCGTATTGGACAAAGGCTTGCCGTCGAAGATGGAGACGGGATGAGTGATCGAGCGTCCTCGTCCAATAAAGCGCGCACGATCAGTCTCATACTCTATACCGGAAATAGCATTAGCGTCGCTGGTGATTCCATGAGAGAGCCATAGAGTGGCCTCATTTTGAGAGCGAGGACGGCGTGTAACCAGAAGCGAGCTGATCTCAGCGACATACTCTGTTTGCACAAAGAGATTGGAAAAGGCGGGGTGGGCGATATCTGCCGCTTGGGTGTTTAAAACCACTTCGGCATAAGAGGTTACTTCGATCTCACAACTCTCTAGACCATTATTGGTAAGAGAGAGGCGTCTCATTTCAGCGTTATCTTCCGGAGAGACAAAAATTTCAAGAATCGAAGTGATCTCTCTATCTTCGCGAAAAATTTTTACTCGGTCTTCGGTAAAGATAACCTCATACTGATCGGGAGGAGTGGTGGTCGGCATGAAACCGGCCGACCAAATCCTGGAATTGGAGGCCTCAATTTTTCGCAAAAAAATGTAACTTCCATAGTGGTCACAGGTGACATCTTCCCTCCATCTGGTCACACTAAGATCACGGTAGCAACTGTACCCCGATCCAGCGGCAGTTATCATCACAGCGTAGTGGCCATTGGAAAGGAGATGAGTTCGCGGAACCACCTGCTCTGCAGAGTAGTAGCGGCGAGCAGTAGTTTCTCCTCCTTCATCCACATGGGGAATTTCGTGGGGCCAAGCGCTTGGTTTTTCGACGATGACGTTTTTTGGAGGTCGCTCCTGCAAAAGCAGTTCTGTTGCTTGTACCATGGGTTCTTGGTGAAATCGTTTGCGAAAAATTCCATCATAAAGAACATTGGCAATAGCAACCAAGGACATTCCCTGATGATGGGCCATATAGGTTTTGATGACTGCTGCCCCATCGCCTTCAGGAAGGCGCTCTCGGGTAAAATCAATCGCCTCATAAAACCCGTAAACTCCGCCTGCCGAAGATAACGATAAGCGCTTAAGATTTTTTACGGCACTAACTGGGTCGTACATCGCTGCGAGTAGGGTGGCGTAAGGGGCAACCACTAAATCATCGGCAAGACCACGCTTAAGACCAAGTCCAGGGATGCCAAAATTGGAATATTGATAAGTGAAATGGATATCGCGCTCATTGTAGGCCGATTCAGAAATGCCCCAGGGAACTTTGCGGGTAAGAGCATAAAGAATTTGTTTTTTTACCACTAAATGGCAAGTTTGATCGAGTAAACTACCAGCAGGAGTTTGCATCACCAAAGAGGGCATCAGATACTCAAACATCGAGCCTGACCAAGAGATCAGAGCGACACCTTTTTCTACGGAAGTAAGCGCACGCCCGAGGCGAAACCAATGCTTGGAAGAGACATCACCTTTTGCTATGGCGATAAAACTTAAGAGTCTTGCCTCCGAGGCGAGCAGATCGTACTGGCCCTCATCGAGCGAGTTGTCGCTCATTTTATACCCAATAGAGAACAATTTTCTACTGTGCTCATAAAGGAAATTAAAATCCATATCATTAAAGAGTTCACGACAGCTGGCAATCAAATTTTTGATCTTTTCCTGGGTTAAGTCAGCGTTGTCGGAGAGGTCTCTTCTGTGACTTGCAATCTCCTCTGCCAGCAATTTTGACCAAATAAAAACTTCACTTTTCGCCATTTCTCCTCGTTCCTCAGTAAAAGTTTTTGCCAGATCAACGAGTGTCTCTGCTTGCATGGAGAGAGCTTTAAAATCACTAGATATCCCTAAATCTTTATCTAATTCATCGATGGCCGTAGTAATTTGTGCTTGAAAAACGGTTATATTTCTTTTTTCATCGGCTACTTCAGAAAGTGCGAGTGACTCTTTTAAGAGGCGGATGCTATCACCAGCGATTTTGAGTGAAGAGCTTGGTTGCTTTAAGAGCTCTTCCAATGCTTGTATGACTGCCAATAGGTGACCAGCAAGATTGCCGTTGTCCACAGAGGAGATATAGCGTGGTTCCAGTGCATACCTGTCGGTTGTTCGATACCAGTTAAAGAAATGGCCTTGATGACGAGGTAGTTTTTTAAGACTATTTAAGGTCAGCTCTAGGCGTTCAAGCATCTCTACTCGGCCAATCCAACCAAAATCTCTGGCGGCAACAATGGACAAAAGATAGAGGCCGAAATTGGTGGGAGAACTGCGATGAGCAATCACCGCTGTCGGGTCTTCTTGAAAATTATCAGGGGGAATAAAATTCTCCGTCTCTGTCACAAAGGTGGTGAAAAAGCGCCAGATTCTTCTCGCAGTATTACGTAGAACAAAAATCTCCTCTGCTTCCAGCGGTCGAATCTTTTCCTTAGACGGTGGTAGACTGATTTTCCAAGCTACAAAAGGAGAAGTCATCCATAATAACAAGAAGACCACCCCTTGCGTTTTAGCAAAAGGCAATAGCAGTAACAGCATGAACAGTTCAAGATAGACTGTGGTGTTTATGAAACTTTTCAAACTTGAATTAGCAGAAGACTTGGAGGTCGCGGCCGTTGTCCACTCGAGCAATTTGCGCTTACTGATCGTTAGTCGAAAAAGCGCCCGTGCAATCGCATCCAAAAAAATAAGGGATTGATGGGGTAAAAAAATGAGATTTAAAAAAAAACGGCCAAGACCCAAAAAGAGATCGTCGCATAGGGAGCGAAGGTGTTGCCTTAAGGAGATTTTTTTTTGATAGGAGACTGTTGCTGCAAAGAAAGGCATCAGAGGTGCAAGTCCAAGGGCGATTAAGTTTAAAATGATCAAAGCTTGACCTTCAACACCAGGAAGACAAAAGATGATGATAAATAAGCAGAAGATCATTGGAGTCGTCAGCGAGCGGCGAAGATTATCGATCATCTTTAAGCGACCGACGATGGAAATTGCCCGTCCTGCTCTCCCTAAAATCCAAGGAAGCAATTGCCAATCTCCCCTTGTCCAGCGATGAATGCGAGCGAGTGCTACAGAGGCGTGTGAGGGAAAATCCTCGAAAAATTCCACATCACTCACAAGACCACAACGAGCAAAGTTTCCCTCAAAGAGATCGTGGCTTAAAAGTCTATTCAGAGGAACTCGCCCCTTAAGCGCTTTTTCAAAAACATCAACATCATAAATGCCCTTGCCGGTGTAAGATCCTTCGCCAAAAAGATCTTGATAGACATCGGAAACTGCAGAAGCGTAAGGATCGGTTCCACAAGGCCCGGAAGAGAGGCGTTGAAAGAGTGTACTATCTTTGGTCGTCGGCAGTGAAGGAGTTATTCGTGGTTGTAAAATTCCATAACCTTCAATCACTCGGTTTAGTAGCACGTCGAATTTGGGGTGGTTCAGTGGGTGCGCCAAAGTTCCCACCAACTGTGTGACTGCTCCTTTGGGAATTTTTGTATCTGCATCGAGCGTAATCACGTAACGAATGTCTTGCGGAATATCGGAGGAGATTTCAGGGATAAGCAGAAAAGAGGTGTCTTTGGCCCCTCGGAGCAGGCGATTGAATTCGTGAAGCTTGCCTCTTTTCCTTTCAAAACCGATCCATTTTTTCTCACTGGCATTCCACTTGCGTTTACGATGAAAAATAAAAAAGCGATTTTTTCCATCCGCAGCTGGACCATACTTTTCATTAAGGGCATTGATATTTTTAACTGCAAGCGAGAGGATGGCATAGTCGCTGGCCAGGTGCTCACTATCTGCGTCCTTCCAATCCGACAAGAGGGCAAAATGAATAAACCCATCGGGATTGGAGAGATAATGAATTTCCAATTGCAGCACTTGATGAACAATATCCTCCTCATGAATCAAAAGCGTAGGCACCACCAGAAATGTTTTTAAATGAGGAGGAACACCCTCTGATAATTTCAGCCGAGGAAGATGACGAGGGCCTAAAATATCCACGGTCAAGCGATTGACAATGGCGATGGCAATCTCTGCTGCCGGAAAGGCAGCAACAATAGTTAGCAGCAGGGTGATCCACAAACTGTTTGCTGTAACTACGAAAAAATTTAGTCCCATGTATAACAAGATCATCGTGATGAGAAAAATGCTGGTAAGGTAGACCTTGGAAGCGTGAGAGACATACCATCTTAGAACACGACGTTTAAGTTTAAGTTTAAAACCAATCTCTTTTTCAAATTCATAACGTCCTTTTGCTATAAGATAGTGGCCAAGATCCACTCTCTTTTCAGCTTCTGCCTTGTTCAAGATAGCGCGAGCAACATTAACTTCAGGAATTTTAGAACCACGGGAGAGTTCTTCTAGACCGTGACGGTAACGATCGCGGGTGATGAAATCCATTTGACTGTAGAGAGGACTTTTTCGAAAAATTTCATCGACAAGACTCACCTCTTCGAAAAAAAGGTGCCAGTCAAAGGCAGACATTAAACGCATGCTGGTGATAATATTTCTGACGGTGGCATTCGCTATCGTCTGCGTGTTATGCTCTTCTGGAACAATTTCATCGGCGACTAGTCCATGTACCGCTAGTTGCTCATCCAACCATTTTAGAATCGGGGTTACTTTAGAGTCTTGAAATCTCAGGCGCTGAATGAGCTGTACCGCAAACCCCGATTGAAAATTCTCTTTACTAAGTGCTTTTAAAATTTCCTCGCTTGTGCGTCCACCAGGACTAATCCCCAGGAGTTCGTCGGCAATATTATCTGCTTTTTTTCTTGCAATTTGAGAACCGATCATGCGTGCGCTAAGACGACGTAAATTTTCAATCATGACAATGCGTAGGGTGATGGAAATCGCCCAAAGTTCACCAATGGTTAGGGGCCGATTTTTTTGGTACGATTTTACAAAACGTTTCAAGAGTTCTGCATCAAACAGACTTTCATTGTGGGCGACATAGGCCCAGGCAATGCCATAAACACGGGGGTGTCCTACCAGATGACCGGAAGCCAGTTTAGGTAGCTCCCGGTAATATTGTGGTGGTAAATGGTCTCGAATGTCTCGCAGTTGCTCCTTTACAATGTGAAAATTGTCGATGAGCCACTCCGCTGCTGGTGTAATTGCTCTTTGTTCGTGTACGCTTTCAATAATCAACTTGTAAGTTTGGGCCAAAACATTTTCATTCTCCGCTACTCGAGCAGCAAGATTAACTCCAATGTGTGGATCAGCAGAGACTTCCTGTGCTAAGGCCAAACTCATCCCATGTCGCTCTAAGCTGGTCGCGCTAAACGTTTCTGAGCGAATGGGATTTTCGAAAACAGTAAAGACATTACGTGGAACTTTTCTAATGTTAATCCTCCTCTGTCTTTAATACATGCGTTCGAAAAAAAAATCGACAGATTGCTCCTTTGCCTGCTCTATTCAATGGTCATATGATTTTTTACATTTCTCACACCATTGACGTCTGAGGTTAGCTTCGTAACCAGATCTCTTTCGGCGCTATTTTTTGCCTTGCCAGTTATGGTAACGATTCCTTTATTAGTTTCAATTTTGGTTTTAAGAGCACTGGTAGAGCGATGAAAGAGCATGGCCACTTTTACCTGGGCGGTAATAGATGTATCATCAATTTTTCTTACCATTGCTCCAGGTTGCTTACTCTTTTTCTCAGTGACTAAAATTTCATTATTAACACTTTTAACTCCTTCCACATCCGTTGCATATTCACTAATTAATTCCTTTTGCGCCTGATTGCTGGCCATGCCTTTAATAGTGGCCACCCCATCATTGACAGCAATGTCAGTGATTTTAATACTGTCATTGTTAATATTGCTGTGAAGGAGTAATGTGTCCCTTATTCTCTCCTGAAGTCTCAAATTCTGATCGATAGTGGCACCGGCACTTTCATCTTTAATCTTCAGAAAGTTATCTACTCTTTTAACTCCTTTTATACCTTCCAGTGTTTGTTGTGCTAAAGCACTTTGCATTTCACCACTCGTTGTACCATTTAAAGCAACGACACCGTCTTTTACCTCGATCTTGATGTCTTCGTCTTTGAGATAATTTTCAAAGACAAAGGAATTATGGGCCACGGTTTCAATTTGCTTATCTATTTTGGCCGCATTCTTTGTGGAATATTGGGATGCATATAACGATAGAGATAGAGTCAAGCTTATGCCCACTATTGCGAGGGCCAAGCTATATCGTGATTTCATTTAGTTTCTCCTTTTGATTTAGAGCTGAGTGATTTAAAGTTTATGGTAAGGATTATCCCGATCAACTTCAATTGCTCTCTCTCCTTCAGTGTCTACGTCGTTTTCACCCAAAAACAAATTATTCCCGTCAATTATAAAAAGATTGTATTTTATATTGGGAGTTTTTTTCACCGGGCAAATAATATTGTCAGACGTGTTGGTTAAATCGATTTCTTTATCCAGTCCCCAATCGGTGTGTTCGCACAGTTTGATGGCATTTAACTCATCAACAGCTTTTTGCGTATGGGGTGTTGCTCTTACTTTGCTGTATTCGAATTTGATGTCCTTTGTCTCATTATTGAGCTGGTTGCTGCTGACTTGATACTCACCTTCATAGGTAATTGTCCCACTTAACGTTTTGCAATCAGCATCTTCATGAAGCAAAACAATCTCTTCAAAGCCACTGCCTTTAAATTCATAACGCCTTTTGGAAGAGGCCCCGAAAAATTGCGATCCCTTGCATTCACTCTCCCATTTTCTTTCTACTAAATCGGAACCGGCAAATAGATTGCTTATCGCCTTTTCAGTGGATGAGGGATTATCATCACTACCGCAGGAACTAAACATGAAAAGGGGCACGATGCTTACAGTAACGGTTAAACAAGTTAAAAATAATTGAAAATAGTTCTTCTTCATAATTAGTATCTCCCGAGAAAAATATTTATTAAACAACATGTGGTCTATTGCAATCGCTGTGCCTGTTTGCTAGAGATCTTTTCAGTCAAATGTGTCAGTAAACGTATTGTAAGCTTACCGGCCAATATGCATGATGGGCATGTTCCCGATGAGTCCAAAGAGAGAGAGTATCCAGAGGATGACGATAATGATAACCACTACGTTGAGTATTTTTTTGATAGTGGGTTGCATAGGAATGTAGCTATTAATTGCCCATAAAATTAATCCTACCACGACTAAAGTAATCACTAATTGAATCAGTGGCATAATGTTTTCCTTGTTTATTATTTTTCTGCTCCAACAATTCGTGTTTCCATTAAGTGTTCTCCACTTGGTTCTGCTACTCCTCCTGCGAGTTCAGAAGTAACAAAAAGATCAAACTCTTTAAAAGGAATCATCGTTTCCAGTGATCCTTGTAATTTTTCGTCAACGTTGAAGGCCCCCATGTTCTGTGGAGTAGCATTGGCGGAGATTGGTTTTGCCCATAAGACATAGGTTGTTGCCCCAGACATAACTCTAGAGGGACGAGTGAGGCAGCTTGTTTCTATTTTTACTTTTGTGTTGTTGTTTTCTGTCGTTACATATTTAACCGTACCACTGGCCGCGGGAACCAGAGCACTCCCTTCAATTGTTTTTATTTGTTCTCCAGCGCAACCTGCAAGTATAAAAACGACTGTAGTTACCAGAGCTGCTGACTGGAACAATCGATTTTTTTTATCATTAATAGTTGTCATTCCTTAACTCCTAATGTTTGTGGAAAATATAAATAGCGTGCAAGTAATATTTATCTGAGTTTGCTTACACAGCATCAGTAACCCTTATACTCTAGATAAAAATGACCTCCAATAAGAAATCTTGAAAACTTATTTATGGTTAGCATAAACCTAAGTATGAAATAAAAACCTTTAGTGACGGCCATGACAAAAAAATGACAACCTCGGTGAAGAAAAAGGCCTACTTGCTATAAAGTAGCTGTTTTTTTTGGAACAGCGATTGCAATAAACAAGTGTATCTTTAGTAAACAGTTTCATAAAAAGGAGAATTTGATGATGAAAAGAAAATATTGGGGATTTGCATCTTGCTTACTGCTCTTCGTTGCCATTCCAGCTTTTGCTGAGTATTCGAAAGGAGGAGTAACGCTTTCTCCTTTTGTTGGAGCTTATCTCTTTGATGGTGAGCAACACATGAAGCTTCGCCCTTCGATGGGTGCTCGCCTTGGAATAGCATTTGAGAAAAACATGAGTGTCGAAGCCATCTTCGATTATGTTGAAAGTAGATCCACTGGAAACGACGATAGAGATATCGATGTCTACCGTTATGGTGGCGATTTTTTGTATCTTTTGGGTACAGATAAACGTATCTCCCCCTTTCTTGCTGCAGGAGGGGGGGTGATTTCCATTGATAATCCAACCTTCCCTAAAAAGCGCTCAGCAGGGCTTTTTAATTACGGTCCAGGGCTCCTTTGGTTTTTCAATGATATGTTGGCATTACGGGCCGATCTTAGACATATCTTAATTTTAGATAGCAATGACTATGCGAATTATGAGGGTACACTTGGGCTTACCTTTCTCTTTGGTGGAGAGGAGGAAAAGAGAGTTGAAACTGCCCCGGTTCCTGCACCAAAACCAACGCCAGCTGAAAAACCGGTTTCAGAGCTTGAAAACAGAGAGCTTAATCGTTCGATGGAGGTAGCAATGGCACCTCGACCGACTTTTATGGAATTTTCTGATGTGCATTTCTATTTTGGGAAGGCATCCATAACTCCAGAGGGAAAGAAGATCTTAGATCAGAATATTCAGATTTTAAAAGACAACCCAAGCATGAAAATTAAAATTGCAGGTTATGCCTCTACCATAGGCCCTAAAAGCCATAACTTAAAGCTCAGTCGCGATCGTGCAATTTCTGTGCGAAATTATCTTGTACGCCAAGGAGGCATATCTTCGGAGCGGCTTAAAACGGTAGCTTATGGTGAAAAAGGAAGCATGCGGGTTTCAATGCTAGAACAAGATGAGTAGAGTGTAGAGTAGTGTTATAAGGCCAGCTCTTCGTCCTTGGCAGCATTGTCGGAGTCAGAGCTTAGAAAGAGATTTAGTACGATGGCCACGATGCTGCCAGAGACGATTCCGTGTCCTAAGAAGAGTTGAAAGATGTGTGGGAGTTTATCGAAGGCGTTGTGGACGACGGAGCTACCGACACCAAAGGCGAGTGAGCAAGAGATGATCAGGAGGTTGCTCGACTTGGAAAAGTCCACGGAGTGGGCAAGCATTTTTACTCCCGCCGCTGCTACCATGCCAAACATGGGGATCATGGCACCACCGATGACCGCCATCGGGATAATAGTAGCAATGGCGGCAAATTTAGGAATCAGACCTAAGATCATGAGGATGATTCCGGCACAAGCACAGACGTAGCGACTGCGCACTCCAGAGAGGGCCACAAGTCCTACGTTTTGGGAAAAGGTGGTGTAGGGAAAGGAGTTGAAAGCGCCACCTAACATTTGTGCGACTCCTTCTCCACGAATTCCGCGTGCTAAATCGTTTTCGCTAAGATCTTTGTTGCAAATTTTTCCAATGCCAGTAAAGACGCCAATGGTTTCAATCAGGCAAATGGTGGAGACTAGGCACATGGAAAGGATCGCCTCAAAATGAAACTCCGGCAACCCAAAGTAGAAGGGTTTGATCAATCCAAAATAGCTTGCTCTAGAGAGTTCTTCAAAGTGAGTCATGCCCAGAAAAGAGGCGAGTAGAGTTCCCACAATAATTCCAAGCAAGACCGATAAGGCCTTGATGTAACCAGTAAAATATTTATTAATGAGGATGATGGTGATCATAACTGTGGCAGCGAGGGCCAGATTTTTGGGATCTCCATAGTGAGG
Source organism: Oligoflexia bacterium (assembly GCA_015231955.1). Classification (GTDB taxonomy): domain Bacteria; phylum Bdellovibrionota; class Bacteriovoracia; order Bacteriovoracales; family Bacteriovoracaceae; genus JADGAN01. Next base: position 5,301 of record JADGAN010000011.1, on the reverse strand, counting down.
ATTATTAAGGCCGCCGGCAGCGTTATTGATCGCCACAGGAACTAGGGTAAGCCCAACGATAGAGATCACACTGCCACAGACGATAGGAGGAAAGAGTTTTAAAATTTTTCCTAAGAAAAAAGAGCAAAGCACGATGTAAAGACCAGAAGCGATGATCGCCCCATAGACAGCGGGAAGTCCGCTTTTTTGTGCAATTAAAATCATAGGCGCAACCGCTACGAAAGAGCATCCTAAAATGATAGGGAGGCGAATACCAATGAAACTGGCAATGCCGAGTGTTTGTAGCAGTGTTGCTATTCCACAAGTAAAGAGGTCGGCCGCAATCAGGTATGCCAACTCTTCGTGTGAAAGTCCAATCGCTGAACCAAGAATTAAGGGAACTGCCACTGCACCTGCATACATCGCTAGCACATGCTGAAGCCCAAGGGGGATTAATCGCTTCAAAGGGAGTTTTTCATCAACAAGACCTTGCATCGGTGTGATCCTTTGTTTATGTGGAGTAAGAGTGTAAAGTTGTATCTATGCTTATTTTATCAGGATTAGCAGGTCCCGGGAATGGGTTTTTTGTAGCGAGGATATTTGTGCTGCTCTTAAAGATAACTTTTTTTGATTGCACTATAAAATTATTGTTGATGAAAACTATCGTTTGCACGATTATGATTTTTAGGCATCTTATGGGTTGATTGAATTTAGAATGGCAATGCTTGGGGGTTAAAATGAACAACGGTCAAAGTAATCGATGTGATTACGACTTGGTAATTGTGGGTGGTGGGATAACTGGAACTGGTCTTTTATACATGCTCTGTCGCTACAGCACTTTAAAGCGTATTCTCTTAGTTGAAAAGTACCAGGATGTAGGTCGAGTGAATTCGGCACGAACGCATAATAGCCAGACGCTACACTTTGGAGATATTGAAACCAACTATACTTTGGAAAAGGCCACCAAGGTGAACCAGACGGCGGTAATGATTAAACACTATGTAGAGGAAGAGAAACGGGCCGGCAGAAGAGATAACCTCTTTAGCAAATATAATAAGATGGTACTGGCCGTGGGGCCAGAGCAAGTGGTGGAGCTTTCTAAGCGTTATGAGGAGTTTAAGCAGCTCTTTCCTCGGTTGCAAAAAATTGATCGTCAGCGGATTTTAGAGTTAGAGCCTTTAGTGGTTAAGGGCCGAGATGAGGATGAAGAGTTGCTGGCACTTTCCACTGATGAGGGTTACACCATCGATTTTCAAAATTTGGCACACTCGTTTGTGGAGAATGCTTTGGCAAGCAATAGTGATGCCAAGATGTTGTTCAACACTAAAATTGTGGAAATTATCCCTGTTACAAGTGGCGGTTATTGCCTGCGGAGTAATGAGGGAAATGCCATCACAGCACGCACAGTCGTAGTTTCAACTGGTGGCCATAGTTTAATGATGGCGCAAAAGCTGGGACACGGGTGTGAGTACTCTTTGTTATCGGTTGCTGGAAGTTTCTACTGGGCCCCGCATGTCTTAAACGGAAAGGTGTACACACTTCAAAATAAGAAACTCCCTTTTGCGGCCATTCATGGTGATCCCGAAGTGCATAATGCCAAGGAGACGCGTTTTGGACCTACGGCTAAAGCGATACCCTTTTTAGAGAGAAGAAATTGGTCCTCCTTTTTTGATTATATTCAAAGTTGTGGGCTTAACTTTGCCTCCATTTTGGCACTTTTTAAAATTTTATCGGACAAAACTATTTTTACTTATATCTTTAAGAATTTTCTTTACGATCTCCCCTTTATTGGCAAGCGCCTGTTCATTAAAGAGGTGCGAAAGATTATCCCCACACTTAAACTTAAGGAATTGATCTATGCTAAAGGCATGGGTGGTACGCGACCACAAATTGTGAATACGCGCACGCGTAAGCTGGAGCTAGGTGAGGCCAAGGTGATGGGAGAGAATATTATTTTTAACATTACCCCTTCTCCTGGGGCCTCAAATGCTCTAGGGAATGCGTATAATGATTCTATCAAGATCATGGAGTTTTTTAAGGGAGAGTTTACTTTAGATAAAGAGAGCATTGAAAAAGATTTAATTAAAAAGTAAAAACAAGGAAAAGGAAAAAGAGAGATGAGTGAGACAAAAAAAACTATTCGCGTGGGAAGTAAAAACTATTCGATCTACGCTTTACGTAGTTTGGAAAATCAGCAAGAGCAAATGATGGCCTTGCCGTATTCGTTGCGAGTGTTGCTAGAAAATATTCTACGTAAAGCGGGCGCAAAGGCAGAGGGAGTGGCAACACTGCTCTCATGGAAAGAGTGTTATAACTCTAAAGAAACAGCAAAGCTACACGCTAGTGCCATCGACTTTAGTCCGACACGTATTTTGATGCAAGATTTTACGGGCGTGCCTGCCATGGTGGATTTAGCAGCGATGCGCGATGCTGTTCACGAAAAAGGTGGTGATGCTAGTCGAGTCAATCCCTTGATTCCGGTGGATCTAGTAATTGATCACTCCGTTACAGTTCACCACTACGGTGATCAAGGCTCTTTACAACAAAATATTGATCGCGAGTATGAAGAGAATCGTGAGCGCTACCAATTTTTGCGATGGGCGCAGACGAGCGTAAAAAATTTCCGTGTGATTCCGCCAGGAAAAGGAATTGTTCATCAGATGAATTTAGAATCACTGGCCAAGGTAGTCTGGAGTGAGGAGGATCACGCCACCCAAGAGGTGCTGGCCTATCCCGACTCGCTACTAGGAACTGACAGCCACACGACGATGATCAATGGATTATCAGTCGTTGGCTGGGGTGTGGGTGGTATTGAGGCAGAGGCGGCGATGCTAGGAATTCCTGTTAATATGCTGGTGCCGCAAGTGGTGGGTGTGGAGCTTTTGGGAGAACTTAGCGAGGGCGTGACTGCCACCGACTTGGTGTTGACGATTACAGAGATGTTGCGAAAGCAAGGAGTGGTGGGAAAATTTGTGGAGTTTTATGGGAGTGGACTAAAAGAGCTCTCCCTTGCTGATCGTGCAACGGTTGCCAATATGGCGCCTGAGTATGGGGCCACCATTGGATTTTTTCCTATCGATGAGGAGACACTATCCTACTTGCGGCTTACCGGTCGTAGTGACGAGGAGGTTTTATTGGTTGAACATTATGCTAAAGAGCAACTCTTGTGGGCCGGCAGCGGTAGTAGTGCGCTTCCCCCCCTTTATAGCGATCACTTGCGCTTCGATCTATCTCAAGTCAGGCCTTCTCTGGCAGGACCTAAAAGGCCACAAGATCGTGTGCTACTTAGTGCAGTCAAAGAGTCCTTTGAAAAATCGTTTATGATGAAGAGTAGTGATGAGGCAGTAGAGCAAGGAAAAATAAAAGATGGGGATGTGGTGATTGCGGCTATCACCAGTTGTACCAATACCTCCAACCCTTCCGTGATGATTGCAGCAGGGTTGGTTGCAAAAAAAGCAAGAGAGCGTGGCCTTACAGTGAAATCTTGGATAAAAACTTCACTCGCTCCCGGATCGCAAGTGGTGGCAGAGTATTTACAGAGTGCAGGTCTTTTAGAGGATTTAAATGCTCTGGGGTTTAATATCGTGGGCCATGGGTGCACCACTTGCATTGGTAACTCCGGCCCTTTGCCTGAAGAGGTGTCTCTAGAGGTTAATCAAAAAAAGCTTGCTGTGGCCGCCGTGCTTTCAGGAAATCGTAATTTTGAGGGACGTATTCATTCCCAAGTGCGTGCTAACTATTTGGCATCACCACCTCTGGTCGTGGCGTATGCGCTTGCTGGTTCCGTATTGGTCGATCTTAGTAAAGATGCTCTGGGAGTGGATAGGAGTGGACAACAAGTTTTTCTCTCCGATCTTTGGCCTAGTAATAGTGAGATTAATGCGGTAATGGAAAAGGTTTTATCGCGGGAGTTGTTTGTAAAAAAACGCCAAGAGATTTTTGTCGGTTCAAAGCTTTGGAACGAGTTGCCGCTTCGAGCATCGCTCCGCTATGAGTGGAGCGAAAACAGTACCTACATTAAGCGGCCACCCTTTTTAGATCATCACATTTTTAAACAAGAGGATATTAAGGATGCCAAGATCCTTGCACTCTTTGGCGATAGTATTACTACCGATCATATCTCTCCTGCAGGTTCGATTAAACGCGATTCTCCCTCAGGAAAATATTTGATAAGTTGTGGTGTGCCAGTGGAAAATTTTAACTCTTACGGTTCTCGGCGAGGACATCACGAAGTGATGATGAGAGGAACCTTTGCCAACGTTCGCATAAAAAATGCCATGGTAGCAGGCACAGAAGGCGGTGTAACTCGTTACAAGGGGAGTGTGATGACCATTTTCGATGCGGCCATCTCCTATGCTAACGATAAAACACCACTGCTGATCATGGCCGGTAAGGAGTATGGTTCAGGTTCTTCTCGCGACTGGGCGGCCAAGGGGCCAAATCTTTTAGGGGTGCGTGCGGTTATTGCAGAAAGTTTTGAGCGTATCCACCGTTCAAACTTAATCGGGATGGGAATTATTCCCTTGGAATTTTTACCAGGAGACTCTTGGGAGAGTTTAAAAATTACCGGTGCAGAGTCTATCTCTCTTTTAGGGATTGGCAAATTAAAAGCGCAAGCGCAAGTGATTTTAGCAATAGATGGTATGGAAAAAACTCGGCTTAAATGCCGAGTAGATACTGAATCGGAAATGCTTCAATTGCAAGCAGGTGGAATTCTTCCCTTTGCACTTAAGCGCTTTTTTTAACCAGGCCAACTTTTATCTATTGGAAAATTAAATTATGATCAGTTATCAACCGCAAGGTATATGTCCTAGTGAAATTAGATTTGATATTGAAGACGGTTGTGTGAAAAACCTGCAATTTATTAATGGCTGTCTTGGGAATTTACAAGCTATGAGCAAACTTGTAGAGGGAATGCCAGTAGAAGAGGTCATTAAAAAACTTCGAGGAATTATTTGTCAAAATGGAACCTCTTGTGCAGATCAACTGGTCATTGCACTGGAAGAGGCGCTGAGGGGTTGAGTAAAAAAAAAGGTAAGTTTAAACTGGATTCCAGTAAAACAGTTTTACAAATCCAGCAAGCAGGTAGCAGGGTGGCTGGTAGCAGTATTTGTTAGCAGTTCCAGTGTGAAGCTAGCGGGGACAGTATACGGTTTCAAAAAAACTTAAACTGGCACAGTTTTGCGTCTACGGCCCCGCGCGATGCTTTGATGATTTTATCGCAGTAGAATTCTTCTTGATGACTTTAGATTACATCTCGAAACATAAAAATAATTTCTCTAAACTTTCTAAGAGACAGTTGGTTTCAATGTTGTCATTTTT
>JADGAN010000114.1 GCA_015231955.1 Oligoflexia bacterium | reverse complement strand
CCATCAGGGCCACAGGGAACTGAATCCCAATAAAGATAGGCCGGATATATGGCAGCGATTATTTTTATTTTGCTATTAAATTAGAATTTTTTCTTGCATTTACGGCGAGTCCATATAAGTTACAAAAAGAAATTCAATAAAACAAAGCATTGATTTCTGTACCCCTTTTGATAGCACTATTGTTGGTAGCATTGCAGTCGTCATTGTAGGGATTATTATCCCTACAGATATTTGGATCGTAGATAATCACTGCACGATAAATCGGAGGAAACTCACCCTCTACATAGTTTGCAGCATCCCATTCTCTTGTAAATCTTAACTGCACTTGTTGACCAGGAACAAGCGTTTTAAATACCCTACTTCCGACAATTTGTTGATCTTCGTAAAGAAAGACTGATGCTTCATAAGAACCTGCCACAAACGTTTGTGTTCCCAGATTTTGAATATTAGCAATGATTTGAACATCACCGCGAAAAGGAGCAACTCTCTTTAGAAGTTTAAAATGAATGGTGACTGCTGGATCAATTTTACAGAAATCAAATGAGAATGAAGGTAACTCAGTCGCCGAAAGAGTTGCATTAGCAAAGACAAAACGATTAAAACTTATAAGGAGGATTGTTACAATTAAAAAGGATGATGGTCTGAACATATTTTTTCCTTGGTTATATCGACCACTCTTATCGCCATGGAAAGTAGCATGGTTTACGAGAAGCCGCCAAGAAAAAATTGGTATCCGTTCTGCATAAAGAGTGTGTTCTAATAAAAAATGATGTTGTAATTCCAAGGCAGCCATTTCTCGGGAGCGGGCCTAACCAGCGCTTCATTGACCTGGAAAGCATTCAAGTAGACAAATGGATTTTCTCCGGTCGCCTCACACGTTTTTATGACACTGAGATGAACATCATTGATAAATGCACCAATTCCTGCGATTCATGACTGGAGTTCTTAAATATCCCTCTAAAAAAACCCATCAATCCATGCCGGTGGCCCAGAAAATATTTAATGGCACCTCCAAGAGAATAGTTTGTCTCCACTGTTTTGTTGACCAAAGAGTCAGTACACCACTTGACGCTTTATAGTTGCTGTTACTGCTTGGCAAGGGCCATGAGTTCAATGAATTCTTTTTACCCATTATTTATCCCTAATGGTATCTATTCAGCATATTCTGGATAAAAAATAACATTAAGCTTGTCGGTTCTTCCAAATAATTTGTGGGTGATTTAGCAAAAAAAAGGGCCTCGTTCACAAAGCCGGCCACTGATGTCTAATAGGCTTCCATCCAAATAATTCATAAATGTTCAAAGTTCTCTTCGGTTTGGCCAGTAAGGGCCTACTTGCTCAAAGAGGAGTTTCAATTTTTTTGGTCGTATAGCTCTATTGCATGGGCCAAGAAATTTTTTAGAAGTTGGTGTGATAAAGCAATGCGCTCCCGCTTAGAACCTATAAAAGAAATTGTAAAAACTTTAAGAAAGCATGAACCCCTCATAATGAACTGGTTTGAAGCAAAAGATGCGATTTCTTTGGGTGCAGTTGAAGGTCAAAATAACAAATTAAAATCGAGTATCAGAAAATCATATGGTTTTAAAAAGGCCAGTGTGCTCAAGATTGCCTTGTATCACCGGTTGGGAGATTTGCCTACCCCGGAATTCACCCACAAATATTTTTAGAGAGCCGATTTTCAAATGCTCAGAATTTAGTTTAAGGGCAATAAATATATTGATCGGAGCTTACCTCAAAAACAGAAGGTTCTTTCCCAGTTCTCCAATACCACTCACTTCCGCATTCTTTTCCCGTTCTCCAATACCACTCGCTTCCGACATCATCGCCAGTTCGCCAATACCAATTACTGCCGACATCATCGCCAGTTCTCCAATACCAACTACTAGCATGCACGCTTGGGATAGTAAGCTGAATCGCGGTAACAAAAAATGTAAAACCTAAAACCTTGGTCACAAATGGAAACATACTCTTCATCTTTCAACTCCTTTGATTAAATTATTCCAGGTACCTACCTAGAATTTGCAAAACGTCCTTTATTGTTTTGCATGGTCTGCTTTATATCACAAAATTTAATTATGAAAAGAAATATTATCCATATCGTGTATTTGTTTCACAGGGAATTAAACAACATCCATACCTCTAACGAAGGGACATTTACTCATACTAATTTTGCCAATAACATTTCATCAAAAAAACGGAGAGAAATTATTTTCTCCTTCCAAGCTGTGGTGTTGGAGACTCACTTTTGTATCTCTCCTATGGTGACGTGCTA
>JADGAN010000113.1 GCA_015231955.1 Oligoflexia bacterium | reverse complement strand
CGACACGAGGTTGTATTCGAGAGTTGTTTCTCTCAAAAGGAGGTGAAGAAGAAACCATCTATATCACTAGATGAATCTAGGCGATTGAATAAAGTAGCATCGTCAACAATGCGCGATTAAGAAAAATGAGTCACTAATCGTAAGAGGAGTGATTTTCTGATAGCCACAAATCGGAGTAGCGCTAGATAGGTTGCATGGTGAATGTAATGTGAATCCACAATGAAGATCGTCAACCGTAGCAAGCGAAAGTGGCCGATACGCTTGAGCTAAAATAGCAATGGGAATGGTAAGAGGTTTTGAGCCCCTCTTCGTGATCAATGTATTCCCCGGTCGATAGTGGACACCTACACAACCACTCTACTTTTGAATACGAAACGTGGAAACCCAGTATCTTCCCAGTGGAAATAAATCTCTGGAAAGCAAATCGTAAGAGACGCTAACGAGAATGCTGGTTTGAGAAATTGGAAAAAGCGAATGCCATTTTGTAATGAGATGGATAAGAGTTTAAATGTTACTCTATGTGAAAACATGCTGACGTCCAATGGGTCTCTTATTGCAAGAGAATTTGGAGAATTGTTAAATGGAGAAAAGCAAATGACAGCAATTGCTGGTGCATCTTCAGATTTAAAACTATCAATGATGATGAATTGTTCCTTCTGGAAGAAGGCAGACTGGTCATATATTGAAAGTCAAATCAAACGACTGCAAATACGTATTGCAAAGGCCATCAGAGAAGGTCGCTATAATAAGGCCAAATCCTTACAATGGTTACTTACTCACTCTCTTTATGCCAAATTAATGGCAGTAAGAAGAGTTACTCAAAATAAAGGACATAAAACTCCTGGTGTAGATCATGAAGTTTGGAAAACTGATCGACAGAAGCTAACAGCAGTCAATGAATTAAATCGTCACGCATATAAACCACAACCATTAAGGAGAATTTACATCCCAAAGAAGAACGGCAAACTTCGCCCTCTCTCTATTCCGACGATGAAGTGCCGTGCTCAACAAGCACTACACCAATTATCATTCGAGCCAGTGGTTGAAGAAATTGCCGACAAGAATTCTTATGGATTTCGGCCAAAGAGAAGCTGTGCGGACGCCATAGAACAATGTTTTAAATCATTATCTAGAAAAAGTTGTGCAAAATATATTCTAGAGGGAGATATTAAATCCTGCTTTGACAAAATATCGCACTCTTGGCTGGAAAGAAACATCATCCTGGACAAACAGATTCTGCATAAATGGCTTAAGGCCGGTTACCTAGAAAAAGGAGAATATCATTCTACAGATGAAGGTACTCCCCAAGGCGGAATAATTTCACCGTCGATCTTAAATGCCACCTTGAGTGGACTGGAAAATGTAATCCAAGGTGCTGTGAAGACAAGGGATAAAGTAAATGTGATAGTGTATGCCGATGATTTCATCGTAACTGCCAAATCAAAAGAAATTTTGGAAACGAAAGTTAAACCTGTGATAGAAAATTTTCTTAAGGAGCGGGGTCTGGAGTTATCAAGAGAGAAAACTAAGATCACGCAAATAGAAGAAGGATTTGATTTTCTTGGTTTCAATGTGAGGAAATACAAAAATAAATTACTCATAAAACCATCTAAAAATAGTATAAAATCACTACTTACAAAAATCAGAGTAGATACTAAAATCCATGCTACTATTAAAACTGAGAGATTAATTCACATACTCAATTCTAAAATTCGTGGCTGGACTAACTACTACAAGCATGTAATATCGGCCAAGGCTTTTGGTTATGTTGATCATAAAATCTTTCAGATAGTATGGAGATGGTGTGAACGAAGACACCCACAAAAGAGCAAGAAATGGATCTATAGGAAGTACTTCCGAACTCGCGGATTGCGTAGGTGGAATTTCTTTTCATCTAAAGAGAATGCTGAACTTTTCCGGGCCGCCTCAGTAGAAATAAAAAGACACATTAAAATAAAGAGTGAGGCCAACCCATACAATTCTGCTTATCAAGAATATTTTAAAAAGCGAGATAAGAAACATAAGGAAATACACGAGGAAACAATATTAGTCTTTTAAGTGAGATGATGAACGGGTATCACTACGTAGTGATGCTTTAAAGAGGCTTGAGCCGTGTGATGTGAAAATATCAAGCACGGTTCTTAGGGGGCGAAGCGGGAGCAATCCCGCCTTTGCTACCCGACACGAGGTTGTATTCGAGAGTTGTTTCTCTCAAAAGGAGGTGAAGAAGAAACCATCTATATCACTAGATGAATCTAGGCGATTGAATAAAGTAGCATCGTCAACAATGCGCGATTAAGAAAAAT
>JADGAN010000112.1 GCA_015231955.1 Oligoflexia bacterium | reverse complement strand
TCCATGAATGGAGCAAAATATTTTTGTAGAATCAGAAGTTATTTGATGACTATGAAAAAACGAGGATACTCTCCATTTGATAAACTGAATGTTCTTTTTTATCCAGAACACGCTGAATAGATACAAAATTTTATACATTGAATAAGGACAAATTAATGGGACACTCAATTCTTGAATATAAGGATAAATATTTAAGACTTCATGACGTAGAAATAGAAGTGTTAGTTTATATACTTGATGAAATGTATAAAAGATCTAAAATTTGTAATAACCTTCAACCTATACTTGATGATTGGCTAGCAACAGTAAAAAACAGTTTTCCAGGGGGGAGTGCTTTGAACCTTAGTCTTATATCGCCAGAATTATTTAATGACCTTATCAAACTTATTGACTATACCATGGGTGAAATAAGAAAACTTGGTGATTTTATAGATAAAGATTTATTGAATAAGAAAGTAGAAGATTCTCCAATTCCTGTGTTTCAAACAAATTACAGAACCGAAAGATTATTAAATGTTCTTAAGAAATTCAGGGCCCTACTAACTGAAGAATCAAGTTAAGCCTAGGGATCGGCACCTCAGTGATAAATTTATCATTATTTTCCTGGAGATTAGCCTTCTGGGCGCTTCATCCTACAAATTTTAACATAGCGTAATCTAAAATATATCGATACTGTTTTATTTCTCACACTAGGCCTTCTCGGCCAGTAAATTCCTCACTCTCCCCCGGCTTCTTCTCTAAAAATATTCATGCGAAGCCCTGGACTTTTTTCTAAAGTAGTTACTCGCTTGCTGTACCTCTTCGTGGTGTTCACATTGCTATGGCCAATCCATTCACTCTCTTCCCCTGAATCCACTCCGTTTTCTAAAAGACTCCCGATGTCCGTACTCCGCAAAGAATGCGGGGATAACTTGCGAGTGATGCCAGCCATTCTCACATCTTTTTTGATGATCTCATCGATGGTGCTGGGAGCAAAGAGATAATCCATGGGTTTTAGTTCTCCTATTACTTTCTCTCTGGCCGCCAAGTAATCCTCTAAGGCCTGCCGGCATTTGGGAGCAAGCGGAGTAGTTCTCTCCTTCTCCCCTTTGGTTAAAAATCGTAAAACCTAAAAGCTCTCCAGAAAAAAGAAATTTTTCTTTTTTAAAAATCGCAGTTCAGAGTGGCTCATTCCGGTGTTTAAAAAAACTAAGAGCATTGCTAGATGCATTTTTCCCAAAAGTGTTTGCACGTCCACTTGCTGCAAGAGCCTTTTTACTTCGAGGTCACTTAAATCCCCTGTTCGGTTTTTGGGATCGCAATGGTGCCTTTTCACAAACTGTAGAGGATTACTTTTCAGCAGTCCTCGACGTCCAAGATAGAGGTAAAAACTAGAGAGAGAACTAAACTTCCGATTGACGCTTTCCTTGGTGTAGAGTCGCTCTTTTCTCCCTTGGGGATCTGGATGCTGATCCAGGTAATTTTTAAAGGCGATGACATGGTCGTGATCCACTTCGAGTAGCGTAAGCCCCGGAAAGTGATCTTTTAGAAAGCTCCCAAATTGCTTCAAGTCATAATAGAGTTTTTTCCGGGTATTCTCTGCGTGATAATTTTCATTGATATCCACTAGCGCTGCTTCATCAATGTTAGCGCTCTCTTTTTTATTGTAAGCTGCAACTTTGTCATATCCAAAATATTTTATTGATTCTTGTCGGTGGCACCCGAGACAAATCCTCTCTAAAAAAACAGTCAAATAACACTTCACTCTTTGTAGTCTATGTTGTGATTAAAAGCAAATGCCCAAAATCTCGATATAGAGAGTGTTTGCGCGGATGGCCCTTATTAAATCACCATCTCTTCACAAACGATCTGCTAAAATCGAAAAATATTTTCATGATGCTTTTTATGCTCTAAAATCACCGCCGCTGCAGCGGTAATGAGATACTAGATTTACATAGAGTGCTAACTCTTAATTGTTACGCGAACACTTGATTTACCTCTGAAAACTCTCCAAATAACCGACCAATATGGTGTAAATGCCCTATTAATCGGTATCTCGACATGGTTACAGAGGAGGAACACGTTTTTCGCGCAACAATTAAGTAACAGCATATTATTGGTAGGAGAAAATGGCGTTGGTAAGAATGAATTGGCCAAGTATTACTATTCTATTTTAAAGGAAATAGTCAAATTCCGCCCATTCTTTAGAGTAAAATCGAGTTCACTTAATGCTGATAATTTCAAGTCCACATTCTTTGGTAGCGCCAAGAACAGGGGCATTATTGAAGTATCTGACCGTGCAGTTGTTTTATTGCAAGAGATCAAGCATCTAAATGAGAATGTACAACATCTTATTCTTTCTCTCCTTAAAGACAAAACTTTTACTGTGAATAGAGGAATTAAAAAAGATAATAATGTAACATATATGGACTCGCCGTAAATGCAAGAAAAAATTCTAATTTAATAGCAAAATAAAAATAATCGCTGCCATATATCCGGCCTATCTTTATTGGGATTCAGTTCCCTGTGGCCCTGATGGAATTCGCACC
>JADGAN010000111.1 GCA_015231955.1 Oligoflexia bacterium | reverse complement strand
ACGATATTTTCGGATACAGCAGGCCTCCCTTTGCCTTTGGCCATAAAAATTATTTTAAACCGCCTGACTAAGTAAGTACCTCCTGAAAATATTTATAAATCAGGAGCAGAATAAAATATTTTTCAAGGATTGTTATTCAGGCTTGATGAAGGGATACACATCTACAGTTTGATAGAAACGGCCAAAGCAAATGGATTGAATCCATTCGAATATCTTAGCAATTTTTTTGAAAAACTACCTAAAGCTAAAACGACCCAGGATTTCTTAGACCTATTACCTGTGAAAATTCAAGCCTAATCTGGTGTGGTTGATGGATCGCTTACGGAGCAGATCTTGTGCTTTTTCCGGAGATGTGGCAGATCGGATACGACCCGAAAAAGATGACTCCTCTATATGCTTTAGCGAGTGACGATCCTTTCCTCTTAAGCTTTAAGGCAGTTACCTTGAAATTTAGATTGTAAATTTAAAATTGCTTTTTATAATTAAGATATGAAACCAATCAAAAACTGCTCGCTCTTTAGAACAACAAAATCTGTAATTATAGTTATTACTTTTTTTTTGCCTCTATTAACTCCTCTATTGACCCGAGGTAATGATAGGCAGTGGTTCCCACAACCAGCACAACAACAAGGACTACAGAACCCACAAATGTGGCCCCAACAATCAGTGCAGCAGCCGCCTACTTCCTATACGGATAGCAACGGGACAAGTTGGTCACAATCTAATGGTGTATGGTATTACCAAGATCGTAATACTGGACAGTGGTTCCCTCAACCAGCACAACAACAAGAACCACAGAACCCACAAATGTGGCCCCAACAATCAGTGCAGCAGCCGCCTACTTCCTATACGGATAGCAACGGGACAAGTTGGTCACAATCTAATGGTGTATGGTATTACCAAGATCGTAATACTGGACAGTGGTTCCCTCAAGTACAACAAAACTCTCCTCTGCCTGTAATAAATGCAGATGAGATTAAAAAACAGCTTTCCGAGAAATATGAACTATACACTAAATACAAGTTAATAACGCAAGAAGCGGCAGACTTAGTACCGGATAATGGGACAAAAGCATCACCTGAGATGGAATTATTCAAGAAGAATCATAAAAAGTTTGAAGAAATACAAGAGGAGATTTCTCAACTAGAGAGGAAGATGCCTCCGAACGCAAATAAAATATCACAAGAAGAATGCGATAATATTTCCTTTGATAATAGGAAATTGATGGCCCCTGATTCGAATCAGCGATCCTCTTCAATTTGTTCTATCCATGCAATGAGCGCACTGGTAGAAGAGCAGATTTGTCTTGCGACAAAAGATTTCCCCGCTAAGGGTTCTCATGGACAAAAAAATTATTGTGGGGAACAGATATCAAGAACTAATATTGCTGCAAAAGTGGATGATTATAACTACATGCAGGATGGATTAACTACAGCAGCACAAAAGCAGACTTTGGATTCATTGGTGAATGATGATGGATCTCAGGCCTGTTTAAATAAGTATGCTCCTAATCCAGTAGACTATTTCGGAGATATAGCCTTTATTAAGATACTTAAAGATGCTTATAAAACAAAAAAAGATTTAGTTTGTAGTCATAGTCCTATAATGGATGCCCGATTAGGTGCCTTAGTAAATTTAATCTTTCCTATGCTTGAAAATATACTTCAACAACAAGAAGGGCTTCAATCAGTAAAAAAAGTGTCTTTAACAAAAGAGGATTTAAAAAAAATTTTATATGAAAGTCATAATGAAAATGAGTTTACAATAAAAACGCTAACATTTTACTGTAATAAAGCATTAGGTAACGTCTCTTTCAAGAGAGGAAATGTAAAATTGAAAGCAAGAGCAATGATCTATCCCAATGTTATTAATAATGCCAAGGATGGGATGAAGAAAATATTCATGATCCCATTTCTTACAGAAATGGCCCAAGCAAAAAAAGCAGGACATTCGCTTCTTTTTGGTTTTTGCTACAATGCTTTTATAGCAAACAATGCTCTTGTCCAAGGTCAAAATGCAGCAGAATTGAACAAAAAAGATCCGTGTGGAGCTCACTCTGTTGTTGTTAATGGGGCTCGCTGGAATAATATAAAGGGGCAATGTGAAGTTTTTATAAAAAATTCACATGGAGCAGGTCCAGGAGTAAAAATGAATTCAGATTGGTACTCAGCAGAGGTGTTTTTTTCACACTCTATGGACAGTGTCTTTTATGACAAGGATAAATGAGCGGCTTTTGACAACAATCATGGATAAGGACACTACCTATTTGTAATTTTATGCAATAGAAAACCTTTAGCTATCTTCTAGCATCTATGAAACTGAGGAATTCATTTTTTGGCATTTGTCATTTTATCACCGATCATCTTGGGGTAAAATGCAAAAGTGGATCCTGAAATAAAGCGGTCACTGGCTCAGTGATGAGAGTCGATAGGGTGAGTAAGTTAAATAAAGGCCCTTTATGAAAATCGACATTCCTATTCGCTTGAGCTGGCTTCATGAAATCAACATGATGCTCTTAAAAATTTGCATCTAAAATATAGGTTTATTTGTTAATGCCAG
>JADGAN010000110.1 GCA_015231955.1 Oligoflexia bacterium | reverse complement strand
AAAGTGTTACCTATGTCCCCGGTATAATTTGTAACCTATGTCCCCCAAATGCACCCTCCCCGCTAGCTTCACACTGGAACTGCTAACAAATACTGCTACCAGCCACCCTGCTACCTGCTTGCTGGATTTGTAAAACTGTTTTACTGGAATCCAGTTTAAACTTACAAATATTCATTTCAAAAGCTCTCTTGTGAAGCTATATGGAGAAGTTGAAGGAGAACGTCTTTGGAATCGTTTTGATGTTCATTATACGCCAAAGCATGGCAGTTGGTTGAATCAAGCTGAAATTGCAATAGGGATGTACTCAAGACAGTGCCTAGGTGGCTCAAGAATTGGCGATGTCGATAACTTAAGAAAAAAAACAAAAGCATGGAACAAGATCATAAACAAAAAGCAAGTAACCATAAAATGGAAATTTACAAAAGAGAAAGCCAAGGAGAAGTTTTCATATTAGGTGAAAGAACTTACTGGGGGGAGTACTAGTAAATTATTCCTATGTAAAAATCACCGTTCTTATCTTGCCAAATAAATGCTATAAATATTTTATCCATTTAATGATAAAGGAAGTGCTATAAATGCTTTCGTCACCAATAACTCTAAATCAAATAAATAATTTTAAATTCTTTAGACATTGCCCTCCGGAAATTATCAGGCCAGGTTTTATTTTGCTTCCAGATTTCCAAAATGCTGATGATCTAACTAATATTTCTTTAAAATGTCGTTACGGAGGACTCCCCTCTCTTCCTAAAGGAAAGGAAAACTGGCCAATTGGGCCAACAGGTGTTCCTCTTGATTTCATAGGTGCAATAAATTTTTCCGAACTCTTCCTCCAATGCCCTGAGTGGTATCCCTCAAATGCACCTCGAAAGGGAATCTTAAACTTTTTTTATGATCTCGAAAAAAAAGTATGTGGTGGAAAACCAAGTGATAAAGATTTCTGGAAATTCATCTATGTTGAAGATACAAACAATCTTTCTCATGAAATTTCAATCCCTAAGGGAATTAAAATTGATAGAAATACTTGCTTGATGAAGCCATTTGAAAACTTCACTTTTCCAAGATCATGCGAAGATGCTATTTTAAATCACACTAAAAATCTGGAGTCAATTTTAAAAAATTTTGATCTTGATGTTTATCTTGAATTAGGTATAGAAGTTGAAGAGGATCACATCTGGACATATGAGAAATTACAAAGATTGAGCCAATATGAACATATTTTCAAACAACTTTTTGATCAATTCCCACAGGCTTTAAAAAAAATCAAAGAACCAGGAATTACCTTAGATCAAATGATCAATACATACCTTGAAGAACAACAACAAAGAATTGAAATAGAGACTTCAGAACAAAAGCAAAAAAGGCTTGAAGCTGATTTCAGAGGATATATTTTATCTGAACTAGACAACTTATTCGCTAACTACAATAGTTATCAAAGCTTACTATTCGGGCATGCTTGCTATCAACAAGGTGATTCAAGATATCAGGCGGTAGAGATCGAATTTGGAAAAAAAAATCAAACAAGAGAAGCACTTTTAGAATGGAATCTACTCTGGCAAATTCCTTCGGATAAAAATACAGGTCTTATGTTATATGATGTAGGAGATCTGATTATTTTGATAAAGGACACAGATCTCTTGCAATGTAATTTTGATAATATTTGGATAGATGTGCAATCTGGTTGATAGCAACAAAAATGATCATAAGTAATATATCCATCAATACAAAAGAGCATGATTCTCGTGTCCATGGCAAAACCACTCTTCTGAAACGATAATATACCTCAAAAAGCAATATTCCAATGAGGTGAAATGTCCGATGCAATTTCATAATCATCATTCCCCTATAGAGAAGCAATGGCCACTATCAAGCTAACCAAGATGATAGAGGATTCCTTGATTAAAAACATCGACGCCGGCACCTACCAAGTAAAAGTGAGTGACTACCTCAAAATCACTCAAAACCTTTGCCACCTTCTTGAAATTAAGGAAGCCGAAGAGGGTTCCCGAAAATATCTTGATAATAGCATTGCGAGGTATGATGTTATTGATGATGTCCTGGACTTAATGACCCCACAGGAGCGTGATGCCATGATTAAATTTCAGCGTTTAGTAGAGCAGAGAAACAAGGTATGTGAGCAAGAACTAAAAGTGGAGATTAAGAATTACTCTCGCTTATGAACTTTGATTTTGTAAAGCCTGTCTCCAGAAAAGAGTAGCGCAATTGTCGGTTAGACCAACTCAGTGCCAATAGGTTCAGTGCGTGCGAAAGTAAGTTGCCAAGGGAGTAATGAATTATTCTGGCGTTTGAAGAGGCAGGTTTGCAAATTTGAAAGAAATCTAAATGCCGATCTGATCTTCTAACGATTTTACAATCATTAGTTGATTTTGATAAATATCTTTTTTCCCCGAATTTAACTCAACTAACTTTAAAAAAAATATTTGTATCTATTCAGCGTGTTCTGGATAAAAAAGAACATTCAGTTTATCAAATGGAGAGTATCCTCGTTTTTTCATAGTCATCAAATAACTTCTGATTCTACAAAAATATTTTGCTCCATTCATGG
>JADGAN010000010.1 GCA_015231955.1 Oligoflexia bacterium | reverse complement strand
CTTCTGCTATGTTATATGTGATATCAAATAGAGGATTCTTTTTTATAAGATCTTTGCACTCATGCTCAGCAATTTTTTTTGTTTCAAATATTGTTTTATTTATTTTTTTTATTTTATCAGCAAGAGCATTGAACTTGAGATCAATATCGCTCTCAAAAGTTAAAATTTCTCTTGCATAGGCATCTTACGAGCGAACAAGTAACCATCTTTGAGCAACTTCTCCATAATTTGATTTTAATAAAACGTAATAATAATTGTCATCTATCTTGTTCCATTTGTTTAAAGACTTAATTACCAACCTACTTCCGCGAGTAGATCTTGCAGATATTTTATTAGAAGTTGATAGTTGGGTTAATTTTTCTAAACACTTCACACATGCCTCAGGCAACGAAAACAGAAGCAATGAAATTACTACCAGTATTTATGCTTCAATTATTTCTTTTGCTTGTAATATAGGCCATACTCAAATGTCACAAGCGTCGCTGATACCAAGACAATCACTTATTTGGGCAACCGAATGGTATTTACGACATGATACTCTCAAATCTGCATGTGCTGAAATAATTAATTACCATCATAAACATCCTCTGTCATCCTACTGGGGGACGGGAACTTTTTCTTCCTCTGACGGACAAAGATTATCAACATCAGTGAAATCTAGAATTGCCACCAAAAATCCTAAATATTATGGGCATGGTACAAGCATGATAACCAACTATACGTGGACATCGGACCAAGGACCTCAGTACGGAACCAAGATGATTACCTCCACAAAGAGAGATGCCACATATACTCTAGATGAGATTTTGAATAATATTACTGAACTAGAAATTTTAGAACATACTACAGATACCGCTGGTTACACTGATATTGTGTTTGCTCTTTTCGATCTCCTTGGCCTTAAATTTTGTCCACGGCTAAAAGATATTGGCGGTCAAAAGCTATATTGCTTTACTGATGTCTCTGGAAAATACAAGCATGTGTTACCTCTTTTAAAAGGTAACATTCGTGAAAATTATATTTTAAAACATTCCGATGAAATGCTTAGGATAGTGGCCTCAATAAAATTAGGATGGGTTACATCATCATTGCTTATAGGAAAAATTCAGTCATCAAAAGGAATAAATCTTGCTGCGAACCCTCTAAGAGAGAATGGTTGCATTGAAAAAACAATTCACATATTAAAATATATTAGCGATGAGCGATATCAACGAAAAATTGGAAAACAGCTGAACAAAGGTGAAGCCCTTCATTCTTTACGGCAATTTATATTTTTCCTAAATGAATCTAAGATTAGAATCGCTGAACCGGAAGACCAACAACTTCAAGCTGATTGTCTCAACCTGGTGATAAATGCTGTGGTATTATGGAACACTGTCTATATGTGGCTTGCAATTAAGCAATTAAAAAACGATGGTCACAACGTCACTGACGATGACATCGCTGGCCTTTTTCCGTGCCGTTCAGAGCATATTAATAGACTTGGAAAGTTTTTATTTCATTCTAGGAAGAGGTTGAAGCTGCGGCCACTAAGACCTTTAAAGTAAGTGCGAGCGTTTTCCGACTTTTGGGCTACAGACCCCGGAGCTGGCCTCGTTAAGTTAGATCTTTTGCTATGAAAACATTAATTTTCCAACCAACGATTCAAGTATTGAATAGAGGCGGTCGATACGTGGGCACGACCATAATTAAAAGAGAAGGTCTTTTTTGGAGATGAAGGTGATGAAAAATAACAAGAGCTATTTTGTTAAATACATTTTATTTGTCCTGCTGTTGCCAGTAGTCCCAATGCTAGTTATTTGCAATGCAAATGCATTTTACTATAAGTGTTGCGATCCAGATAATTCTAGTGGCGGGGGTGAAAAAGTCTCTTGTGCAAGAGATTTTTTTGATATTGAGACAAAGCTCTTAAACGATATGAAAGATGACCAAGCTACAGCAATTTGTCGTAAGAACTCTTATGAAAGCTTTAAAAAAGCACTAACTGAGGATGAACAAATTTTAATCGAATTAGAAAAACAAAAGATTCAACTAGAGCAAGCTGAGATTAGTCTTTTATACGTAGCTAGATATAAAAAAGCTAATCCTAATGATACCCTTGCACAAATCATTAAATTAACGCAAGCTGAGGTTGATCTTTCACACGTAACTGAATATAAAAAAGCTGATCCTAGCGCTACCATTGAACAAATTCTTCAATTAAGGCAAGCTGGAGTTTATCTTCCAAACGCAACTGAATATAAAAAAGCTGATCCGAGCGCTACCATCGAACAAATCATTCAATTAAGTCAAGCTGGGGTTACTCTTTCATACGCAGCTAAATACAAAAAAGCCGATCCTAGCGCTACCATTGAACAAATCATTCAATTAAAGGAAGCTGAGGTTAATCTTCCAGACGCAGCTGAATATAAAAAAGCCGATCCTGGCGCTACCATTGAACAAATCATTCAATTAAAGCAAGCTAGGGTTAATCTTTCATACGCAGCTGAATATAAAAAAGCCGATCCTGGCGCTACCATTGAACAAATCATTCAATTAAAGCAAGCTGAGGTTAGTCTTCCATACGCAGCTAAATATAAAAAAGTCGATCCTAGCGCTACCATTGCACAAATCATTCAATTAAAGCAAGCTGGGGTTAGTTTTTCAGACGCAGCTGAATATAAAAAGGCCGATCCTAGCATCACCATCGAAGAAATCATTAAACGTGATACTTTAGTGGCATCTTTTCTAGCTGCTCTTGATAGAGATGATCAACAGAAGATAGAAAATCTTTTTAATAGTGAAAACATCAATCATCAATATTATATTGGTGGCGGCGCCTTCATTCCTCTTCTTTCTGCAATTAAAAAAAACAAATTAAAAACCACAATGGCCCTCATCAATAAGGGAGCCAATGTTAATGCAAAAATCGATGGGTTTACTCCTCTGTATCTCGCTGCTTTTCAGAATAATCGAGAGATAGCTAAACTCCTCATAGAAAAAGGGGCCAATATTGAGGAGACTAATGCCATTGCGAAAAAAGAAAACAATAAAAAAGTATTAGACTTTTTTAAAAGGCTACCACAAAAATCTGATATCGTTATTACTCCTGAGATGGAGCAGTTCACTAATCTTTATATACTAAATGCCATGAATAAAAGGCTGGGAAATGAGTATAATCAAACAAAAGATAAAGATACTTTGGCCAAATGGAGCGATTTAATAAAAAAACAAAAAGAGGCCATCTCCAGTTTTGGTGTCCCTTTTCAGACGCCAAAGGACGTAGAAAATAGTCATGTAGAATACATGAAAAAAAGTATTGTTCCCATTAAAGGAGTTGAGACTGTCATTTATCAAAGGACAAGAGATAAAGATGGTCATGCCTTTGATGATCAGAAGCGACCGGTAATGATATACATCCATGGTGATGGCGCTGAAAATAAAATGACCACAGACCGTTTTGACCCAATTCTTGATTACTATTTGGCCCAGGGATACTTAATTGTCTCGCCTAATTTTTCTGCCGCTAGCGAGATTGAAGACATCTATAAAGTGGCAATGGCCTTCAAAGAAGATAGTAATTTGCAAAAAGAGTATCATATTAACCCCAAGAATATATTTACCACAAGTATTAGCGCTGGCTCCAATAGGCTGCTAAGGCTGCTTACGCAGATTGGAAAGGAAAAACGAACAAACCCCTTCAGTGCTTCTCACATCTCCACAACGGTCGGCGCTGAAAATTTCGAGAAGGCAGAAGTTGCTTTCTTTCCGAAGGAGATGGATTATTTAATTATTCATGGAGAAAACGATAACCCACAACCTGTTCATCGTCTCTATGAGCTTATGAAAGAGAGTGGTCTGCGGGTAGATGCCCAGTTTTTAACTTATGGTGGTCACCACCTTATTGCAGGGAAAGGAACTGATTCTGATCCAACACTTACTAATGAAACACCGAAAAGTGATGCTCGTTATCGAGATCTGTTAAGTTGGCCAGCAAATTTTATCTCTTTTTTTGAAACAGCAACGAATAGATCTTTAAGTTTTAATTATCTTAATTCTAAGCACGGGGGAGAAATTCATCACAATTCAAACCTTGATTCCTTAATTGCGGAAGAGTTTGATAAAAAGGAGGTTAAAGATTCCGATGCACTGATCTCCCTGGTAAAAGACGCTCTCACTCAAGAGAAAAAACACTTCAAAAAACAAAATACTGGAGTTGGTTATCATGGAACAAGCTCTGGGTTCGTTGCTTTTTCCACGATGATCTCTGCGATTCATGCCCTAGAAAATAAATGTACACTAAGACCTAATATTTTTCGTGCAGAAGAGATTGATAATACAGATGATCTAGATTTTGCAGCTTTTTATAGCAATTTAAAAGCGTCCATCAAAAAAGATACGGGTAAAATGGACAAGGGTAAAGATAAACCTAAACCTGCCTACAATAGTTTTTCTCGATACTCCGACAAAGTAATGTCACTTGCATCGACATTATTCTCTGGTCATGAAAGTAAATCCTCTCCTCTTTATTTTTGGGCAAATAACCAATCTATAGCAGAACCAAACCTTGAAGCTAAACTTAAAAGTTTTTTAGAGCAATACAATATAAAGGGGGATAGAGCGACCAAATACTTAAATCTTTTTAAGGAACAAAAAAATTCTGAAAATGGGGGGCTTTTTCAATTTTTATTCACTAAAGAGCAACTTGATAGCATGACTACTCTTAGTGAAAGTATAGGTTATAGCTTGAAAATCAAACAAGCAAATACCCATCCACTTTCTGTTTTTGAATATGAAGAACTGATGCGAGAAAATCCAGAAAAATTAAAACAGATGGTCTTGAGCGCAAAAAAATTTCGTGGGATAACGGAACAGAATGCAGTCGATATTGGTTATCCGCAAATACGATTAATAGCGAGTAAAAAAGCAACCAATAAAATCAAAGTAAAACTCTACCCCAAAGATCCAGCTCAATTCAAAGAGTTTTTAGAAAAGCTTCATGATTTACTTAAAGCAGATCTTTCCAGCTTCTCCTGTGGTCAATGTGACCAAACTGCCAGCGGTCTTCCTACTGAACCCTTAGATGACTTAGAACATTTACTGAAACATTTAGGGAAAGTTGGGTTCCTGCCAATCTAGCCTCCAATTGTATCTTTCGATTTTTTGCAAGCTAAGCATTCGAAATAATTAATCCGTCTTTCCGCAGAGACTCTCCGTAAATAGTGCGCGTAAAATTTGACAAACAGTAAAGAACTTTGCACAACTTACAACAAAACTCATCATCGAGGTGTAAGATGAATGACGTTGTAACAATTTCAAATGATATAATAACCCAACCAGTAGCACACTTGGGAATTGTGGCCGGAATATTAAAGAAGATAGGACTTGCAAATAAAGTTGATCAATTGCTACCCAAGACTTCCAACAATTACACAGTATCTCATGGTAACGCCGTTGCAGCGATGATTCTCAATGGGCTAGGCTTTGTGGAGAGAAGACTTTACATGGTAAGTACCTTCTTTAAAGATTTACCTGTGGCCGAGCTAATAGATCCTCATATCACCGCTGACATGCTAAACGACGATGTTTTAGGCAGGACACTTGATGCTATTCATGAATATGGGGTAACTAAGCTTTATAGCAATATTGCTTTTGAAATCGGTAATGAGAATGGCCTGTTTAATAAATTTGCTCATTTAGATTCTACAACAATATCAGTTAGCGGAAAGTACTCAGGGCAAGAGGAAGAAGCGGCCCAAGTCACATTTGGCCATTCAAAAGATCATAGACCTGATTTAAAGCAATTAACTCTCAGTCTTACTATGACTGGAAAAAGTAGCTTTCCTCTGTGGATGGAAAGCTTAAGTGGCAATAGTTCTGATAAAGATAGTTTTCATAATACAATTGATACTATTAGAAAATTCCAAGAGGAAATAAATCGCTCTCAACCTTTTATTTGGGTTGCCGATGCTGCTCTATATTCTGCAAATAAATTGCTTAAAAAGGGTAATTCAATTTATTGGATTAGCAGAGTACCTGAAACCATTAATGAGGCCAAGAGGTATCTACAAAAAAATGATAAAAGTTACCAATGGAACAAGATAGATGACAACTATCATTATACTTTATTAAAATCCAATTATGGAGAAGTTGCTCAAAGATGGCTACTTGTTAGGTCGGAAGATGCCTATGCAAGAGAAATCTTAACTTTCGAGAGCAATATTGATCTCAAGTTCAATGCTCTTGCTGATAAAATAAAAAAAATAAATAAAACAATATATGAAACAAAAAAAATTGCCGAGCATGAGTGCAAAGATCTTATAAAAAAGAATCCTCTATTTAATATCACATATAACATAGCAGAAGAATACAAAAAATCAGGACTAGAAAAAGAGTTAATAGGTTTTAAAGTTGAAATAAAATTCACTAAGAACTATGTTAATATTCAAAAAGAAAGAAATATGAAAGGGAGATTTATCATTGCCACTAATTATCACGATCTAAAATTCTTGCCAGACCATGCAATGCTTTCAGAGTACAAAAAGCAATCACAAGTAGAAAAAGGCTTTCGATTTATAAAAGATAAATCTTTTCTTGTCAGTGATATGTACCTAAAGAAAAACACGAGTCTAGAGTCATTAATGCTCATAATGTGTTTTTCATTAATGGTTTATAATCTCGCTGAATTCTGGCTGAGAAAATCTCTAAGGGAAAGCAATGCAACTGTCCCTAATCAAATTGGAAAACAAATAAGCAATCCAACATTGAAGTGGATATTTCAGATGATGCGAAATATATGTTATGTCCAGCTTAGCATAAATGGAGTATTTCAAAAAGTAATAACTAATTTTAACGATACTCATAGAAAAATTTTAGAATTATTTGGAGGGGAAATTCTTAAGATTTATGGAATTCCTTCTGCGTAAAAGTATTACTGCTAAAAAAAATATTAACAAATCCTAATAAAACAAGGGGTAGTTATATTCTTAAATTTCGACAAAGTAGTTCTTTTTTTATTTCAGGAGGCTTGTCATAGCGTCACTGATTAATTTTTTCATTTCTAAAATAATTTTATTACCAAATTCTCATTAACATAGGATGCTATCTAAAATCTTGATGCGAAATCTCGGTATAATAACTAAATCAAAATATTGTTCGGCAATTAATTCTTGCGCCCTGGCCGCTTGGTCTGTTTCCGTAATTAAACAATAATCAGAAAGCAAACCTACTATGTGTTTTCTGAAGTACTCCTCATCTTCAATAACGAGGGCCCTAATTTTAGTTCTGTTTGCTATACTCACAAAAACCTACTATTTTAGTTTAGTTTCTTGAAATAAACCCTAAATAGCTTCAAAAAGTTCTTTGGTCAAGAATCATTCAAGGCTTGCACAAAAATACACTGCCATGCTCAATAGCTCATTTTGAGGCACAAGTAATTGATTATACAGTATTTAACTCAAGTAATCATCTATTGAATTCAATGCATCCATTTCAACACAGGCATTACCAAAGAGAAATAATCAGGTTAACAACCTTGAAGAAAAAATGCCGGGAATTTGAAGCTAAAACTTGAAGTTAACAAAGTATAAAAAAATGAAAAGGACAAAGACTATGAAAGATATTACATCAAGTGGGATAAGCGGCTTGCTTTATTTTACCACTATACCCGCCAGGTATATGCTGGATAACGGGCCTTAATATAAGAGGGATTGAGACTGTCGAATAGATCACCAAAAACCGGACTAAGTTCCAAAATTAACTCATATTTGAATAAAAAACAAGAGGGCGGTTCGATATTCATATTCTATGCAACTTTATATTTAGTATCTTTGCCTAACTCCGTTAGACAATTGTTCACCTCTTGCTTTAATTTTATCATCTCTAGTTCTCTACCAAGCATGATTTTATTAACTTTTTCTAGATCGCTGATCGATTTCCGCAAGTGATCGTTTAATATTTGTAGCTCTTGCGCCTTCTGTTTTTCCACTTCAGCTACTGCTGCCGCAGTTTTTTGCGCCAATTCGCTATCACTTGCTTTTTGCAAAAGTACATTTTCCCTCTTGCTGGACTCTTTGTTTTTTACGAAAAAATAGAACACTAACATGAAAAGCATAATTTGGACTATTAGTAGGAGGAAGTAGATCAAAGATTGATGAAGCAGTCTTTTTGCTCTATCCTTAAATACCAATTTTGCAGGTTGGGTGACCATGACTCCCCACCCATATTTACTGATTTTTCTATATCCTGCTACCTCTTCTTGTTGAGTGTAGGGACTCTTAAAGATTTCTACGCCACTTTCTCCAGATTTCATTTTTTGCACTACTAGTAAGTTGGAGGCATCGATAATCTTTTCCGAAAGATCAACATAGGGATGAAAAACGATTTGCCCTTTTTGATCAAAAATACTCAAATACTCTCCCTTATTACCCTCAAAGCGTCGGGCCCATTCCGTAAAACTATCCAACTTAATGAGCAAGAACAATATTCCCAGGAGGTTTTGATTTTTATGACTGACAATGGGAACTGCTACCCCAGTCATGGCCATGACTGGTTTGGAAGTACTTAAGACTACTCCGGCAATATGAGGTTTTAAATCCTTTTTCATGAGCATATACCACTCTCGCTTCTTGCAGCCTATCTGGGTACCGATATTTCCGCTCACCAGCGGTAGCGTGCTTTGAATGACACATTCGCTGTCAAAAATTACCATCCGCTCAATGATAGGAAAATCTGTTAAAGTTCCTTGAAGAATATCCATGGCCTCATTCCAATGCTGGCCCTCCTCAATGGAGCTAACAAAGTTTGGCCTGCCTGTAAATGAAACCCCTAAATCAATAAGTGAATCCAATCTCTCCTTTACCATTGTAGCGGCAATGGAGGTGGAAGCTTTCTTCCCAATATTTACATCAGAGATAGAGTCGGCATACTTATTCATTATTTCCATACACGATAAAATCAATATGGGGATTGTAAACAAAAAGATTAGTATCGAGCAGAAAATATACTTGTGATTATGATCCGCAACTAAGTAAACAATTTTATTTATGGATTTTTGCAACAAGGCATACCCCCCTATCGTCAGATCGAATACAATCTTGCTCGGAATTAAAGAGAATAACTTTAATTTTTCATCACAAGCTGGTTTGAGATCTTATAACTGAGACACAGCTTGGAACTACTTTGTAGAAGGAGGTTGTGATAATGCATCAAAAATATTATTTTTGATAGTGTGAATAAATTGGAGAATTCCAGGATTTTCACAGCGAGAGGGAAGGCCGCCTCCTAAGTAGGTCAAAAGCTCATCGCAACTTTTGCCATTACAAGATTGAATGATCCCTTTTTGACAATGATAAATAGCAAGATACTCCTCCCATCGATCTCCTCGGTAAGTGATTTTATCGCGACCAAGAGAAGTCTTAGGATCAATTCCTGCAAGGCCTGCAAGTATTTGCAAATAATAAGATGGAAATAGCGCCACTCCTTTCTCATAAGCAGAAGGATCTTCTTTGTGTTTTAAAGCATTGTCGATAATTTTTTGTTGGCGAGGAGAACCAAGCAATTTTCCGTGTTCAAACGGAATGCCTGTTAGCGCAGAAAGTTCTGATTCAAATTCGCTGGCATAGTTTAACTCAGCATCGGCAGCTGCTTTAATAGAGTTAAACCAACGGGGTATTGTTGAAATAAAACTGCGATTCGCATAAGGAGAGATCAGATCAATCTCAATTTTGTCTGTTACAACTTTCTCTGGCCAATGTGCAATCAGTTCTTGATTAAGATTTTCTTGGCAGACCAATTTTACTAGCAAATCTCCATCCGAAAAATCACGAATAACAATTTTTCCTGTGGGGATACCCTCTTTCATTTGGATTAAGAATTGTTGCCCATGAACAGCTGTCATCATAATTCCATAATGAATAAGCAACTCTGCTTGTGCTCGGGCGAGTGGTTTT
The DNA here is from genome assembly GCA_015231955.1 of Oligoflexia bacterium. Classification (GTDB taxonomy): domain Bacteria; phylum Bdellovibrionota; class Bacteriovoracia; order Bacteriovoracales; family Bacteriovoracaceae; genus JADGAN01. Next base: position 119,311 of record JADGAN010000010.1, on the reverse strand, counting down.
AAGTAGTGTTCAGTCCAAAATGCCGCAACTTCTTTATTACTTATTTTCTTTTGATCTATTCCCAGCGCATGGGCGGCAATTTCTTTTCCTGATTTTTCAAGAGAAAAGGCCGGAAGATAATCATATCCATCATCTCGTGCAAGTCCTCCTAAATCACGAATGACCATGCTAAAAGAACTCTCTTGCTTATTTCCCAGTTGCGCCGATCCTATTGAAAAACCGAGAGGTTCCCTTTGCAAGATTAAAGAGGAGAGGCCCTCTTCGCCAGGAGTGAGCCTATCGACATAATTGGTTAAAAGGGGTGCTAAGACCGCCTTATTTCCCACCATGATTTTAGGTTCCAGAGGAACTTCCTCATGACTTCCAACGTAGTTGGTTGATATTTTAGCAGAAAAAACCATCCCATTTTTTTTTGATCTTATGAGAATACTTCGAGAGGCCGTGAGATATCCTTCAAGTCCTAACGGATCTTCTGTAACCAGGGTTAATTCTTTGTCGCTAAGTCCTTTGGACTTCAAGAAATTCTTGGTTTGCTGAAAATACTTGGTATCTTCAGGGTGTATAAACCATCTTACGTACTTTCTTCCCGCTTCTTCAAATACTAAGGCATCCTCCATGCGAGGATCTAATCTATTTGCTCTAAATACTCCCACTAAATCAAGGGGAACTTTAAAGTAGGCCAAGGCACTTTTAACAGGCACATGATCTCCCTTGTGATCTTGTCTGCTTTGAGGGTCAATAAAGCTATTTTCAAAATTTTCACGTAGGATAAATGTTTTTTGCTTTTCCGTGAGTGACGATGTAACGATATCTTTTTTTAATTTATCGAGCGTAAGCTCTTGCGCTGATGTGGAAAGAGATAGGCCCAGGAATATTACTGCAAAAGTTTTTGATATTTTGAACCAATAATCTATCATCTACTTTTTCCCTCCAGGTAACGATCCACAAAAAAACTTGCTTTATCCTCATCGGTATTAATCGTTATTTAGTAAAATCAATTTTTACGTGTTTGAGTGGAAGCAAGTGGCAAAGAGCTTTTTTAGATCATCAATAGTACCATCACTTTGATATCGTTCAAGATCATTTTCAAAAATCAAATCGAATAATGGCCGCGTCTTAAACAAAGTTAAATCCTCCATTTCGATCGCCGCAATCTCTGGATGCCCTATAGCGATCAAGTTATCAACAATACCCTGATGATACGCAATGGTGTTTTTCCTCAAGGTGTCGGCCATAGCGATGGCCTCATTCAATGTTTCTTTAGCAAACTGCAGATGCTGGTGATTGCGGTTATAATCAGGAAGTAAATGGTTATGAATTTTAAAAAGTGCATCACGAATACCTTCCGAGTAGGGATAAGAGGCACGAGAAATAAACTGGTAAGAGGCAATATTTCTTGCAACTCTTTTGGCCCCATAGTTCCAAAGAGATTGATCATCATCAACCTTCATTTCACTAGCAACACCCCAGCGTTCATCAATTATACGTTTATCCGATTCTAAAATATTTTTCTGAACATTAAAGTTGCTTGCATCTGGATGATTTCTGATGAGTTCCTTCCAAAATTTCGCATTCTCTAAATGGCCTTTTTCATGAAAAAGTGACTTAATGGCAAGCGGTTTAGTGAGGTCAGTTGCGATAATTGCATTCCCATCTTGATTAATTTGAAAATAGCTCGATGAGAATAAAGGGTGCAATTTATCTACTGCAGAGAAAAGTTCACTTTTTTCCTCCTCGCTGCAATTTTCTGGTAAAAGCATCTCGCGCACATGGTACATCTTTCCATTTAAGGCATCTATCTCTTTTAAAATTGCATCGATCATCGTGTCCTTCGCGGCCTGATATCTTCCGACGATAGCAGTCTCTTTTACCCAATTATTATCTAGCGACGCCCTCCTGGTGATCATGGGTGGCCTTGCGGATAGAGAAAGCTTTTCTTTTAACGTTGCGACGATCAAAGGGTGGGTAAGATTATAAAGCTGGGAAAGATTTTTCCCATTAAGTTGATGCTTGATAATTGCTCTCGTGTCAGAGTGAGGAAAATTATAACCATCAGAAAGGAGATGCAAGTAGTGAGAAAACTCCATTTGAAATGTTTCGAAACTAATCTCTTTATTTGCATACCGATTTAGCGGTGAGAGCAAATCAAGTTTGATTAAAGCTGCAACTTTTCGATGTTTATTACTTAAGATCTCTATCGTATTGGGTAAAAGACTTGGACCGATCAGAACCCATTCGCTTACAGTATTTAAATATTCTAAGTAGTCGATAAGATCGTTTGCGGCATCTGCTGTCAGATTAACAAGGGGAAGTTGATCACGACCATACAATAGCTCTTCTTGAAGAGGACCAAGTTTCAGTTGCTCAAAGTTATTTAAGTTCAAATGCTCTTTAATTATTGGTGCCACTTCGATAAAAGGAAAAAAATGTTCCTTTGTAAGTAGTGTCAGATAGTGCTCAAAGTCTGCTTTGATTGTGGCATTATCGATTTTTTTAGGGGTTTCACTGTAAAGTAAAAGCTCGTGAAGGGGCCATTTATGTTTTTCTCCCAAGAGAGGTAGAACCTCTGTGTGTTTTTGTATTAGAGTCGTTGCTGTACCCGGAAGCAGTTCTCCATCTTGCTTGAGCCAGATGGCCACTTGATTTAAATAACGGATATAATCGATGAGTTGCTCTTTTTGGAAATCAAGCATAGGGATGGGAGTTAAGTCTGCTTTCACGGATGATGCAAGCATCGAATAAAAACAGCAAAAAATAATCATTAAATAGATTTTCTTTAGGCCCATTAACATTCTCCGAAAACTTGACTTACTATTCCTATCACTCTAAGCTATTTTACGCATGAATGATGATCTAGAGAGAAAAAAAAACAATTCCATGAAATCATCAATAGTTAGCTGACAAGTCTTGGCCCCATAAAAAATACACTGCCAACTTAATCACACAAAACCGTGGCCAAAATGGAAGAAAAACCCTTTATTTGCCATGAGTCAAGTAGCTACAAGGAAAAAAACAAGAGCTTAATGCGAGCGTTTTTACTATTATGATTGATTATATACCTCCTACTTTTCGGGATGAAGCATGAAAAAGAGACCTCCTTTAGAGCGCATTGATGGAATAAAAATTTTTTTACAAAAGCATACCCTCGAATTAGCAGAAGTTATGTTTGCTTATGTTGATTCGGATAGAGATAGACTTAAAAAATTTCTTCCTTGGGTTGATGCTGTTAACTCTACAGAAGATGAGATCGCTTACATCAAATCATCTATGAAAAATTGGAAAAAATGTACTATGTTTGACTATGGAATCTTTAATAAAGATGGTGATGAGTACATGGGTAACCTTGGGGTTCATAGCATTGCTTGGGAGCATGATCGCTGTGAATTAGGCTACTGGATTTTAGGAAAGTTTGAAGGAAAAGGTTATGTTTTAGAAGCGGTAACCCTCTTAGAAAAGCAGCTTTTTGCCATGGGATTTCACCGTTTAGAAATAAGATGCTCCTTTCTAAATCAAAGATCGGCCAACATCCCCAAAGCTCGAGGATACGTTCTAGAAGGAACGTTAAGGCAGGATACTAGAGAGAAGCAGGCCTATAGCGATACGCTAGTGTTTGCAAAACTAAGTAGCGAAAGAGAGGCGAATCGTGATTCTTCATGGTAAAACTGCTTAAGAAGGCCGTGTTCGAGAGATTTTGCAATCAGCAATGAGTGAACCTATTGCCCGACTAGTTTGTTTAGGAAAGTTCAAAGCATTGACAATGAATTTATGAGCACGATAAAATTTTTTTTATATGAGCTCAAACCCAACCTTTGTATGGATTATCTCGGGAAAGTTGTTAACTGAACAACTTTCAATTATCACCCTTACCTCCATTTTGGAAAAGAGTAATATCAACTGTAAGTTGATTTACAGTAAACCCATCAAGCAAATTTTAAAAGAGTTAACTAAAATCAATCCCGTTGCCGTTGGATACTCGATCATGTATGGATCGCACCGATCCTATTACGAGATCTCTAGGGCGATTCGCACAAGCTTTCCACATATTTATCAAATTGCAGGCGGCCCTTTTACCACTTTTTATAACCAATGCATTGAGGAGTTTGCGGTTGATGCTATTGCCAAGGGAGAGGCAGATCTAACCTTACCGATTTTGTTACAAAAAATCGTTCGTGGTGAAGATTTTAGCAACTCCACCGGATTTATTGTAAAATCCAATGGGAAAATTCACCATAACGATCTAGAGTACCTTCCTGATGATCTCGACCAATTTCCCTTTGCTAATCGAGAAATTTTATACCAGCACGATCGCCTCTTGAAAAATCAAGAGTTCAAAAGTTTTATCTCTGGAAGAGGGTGTCCCTACCCTTGCACCTACTGTTTCAATCATAGCTTTAACAAAATGTATCATGGCAAGGGCAACATCATTAGAAAAAAAAGTGCTGCCTACTTTGTGGAGGAGCTTTGCGAGACCAAGGCCAAATATGGAATGGATTATGCTATTTTCGAAGATGATATCTTTGTTTTAAATCTTACGTGGCTGGAGGAGTTCCGTACAATCTATAAAAAGCGCGTGGGCCTCCCTTTTATCTGCTATGTAAGGCCCAATCTTTTAACACTCGATTTAGCAAAAACACTGAAAGATTGTGGCTGCCATATTATTAGGATGGCGATTGAAACTGGCAATGAAAATTTACGCCGAGATCTCCTCAAAAGAGGACTCAGCAATCAAGTGATTATTAATGCTGCCGACATTGTTCATCAAGCAGGACTGAAATTGAGCGTCTCCAATATGATCGCACTTCCTAGTGAATCGCAAGAGACGCTAGAAGAGACTTTAGCACTCAATGTGCGCTGTCGTCCTGATCATCCCACCAGTCAATTCTTTATGCCCTATCCAGGAATGGAATTAACACAAATTGCTATTGATAGAGGATATTTAGATAAAGATACTTGGGAAAAAATTCCTAAAAACACCTGGAAATACACTCCGCTCTCTTTTGATAAGGAGTTCAAACTCCATCTCTCCAAATTTCAAAAACTCTTTACTCTCTTTGTGCGCTATCCTGCTACTATTCGTTTTCGAAAAATTCTCTTTCTTATTCCCAATACTGCACTTTACTACATCTCACTCTTAATTAAGATTGCAACTGTCGTAAACTACTTTCCAAAATCCAAAGTCTCCCTCGCTCAAAAAATTGCAGTCTTCTTCCGTTTTTTTCGCTATTATAGCTAATCCCAAGCACTTCTGCAGAAAGAATATGAAAATTGCATTAGCATTATGTTAGAATCGTGTTAAAACGACCTATGCCTATTGGCAGTGCTTAGCAAATCCTTTATAAAAACAAGCAAATTTTGTTTCGTCTTAACTATCGTGTAGAATAAAACAGTGAGCATGTTTTGAGTTAGGCCAAGAGGATTACTATAATGCATCTACTTTATTTACGTTTGCTGTTCTTTCTTTATCTGGCAATGATCCAATACATGCCTATGCATGCGTATGCCATCGATATTGACCAGTGTGCAACACGTATAGGGCAATCATTGCCTTCGCCCCAAAGTTCTCCCCGTCTATCTGAGATGATAAGAATCGTTGAAGATAGAGACGATACTAAGCTGCAAGATGCTCCTGGTAAGTGCTTCTCCAAACTGGTCTGGGGGTTTAGTGGCCCCATGGTTATTACAGACAAAGATTTTACTCCAGACGATCAAGATATCCTCTATATAGAATATGATGACATAGAAAAAAATCCAGCAGTGGATCAACTGTTGTTGAGTGGTAAGTTGGATGAGGCGGCCATTATTAGTGGCGTCCGCAGTGGCGCAATTAAGGTTGAAAATGTTCCTGGTGGTGCTTTTTTAAAATTCATGTATAACAAAGGATTTTTAAGTGATGTCATCAGAAGTATTGTCAGTCAAAAAATATTCACAAAAATTTATGGCTATCTTAAAAGTGACGACACTTGCGAAGAAGATATCTTAGATTTTATTATAAATATTTTAAAGCTTGAGGTTAACAGTAGCACTATTTTAGAAATCAATCGTGAGTTCAAGCTTTTTTATGGTAAAGGCATTGATGAATATAAAACCATTAATGAAATTTTTGCAAGAATATACACTTCTGAAATTGTCAAGTCCATGCTCACTTTCTATGGTGCTAAAGAGGGAGATATCATTTCTAGTAGCACTTCACGCATACGATTTTATGAAAAAATTTCCGATATTGATAAAAACTTCCATTTAACAGATAAAAATATCAGCGGAAAAATCAATGCCTTTAATGTGCGCCAACTTTTTGGCAGTAGCAAAGAGAATAAGCTCCAAGCGATGCCGCTTAAAAGTTATGAAGATTATGAGCGCGTATTACTGCATCAAATGGCAGAAGAGGTAAAGGGCACTACCATGATTATCAATCGCCTCGCCCCTGTCGACTACCATAATTTTCATTTTCCCTTTTCCAAAGGAAAGGTGCTCTCTCATGCAGAAATTGCAGCAAAATTAAACAACAAAAGCGCCCAAGATTTTTTTAGTAAAGAAAAGCACTCACCAGCGGCCTTTCATATTGATGGAGAGTATCTCTCTGTAAGTACTGTGGCCACTAGTTCTCAAGCAATAAAGTACAATCCTTTAGTGGTTAATATCCGCGATATCTTATTTTTGGAGGTGCCGAAATTAGGAGTTATTCCCTTTGTGGTGGTTGGTGCTACTGGAGTTGCCTCTAATATTATCACCGTAACCCCTGGCCAAGAGTTATCCATGGGCGATGTTATGGGCCACTTTGAGTTTGGCGGTTCAACAGTGATCATGTTTTTACCTGAAAATAAAATTGTGGCCTATCCTAAAATTGAGAAGATAAAACGTTTAAGCTATCGAGTGCCTTCAGCAGACCAGGAAACGACAAAGGAGCGAGAGATGGAGGTCTATATGCACATGGGAATTCCACTTTTTTATTTAAAAAGATAGCAACTCTTTACGCCTACGTTTTTCTTTTAGCGATTTGCTAACACTTAAGGGATGAGCATTACTATCTAGTTCTGTATAGTAAAAAAGTGTTGAGTAGGTCATTGGCGTTGGCGTAAAAATTTGAATCTGTTCTGGAAGTGCATGCAAGTGCTTTTTAAAGAACTCTTGGAGCGCATGAAGCTCCTTTTCACTCTCCCCTGGATGGCAAACAATAAAATAGTAGGTGAGGAATTGCTTCTTCTTAAACTCTTTATTGATTGCAGAAAACTCCTCTTTTAATTTTAAAAAAGCTTCTGCCCCTAATCCTAGCTCATCCCTACCCATGGCCTTAAGAGTTGCAGGGGCAATGTGTTCTGGTGCAATTTTAATTTGTCCACTGACATGATCTTTAATAAGTCCTCTTAAGAATTGCTGGCCTAGTTGGAGATCGCTCGCAATAAGATCGATGCGAATGCCACTGGCAACAAACACTTTTTTTACCTTAGGCAGAGCTGCAAGTGAGCGCAAGAGATTTAAATAGGGTGCATGGTTAATGGGAAGCTCACTACACACTTTAGGATAGAGACAACGGCGCTCTTGGCAACTGCCACTCTTCTGCTTCTTTTTGCAATCAAAACCATACATATTGGCAGTAGGGCCACCGACATCGAGAAGGTATCCTTTGAAATCGCTGCGCTCACTTAACAGCTTTCCCTCTCGTACAATCGACTGAGGAGAGCGACTAATGATGTGGCGTCCTTGGTGAATTGCAATCGCACAATAGTTGCACTCGCCGTAGCATCCACGATGACTGGTGATTGAAAACTTAATGGTCTCATTGGCAACCACGCTCCCTTTCTTGGCGTAGTAGGGGTGAAGTTCTCGAGTATAGGGTAATTCGTAAAGGTGATCCAACTCTTGCGGGGAGAGCGGTGCTGCTGGTGAGTTGTGAATAAGCGCGCGCCCCTCGTATAGTTGATAAAGTCCCTTCGCATTTAAGGGGTCTTGATTTTTATAAAAAGTTTCAAACATCTTTTTCATGAGCAGCTTATCTTTCAAGACCTCTTGGTGTGAGGGCAACTGCAAGTACTCTTTTGCTTGGGCCTCCTCTGCACTCCCTAGATAACAAAGGCCCTTTACCTCTTGAAAAGGGTGCTGCTGCTTGCTTTTAAGGTTGTGCGCCACTTGCAAAACGGCACGTTCACCCATCCCGTAAATCAGCGCATCTGCTTTGGCATCTAAGAGCAGCGAACGCTTGAGCTGATCACTCCAGTAGTCGTAGTGGGAGATACGACGTAAGCTCGCCTCAACCCCACCTAATACGATGGGGACGCTCTTCTTGAAGTAACGCTTGATCAGGTTGCTATAAACAAGCGTTGCACGATCGGGACGTAGGGTGTTCATGCCGCCCGGAGTGAGATCATCGCTTTTACGCCTCTTTTGCAAGGCCGTATAGTTTGCAACCATAGAGTCTAAGGAACCTGCAGTTACACCCCAAAAAAGTTTAGGTTCTCCTAAACGTGCAATATCGATGTCGCTATCAATGGCGGGTTGAGCGATAATTGCCACAGAAAAACCAGATGCCTCCAGCCAGCGGCCAATCACACTCACTCCAATAAAAGGGGAATCAATATAGGTATCTCCACTCACCAAAATGATATCAGGCCGATCTAGGCCACGCAAGCGCAGCTCCTCTTTGGTGGTAGGGAGAAAATTTTTCAAAGCTGTAAAGGGTGTATTCATGAATGGAGGCAATATCATAAGATGTATGAAAGACCAAACTCTATTTGATAAGCAAAGAGATTGGAGTAGTGAATTTTGCTGCCATCGGAATCACTCACCTTATGGGGAGTAGTCCAAAGCAGGTTGCATTTTGAAAAGAGGTTTACTCTTGCAGATTTTGTAAGCAAAATCGGCATCACTCCCAAAGTAATTCGCTGGCGCGAAACCACGGAAGCGTTCCCTCCTCGGGAAGAACGAGAATACTCTTTATCCAAATACTCAAGTCCAAAGTGCCAACGGTTCCAAAAATCGTGGCGGATTTTTACTTGCACATAGATATTTGCCGCCAAAGTATAGTGGCGACTAGTGGTGATCTGCTCTTGCCGATTGGGATCTTCAAGCTTTTGCTTTTGAAAAAATTTGTAGGAGAGGTTGCCCTTCCACTGCTCTTTTTTAAACTTATTACCAAAGTCGATCCCAAAAGAGATTTGATCGCCCCCACGCCCTTCACTACCCACATTGGTAGTCGTGGCCTTTCTTGCAACCACAATTCCAGGAGAATAGGCAAAAAGCAGATCGAGATCGTACACCTCTTTTTGTGTTGCCGTTAATCGCTTCTTCACGTGAAACTCTGGATCGCTAAAGCCGCTATACTTGTAAACTTTAAGCTCTCCTCCAACAGAGGCCCCATGCTGCACTCTGCTTTGATCGTAAAAATAGAAACTCTCCTTCACGGTAATAGAATACCTCTCTAAGAATGCATACCCTAGGGACTGCACATACGGAAGCCTACTGCGCTCGCTAGTGGCCACGGTGTAAACGGCATTTGACTGCTTTGCTCGTTCCTTGCTGTAAGGGAGCAGCGTCTCTCCCCACCAACTACCACTCTCTGGCAACAGCATTAAATCTGCCAACTCGCGACCATTACCCAGGTATTTCGCAGCAGCATCTATGGGAAAAAGCACTCCCATCAACATACAAATAATACCAATGAAAAAAAATCTTTGCTTACCCATGAGAGTGCACTATTTTTATCGTATAATTAAAGATCATCTTGTTCTATTATCGTATAGATTAAAGGGTGATCGCAAGCGCGTATTCTTAGAGGTGAAAATATATCTATGTCTTTGCATAAAATTGTCTCCCCAGAAATAGTAAACAAGTACGATGTCAACGTCCCTCGCTACACTAGCTTTCCTCCAGTTCCTAACTGGAAGACTCCACCAAAAGCGCAGGAGTGGCATCAGGAGTTGCAAGCAGCACTTTCCCAAGGGGTACACCTTTACCTCCACATCCCTTTTTGTCGCTCCCTTTGCGCCTATTGTGGATGCTTTCGTATCGATCCCGGGACAGTAACCACCACCTCTGCTCACATTGTAAAAGATTACCTGCACACCATCCACGATGAGTGGGAGCTCTACCAAGAGAAAAGCGGCATTAAGAACGAGCACCTTCGTGGTATTCACCTTGGAGGAGGCACCCCCAATACCCTCACACCAGAGGAGCTAAGCTTTTTGCTCTCCAAATTTGGTGATACTAGCAGCAAACTTCTCTCCATCGAGTTAAACCCTCACACCACCACCCCACTCTTTTTAGAAACCTTGGCCAAGCTTGGCGTTCAAAAGATCTCATTTGGTATTCAAGATTTTGATCCGACCATTCGAAAAATCATCGGCCGCGAAGGCGATTATGAGAGTATCAGTGAGATCATGAACAAAGCACGATCCTTAAATTTCACCTCGATCAACATTGATCTCGTGCTTGGTTTACCGGGACAAACCTTGTCCTCGATCGAATACACTCTTGATCGTGTTGCAAGTTTAAGGCCCGATACCATCGCCTACTTCAGCTACGCTCACGTTCCTTGGTTTGCACCTTTGCAAAAGGGACTGGAACAACACCACATTCCTGTAGGCAGTGAAAAGTTATCGCTGCTTTTAAAACTACAAGAGCGGCTCTTTAGTCAAAACTACATTCATATCGGTCTTGATCACTACGCCCTTCCAAGCGATCCTATCGCCAAGGCCTTTGCTGATCATAAAGTGATTCGTAATTTTATGGGGCACACCTACACCCAAGCAGGCACGCTGCTAGGCCTAGGAGCATCCTCCATCTCCTCCTCGAAAAACTCCTACCTGCAAAATGAAAAAGATCTCTTTAAATATATGAATACCATCTCCCAAGGACAGCTTGCGACTATTCGTGGCCATCAAAAGAGTGAACTAGACCGGTGTTGTGAAAAGATTATTCAAACCCTGCTTTGCTACCACACTTTTCAGGGCCACGAAGAGCTACGCCAAGATTTTTCCAGCTACTTTAAATTAGCATCTCTTGAAAAACTTGTTACGCGCCTTTTGGAGTTTCGTAGCGATGGCCTTTTAGAAATGGAGGAGATCACCACCACTCATAATGAACAAGCGGCGATTGAAAAAATTCTAAAGCTCAAATTAACTTACGCAGGAGTGATCTTTATTCGTAATATTGCCAGTGCCTTTGACTATGCTCTTATTGATAGCACTCATGCTGCTAGCACTTTTGGACGCTCTCTCTAACCACACCATTCCACGATCGCTACTTTATTGTGGGCCATGGAGTAAGCATACGCCTCCTGCAGACTCTTTTTCAAACCTAAAGGCGAAGCAAAATATTGAAGTTTCGCCGCTTCGATCATCTCTTTAAAGCGGTAGTCATGCTTTAATACAACAAAGCGCTCTAGCGCCTTGGGATAGTTTGCAATCGGCAGCTCTTTAAAAATCTCACCCCCGCCATTATTGATCACCACAATCACCAGCGGGTGGGGTAAATCTCTTAAAAGGTAGAGTGAATTTAGATCGTAAATAAAAGAGAGATCGCCCAAAATCAAGGTGGTGACACGCTGGCAAGCATGCGCCTGCACGCGCACGCCTAGGCCTCGCGCAAATCCACAGGCAGAGGCCATCATCCCTTCAATCCCACTCACTCCACGATTACAAGTGATATAGACACTTTTTGTAGACGACTCCGGCATTGAGCGATTAAAGAGTCGCACGGTGAGGCTATTTCCTAAGTAAAGGTAGGATTCATCTGGTATCACCTCTAAAACAGTATCCACCAAAAAATCTCTCTTCTGCACTATTGTAGGACTCTGCTCACTTAAAGCGGCCCGTTCCTGCAGGCGAAGATTTTTGCAAAAAAGCGTGGGAGAGATCTCATACTTATGGGTAAAGACAGCGGAGGAGTCTTGATTAGTGATGGTATCGTTTACATGAATAATGGGAATAGGGTGATTTTGTTGAACCTCTTTAAGATAGGTGTAATAATTTTTAGAGAGAATTCTACCACCGAGGTGGAGAATAGCACTGGGTATCGGGGTGGCCTCGTTAAAATCGAAAAGAGTATTGGCCACGGCAACGCTCGGTGTTCGCAAAAAACGTAGTGAAGAGGTGACATCAAGATACACACTTCCCAAATGCAACGGAAGCGCCTGCTTAATCGCCTGCAAATCTTCCTGCAAGGACAACTCTCCAACCGCCACTAAGATAGGCCCAGCTGGAAGTTGTAGCTCACTCTTCTCCAGCACTTTTTTGGCAACAATAATTTTCGTATAGGACTCGCGCTGGCGTTTGATCAGTGGAGCATGAGCAGGAGGTGGCGATGTTGGTAAGAGTGGCTCGCGAAAGGGGACATTGATATGCACTGGACCCATGGGAGCAACTCGCGCGGCCCTCACTGCATAGTCAATCTTTGTCAGGATAGAAGCCAGTGCAATCTTCTCATCGGGAGCAGGCAACGTAAGATTGGCCTTGGTAAAGTTGCTAAATATTTTTTGTTGATCAATCGCCTGATTGGCATCGCAATCGATGAGTTCGGCGGGACGATCAGCACTTAAAATCACCATGGGAACACGGGCATGAAAGGCCTCAATTACTGCGGGAAAAAAGTTGGCCAAGGCCGTGCCAGAAGTGCAGATGCAAGCAGCAGCTCTCCCAGTGCTCTTGGCATAACCAAGTGCCATATAGGCACAAGCACGCTCATCGATGGCCGGAACACGCATAATCTCCTCTGCAAAATCGTATGCGAGCGGCACCACCAGTGGCGTAGAACGATAACCTGAAGAGAGAAAAAAAGCATCCACACCTAAATGGTAAAGTTCATGGATGATCGCGGCCCCCCATAGGGTATTGAGATTACTTTTCCAGTGACTTAAATCTTCAAATCTATTCATAAGCGCTCCTATCTTCTATAACTAAAGCTCAAGAGTCAATTACTTTATTGCTGTAATCTTTTTTTAGAAAATCGCAATCCACAGGTACAGTTTAATTATGGTATTCCTTTTATCAATTCAAACATACATAAAGGATCGTTAATGAAATTGAACTTGGTTATCCTGTTCTCCATCTCCTGCCTCTTATACCTTTGCCCGCTTCTCCTCTACGCCAGTGAACACCAGTACCAGCTCTCAAAAGCAAGTACAATTAGTGCTAGTGATCGCCCCGACTTAAACCAGCTTTCACGCTTTGCTTCGATCGATCAAGTCCATGGCAACTCGCTTACGCTTTATATCTCCTCTAAAAATATCAAAAAGCTACAGCAATTTTTAAGAACTCATCCCACCTATACACTCTCCATTAGTAAGCAAATGGCCATAGCAGTTGAAGAGCAGCAAATGACCAATGAGTTAAATGGTAAGTGGAACGCCTATCCTACCTACAGCGCCTATGAGAGCTTTATGAAAAGCATGGCCACCCAATACCCTTCACTTTGCCAATTGATCGATTTCGGGATAACCACAAAAAAACACCATCTCTACGCTTTACGAATCACTCAAAATGCCAACAGCAACAGCAGCAGCAGTAAACCAAAATTTTTATTGACTGGTGCCGTTCATGGAGATGAGTTAGTCGGCAGCATCATCTCTTTGCAAATGATTGAGTATCTACTGAGTAATTACCAAACTTCCACCCGCGTGCAAAATATTTTAAACAGCAGTGAAATTTGGATTAATCCCATCTTTAACCCCGATGGTACTTATGCTCGTGGTGATCAAAGTGTCAGTGGTGCCACTCGCTTTAATGGTAACTATGTTGACTTAAATCGTAACTTTCCCGATCCAGAGAGTGGCGATCATCCCGATGAAGAGAGCTGGCAACCAGAGACACTGGCGATGATGAAGTTCTTAGAACAACACAACTTTCTCTTTGCTCTCGATTTTCATGGTGGCGCTGAAGTGGTCAATTACCCCTGGGACACCTTTGCTCGCTTACACGCCGACAATGAGTGGTATCGCTCCATCTCCCGCCTCTATGCAGACACCATTCACGCCCGCTTTCCTGATAGCTATTACATGAGCGATTACGAAGATGGCATCACCAATGGATACGCTTGGTATGAGATTGATGGTGGTCGCCCCGACTATCTTAACTTCACCCACCACTCCCGCGCACTCACCATTGAACTATCCAGCATGAAAACCCCTCCAGCAAGCACACTCCCCCAATACTTTCCCTTAAATCTCGAATCCCTACTGCTGATGTTTGAACAATCGTTAAACGGTTTTCGAGGTAAAATCTCCCCTGCTGCTGCAAAATTTGAACTTATTGGACACGATTTTGATGGATCGTTTATCTATGCCGATAAAAGTGATGGCCACTATCTTCGGCCACTTCTCCCCGGCGAGTACACCATCAAAGTGAGTGCGGAAGGATACCAAGATGTCGTCTTAGAAAAAATTTCTTTGGGAGCAAATCAAAGTTATGAACTAAACTTAAACTTATCCCCAAAATAAAAGAGGGCCTTCCTGTTACTTACTGTTAAAGGAAAGGCCCTTTTTTTTCAAGTAAACTTTTGCCAACAAGAAATTATTTTGATGCCATCTCCTGATCTAGCTCTGCAATCGCACTTTCAAGAGCTGCAATCGCTTCCGCTTTAGCAGCAGGTCCGGTGATTTTTTCAATTGCGGTCACACGATCACGGATGGTTTTAACCTTCTTATCAACGACGGTTGCACTCTCGACTGACTTAACATCAGCATAGGCCGCTGCTACATCAAGTATTGGAGCTGCATCCGATTTTACTAACTCTAAACGATCAGCAAGATAACTTCTTACAGTTTTAGTATCAAACACTTGATCGATAATGTTCGATGGATCTTTGGCCATTCTCTCTTTACGTCCACTCATAAAGTTCTTTATCACTGCGGCAAAAGTACCCGCAAGTTTCATCTCCTCCGTAATATTCATCTCATAAGCATTACCTTTAGAAAGCGGCGTTGCTGCCATCTTATTGGTAATTCCATAAAGCCCAGAAGCGACAAGATCGGCAATGGTTAACTCAAATTCGGACATAGCATCTGGTGAACGCTTCTCCCCTCTTACGCCTTTATTCGTTCCCATACCTTTGATCGGTAATCTAATAACTGAAGTACGGTTTCCAACCGACATGGCAATTTGTGCTGGGGCCTCATTTTTACCTAAACGCACTTCACTGTTTGGAAGTGGATTGGAGAAAACTTGTAAACTCTTTACTTGTGAAAGCAGTCCTGAGAAAAATTGATCGGCAACACTGGAGTAGATGCCACAAGTTCCCTCATAGCTTGGATCATGGTTTACACGAGCAAAGAGATTTTTGCCTTCATTACTTGTAATACTAAAGTGCATATGCATTCCACTGCCATTCTCACGAATAAAGGGTTTCGGATCCCAGTTCACACTTAATCCAAACTCTTTGGCAACTCTTTCCACCACTGCAATTGTGGTTCTTAAATTTTTTGCTTGAGAAACTGCATCGGTCACTTTTAGTGGAATTTCGTATTGTCCTGGAGCAACCTCATGGTGAAATTTTTCAGTGACCACACCGTACTCACTAATTTTTTGTAAAATAAATTGCATCATCGCTTTCATATCTGCAGGAATATGCCCATAGTAATCAACAGCATTGCCTGCTGTTCTTGAATCAACGGGAGAACCGTCTGCTTTCATAAAGAAGAACTCAAGCTCTGGCCCAATCATCGCTTTGCCCTGAAAACCAAGACTTCCATCCGCAATTTTTGCCGCCACTTTATCGAGCACTGGAGCATACTTTCCAGTCTTAATGCCATACTCTTCTTTTGCTACTTTCGAAAGCGCTGCTAATCGTTGTGCCGTTACCGCATCAACAGTGTCACTCTCATCATTTACGATCTCACTCTCAAGCTTTTGAATATCGGTATAAGGAGCAAACCCCTTCTCATCACTGTTCAAAACCCCACCAACAATATACATGGTTTTATAAGGTCTTCTACCTTCTGGCATGACCCCAAAGCTAGCGTGACCTGCACGAACTGCAATGTCACTCTCATCAATCCCATTCATATCTGGAAGTGATGAACCATCTACAGTATGGATAGAGGTAATAGCGGAAATACAATCGTCTACACTTTTTACCGGAAGATCGACCTCTCTTAGCTCCGAATCTTTTCCTCTAAAGTACACCTCTACGAATTGTAGTTGTTGTCCCTTATTACCATCTAAAAATTGCTCACAAATCTCTCGTGGCGATTCGGCATGAGCATTAAGGCCCACCAGCGAAATGCCTAAACTTAATGCTACTAATTTTCTGCTTACATTAAAACGACCGATCTTCATAAATAATCCTCCATTAAACAAAAGTTTCTTGAAAATAACATTCCTTGACCATAGAGTTGATTATATCTGTTTACTGCTTGCGCACCAAAAAAGGCGCTTTTTGAAGGATTTTGCAACTAAGTGTAGCAATAAAAATGGTCACGATTTTTTTGAACTGAGGTAACTTCTTAAATTTTGGTAGGTAGGAAGGTCAATACTTTTTTTTTAGTGCACCATTATTTTGCCATTTCTATAGCGTAAGCAATCGCCAGTTTTGCAAATTTCACACTATGATCTGCACGTCCACCGCTAGTCTCCAGTGTATCGCGAGCAGTATGGATGTCGGGATTTGCACCACTGAAAGTGGCCTCAAAGGGGAAAGAGGCCGCAAAACCGCTAGCACTCCAAGAGGCGTGATCTGAGCATCCGTAACCACAGGTACTATATCCCCAAGGAACCTTCACATACTTATCGATCAATTGTCCAATATACTCATTTTGTGTTTTATTGGTGTAATCGCCAATAAGGTAGATGTCATTTGCAGAGCCTTTATAGTTTGTCATATCCAATTGCATAACTCCACTAACCTTTATGCTACGTTTTTTAAAATCGGCAGCAACATCTTTGGAGCCAAGTAGTCCCGCCTCTTCTGCAGCATACGCAATAAACTTAATGCTCTTTTTAGGAACATAATTATTTACCATCATAACTCTTATCATCTCGGTGATAACGGCAATTCCCGAGGCGTTGTCATCGGCACCAGGAGCTTTAGCGGTGCTTCCGCCCCAAGATCCTGCAATGGAATCCTCGTGGCCACCGATAACGATAACCTCACTCGCTGTAGTCGATCCAGTGATAGTTAAAATAATGGAGGGCTGAGTAAAACGATGGCGAAACTCCTCCACAGTAACTCCCGACTTTCCTTGGGAAAGGGTTAGCCACTTATTCTTAATCCAATTGGCAGCATCCGCCCCTGTAGTGGATTTATAGTAACGGTTATGAAAGGCCGCAAGGGTAGAGATGGTCTCAATGATATTCTCCTCTTTTACTTGCGCAATCAAAGCATTAACCAATTGCTCTTCACCAATGGTATAGCTCACTTTCTGTTGAGTAATCGCCGTAAAATCTTTTTCTAAATACTCCTTCCCTTCCTTATAATCGTAATGGGCAATAAAACCGCCAATCTTAGGATTTTTATGTTTCAAGTAGGAGAGTGTGTCCACATACTTGTCATCGATTTTAAGCAGGCTTCTCTCTTTGCTGTGGTTGTCGAGCTTACTTAATACCGGTACATCATTGATGATGAGGTTGTAAAAATCGTTAGAGAGTGTAATCCATAACTCCTCTGCGCTTACACGATGAAAAGGAATCAAAACTGTTAGCAAAAAAGCAGCAATCAAAAGAAAATCCATTTTCTTTGCTTGTCTCATAAAGTCTCCAGGTTTGGTTTGGTAAGGATATAGCGGTCTTTCCATGACCTACTCTTCAATTATAATAAACAAATGCTATGAACGCATGAGTGCAATCAATGCCGAGTGATGGTGTAAGATAATTTTATTTTTATTTCTATTTTTGAAAGGTGGTCACTCTGGTGAGATAAAACAAAAAACGAAAGAAACATTTTCTGGCTCGGTGCAATGTTTAAGGATTGAATTGAATCGGGGACACCAAAGTCACCACCTACTCTTCTATAAGCAAATTTTAGGCCAACTTTTAAAAGATCAAGGGAGTGCTTTTTTCAGAGGTGGTTTTATTACGGCCTTAAAATTTACAACTACGCCTTTACAACTTTTTTGTAGCATCTCTTTTAAGAGAGTGTTATTTTTTTATGGTAACCCATTGAAAAAATATACAATTTTACACTTACAACTTTTTTGTAATCGTAATTAAAAAAAGTTGTAACCAAAGAGAGCAATGTTTATTAAACAATACCCGACCGATCCTCTGCTGATTGTTGATCGTGATGTGCTCTTCATCAAGAATCTCTCCGCACTGCTGGGAAGTGTTAAGATTAACAATATCATCGCTTGCCAGGAGGGAGAGGAGTCGCTGGCCATCTTGGCCAAGAGAAGAGTCTCCTTGGTGCTTCTTGATACCAAAATTCGTGTCCATAACCATCGGGCACTTTTAAACGAATTACACGAAAATTTTCCTGAGACTAAAATTATTGCCTTTACCGAGAGTAGTAGCATCGATGATGCTATTGAATGCATGAAGCTTGGAGTACACGACTACTTTTCCAAACCTCCGGAGTGTGGCAAACTCATCGTCTCCATTCAAAATTTAATTGATCAACTGGAGCTTGCAAAGGCCAACACTCCTGCTGCTAAGGAGCAATCCCCCCCACATAAACCGCCCCTAGCTAAACACGACTCTTCGATTATCTATGCTCATCAAAAAATGTTTGAGCTGATTGACTACACTGCCTCGGTTGCCACCTCTTCTCATCCCGTGTTGATCACTGGAGAGACCGGGGTGGGCAAGGAGGTCTTTGCCAATCTCATTCATAAATTTAGTAAACGTAAAGGGAAGTTGGTGGCCATCAATATCTCTGGCCTTGATGAAAACATCATTACCGATACACTTTTTGGACACAAAAAAGGTGCTTATACCAACGCCGATAGCGAACGCAAGGGATTGATTGAAGAGGCAAGCGGTGGCACCCTCTTTTTAGATGAGATTGGCGATCTTAATCCTAGTTCCCAATTAAAACTTTTGCGCCTGATACAAGAAAATGAGTATTATCCTCTTGGATACGATCGCCCTAAATACTCCACCGCACGCATCGTGACCGCTACCAATCAAGATTTAAAAGAGCGCATGCAAAGTGGTTTGCTACGCAAAGATCTCTATTATCGTTTGCAAACGCATGAGGTGCAGATTCCCCCATTGCGAGAGCGCATTGACGACGTGCCCTTACTGGTTCAGCACTTTGCAAGGGAGTACGCCAAACTCTATGAGCGAGAGGTTCCCAACTTTTCTCACGAGGCGTTGCAGCAACTCATGAGCTACCACTATCCGGGAAATGTGCGTGAGCTGCGCTCGATGGTGTTTGATATTATACAGACACTGCCTGCGACAACTACCCACATTGAGAGCTTGCACCTGCGAGGAAAAATTACTACGACAGATGATAGGGATAAGGCAAGTGCTAGTGCAAGTTTAGGATTTGCAAGCGATCTCTTTTCTAAACTTACTACCCTTCCTCATTTAAAAAGCGTTACCAATGCTCTCATCAAAGAGGCCATGAAACGCGCCAATCACAAGCAACAGCGGGCCGCCTCCATGATTGGCATTACTCAACAGGCATTAAGTAAACGTCTCAAAAAGGAAAAGACGCATGAACTACCCCTCGAAAAGAATTAGTCGCGCTAAAGAGATTTTCTCTTCACCGTATGCGTGGTGTATGACCACCTACTTTGCTGAAGGTTTTCCTTTTAGTATCATTCGTACTCTCTCCTCTCTCTTTTTTCGCGATATGAAGGTGAGCTTGGAATCGATTGGCCTTACCTCTCTCTTTGGCCTTCCTTGGGTTTTAAAATTTTTGTGGAGTCCACACATCGATACCTTTGGTACCAAACGTGGCTGGATGCTAATCATGCAATCACTACTTGCAATCGCCACGGCCATCACAGCACTGCTTGTCCCTCTTCCTTTTGCTATTCCAGCAATTGCGACACTTTTCCTGCTGGCCTCCTTTATTGCCGCCACTCACGATGTGGCGATTGATGGATACTATATGGAGGCACTCGATAAAGAGGGGCAAGCTAAGTTTGTTGGTTACCGTATTATGGCCTATAGGGTGGCGATGATTACCGGCACGGGGGTAATCGCCACTATTGGTACCACCCTAAATTGGGGGATTGCCTTCATGATAGCGGCAGGACTTCTCGTAGTCCTAGTTGTCTACCACTACTTTTTTCTGCCCAAGTGTGAAGTGGCCAAACGCCCTATGGCCGAAGGCCTTCGCTGGTTTATAAATTTAAAGGTGCTCGCTTCCACGCTACTGCTGGCAACGTTTATTATTGCTATTCGCTACTATCTTGGTTCGCAACATTTCAGTGAACTAAAAACGATTCACCCCCTACTTAAAGAGTTTAACTTTGCCTCCATTATCGGCATTTTACTGCTTCTCTCCCTCGTCCTCCTCACGCTTTTACGAAAGAAAATAAAACAATCGCTCTTTAAAAACGATCCCGACTCCTTTTATTCTCGGGCCTTTGTGGCCTTCATCGATCGACCCCACATTGCCATCATGCTAGCGGTGATTATTTTGCTAAGAACAGGAGAGGCGATGTTAACCGCCATGGTCTCACCCTTTATTGTTGATCTTGGAATCAAAGCGCACTACGGTTGGATCAGTGGTGGCGTGGGTCTGGTTGCCTCTATCGTGGGTGCAATGATGGGGGGGCATATTATCTCTAGGTTTTCGCTTCGGAGTGTTTTATGGCCTATTTTGGCACTTCAAAACCTTACCAATCTTGTCTATATGGTATTAGGTTTATACCTAAGCGATTTTATTGTACAAAACACTGCTGCTAGCGAACCTCTCTTTATAGGTGATCTCAACTTGGCCCTGGTGGCATTCGTGCATGGCTTCGATCAGTGGGCCGGAGGACTGGGAACAGCGGTGCTAACCACCTTTATTATGCGCCTTTGCCTACAAGAATACAAGGCGGTGCACTTTGCAATCGGCACTGGACTAATGAGTATTAGTGGCCTAATGATTGGAGCAGTGAGTGGTTTTATGGTGGCAGAGATGGGGTATGGGATCTTCTTTGGTGTCAGTTTTCTTTTTTCAATTCCCAGTATGATTCTTATCCTTTTTTTGCCTAAAGATCTTATTAACCAATCTTAAATGGATTTTACTACCTATGAATAAACAAGCTGCTGTTCTAAAAAAATATCGTATAGAAAATCTTGATTGTCCTAAATGTGCTCTAAAAGTAGAGAGGCATTTACGGGGCCTCCCCTACGTAAGAGAGGCGCAAATCAACTTTGCTACTCAAACACTACTCATCGATACCGATGATTTCAAGGCCGCCACCAAGGAGATTTTAGGGATTGAACACCAGGTGGTGATCTCTAAATTTGAGAGTGTATTAAAACGCACTTCTGTTAAAGATTTTCTCTGGAAGTCGCTACTGCATGGAGATTTAAAGACGATCCTCCTCGCATCTGCCATCTTTTTAATCTCTTTTAGTGAGGTGATTACCACTGCGCTACCCACTGCCTATGCACCACTTGCGCTGATTGTTTTGGCCTATCTGCTTTTAGGGTACCCTGTGCTTCGTAAGGCGGTTGCCAATCTTCGCCACGGCCAAATTTTTGATGAGAATTTTTTAATGGGACTCTCTACTCTCGTGGCCTTTGCCATTTCTGCTCACGCGGAGGCGGTCTCGGTGATGCTTTTTTATCGCATCGGCTGCTTATTCCAAGAGCTAGCACTGAGTAAGTCGCGAGAGTCGATCAAGTCGCTCTTAGAAATTAGACCCAATAAGGCCAATCTCTTGCAGGGAAATGGAGAAATCAAGGAGATCTCCCCCGATGAAGTGCACATCGGAGATAAAATCATCGTTCGCCCCGGTGAACGCACACCCCTCGATGGTAGTATTGTCAGTGGAGAGTCCTGGATCGATTCCAGTACACTAACGGGTGAGTCTCGCCCGATCTATCTTAAAAAGGGAGACACCATCCTTGCGGGGATGATCGCCACTAGTGGGATCTTAACCATCTTGGTGGAAAAAAGTTATGAAGACTCCTCCATCTCCAAGATTATTCACCTTGTAGAGAATGCCATCCAAAAGAAAGCGCCGATTGATCGTTTGATGACCACACTTGCTCGCTACTACACTCCCGCGGTACTTTTACTGGCGATTTTAGTGGCAACTCTTCCTCCGCTGCTCCTAAGTGGCCAAACTTTTTCTGTGTGGATCTATCGTGCACTAGTCATGCTGGTTATCTCCTGTCCGTGTGCTTTGGTGATTAGTATTCCTCTAGGATACTTTGGAGGACTTGGAGCAACCTCCAAGGCGGGTATCCTCATTAAAGGCGCTAACATTTTAGATGGGCTACGCAAAGTACACACAGTGATCTTTGATAAGACAGGCACGCTCACCTCTGGAGAGTTTGAGATCACGGAGATCACCCCCTCTGAGCTCTTCTCTAAAGATGAGTTAATCAAGCATGCCGCTACCGCCGAATACCATTCGCAACATCCACTAGCAGATGTGATAAAAAATGCACACCCCCATAAGATCGATCCACTCTCCATCCTTTCTCATCAAGAGTTTGGCGGATTGGGAGTCAAAACCACCACCGAAAAAAACACCATCGTTGCTGGTAACGATAAAATTCTTCACCTAGAAAATATTCCACACACCTGTCGAGAGGAAGAGAACACCTCGGTTCACATTGGAGTTGATGGCATCTATGCCGGTAATATTGAATTTCAAGATCAGCTACGTGAGGATGCCAAGCACACCTTGGAGGAGCTTTGCCACTTAGGGATCAAACGTATGGTCATGCTCACTGGCGACTCCCGGCATATTGCTGCGAAAACCTCTGGTCGCCTCAATATCAAAGAGTTTTATGCTGGTCTTCTTCCCGATGAGAAGTTACGCCACCTGGAGGAGATCATTGCTAGCAAACCTAAAGGCAAGCTCACTCTTTACATTGGCGATGGCATTAACGATGCTCCGGTCATTGCCAGGGCCGACATCGGTGCCTCCATGGGAAACATCGGCTCCGATGCGGCCATTGAAGTCTCTGATCTTGTGATCATGAACGACTCTTTATCCAAGCTTCCGCTGGCCATACGGATCGCCCATCGCACGCACAAAATTATTTTACAAAATATTGGGCTGGCCTTTACCGTTAAGGCGCTCTTTTTAGTGTTAGGAGCTTATGGGGTGGCCTCGATGTGGGAGGCGGTCTTTGCCGATGTGGGGGTGGCACTACTTGCTATTTTAAATGCCATCCGCACTATGCGTATTAGTGCGCACACAGTTTAACTCTTTGGTAGAGCAATTTTTCCCATGGATATAATCGCTTAAAGCATCCACCTGCTCATAGATATTAGAGAAGAGTGACATCCACTTGCCCTTTTCCGTCATCACTGCTTTGGCCTCGGTTGCACTCATCCCTTGATACTTCATCTGATAGTAGGCCGCCAGCCGACCGGTACGATGACTTCCGCAATCACAACGAATGGCCACCCGCTTGCCCGCTTGTTTTGATTTTAAAATAAAGCGATCAAACTCCTCTAAGAAGTCGCGATCAAGTGGTGTATCGGTTGACTGTGCTTGGTTATACACCACCTTAAGCGTAGGGCAAGCACTCTTTAGTCGCTCCTCCATCATACTGGCATTGCCACTTAAAACCATAATCTCGCTGATTCCAAGTTTGCAATACTCCGCAATCAGCTCCTCATCTGGCCATCCCGAACGATAGAGTGCAAATCCATTGCCTTTATCCTCCTCCACCACATGTAAGTTACCACTAGAACAAAAGAGAGTTGCACAAGAGGTAAGGGTAAAAAGGGAAAAGAACCAAACTATTTTCATCTTTTTTTTCTCCAAAATATTTTCCAATCTTTGATGAGTGGATTATAGATATAAGGTACATTAGATACAACACAATTCTTATTATCTCATGGGAGTACTTATGAAACTTGAAGGTAAGGTTTTAGTCGCGCAAGGTGGTGGCCCTACGGCCGTTATTAACCAGTCGCTAGTGGGCGTGGTAGCAGAGGCCAGAAAATTTACCCAGGCGACACGCGTTTACGGTGCAGTTAATGGTGTGCGCGGGATTATCGACGAAGAGATGCTTGATCTCACCCAAGAGACCACCCACAACTTAGAAGATGTCGCCACCACCCCTTCATCGGCGCTCTTCTCTACCCGTGATAAACCCGATGCAAAGTATTGCCAAGAGATGTTCAAGGTGATGAAGGCCCACGACATTCGCTACTTTTTTTATATTGGTGGCAACGACTCCTCTGACACAGTACGGATCATTAACGAAAGCGCCAAGTCCTCCTCCTACGACTTCTGTGCTGTCCATATTCCTAAAACGGTGGATAACGATCTGGTTTGCAACGATCACACCCCAGGCTTTGGCTCGGCCGCTCGTTACGTTACCAACGCGTTTATTGGCATCAACCTCGATGTCAAAGCGCTCCCTGGAGTCTATATTGGGGTGGTCATGGGAAGAAACGCCGGCTTTCTAACAGCGTCGGCAGCGATTGCTCAAAAGTATGCCGATGATGGCCCACACCTGATCTATCTTCCAGAGCGTCCCTTTAGCATTGAAAGCTTTCACAGTGATGTAAAACGCATCTACGATCGCTATGGCCGTTGCGTAGTTGCAGTTTCAGAGGGAATTCGCGATAAAAATGGTGACGTGATTGCATCAACACTACTTAAAAATCCCGATCGTGACGATCATGGAAATATACAACTCTCCGGCGGTGCTTTGGCCGACCTCCTTGCCGATTCGGTAAAACATACACTCGGTATTAAGCGCGTTCGTGCTGATACTTTTGGATACCCTCAGCGCTCTTTCTTTGGATGCGTTTCCGATGTTGATGCCCAAGAGGCGCGCGAGGTGGGTGAGCGTGCAGTTCAATTGGCCATGTGGCAAAATATGAGTGGCTCGATTACGATTCAAAGGACTGGAAACTACTCCGTTGATTATCAGATGGTGGCGCTAGAGGAGATCGCTGCTAAAACACGCCTCATGCCTGACAACTTTATCAATGCAGAAGCTAATCACGTGACTGATGCCTTCAAATTCTACGTGCGTCCACTCTTAGGATCGGGCCTCCTCTCCGCGGGAAGGCTACGCGCTCCTAGTGTAAAAAAACTCCTGCTACAACGTTAAGCTACGACCTAAGTTACTTTTTTTTCGGACGATACATATCGGTCGCCACTCCAAAAAACAGCTCTGCAGCACCCGCCATGGTCTCTGATAACGTTGGATGCGGATGAATAGTTAAACTTAAGTCGCGAACCACAGCACCCATTTCAATGGCAAGCGTCCCTTCTGCAATCATATCACCAGCTCCATGCCCCACCATGGCCACTCCGAGAATTTTTTCTGTCTTCGCTTCAACAATCAATTTGGTTAATCCCTCACTACAATTGGTAGCAATGGCCTTGCCACTGGCACTCCAAGGAAATTTTACCACCTCATACGCGATCCCTTTGGCGCTCGCTTCCATCTCTGTAAGACCACTCCATGCTAGCTCCGGATCGGTAAACACCACTGCAGGGATGGCCATAGGAGAAAAAATAGTTTTGTGGCCTAAGATCGCCTCTACCGCCACCTTCCCTTCGGCCGCCGCTTTATGGGCCAACATAAGTCCCCCGACAACATCTCCAATGGCATAGATGTTGTCATCTGCTGTTTTTAAAGTTTGATCCACAATAATGAATCCTCGTTCACTAAGGGAGACTTTTGTCTGATGAAGTCCTAAACCGAGCGTATTCACTCTACGTCCAATAGAGACAATGATCTTATCAAAATGCTCTACACTTTGTGTACCTGCCTGCTCAAGCGTTACTTCGAGAGAGGTCGCGCCCTCGCTTATCTTGGCAATGCTGGTATTCACATTCACCCGCACTTTACTAAAGCTTTGTTGCAACTTTTTTTCTAAGATTGCCACTAAATCACGATCAGCGCCGGGAAGCAGTCCCGCAGTTTTTTCGATGACCGTTACTTTGCTTCCAAGTGCCGCATAGACCGATCCTAATTCAAGGCCTATGTATCCACCTCCCACCACTAAAAGCGAAGCGGGAATATCTTTTAACTCTAAGGCCGCGGTCGAGTCCATCACTTTTGAGGCGGTGATAGAAGCTAATTGCGGTAAAGTTGTTGCTTCTGAACCGCTAGCAATGATCGCCTTGTCGAACGCCACCTCTTCTTGGGTGCCATCACTCTTCTTGACCAGTAAACTCTTACTGCTGGTAAAGGAGGCGTATCCTTGAATAAAATTCACTTTTCTTTGTTTGCATAAAAAACCAAGGCCTAAAGTTAACTTTTTCACTACACTTTCTTTATAGGCCCGCAGCTGTTCTAAATGAATTTTAGGAGCTGCAAACTCCACTCCAAACTTGTGGGCCTCCCTCGCATCTGTAATCAACTTTGCAATATGCAAAAGGGTCTTGGAGGGAATACAACCGCGATAGAGGCAAACGCCTCCAGGATTGGCCTCTTGATCAATAAGTGTTACCTGCATTCCCAAATCTGCGGCCAAAAATGCAGCAGCATATCCCCCAGGGCCACCACCAATAACAGCAAGTTTAGAATTACTTTTAAAATTATTATCACTCATTATTATTTCACGCTCCTTTTATAACAGCAGTAGAGGATTTTCTAAGGCACTAATGATCCAACGTAAAAAGCGAATGCCCTCAACTCCATCGATCACGCGATGATCGTAGGAGAGTGACAAGGGAAGCATTAAGCGCGCTACAAATTTTCCTTCACTTTGAACATACACACTTTGCATCTCTGATCGGCAAACCCCTAAGATCGCCACCTCAGGGGAGTGAATGATGGGAGTAAAGTGAGTCCCGCCGACGCCACCTAAATTGGAGATGGTGATACACCCACCTTGCATCTCCTCCATAGAGAGCTTTCGCTCTTTCGCTTTCGTAGACAACTCTTGTAACTCACTAGCGATCGTGGCCAAATTTTTCTGATCCACACCCTTTATTACAGGAACCAGAAGTCCTCTATCAGTATCAACGGCAACACCAACATTGTAGAATTTTTTAGAGATAATGGTATTTTTATCCATATCAATACTGGTGTTAAATTTGGGGAACTGCTTTAGGGCGGCAGCAAGCACTTTAATCAGCAAGGTGGTGATGGTAACACTTCTCCATTGTTCCAACTGTGTAATGTCGGCCTTATCAAATTGAGTTACGGTGGGAATAGTACTCCAGGCATAGGAGAGGTGTTCCGCCGTTTTTTTGCGAATAGCACTCATCGGTTCTGTCGTAATTTCACCCCACTTAGAAAAGTCGGGAAGAGTCTCCTTGATTCCACCTTGAGGAGTACCTTGAGAAGTGCCTTGATGAATATTTTTAGCATAGCTCTTAACATCTTCAATGGAGATCCGTCCTTGCACTCCACTGCCAGTAACAAATTTTAAGTCTATCCCTATCTCACGCGCAAAACGTCGCACCGATGGTGCTGCCGCAGTAGCAATGGAATGTTGTGATTGTAACACCTCCTTCGGAAGCGTCACCACCATGGGTGCATGCGTATGGGCAAATTTTTGTGGTGGTAACTTCTCTGCTACTTTTGCAACCTCACTTACAACCTTCGTTGCAACTTCACTTGCAACTAAAAGCAGTGGATCTCCAACCTTGACCACATCTCCACTCTTAACAAAGATTTTTTTGATCGTACCCTCCACAGTTGAGGGTACTTCCGCCGCCGCTTTTTCACTTTCCACTTCTACTACCGATTGCTCCAGTTTTAGCAAATCGCCTTCCTTCACCAATACTTTGATGATGTGGGCGGAGGCAATATGCTCTCCCAGTGCTGGGCAAGTTAGTGTTACTTCCATAGTTCTAGCTCCTGTTGCGCTTTTTGAATGAGTTCTAGCGAGAGTTTTCCTTCCTTTCTTAAAGCACAAAGAGTTGCAAACACAATATGTTTAGCATCGACTTCAAAGTAGTCGCGAAGCGCGGCCCTACTTTCACTTCTACCAAAACCAAAGGTTCCTAAAGAGTGTAGTGGCCCCGGCAACCACTTGGAAATTGCATCACTCATTATTTGCACATAATCGGAGACTGCAATAAAAACACCCTCAGCATTTTTAGTCGCTACTGTAATAAAAGGCACTTTGGGTGGTTGCTCCGGATGGTGCAGGTTCCACTGCATAACCTCCTGAGCTTCGGTGTGGAGATTTTTATAACTGGTGACACTCCAAACATCGGATGCAATCTGGTAGCGCTTCTCTAAAATCTCTGCCGCCTTTAAGGCCTCATTCAAAAGCGCGCCACTACCAAAGAGATTAGCATTGCCTTTTTTTACTGCTGGATCTACAAGCGTACTCGCTTGGTATTTATAGATGCCTTTTAAAATTCCTTCGCGAACTCCTGCGGTTTTCGGCATTGCCGGTTGTAAATAGTTCTCATTCATGATGGTGATATAATAAAAAATATCCTCTTGTTTTTCATACATTCGATGCATGCCCTCTTGAATAATCACCGCAAGCTCGTAAGCAAAGGCGGGATCATAACAGAGCAAATTAGGAACCGCATATAAAAGGAGATGGGAGTGGCCATCTTGGTGTTGTAACCCCTCTCCCGCAAGCGTTGTCCGCCCCGAGGTCGCTCCCAAAAGAAAACCTTTGGTTCTCATATCTGCCGCGGCCCAAATAAAATCACCCACTCGTTGTGCCCCAAACATCGAATAAAAGGTAAAGAAAGGAATGGTGTTCACTCCATGAGTAGCGTACGCAGTCCCGGCCGCAATAAAAGATGCCAGCGATCCCGCCTCCGTAATCCCTTCCTCTAAGATTTGTCCATCGGTGGCCTCTTTGTAATAAAGTAAACTATCCTTATCAACTGGTTCATATAGCTGTCCCGAGTGAGCATAGATCCCAACTTGTCGAAAGAGCGACTCCATCCCAAAGGTTCTCGCCTCATCGGGCACAATAGGCACAATCAAACGTCCGATCTCCTGATGTTTTAGTAGCTTGGTTAACATCCTTACAAAGGCCATGGTGGTAGAGATTTCTCTTCCGTTATGGCCCTCATGAAACTCTAAGAAGAGATCATCCCCTGGGGTTTTTAGAGGCGGAACATTAACCACTCGTTTGGGAATTTCCCCTCCCAATTTTTTTCTTTGCTCTTTGAGGTAAGCTATTTCAGGGGAGTTTTCTTTAGGTCTAAAAAAGGGGGTCTTGATGACTTCTTGATCACTTAAAGGAATAGCAAAGCGATTTCTAAACTCGATGAGCTCCTCTTCATTTAACTTCTTTTGGGAGTGGGTGATATTTTTGCCTTCACCCGCCTCACCTAATCCATAACCCTTGATTGTTCTTGCAAGAATCACCGAGGGGGCCCCAGTGTGCATGGCCGCTTCCTTAAAGGCGGCATAGACGATCTCCGGATCGTGGCCTCCAAGTTTTAGCTTTTCTAACTGCTCATCACTGTAGTGTTCCACCAGTTTAAGAAGTGAGGGGTATTTCCCAAAGAAGTGTTCGCGAATATATTTGCCCCCTTTCGTGGTGTAGTTTTGAGCTTCGCCATCTACCACCTCATGGACTCTTCTCACAAAGGCCCCATCTTTATCGGCATCAAAGATAGGATCCCAATCGCTGCCCCAAAGCGCTTTGATCACATTCCAGCCCGCCCCACGAAAAGAGGCCTCCAACTCTTGCACGATATTGCCATTGCCCCGAACCGGACCATCCAGGCGTTGTAAATTGCAATTGATCACAAAAATTAAATTATCCAATTTTTCTCGCGCAGGTAAAGTAATCGAACCCAGTGTCTCTGGTTCATCACACTCGCCATCTCCAATGAAGGCCCAAATCTTTTGATTGCTCTTCGCTACTAAACCTCGATCTTCGAGGTAGCGATTAAAGCGCGCCTGATAGATCGCCTGAAGTGGGCCTAGTCCCATAGAGACCGTGGGGAACTCCCAAAAATCTGGCATGAGCCAGGGATGAGGATAGGAGGAGAGGCCCTTGCTGGGCCTAAGCTCACGACGAAAATTTTCCAACATCTCTTGTGAAATGCGCCCCTCTAAAAAGGCCCGTGCATAAATTCCAGGAGTCGCGTGCCCTTGAAAATAGATGATGTCGCCACTATGCCCATTTGGGCCATGATCTTTTCCTTTAAAGAAGTGGTTAAAACCTATCTCATAAAGTGTGGCCGCAGAAGCGTAGGTCGAGATATGCCCACCAATTCCTGGCTCCTCTTTATTTGCACGCACGACCATCGCCATGGCATTCCATCTGATAATGCTCTTAATCCTACGTTCAATCTCTCTATTGCCAGGAAATGGTGGCCGCTTATCTTTTGGAATAGTATTGATATAGGGAGTGTTCGCTGTGAAAGGAATGTCGACCCCCTGTTTATGAGCATAGGTGTCCAGGTGTAAAAGCAGCGCTTTTACTTTCTCTGCTCCCCCCGATTGCAACACATACTGGAGGGACTCCAACCACTCCGCTAGCTCAGTCTCATCAAGTTCAAAATAAGAGTTCTCTTGATTGTCGTGCGCCATATAACCTACTTTGTTTTAGGAATAAAACCGTCATACATAATAGGAATAGCATACTCTTTCGCTAGAATATGACCAATTTACTAATTCTTATCGCGCGATAAGCTATAAGCTATCAGCTATCAGCGATAAACCATAAGCTTATAGCTTATCTGGCCGACAACTACCAACTAATATTTGGGGATAAGATGACAGAGGTTTCACTGAAGATATCGTCATTTAAGTTATTCATAAAAGTCTCCCACTTGATCCCCCCTTCAAGTCCTAAGACCACACTCCCTAAATTAAAATTCCTTCCAAACACCAGCTTTTGAAAGTTGCTGTACTTTTGCAGGCCTCGCGCATTTTTAGCACTATGAGCGGGCACACTAAAAAAGTAATCGATCTTTAAATTGGCAAGCCAACTTTGATTAAACAGCATGGCCCAATCGCGGGCAATATTAAAAAGAAAGGCGTCGATAAACTGCTCATTCTTATGGTGAATATAACCAAGTTGAAAGACCCAGCGTTTTTGCGCATGAGGATTGTCATCCGTGCCTTTGATCTTATACATATATTGCAGCCAATAATCTTTGCGCTTCTCCATCTGAATCAGTCGTTCATTACCAATCGTGAGCACATGTCCCATGATGGCACTTCCCGTTTGCGTGGTGATTGGTCTATCCTCTTCGGAAGTTTCGGAAGTGACAAAGGCCAAGATCTCTCCCAGAAAAAAAGAGAAGGTATAGGGCATCTCATAACGGGTCGTAATTAAGCGGATAGCATTAATTTCTGTCTCTTTCATCATCTTGATACGACTAGATCTAAACTTGACCTCCATCTCGGAGTAACGAGCGCGATGATCCTCATACATATAAAGACCAAAATTGGTTAACGGGAAGTAGTCAAACTCCACTAAAAAATATTTAGGATAGAAGCTGTTTTTAAACTGTTTTAAGTAGAAGAGAAACTCATCATTAATACTAATTTGTTCGATGGAGTGCAAGACTGGAGTCGGCCGTTTTTGAAAGTCGACATACACACTCATAAACGATTTAGAGAAATCAAGATCAAGGGTCGTCCCCAGATAGTGCCCTAAAACCCTCGTTCCTAGTCCCTTCTTATAAATGGAAGCATCCAAAGTATTCGTATAAACAAGGATCAAAAAAAGTAAAAGTAAACGCATATATCCGACTTGGTTGATCAATATTTTATCCGCTATTTCACCTCTCCTAAGATTACTCTATTTTTTTTAAAAAAACTTTCTTCTTTACTTTTTTTTCCGAAGAGGAGGTGTCGCTCAAAGGAAGTACAACCATGAAATTGTCCACCATTATTCTTCTATTGATAACCGCACAGCTGGCCTATGCAAAACCATCCGCCAAAGAGATGAACCTCTTGCAAGCACCACTGGTTAGCAAAGAGGTTGCGCTCATCCTCAATAGCGATGGCACTTATTACCCACAAACCATCCATTTACATGAGGGAGAGAAGGCCACGCTTTGGATTATGAACACCCAAAAGCAAAGCAGTTGCTTCTCTATTCCAGAAAAAAATATCCTACTCACTCTCTACCCTTTAAAATTAAGCTCCCTGAATATTCAATTTAACAAAACTGGTATTTATCGCTTCAACTGCCCCGGCAGCACGCCTAAGCAAAGTGGGGAGTTTGTGATCTCCACTTTGGTCAAAGAGCGTATCCCCGCCTCAATCACCACTCCGATGATCTTGCCTGCAAACCTCAAGAAGATTCACAAGAAGTCGAGTTTCCAAAATATTTTATACCCCAATCCCAGCACTCCTTGGTCCCCCAAAGAGCACAACCTCGAAGAGGAATTTTTTAATAAAAATTGATGTAATCATGGAGATAAAATTATGGCCTCCGTATTTGAAGATGCAATAGATACCTTTCTTGGTCCGATTAAAGATTTATTAGAAAATGATAAAGTCTCCGAGATCATGATCAATGGCCCTGGTGAAATTTTTGTAGAAAAATCGGGACTAGTCTTTAAAGCAAGCAATAAATTTAGTGATGAAGAATCCCTTCAGGCGGCCATGCGTGCAATTGCCCAATCGGTGGGAAGAATCATTGATAGCAACAACCCACGTCTTGATGCCCGCCTTCCCAACGGCTCCCGTATCCATGTGGTGATTCCACCCATGGCCCGGCAAGGTACCACGGTAGCAATTCGTAAATTCTCCAAGGAGAAACTCACGCTCAAAGATCTTATTGCTTTTGGCTCCATCTCTGCCGATGCCGCCCGTTTTCTCGACATCTGTGTCCACCTGGGAAAAAATATTTTGGTCTCTGGCGGAACCGGCTCCGGCAAAACCTCTATGCTAAATGTGCTCGGCGCCCGCATCCCCAAAACCCAGCGCCTACTCATCATCGAAGACTCTAACGAATTACAGATCAAAGCAGATCATGTGGTCTACTTTGAAACCAGGCAGGCCGACCCCACAAAAAATATCACCTCCGTCTCCATTCGCGACCTAGTGATCTCCGCCATGAGACTGCGCCCTGACCGCATCATTGTCGGAGAGGTGCGAGGAGAAGAGGCGCTCGACCTGATTCAAGTGATGAACACCGGCCACAGTGGCAGTATGGGCACCGTCCACGCCAACACTCCTGTCGACTCCTGCACCCGCCTGGAAACCCTTTGCCTCATGGGTGATATCAAAATCCCTCCCGATGCCATTCGCAAGATGGTAGCATCAGCAATGCAAATCATTGTTCAATGCTCTCGCTATCATGACGGCGGCCGGCGTGTCAGTCACATCTCAGAGTGCATTGGCATCGATCAATTTGGCCGCTACCTCTGCAAAGATATTTACCGTTGGGTACAAACCGGTAAAGACCACGATCATGGACGCTACGTTGGTGAGACAGTTCCCTGCGGCTACATCCCCACCTTCTTTGAAGAGATCATCATCAACAAACTTCCCTTCCCCAAAGCAAAATTTGTTCCTCCAGACTGGTATCGCAAAATGATGGAGCCTCTAGCAACCACTACTGCTAACGGCAACGGCAACGGCAACAGCAGCAAGGCCGCCGCTTAATCATCAGAGAATTTGTGCCAGCTTCTAATGCCTGTTCTATCAAGTCCATTTTTTTCATTAGTTATTGTAGCTCCCCGCTGGGATAAAGTGGAGTGCGAGCTTTAGGCCCCTCGCTAATTCGTCCTCCATACGCCTCGATAATATTGCCACTTTCCGAATCAACCTTGGCCATAAAGGTATCAGTTTTTCCATCGGGGAAATGGGTGGTAACCAACACATCCTCTACTAATCTTCCCTTATCGCTACCCTCTAGTTGGATGTACGATTGCTTGGGTACAATTTTGACTTGGGTGTCGTGCGGATGAAAACGCAGCTGATCCTCTTGTAGCACTTCTATCCATTTTTCATTATAGCGATTGATTAAAGTAAGTGCTCTTTCATTATTTGCAAAGAGGGTGCGTCCCTCTCCAAGGAGCTCTCTTCCAAAACGCTCTACTCTTATCGTTTCTATGGGCGGCATGGTGATGGCGATAACTGGTGCGAGATGATCTTTTTTTTCATCTACAACTGTGTCCTGGTCTTTACCACTAAGCACTGCTGTAACTTTATTTTTTATCTTACTACTTTGAGTGGCAAGTTGTTCATGCTCTGGCAACAAGAGAAAATAGAGTATAAAAACAATTCCCAGAGTGAATAGCAGTAGCGTAATTTTTTTTTTCATAGGCTAATCCGTGATGGTGAATTGAAAATGGATAATCTTATAGGGGTTACCTCCAGAGTATTCGTAATCTAAATAATCGTCACCATCGCTTCTACTCTTATCATGCCAGCAATCATCGCAATTGGTAAAACGCGCCCGCAAGCGACAATCGAAGGTAGTTCCTGGCGGAACGCGAGGATTGATTTCAAAGAGCAGCAAATTCCATGAGGCAAAATTAGGCAGACTACCTTCGGCCACTACCGATTTGGCCCAAGTGGAGTTGGGATTAATTTTAGAATAGAGCGCCTGATCTCCACCTGGAATAGCACGCACAAAACAATCAAAGGGTGAATCGGAAATGAGGCATTTACTCTGATCAAAACCCACGCTTTCTCGAAAGGCCTTTTGTGAAATCCACTTGGTCTCATTCACATCCCGGTATTGCACTACACATACCGGCATCAACATCTCTTGGCGCATTTGTGCCGTATTCATTTCATTATTGCTTAAGCTACAATAGTCGCTAGCAGCACTATTGGTTTGTGTTAGCGAGCAACTTTTGTGAACTCCATTCATACGTGTGATGTATTCGCAATCACCGGCCACTGGAGTGGCGCTAGCATTAATAGTATTGGCGGCCCCTTCACTCTCTAAGGGGAACTTATCTTCAAAGGTGTTGCAGATTTTTAAATCACCACTGTAAATCGCCTTACTATCACCGGAGGGATAGGCCGCAGGCAAAGGAGTCCAATCGCTTAACCTTCCATGATCCCAATCGTTTGCTAAAACTTGCACTCCCGCCATAATGGAATTGGAACTATTTTTTAAAACAGGTAGTATGCCCACAATCTCCCCCGGACTAATCTTGCCATTGCCATTATTATAGTGGAGCGATCCGGGAATCAGCGGAGAGACATTGGTGATAAGGCCACTACTACGAAGGGTAGAGACGATGCCGCCCATATTTTCTGCCACATCAAACACGTACGCTTTCGTGCTCTCAGGGGTAAGCGAGATATAGTCTTTGGAGATCAAAACGCTCCTTTGCCGATTGATACTATTAACCTTGGTGAGTGTTCCACTATGTCCAGCGCTTAGTCCGTTGCCATTGTCATTGTAACTGCGAAAGAGTAGCAGTCCATACTTGTCCAATAACTTCTCTAGCTTATCTTGATTATAAGTAGAGCTCGTGCAAGCAATGATCGAAGCATTGGATAAATAGGTGTTCATATACTTGGCAAAAGTTTGAAAAAATCTTCGGTAATTAAGGGGATTGATTGCGCGAATCCACTGCGCAGAAAGGTAAGCACCCCTGGCATCAAGGAGTGAGGACATGTTCACACGATCAACATCTCCTGCCGCCATATTGCTACTCCCTTTGGCAGTGACATCACCTAGCTCGACTAGCGCTTCCATAATTGCTTGGTAAACGTAGTTAATCGCCTTGCCACGATCAATCCCACATATGCTGGTCAGCTCATCGACCAAGGCCACTAAAAAGTGTGCCACGATCGAACCAGAGTAGTGAGGAACCTCTCCCGGTTCTTTCGGAAAATTGGGATCGTAGTTGACATAAAAAGGGTAGGATAATCTAGAGTCATCATCGCGACTAATCCCCGGAATAT
The DNA here is from genome assembly GCA_015231955.1 of Oligoflexia bacterium. GTDB lineage: Bacteria > Bdellovibrionota > Bacteriovoracia > Bacteriovoracales > Bacteriovoracaceae > JADGAN01. The sequence continues at coordinate 83,516 of JADGAN010000010.1, read as the reverse complement.
GCATCGGATCCTCTTCTGACATAGGCCTCGACGCTCCTAATAGCCCAATCCCCCACTCTCCAATGTGCGTACGCTGATTCATCATATAGGAGACAAAATCGGAAAGCCCCTCTCCTAGCGCACTCCCCTCATGAGCACCACCTAGTCCCATGATCAGTTTTGCATTCGCGGAAGTCATGGCCGCCGCACGCCCTCTAAGATTAAAAAGTAACGAAGCAAATGCATGCTGAACTTCATGGTAGATCACGGTAGGATCTTGAGAAGCGTAGAGTGTGGTAAAATCGGGATGCTTAGGAAGACAAAGATAGTTTAAAACTGGGTCGTAATAGGCGTACTCATTTTTAGACTCTTCTGTGGTACAATTGGAGTAAACCATAAGCTCACTCTCAAGCCAATACGCTTTACTCGAATAGAGGTTAGGCGGAATGGAGGTTAAATAGTTGCCACCACCTCCATTGGCCGCTCCTCGTGGATTACCTCGAGTATACAACTCGGCAAGCAGTTCTTGAAACTTTCCCACCACTTTATTGACGTGATAGTAGGTGTGCACCTCTAAAAATTCGTTACTGCTAGGATCAAAGGCCCAGCGTCCATACACCGGTAATAGCGGAGTGGCATCACTCGCTTGCAAAACTTTAAAACATTGATAGTAGTTGTAGTTTATTTCAAACACTGTAGCGCTACAGCTATTTTCCAACACTGTTCCTGTGGTAATAAAATCTTGTTCTCGGGTTAGAAACGTACTGAAATCCACACCCTCTTGCAAATCGGGATTTCCCGACAAAATCCGAGGATTGTCATGTAACACTCTTCCAAAGCCAACATCGACGCTATTCCAATAATTTTTATTCCCGTTCCCACTATCTCTACTTACGCTCCTAACTCCACCACTATTTTTTTTTATACAAGAGTATGCTAAAAAACTGATTGCAATGAGAGCAAGCAACAGAACCAGCGCACTCCCTTTCATCTTCATCCCATCTCTCTCCTAGCTTTAGTTGGTTAGTTAGGCCCAATTAATAGCGATACCCCGTCGACACATTGTTAAACTGCTGGTTAGAAAACATTCCAGGGGCACCACCGGGAGCGCCCATACCACCCATGCCTCCTCCCATTCCGCCCATTCCGGGTGCCATCGGCGATAAGGGTGGGCCCATCATCATTCTCGCAGCACAGTTGGGAGAGCGATCAAGTCCCTGGTCTAGGGCCGAATTGTGAAGACGGCTAAACTCCGTCTCCGCAATCTTCACCTGCTGTGGAAGGAGCGATAATAATCCTGCAGCTCTTCCGATAGCACCACTCCCTCCTGACATGGAGGAGATGATCTGGTTTAAGCAGGCGATTTTTGCTTGAGGATCCATCATCATAGGATAGCCAGGAGCGGCCCCACCTGCTTGATTAGCTTGAGTCATCGTATTAGGACATAGGGTAACCGCAGGTGAGTTAGGATTTTGAATACTATCATTGAAGACCGAATTCAAAACGCCACATAAATCACCGGCACTGCCTGTCTTCTCTCCACCAGCAGGAGTCGGAGCACCCTCAGGCAAAAACTCATATCGTTTTCTGCCGTTAGCACCGGTCACCTCATAGGCCTGAATCCTATTTTTGCTACTAAGAGCGGCCCTTAATTGCACCATTTGCAACATCTCTTTTCCCGCTTCGGTCTCTCGAAGTCTCTCTCCACCTACTCCAAAAAATTTAATCTTCTTGAAGTGCTCCTCATCGCTGGTTCCAGGAGTCGACATCGCTACGGCCAAAGTATCACCAGAGCGTTCAATCTCTTTGGTTAACTCCACACCACCAATAGCGCTCGGATTACCATTATTCATCTCTGGATACCTCGCTGCAAAGGTACCCAACATCATAAATGATGTTTTATAGATATGATTACTAAATCGCTCGAAAAGACCTTGAGTATTCCATTGAGTCTTCGCACACATATCTACAATTCCTGCAGAGTTTTGAGTAGCAGCATCAATCAGTGGATCGACAAAAGCGGGCGTGGAGCTATTGCTGTTGGAAATGTACGAACACATGGTCATAAATTCACGCACCCTCATCGCCTCTGGCCCCATTCTAAAGCTGACATCGGGAATATTGCCTAACGATTGCACCAACCGCTGCGCTTGTGTATCACAACCAGGGGCAACTCGCATAAAGGAGAGTTCATTGCAAAATTGCATAATCGCTCGTTGCACTTGCTGTTGTGCCATGTTCATCTGCTGCTGTTGCATGGCCAAGGCCGTCCGATAACCGTTCAAAGCATCTGAACATGACTTGGCAAGTTTGTTCCAATACTCTTTTTCCGCGGCGTAGTTTTTGTTGTACTCACCAACTCTCGCATTGACTTTGCTATCGATCTCTTTTTGTTGCGTATCCATCGAGGTTGCCATCTCTGTTATCTTTCGTGTGAGCTCATCCATAAAATTAAAATTGCCATCACCATAGAGGCGCACGCCCAAACGCTCTCCCATCAGAGGAGGATTCACCGAGAGGTTACGAAAAGCATTGAGCGCTTCAAAGCGTGTTCCCGGAAAATATTTTTTTAAGAGCTCCCCTTGCTGTGAGATTTGATTTCCCACATCTTTTAAAATCTTATCTTGATCTTTGACGTAAGAGACAACGCGATCATTATAAATTTTTCCGACATCTTCCATTTTGCGCTCGCGCGTTTTTACCTCTGCTTCCGCCTTATTCAAACACCCTTGCATACTCTCTGCACTCTTCTTTGCTTGAGGTAGACAGAAAAACTCCCCTTGAATATTCAGGCTCTCCATGGCATCGGTAGGATTCATATCAGGGGCAATGCCCTCACAATTTAAAATCTTCTTCCTCACCACTTCCGCATTGGATTGATCTGATCCTCCCTGTTTCTTCCGAAAATTTTCTAGTTTTTGCCAAACCGCCTCCACCTCATCACGAATGCTGTTGGATGATCCTGGTTTGGCGGGAGCGTAGTTGTACCAATTATCACACTTGGCCTTGTTTTGAGTTAAGATCTCGGAGATGGACCAGTGGTGATTGGCACTATCTTTTCCATAGAGGTTGCTGACCATGACCTTAAACCCTGGGTATTTACTCTCTAGCGCGCGGATTTTTGCAATTTGGTTATCAACCGTTGCACCCTTCTCTCCTTCCGCAATAATTACTGAAAGTTCATTTTTAAAAATCTTATCAGTGACATTTCCTTGGGCAATAATAGTGTTATTATCACCAATCATTTGCGCTCTTCCTATCAGTTCTTTTAACGGAACCACCTCTTGCGAATCGTTCATGCAATAATTTTTTTTCGCCTGCTCTAAACGTGCCTGTGTTGCTAGATTGCTATCTTCACGACTGCGCTCAAAGGAGGTTAAATCTTTGGGCAAGCTGATCTCGGGGATGGATTCTGAAAAATCGTTTTGTAACTGTTTATAGTCGGCATCTAATAAACCGCGATTTTCCCCAAAAGCAGTTCGCGACAACTTATAGTAGAGTGGCACCGAAGGGCCAACATCTTTATTCTTAACTTGTGTCAGCGCACGCAAATCATCATCCAATTTTTTTTCAAAAGTACCATCTTTGATACTATTGATCACATTAATCGCATCTTGTTCTTTACCACGAAGATCATCGCGAATTTTTCTAATCCCTCCCTCTGGCCTTAATGTCCCAGTATTCATAATAAAACGGCAATCGGGAGTATCAAAAATTTGTTTCATATCGGTCTTCTTATCGTTTTGAGAGAGCGCTTGCCCCTCCCCAACACCATCCAGCTCCTTCTTTAATTTGTCGATAGCGTAAATATCTTTTTCAAAAAACTGTTTTGCTTTGGCATTGGCCTCATTGATTTTGGAGATCAAGGCATCGATCTTTTTTCTCTCGCCATTAAGGGTGTCTCTTAATTTTTGTGACTGCTCCTTCACACATTGGATGCCTGTATCGGTTCCCATCTGCCCTCCCTCCTGCATCATGAGGGTATAACTATTGGAAAGCGTCTCTGCCTGTAACTGCCACTGTGTGGCCATCATCTCTGTTGCCTGATCGCCAATGGTTCCTGGTGTACACGCATTCATCGAGAGGTGGGGTTGCGCCGCCACGTTGAGTTTACATTGTGGAAAAAAATCATCAACCTTCGTTGCAGGAACCGTTCCCTTATTTTGAGATGCTAGCTGGGCCATGCCCATACTCCTATTCATGCTTACATAGGTATTCATAAATTGATTTCCAGTTTGCATCATCGTACCCATGGCCATCATCCCTGGATTGGCCATACCTCCTGCTGCCCCAGTTGAAGCAAAGCGCTCGTAACTTGTCCCCGTCGGGCCACCAGACATAAAGGGCATTTGCCCTCCGTAAAAGCTTGGGGCAGAACTCATTGCCGACCCCCCAAAGGTCTGCATCGCCGGCATCGCTCCCCCTTGGCCCATGGTCATCATTCCTCCACCCATATAGCCGCCACCACCAAAGCCTGCTGTGGGTGGGTAAGCACCCATGCCTCCTCCCATGCCTCCCATGCCGTAGCCGCCCCCATAACCGCTTCCGTAAGAGGGGGCATAACCACCACCCATCATTCCACCTCCCATCATTCCACCACCCATCATTCCACCACCCATTCCACCCATCCCTTGAGCAAACACAGTGGGTGTCGTGGAGTGAATCAAGAATAGAGACATCAGTAATACCTTGAGGGTGTCGATTAGTTTATAGATCTTTCCCATCACATCTCTCCGGCGATAGTATTGATAGAGATAACTCCCTTCTCTCTTCGGAAGCTTTCCACTTTTAATAAACCAGATTTAATAAATTAAAATACTTGAGTATTTGCGCTACTAAAAATATATTTCATTTAGTTTTCATCCCGATACAATAGATATAAGGGAAAAGAGGTGTAGGCATGGGAGGTATTCTATGAGCAAAGAAGAGATCAATAACAATGTACAGGAATCCTCCATCCCCACAGCGATACCCAAAAAACAGCAAAGCAGCAGCTACCACTACTGCCTCGATATCAGAAGAGGGAACTCACAAGAGTTCACGGCCATTAACCCCGACCACCCCACTCCCTATTTTGTAGGAAATAGTAAAAAATCGCACATCAAGCTTGCCATCAAAGCTCCTCGTGAAGCGGAGTTTTTTACCCTGCACTCACAAAAAGGGGCGTTACTGCTTACCGATGCCTGTGGGCCAGTAAGTTACTCGGTTAATAATCAAAAAATCTTTTCTGGCAGAACAGTTATTTTGCAAGAAAACGATCTTATCCGCATTGGAGAGCTTACAATTCATGTGCGTTTGCACGATGCCCTCTCACCCGATGCTCCACCACCACTCCCGTTAGATTTATTCGATGAGATAGCAGCACTACCGCTTCCACCACCGCTTCCAGTAAAAAAATCAGCGCTAGCATCAACAATAAAACCGACCAGCAAACTAAGGCCTATAAGTATGAAAAGTCGTTTTATGGCATTTGTCTTCGACGTGCTTCTCTTCTCTCTCTTCTTTAAGCACCTCTCCTCTCATCAAAACTATCCAGATGCCATTAAAACCATTGGCAGCATTGTAAAAAATGGAGAGGATCTTATTAACCAACTAAACCTCTTTCCTCTTTTTTTAAATATCCCCCAAAGTAAGATTCCTCTCTTTTCAGAGGCACTGCTCCTCTGGATTATCTTTCACTGTTATCAAATCTTTTTTCACTTCATCACGGGAGTTTCTCTAGGACAAACCTTGCTGGGGCTGCACGGTAGTGGCGGTTTTATTTGGAATCGCCTCGGAGGTTGTGCTAAAACCATCGTCGGCATGCTCACCTCTTTTCTCATCATTAGCGAACTACCACTCCTCTTTAACCGCCGTCCCTTTCGGGAATTTGTCACCATGACTGCGGTTACCCATGGAGGGTGGTTAGTAACGATCTCAAATCTTCTGCTGGCGATCCCACTCTACTTAAGTCTTAGCTTTTTTTGGCCGTTACTGCTCCACCCTTCGCAAGTAGAGGGGTTTCCACTGATCAAGACCGAGCATTTTCCTAACTACACGAACACCATCACCGCTAGTGCACCCTCAAGTAACCTAACGCTAGGCCTTGCCGGCAAAAATCCCGAGTATCCTCAAGAGCTCTACTCCGCTCACTTTAAGTTTAGTTTTGTCCTAGATAAACCCAGTAGCTTCATTGTGCTTCCCGCTTTTGATATTTTAAAGATCCAAAAAAATTTACACCTAAGACCTTATCTGGATATTTTTGATCCTAAAACTAATGAGCATATCACCTTTAGAGCACTCTCTAAATCACCCCTTGCAGGAATTATAAAAGAGATCATCCCGAAAATTCCACTCTTTGAAAAATCCTACCCTCATCTCTACAACTATTTTAAACCAGCAAATCTTTTAGGTGATAACTACCAACCACTCTCCCTCGCACAAAGTAAAGAGTTGGAGCAGTTGATCAGCAGCTCTTTTAAATTTGGTATTGCTAACTTTCCTCATAACCTTCTCTTGCCCCATCCTTTTTCCTACGGTTCCATCTTTTTCCGCGATCAGCTTTTAAAGTATATTGCTGAACACTACCCGCTTCGCTCCTTAAAAGTAGAGATCTCCTCTTGGAATAAAAATCGAGTGCTCATCTTTACCACAGCAGACGAAACGAGTGACAAAACACAAGCAAGTCGCATCAAACATCTCACGATCATCCCCTTAAATAGTTTCGATAGTAGTGTTTTTTCTCTGCATTTTGATAACTACTCCTTAAAAGGACAAGAGGTGGCATTTGCCTTTACTTCGATGCTGTCAAAAGAACTCTCCTTTACCAAAAGCTTTCCCCTCTTGCCCAATAGCACTTACAATGTTTTCTCTATCGTTGATACTTACTCTAAGAGTAATCTCTCCATTCTTGAGCGTGAGCAACTGGAAAACTACCTTAATGAAAGTTATCAACAGTTATTCCAGTATGCCCTTGGCAACTCCTCTACGGCCGCCTTTGAAAAATATCTTACTAACAATCTACAATCCATCCTGGATACAACTGAAGCGCTTACGATGGGACTTGCTGAAGCAGATAAGCTCGCGCGCTATCGCTTTATTGATGATCTAAAAAATTTAAAGAAAACTTTACAAAATCCTCCGCTACAGTAAAAATCACATCTAATTTTATTGTCATTTAAAAGGTGCTTTACCATGGATTTTTTGTCCGCTATTTTCTATGGAATCGTTCAAGGTATTACCGAATTTTTACCTGTAAGCAGCAGTGCTCATCTTGCCGCTATCCCCCACTACTTAAAAATAGAAGATCCGGGAGTCTATTTTGATTTGATGATGCATTTTGGAACTGCCTTGGCGCTAGTTCTCTATTTTCGCAAACGCATTTGGCAACTCGGACGCATCAGTTTAAAAGCAACCCTTGGCCTCATTGCACCTGCAGCTAGTGATTTGGGTAATGAGGGTGATCAGCTATTGCAAAGAAATTTATCACTGTTTCGAAACTTTCTCTTCTCCTCTATCGTTACCGTTATCGTTATTTTACTAGTAAAAGATATCTCCATTAATTATGCCCGAAACCACACCTTCATTGCCATTAACTTAATCATCTTTGGCATTCTCCTCTTTGCTGTCGACTTTTGGGCGCAAAAACGCTTTGGCCTCATTGCTACCTATGAGATGGAGTCGCGCTTTCAATTTAAAAAGGCACTACTCATTGGTATTGCTCAGGCCATCGCTATTTTTCCCGGAGTGAGTCGTTCCGGCATCACCATCACCACCGGAAGATTTCTCGGACTCTCGCGTGAAGAGTCCAGCAACTACAGTTTTTTGCTTTCGATCCCTATCGTGCTTTTAGCAGCAGGGTTAAAACTTGCAGAAACTCTCAGTATTGCTTTAGTTCAAGAGGATACCCCAACCATTAGTCCGCTGGTTCTGCTTACGGCACTGCTGGTCTCTTTCCTCGTAGGTCTTGCCACTATTCACTACTTTTTAAAGCTGATTAATAAGATCCCCTTTATCGCCTTTACACTCTATCGTATTTTACTTGCAATCTTACTACTGGTTTCTTAACTTAATTGCTCGTTCCTCCAGGAATACAATAGATATGCGTGTTCCAACGACTCTTCTCCTCTTCAAAACGAGCAACATTGGCATCACCACTGAGATAACCAAAGCGCATTCTCACCTCAATAGCAGAGTGGTCTGGATCACTATCGCCAGGAACCGGAAGTGGCATCACCGCCGTACCCGTCTTATAAGCATTACCACCGATATTTCCCAGCACATCCGAGCAGCAGATGCGGTTTAACATCGCTATCTGCCTCACGGCCCCTGGATTTAAAGTGCCTGTCTTATAATCGAAAAGAGAGGGATCTAAACTGGAGGCCTCGGAAGAGACGTAGCGATTTAAAAAGACCGAAACATCGGCAAAATCCCCAAGACAGCAGCGCTCTTTAAAAACACGCCCGCTACAGCACATCTCATTGCTGATATTCATTCCGCGATAAACCACCCCGGTAGGCAGGCAACTTGCAAACTTGTCGGGCGAGAAGATCATCTTTAGGCCAAAGCTCTGATCAAAATTAGTAATATCTCCAGCGGAAAAATAGGGAATCACCTTATTACCCACGACCTCTCGTGCCTCGTACTTTGCCCGCGTCACTCCCGCTTCTACAGTGGTTGTCTCCGCTCGCAGTACCGTTCCTGGAATGGGGATGTCGGAGATATTGTCGGTGATGTTGCTAGCAGGCCTAGCATCAATGGTATCATCAGCAGGATTAACCATACAGGCAACGCTATCCGATGGCCCACGAATAGAGCGCACCGTAGAGTGAGCGCTTTTGATCAAGACTTGAGGAATGCCTAAAAGCTCTAGCGAACCCATAAAGTCAGATAAGATTAACTTTTCCCTCTCATTTAACTCATAAGCATTGCAACTTCCAAGCGTAGAGTCTTCACACTCAAAGGCCGCCCCATTGCTACTTTGGTTGGCATAAGGAAACCATCCCAAGCACTTAAAATTGGCAAACTCAATCGCCTGCTTCTTCTCGCTAATCGAGGATGCACTTCCCCAATCGTGTCCACCACCATTATCTTCATGAAACTCCCGCACCCAATGGCCACTACAACTGGTACTCCCTAAAATTTTATGAATGGTCAAAAAAGCGGGAGGTGAACCTATTGCTGATGGTGGTTCTGGACAACCAGCTTCTGTAAAATCCACAGGACAAGCATCGGCATTAACCCCTTGAGGAACCTCCAAAATTCTTCTTAAAACTGGATCGGGATGTGCCAGTGAAAAGTAGGCCGGAGCAATTCGTGAATACCTGGTGGGACTAGAGATGCCCACATCTACTCCCGGAAGTTTAGCGGCCCCATTTAAAAGTTCATTATCAAAGGTAATCTCCTGGCCCACCACCCGACAACAGCGATTTTTAGTCAAATCATACTCGGGACTGCCCTTGGGATACATCTGCCCACAAGTAAGCGTCTCTCTCCAAAGCTTAAACTCCGACTCGCTAAGAGTGGTCGCATAACTACTTTTCCAATCGATTCCGGAGAGAATAGAAGAGATAAAATCAGAGGGTGCACAATCAAAATTGCTAAAACAGGGAGAACCAGCTGCACGTAAGCAGCGATTCTCTTGCAAGATCTGATCTTTGCCAATGGTTTCACTACTCTCTATCAAGAGATCAAATTCCGGTTTTAGGCCTTGAAAAATAGAGAGCACATTAGTGGAAAAGGCCTGCGAGCCCGCCAAGCGCTTCACAAATTCATCGTTTAATTTAGTGTCAGCATACTCACTCTGATTGTTAATATAGTTCCCCTCTTTATCTAAAATCGCACACGAAGAGAGGGAGTGAGCAAGGCCACTTGTCGTCGTTTGAGACATTCCAATATTTAAAATTTTATCCCCTTTAAAAGAGGCATTGGGAGCGGCACGGTGCTGCTGCTCAAAGCTTAAATTACCATCAGTAACATCGCGTCCGGGAAGACAAAGTGACTTAACATTATTGTAACGTAATTGCGAATAGATTTCCGAGTCGACCGTTTCATCTCCATTATACTTGTAAGGCCTACCTAAAATCCTTGCGCCTAATCCAAACTCTTCCGGGGTGTCTCCAGCGTTTTGATCAAAAGGGGCAACTGCATAACGAGCAATTCTTCGGTTAAAAACTCCTTCCAAACTTCCACTCTCATCCAAAAAATCTTTGCAATAATAATTGTTCATGCATGCAAGCAGACCAGGTTTATTGCTGGAAAGAAAGGTGGATGCCCCTTCGACAATACTGGCGTATCTTGATTCGCAAGGAGCACCTCTCCCTCGGTAAACACAACGTTTCGTATCTCCTTTAAAACCACCGACCAGGGTCTCCACCAAACGCATGCTTCTTTCGGCATTGGCCATCTCTTTGCCATTTTGATCAAAGAGAGGAACTTTACTGCGAATATCGTTTACCTCTTGACAACTATAATCCCAACCCAGCTTAGTAATACAATCGGCATCACTCACACAAAGATGATACTTTTGGCATTCGGCCCCATCGTTATCGTAGTCGGTGATAATCATAGATCCTGAGCTTAAGTTACCACCACTCTCACTGACCGTGAGGGAGATATTACTCCTTGTGGTTAAATCTCCATAGTAAGCATTGATCGCTAAAAAGAGCAGATTACTCTTCGCTCGCACCCGCCGCTGCGATCCCACTGCAAACCAAGTGTAACCATCAAAAGATCCAATCAGTGCTCCATAATCAAAGCCATACCAGTCACGCTGATAACCATTAGCAAAAAGCAGGTGCTGCCCTTGCATCCGATACTTCCTTTGATCGGCAACAGTGCTGCGTTTTTTATGGGACCAAGGAATCATCGCTGCCGGAACAAAACAGGCACGCCCAAACAGCAAATCGTCAGCACGGTAATTGCCTTGCTGCCTATTGGGTTCACCTTTACGGTCGGTGCGTGTGGGATCGGGCACATAACCACTTCCACCAAACTGAAAATTATCGGGTAAAATTTTATTAATAGTAGAGTAATAATCGTTACCACAACTGGGACAAGGACTAAAATTTCCAAAATAGTTGACAAAAATATCGTAAATTTTTCCCGGTCGCAGGCGAATCGCCTTAGCGGGAAAAGCGGAATTAGAGTGGGTAAAATCGAAAGATCCGTAAATCTCATTAAAACCAATATCTGCTAATACTGTTTGCTCGGAAGAGTTAAAGACGTTACTCGGTCGATTTAATTTTGCTTTCACATACTCAAATCTACGGCCTTCTTGCTCTGGAAGTGGTGTACGCGGATCATAAATATCAAAGGAGAGACCAGCAGAATCGTAGTAGCGGACAGGAACATTTTTTGTACTCATATCCACTTTTTGCTCTAGCGGAATATCCCCGGCAAACGGGGTAGGATAGTCACAAATATAGTTCTCAATTATTTGCTTCCCATCGGAAATTGCATACTGTGGCTTTAAGTAGCAAGTTTTCTCCGCACACTTACAATAAGAGGCAATCTTATCGCTGGCCGCCCGCTTTTGATTTAAAACTGAATACAAAGATGTATTCACGTAAAAAGCAATCTTTACCAATTGTTCATCAAAAACATCCAACCCCATCCGCGTCTCTTCATTGTAAGGAGTGATCTCAATATACTTGACCGACTCTTCTCCTCGTTGCCAATGGTACCCTTCAAACATCTGTTGCCCATCCACCTCCACCACGATTTGCCGACTAAGATCGGCATAATAGGGAAGCACAAATTTTGTATTGGAGGCCAAGTGATCATTGATCTTTCCCAGGTTTTGTCCCTGCTTGTAGTAGCGATAACAACGCGCTAGCGAGGTTCCTACCTCCTCGCAGCTACCGTCAATCTTGTAACGAATCTTTAAGCTATCATCAAGATGCGCCCTACTATTATTTTTAAGAATACGCAACTGTTGCGCATCGGTGAGGTTATCGTTATTACTATCAATCTCAATCACCGCCACCGTGGCACTAGGGATCGGTGTTTTATAGTTATAGATAGAGGCACCCGCATACAAAATCTCGACAATGCTGTGAGGATTTAATTTATCGCCAGCACTTCCCATATACACATCTTTAAAATTGCGATCATCAGTTCCCGTTAAAAACGGCCCCGGTTTTGCGGTAAAGTCGGCACGTGGGGTGGCGATACGCTCATACTTCATAGTACAGATTGCTAACTCCGATTCCTCTTCAGGCCTCGAACACTTATAGAGCTCTTCCAACTCCTCAAAGCTTACCACATTAATGGGTGTGCTTGCAGGTGAAGGTGTGGGAGAGATGGATTGCGAACAAATAAAGTAGAGTCGTGGATAATTTAAGACGTTTATGGGGTTTGCCAGAATATCTTGTTGCGCTTGCAGGTACTCTGCTGAACTCTTGTCAACATTATACCTTAACTGCTTGTCACTCACACACTGCCCATCCAAACAACAATCAAAACCGCTCGCTTTACACTCATTACTGCTATTGCACGACTTTACCGAACGATCCTCTGCCTCTTTGTTGCTCTTAATCCCTAGTCCCAAGTGGGAGAGGTGAAGCTTTTTTAATTCACTGCCTGCACTGGTGGTTAAAAAAAGCGGCAAAGAAAAGATGGTTCCTTTGCAACTGCTATTAGGGCATAGATCAGCGACTTGATACACTAGCTGATACCCCGCATACCCAGAGACGGAGGAGTTTGCCATAGGTGTAGGAGCAATCAACATATTAATGAGTTCACTCTTCATACAAATATTTTTATTATATCCCTCATCGGAACTAATCATCTGGAAATAGTATTCGCGGGAACCATCATTAAAATTGTGAAAAAATTTGGGATTGGCCGACAAAAGCAAAATCTTTTTTGGCACTAAAAAAATCTGAATCAAACAGAGTGCACTACTCCTCTCCTTTTCAGAACTTAAGTAGTTGTTGATCTCTGGGCCTCGCAAGTAAAAACTATCTTGGTAATCGTAATTCAGGTGCAAAACTGCAAGCGTCTTGGTCGAACCATCTTGAAGATAGTTAGCACTTCCCATTTCCGAGGTGGGGGTAGCGAGCGGTGACTCAACAACCGTAGGAGTGGCATCGCTAGTAGCGCCACTTACAGTGACATAGCGTTTAGAGGCCGCAGGTGCAAGGCAAGAAGAGAGGGAGAGCAAGAGTATGAGAGAAATAAGGGATGCTAGGGAAACAGATAAAAATGTTTTCTTCATTCTTCCAATTATAGGAGGAAAAAAAGCGATCGCGAAAGCTTAAAATTACCAGAGTATTTTACTTATAGAGTTACTTGTAGAGTGCCAAAACCTCCGGGGAGAAAGGATCTAACTCTTCGATGGCCATGCTTTGGAAAGACTCCCAAAACTCAACTTTAAACACCACTACCCCTAGTCCTTGAAGCACACGAGGACAAACGCTCCATAAGAGGTACTTGGCAAGATTTTCTGCGGTAGGATTGCCCTCCAGTAAAAAGGGTGGCCGCTGGCGGGCATCTAGTGGCAATTTTTCAAGCGCTAAAATCGTCTCCTGATCATTTTTATTTAAGATCATAGTATGATCCCAATGGGCATCGATCCACGCTCCAATTCGCTCTTTAAGCAGGGAAAAATCGATCACCATTCCTAGCTCATCCAACCCCTGCTGCTGATGCATTCTCGTAACGTAAATCCACACCTCTCCATTATGCCCATGTAAGTTTACACACTTTCCCTTATGGCCCATCACGCGATGGCCATAACAAAAGTGCATTGCTCTGGCACAAGACTCTCTTCCCGTCATCATAATGGCCATATAACCATCTCCTCTCCCTTCTTAGCGAAGGTTTCCACGCTTTAAGAGCGCTAAAAATTCTGAGCGTAGCTTAGCTGAGGTTTTAAAGGCACCATCAAGACCTGAAGTAATCATGGTGGCATTCACCTTCTTAACTCCGCGACAACCAATACAACCGTGCTTACCCTCAACCACCACCATTACCCCTCTAGGGTTAAGCTGCTCTTTAATCGCCTGCATAATTTCTGTACACATTCGCTCTTGTAACTGTGGCCTATTAGCATAGACATCCACAATCCTTGCAAGTTTACTCACTCCCACCACCTTGTGGCCATCCTCTTCTTCATCTTTTCCACGTGCAGGCATATACCCAATGTGGGCCACCCCTGTAAAAGGAAAAAAGTGGTGAGCACAAATGGAGGTATACTCAATATCTTTTAACATGATCATTTCATTGTATTCACCCGAAGGAAACGACTTCGAAAAAACACTTCTATCATCAGCACCAAGCCCAGAGCACACCTCCAGCATTGCTCGCGCCATGCGATCGGGAGTGCCTATAAAATTGGCATCATTTAAATCGAGGCCCGGGTAAGCATCCTTTAAGGCCAGCAGCACCTCTTGAAAACCCAAAGACATTCTTTTTCGCGCCTGATTGAGCGCCAAAGAGCGCTCTTTCATCGCTAAAAATTCCCGTTCCAACACCTCATCCGCGTCTGCATCAGAGGCAGCGTCAACTAGCTTTTTAGCAAACTCTTCATTAAATGCTTTTTCGTAGGCCATGAGATCAGCACTCCTCATCTATATTTGTAAAAACCGTATCTAACAAAAAAAGCGGCCCTTGGCCATGTCACTTTTTAACTTCCACTAGTAACTTTTTTACATCGATAGAGATTACCTCCAACTCCTCTCCCTCTTTGTAGTGTTCCGTAAGGGGCGAGTAAGCATTCCATAGCTCTCCTTGCAATTTCACCTGATAGCGATTTCCCTCTGGCAAGACTGCGATCACTGTAACTTTTTTGCCTACAATCTCATGATGATCCTCTTTACGCTTAAAGCGCCGACGAACCCCCCCTTGTTTGCTGGCATCCCAAATCCAATAGAAGGTAATAAATCCTATAAAGAGGCCTACCGCCAAGACAGTCGAGTAGACAACGGCATAATTAAAATCCAAATAGCCGCTGTCACTACGATAGAGGAAGAGTGAACCAAAGACCAAAGAGACCAGTCCTGCAACCACCAAAAGCCCGTAGCTAGAGACGTAGGTCTCCAACAAAAAGAGCACAAAGGAGAGGATAATCAGCCCTAATGCCCCAAAATTGAGTGGTAACACTTGAAAGGCAATCCCTGAGAGCAGCAAGCAGATGGCGCCGCTTGCCCCTGCCACGAAGCCCCCTGGTGCTTGAAACTCCAAATAGATCAAGGCCGCTCCTAAAATAAATAAAATATAGGCCAAGCTAGGGTTAGCAAAAACATCGAGCAACACCTGTCCAAGGTCCATCTTATGTTCAACACTGCGAACCGCCTGAGCGCCTCCTTCACTGGGTAATTTCAAGCGTATTTTTTCTCCATGCAAGATGATCTCTTTTCCCTCTAGCGCTTTTAGGAGCTCTTCCAAGGTATTGCACATGCCATTAATTAGCCCCTTCTTTAAGGCCACCTCTGCCTCAAAGGAGGATGCATTTTTGATCATCTCGGCAAACATCTCTCCATTTCTACCGCGAGCACTACTTAGTGACTTCACTAATGCCACCAAATCGTTAATCGCTTTTTTCTTCAAATCGCTTCCCATATCTTTACTACTATTGCTCTTACTACCCTTTTTTTCCTTCTCTCCTTTGGGAGTAATCATCTGCTCTAAACTTTTTTTAAGTTGCGCTTTCTCATCCAACTCTTCCTCTTTCTCCTCCCTACTATTCTGCTTCTTTTCTCCATCTAAATCACCAGAGAGTGTGATGGGGGTGGCCGCACCGATATTAGTTCCAGGAGACATAAATAACAAATGAGCACCACTACTAATAATCGCACCTGCACTCGTGGCAGAGGCACCTTCAGGTGTTATCCAGACAATCATCGGAATAGAGTATTCACCAAAGAGAGTGAGAATATCTTTGGTGGTAGAGACCAGTCCTCCTGGCGTATTCATCTTAATCAGTACACTTTGAAATCCCTCACGTTTTGCCCGCTCCATCCCCTCCCTTAAGTAACTTAAAGTTGCCGGATTAATGCTCGAATGAATCGAGAGCACAAGAATTTTATTTACTAAAAGCTCTCGCTCTAGTTCTAGAGGAACTGCCATCACTGAATAAAATAATGAAAAAAGCAAGATAGGAATTAAAAGACACTTTTTAATCATAAACCTCATGTTCTACCCTTTTGCTAACGAAACTTTACGCTTCTCAAAAATTCTTACAATTTATTTACTAAGATAGCACCTCCTTTTCTACAGGTGCTATTGCGTGATTGCCAACAGTTAACTCCTCTCCAACCAAAATTTTCTCTCTAGGATTCAACAAAAACTGATTGCTAATATAAATTTATGTAATAACTTTTTTTATTTCACCGATAAGCTAGTTGTTGCTAAAGCTACCATGTAGATAGCGACTGTTAAGTAAGATGGTTTATTAATGATTCTTTTTCATTCACAGGAGATGGATATGCGTTGCTTTCAAAACATTGCCAAATTAATCAAGTCAAAAAGGGTTGGCCACACCAAGAACTACTCACAATCTGAACTATCTCATCTTTTAGGATATAAAAATGGACAGTTCATCAGCAATGTAGAGCGTGCGCTATGCAACATTCCTTTAAAGATGCTTCGCCGTGTTTCCGAAATTCTCGACATTCCCGCTGAAGATTTGAAAATGGCCATCCTTAAGGATCAGGAAAGCACACTGAATCGCTACCTTTATGGCCCGGCCAAGAGAAGAAATGATGACAATATCGTTGATACCGACGATATTCGCGATGAGAATGAAGATGGAAATATTCACCAACTTGATGAGCACAAAAAGCGCAAACTTGAGCACGACAAGGATAACGAGGGTGATGATGAGGATAGAGATGATTTTTACAAGAAGGATGTAGCGTAATCCTCTCTCCTAAAATATAATTGGCCTTAACAAAAAACTATTTTACTTAACAATAAGGCCAGCTTCTTTTATGTCTTTGAATTCCACTCGTACTATAGATATTCTTTTTGGACCCATTCAATCAAGGAGACTTGGAAACTCGCTTGGAATCGATCTTATCCCGCACAAGCATTGCACTCTCAATTGTGTTTTTTGTGAATGTGGCAACACCACTGCGCTGACTGTAGAGAGAGAAGAGTTCCACCCCTATCAAGAGGTGATTAGGGCAATTGACCACTATCTAAGCAAACTCCCTTCAACTACAGCAATTGATTACATCACCTTTAGTGGTGCAGGCGAGCCTACGCTTTACAAAAGTCTGGGAAAAGTGTTGCAATACCTTAAGCAAACGTATGCTCAATATAAAATCTGTGTGCTTACCAATGGCACTCTCTTCTCAAGAAGCGATGTCCGTAGCGATTTACACTTGGCCGATCTGGTAATTCCTACTTTCAGTGCAGCAGGAGAGGCGGCCTTTCAAACCATCAACCGTGCCCACCCAAGTATTAACGTACAGATGTTCACTCAAGGAATGATCAACTTTACACAGGAATTTCAGGGTAAAGTTTGGATTGAAATTTTTGTCATTGAAGGAGTCAATGACTCCTTCGAAGAGTTTTCTCAAATTAAAAAATCTTTACAAAAAATGCGTTTTGAAAAAATTCAAATGAACCTACTTGACCGTCCCGGAAGTGAAGCTTGGGTTAAAGTGCCTCCTCTTGAAAAGTTACAAGAGTTAAAACAGCTGCTTTCCCCCTTCGCGGTAGAGATCATTCTTCCTAGAGCAAAACAGCTTCCACTCTCCTCTACCTCTACCTCTACCTCTACCACCGCTAACAATAATAGCAGTAATACGGATACAATCCTTGCTATCTTAAAGCGAAGACCGAGCACACTTGAAGATCTCTGCAAATCCCTACAATCCACACCCAAAGTTATGGAAAGAGAACTCAGCAAGATCGAATCGCTACTGGAGATAACTCAGGTGGGGGCCCAAACATTCTACTCTTTGCGTTCACGCTAGTTATTAGGCCTGATTACGTCCATTGTTATCGCGAGAGCGGCGCTTGCGCTTTTTAATTACTTTCTCGCCCCCTTTTCCGAAGTAGAGCTCTTCCGAAACACTCGAATACTGGGGTACACTTAAATCGTACGTATGAATCCCTTGGACATTTAAGAGGTGGCCTTTAACTCCTGGTTGCCCACTTTGCACAGAATTTTTTAACTTAATAGCGACTTTATAAAAGTAGCGTTTTCCTGGAATGAAAGAGTAAAAAACACGTTTTCCCCAAAGGTGGATGCGGATCTCTTGAGGAGTACCATCATAAACGACAAAAGTACGATCACCACTACTATAACGGCCTATCATCTCATAGGTTCCTGGCGGGATCGTTTTTAGATCCACATTGGCAGCAAAAGTTATGGCAGAGGAAAAAAAAGTGAACAGCAAACAAAGAAGAGCTGGCAAAGATTTATAAATCATCTTGGTGGTTTCCCCTTGATGAAACTCTTTAAGTTAAATTTTGTTGCAGTCAGATTCTAATTTAGCAAGCTCTTGCTGATATTTCTTATCAATTTCTTCAGACAACTTTTGAATCACTTGATCAACGTAGTTGCTGTCGGAACTATTTTCATCGAAGTCCACTGATTGCAGTGCCCTTGCAAAGAGTGGATCCTCTTTTTGCTTTTTATCAATGGCCGCATCTTTCTCATCGATCATTTTTCCCCAAATGCGATTTCGCTCCTTTAATTTTTCAGCAGAGGGATAATTCACACAAAGTTCCTCTTTAATTTTGCCAGCATCAACTGAAAAACTACCCAGGCGTACATCCAGCTGAGAATTTTCACAACCGCTGTCACTACTTCCTGGCAATGCAAACGCACGTCCTGCAATGATGTATAAAAAGAGGATAACTACAATTTGTCGTAAAACGGGGAATAGCAATTCAAACATCTCTCTTCTCCCTTTGAAAATAATAGAACTTACTATCACTATAACTTTATTTATTTTCTTTTGAGAAGAGGAGATTATCTTACTTCTTTAGTTGAATATTTTTCAAAGCACCAAAAGGGTTATTCTTAATCTCTTGTTTTGCAAAATTATCTTTGCTAAAAGGGCGTTTTTTCGAATCCCCTCGAGCGCTACTACTGCCATTGCCTCCGCTGCCAATAGTAGCACCCACCACACTATTGCTCCGGCAAGAGAGTGAAATACGTTTGCGCTCTTTATCGATGGCAATCACTCGTACCTTCACCTCCTGTCCGACTTGCAACTTACTTAAAGGGTTTTCAACAAACTCATTGGCGATCTCAGAGACGTGGAGTAGTCCACTCTCCTTAATTCCAATATCCACAAAAGCACCAAATTGTGTAATATTGTTGACTACACCAACATACCACTCACCCTCTTTTAAATCGCCAAAGCTCCGGAGCATTTTGCTAAACTCCACCGATTTAAACTCTTTTCGAGGATCTTGTCTTGGGGCCTTAAGTGAGTGCACCACATCTTTAAAGGTAAAAGGACCAATCGCACTCTCCAACTCCTTATCGCGCTCTAAGTTTACTTGGATCTGTGGATCACTGACAAGTTCGCTTAAGGAGATACCTTTTTTTTGCGACCACCCTTCCAAAATTGCATACTTTTCGGGATGAATGAAGGTGGCATCCAGTGGGTTTTTCCCCTCATAAATTCTCATAAATCCTGCCGCTTGCTCATAAATTTTTTGAGTAAACCTGGAAACAGTTAAAAGCTCCTCTCGCGACTTAAATCGTCCCTTCTCTTGCCGATAAGAGACCACACTCTCCGCAAGCTTTGGACCAATCCCGGAAATGTACGATAATAAAGGCGCAGAAGCAGTATTCAGATCTACCCCCACATAGTTCACACAACTCTCTACCACATCGGTGAGCGAGCGCTTTAATTTGCTCTCGTTGACATCGTGTTGATATTGGCCAACACCAATTGACTTGGGATCGATCTTCACCAGCTCCGCAAGCGGATCTTGAAATCTTCTGGCAATAGAGATTGAACCTCTTACTGTAGTATCTTTATCGGGAAACTCTTTGCGAGCAATATCACTGGCAGAATAGATGCTTGCTCCCGACTCCGAGATCATCGTGGCCTTAACCCGCTTCTCCTTGACTGGAACCAAGTGCTCTTCACAAAAATAGAGTGTTTCTCTCCCATAGGTACCATTTCCAATCGCAATATACTCCACTTTAAGTTCTGTAATGGCATTTTCTAAAACCAGCTTTGACTCTTTAACCGCCATATGGGGTTCATGGGGGTAGACCACAAAATCCACCAATAGCTTTCCACTCTCATCGATCACCACCACTTTGCAACCGGTGCGCACACCAGGATCGATGGCCATCACTCGCTTTGATCCCAAGTAGGGTGCAAGCAACAAGTTCTTTAAGTTAATTCCAAACACCGAAATGGCAGCTTCATCTGCACTCTTCTTAAGCTCTGTCTTAATCTCCAAATCGAGAGAGGGGTGGATATAATCTTTATACGCATAAGCAATACACTCTTTAATAACCTCAATACATCCAAGGGTATTCGTCAAAAAATACCTTTGAACAATTGCTTTTGCTAGCTCCTCATCATACTCCACCTCGAGCTTTAACACCTTTTGAGTCATTCCTCGCTTCATGGCCAAAAAGCGATGGGAGTTTTTATCGATCTTTAAATTTTTAATCGCCTCTTTAAAATCAAAAAAATCTTTAAAGTTAAGGTAATCGTCTACCTCTGCTCCCTTCGTTCGCATTGTAGAGTGTAAAATTGCTTTCTCCCAATAATCTTGTCGCAACTCCTCTTTTAACTCTACATGATGAGCAACTTTTTCAATGATAATATCTTTGGCCATTGCTAGTGCTGAAACAAAGTCGGGAATTCCCTCTGGAAGTTGCCACTCTTTTGCAAGCTCACTTAGAGATTTTTTGCTGGCCAAAATCTCCTCGGCAAGCGGTAAAACGCCCGCCTCCCGTGCAATCATGGCCTTGGTCTTTTTCTTTGATTTATAAGGCGCATAGATATCCTCTAGCTGCTCTAATGTTTGGGCACTCCGAATATCCTTTTCCAATTCTGGAGTTAACGCCTCCATTTTCCTAATCGCCTCGGTGATATAGAGTCTCCTCTTCTCAATTTCCAAACACTCCTCATAGGCGGAGTGAATATTCCTAATTTGCACCTCATCTAAATTACCAGTTACCTCTTTACGATAACGAGCAATAAAAGGCACTGTACACTGTTGTTTTACTATGAGATCCAAAACCTTTTCGACTTGGAAGGCAGCAATGCTAGCAATCTTCTCACAGTAATCAATCACTTTTTTTTCGAAGCTCATTCTTTTCTTCATCCTAGTTAAAGCAATGTAAAAACTATTTTTACCAGATTTTTTAATTGAAGAAAATATTTAAAAAGGGTGATGATGTGAGTTATGTCAATTATCCAAGCTTCTTGAGCTCTTTTTGCAGCCTTTCAATTTCTCGTTGCAATTCTGTCATCCGAGCTTTCTCTTCTTGTTTTTTCTTTACCTCATTTTCTATACGACTTTTCTCCTCTTTAAATTTTTGCTGATGATACTCATTTTTTAATCTAATCAGTTCTTCTTTTATCTGCTGGCTTTTGCCATGATGCTCGTCAATCCAATTGATGCGAATAATGAGTTCACTGTATATTGATTCTAAAGCACGAAACTCTTCGTGTTTTGCAATCTTTCCCTCTTGCCTTGCAATTCTCGTTTCAATCTTTTCTTTTTGCAAATTTAATTCCTGAAGCTTCCTTTTCCGTATATTGACCTCCTCAAGAGTTAAAACATGAGCAATCAAGCACTCCATTTTTTTCTGTAACTCTCCCTTTTGCTTCGATAATAGTCCATACTCTAGTAACTCCTTTTCCAAACGAATCTTGATCGCCTCCAACTCGCCAATTTTTTTTTCGAGCAGCTGTAAATCGTTTGATTTGTCGGTTCTATTGACTGGTATTGATTGAGAACTTACGACAGTAAGATCAGAAGCGGTCTGTTCTCTCTCTATTATCACACTATTTTGAACAACGGCAATACTTGGAAGAACCTCTGTAGAAGTTACCATGGAGTCTCCTGCATCACTCTCTTGACAGTCATCTTGCTCCTTATCTTGCTCGCCTTGTTCTCGCTCTTCTTGCTTTTGCTCTTGCTTTTGCTCTTGCTCTTCTCCTACCATACCTGTTGGTTTATACATCTGGGGATCGTAAAAAAGCGGTGCCTGTCGTTGAACATTTTGATCAAATTTCTCTTTTGCTGCCTCCTGCTCTTTTTGCGTTCTCTTCACATTTGCAGCGATCCTTTCCATCTCGAAACTCTTAGCAGGGCATGAACCGACAGAGATCCCACTCAGGTGATCAGGAATCTCATTGAATCGCTTTTCATTACTCTTTTGTGAGGCCCATAAATCGCATTCCTCTATTTGAACTTCAAATTGCACACTTCCCACATGCAAACGATCCCCGTTTCGTATTCGAGAAGCAGTCTGTGCAGAAATCTTCACCCCATTAACAAAGGTGCCATTGGTCGATGCTAAATCAACCAGCCAAAGCGTCTCCTCCTTAATCAAAAATTGCAGATGCTTTCCACTCACATCACTGTCATTAATACAGATCTCACAATGTTGACCTCTGCCTAAAATCATCTCATGCTTGATTTCAATCTTTCGTCTACGTCTCATCTCGCATATATAAAAGTTGCATAATTTTTTCGGAGGATCCTCGCGTTTTTTCTGATCCATCAAATACTCTCTCGTTAGGATACTTTACTTATACTGATCCTTTGACTATTCTACCATCGGAGTGCATCTCTCACTATAGAGGCTTTTTTTTCAAAAATAGTTTTTAAATGAATTTTATTGAGGTCATTCATGGTTGAAGTCATTAAAGTTGCCCTTAACTCACAAGAAATGAAGGCGTTTATAGAACTCCCCTGGAAACTCTATCAAAACCATCGGAAAGAGTGGATTCCTCCACTTAAAGTGTCTGAGGAGATGAAGTTTTCTAGTGGCAATCCCTTTTTTGCTCATGCCGATTTTTCCGCCCTCTTGGCCTTGAAAAATGGTGTCGCTGTTGGACGCATTTTTGTTTCTATTGACCATCACTTCGTCAATGCTCCCAATAGCAAAGTTGGGCACTTCGGTTTTTATGAATCGATCAATGACGACGAAGTGGCACAAAAACTCTATACTGAGGCCGAAAGCTGGCTTTATCAGCGCGGTTGCAGTGAAATTCATGGCCCCATCAATTTTAGCATTTACTACAGTTACCGTTTTCAAACCTCGGGCCATAAGACGGCCCCTTTCTTGGGTGAACCAAGAAACCACGATTACTATCCAGCGCTGGCATTGAAAAATGGTTATAAAATTCACTCCACCTGGTACAGCTGGGAACTGAGTGTATGGAACGTTTTGATTATGACGTTGCATACGCTACTCGCTGCAAGACTAAGGCCCCGCCCCAAAGACCTTGTCCGCATCAAGCTTGCCGATTTAAATCAGTTAGAAAGTGAAATTAAAGAGATGTACGATTCGGCACTTGCGACCTTTCAAAACAACTACGGTTTTGCTCACATCTCAAAAGAGGAGTTTACTAGCGCCATCTCCTCTATGGCCCCTTTTCTCTTCCCCGGTTCCTTTTGTAAGGCCTACAATCAAGAGAACAAAGTTATCGCCTTCGTCTACGGCCATGCCGATATGGCCGAGGCCTTTAAACTCATCGATGGTGATTATCAAAAATTGGATCTGATGAAAAAGAGTAGGCCTAAAAGAATTGTTTGGCATACTCTAGGGATCGATGCCGATTACAGAAAGAGTTCGCTTGTTTACAAAATTTGCGAACCCCTCTGTCTTCGTACTCTCCTTGCAAGAATGCCCGTCATCGGTGCACTTACCAAAGAGATCAACAAAGGATATGCACGCTTTAGTGCTCCTACGCGCAGTTACTCTGTCTTTTACAAAGTGAGGGCCTTATAGGCGTTGATCGCACCATACCCAAAGGTGTTGTTGGGTACTTTACTACCACTGACTCCTCCACAACTCTCACTGGTGATTTTAGCAGTGGCGCTGTTCCTGATAATCGCCACCGTCTCCTCAATTTTTCCAATTAAATTTTTCTTTGCTGACCAGAGAAGCGCCACTTCACCCACAACGTGAGGACCGGCCATTGAGGTTCCACTCCACATAAAACCGGAGTAACCTCCGCCAACGGTGGATGAGCGAATGTTAACTCCAGGAGCGGTGACATCGGGACCAATTTGTCCATCATAGGTAGAGGGGCCACGACTGGAAAAGTTAGCAATTGCTCCAGTAGAGTGACTATGGGCCCCTACCGAGAGCGTCTCTTCGGAGTGCATCGCCGGTGCATCTTGGATGGTACTGCAAGCAGATCCTTCATTACCAGCAGAGGCGACCACCATCACACCTGCGGCCTTGAGTGCTCTTAAAATCGGTAAGATCTCGGCCTCATGGCATCCCTCCTCTGCAGGACATCCCCAGGAGTTGTTGATCACATGAGGTGCCTTATCAGAGCGGCCGGCAGTCAGAGGATCTTGCCCTTGAGGATAAGGGGCCAAAAACCATTCGAAGCACTCAATGTAAGTAGAAGGACGCCCAAAACCTGCGTCCATATTTCGGCAAGCAATCCATTTTGCCTGTGGGGCCATACCAACTTGATTGCCATTACCATCATCCCCAACAACAGTGCCGATGGTGTGAGTACCATGTCCATTATCGTCGCAAGGTTCACTTAAGTTGTATCCACAAGAGTTGCTGTCTCCCCCGATCGTCGATTTAATGGAGTCGTGCCAACTATAAGCGTGATCACCACTTGCCCCTCGATATTGTCGCACCAGTGCTGGATGCCTCCACTCTACTCCCGTATCTTGTCCCGCAACTACAATGCCTTCTCCACGCACATTTAATTTTGTCCACACTTGATCGGCACCGGTGTTTACAATATTGGCGCCAGGTCCTTTGCTTTCCCCCCCATCCGCTTTCATGGCATCATCCATCTCTGACATCACCACCTCGGCAAAAGAGGTCTCAGGCAGTGCCTTGAAGCTAGGATTTAAAACAATTTTTTCTACATCACTACGTTTGGAAATTTGTAAAATGGCCTCTGCGTTTACATCAAAAAGTGCAATCATGTTCACAATGTAAAAACGTTGATACGTAATCTTCTGTCCACTAAGCCACTTTAAAAAAGGGGCCTGTGCACGTAAAGCAACACTCTTTAACGTCTTATAGACAAAGGCGCCTTTCTCCTGCTTACTCTTTAACTGTGCACTCCTACTAAGATCAGCTTTCCCTCGTAAATAAACTAAAACCGAGAGAGCATCCGACTGATTAAAGTTCAACTGCTTTTGCAACATCGGACTTAACTTCTCTTTAGCTGCAAGGGAAGCGTGAGATTTGATAGAAACCATTGATAGTAGCAACATGAGCGAGATCAAAAAAACAGCAGGTCTCATTACATCCTCCTTGAATAATGAATTTTTTTTTTGCTATTACATGATTCAATGATTTTCCATCCCTCTCGCAATGTCCAGTTTGTTGTAGCTCAATTCTTTAGCACCACACTCTTAACCTCGGTGTAACTTTGCAAACTATCGACTCCAAGATCTTTTCCATAACCCGACATTTTCACTCCTCCAAAAGGCAGTGAGGGGTCTGAGATATCAGAGCAGTTAATCCAAACTGTTCCACTTTTAAGCGCTCTCATCACGCGATTGGCCTTCATGCTATCGCTTGTCCACAGCGCTGCCGCTAGACCATATTGCGTATCATTGGCAAGGGCGATCGCCTCCTCCTCTCCTTCAAAGGGAATCACACACATCACCGGTCCAAAAATCTCCTCCTGAGCAATGCGCATACTATTTTTTACATCGTAAAAAATAGTCGCCTCCACTCCAAATCCCACACTACCAAGCTGTTTCCCCCCACACAAAAGTTTTGCTCCCTCCTCTTTGCCGATAGAGATATAGTTACAAACACGCTCCAACTGTTTTTTACTAATCAGTGTGCCCTTTTCTTGGTTGTAATCACTGCTCTTACTCTTTGCTTGTTCTAAAAAATTTTGATAGACATTTTTTTCCACCAGCACTCTTGTACCCGCACAGCAAGTCTGCCCTTGATGATAAAAGACACTATTGCAAGCAGCACTCACCGCCTCCTCTAAATTTAAAACATCAGCAAAGATAATATTGGGACTCTTGCCTCCAAGCTCTAAGGAGACGCGTTTTAAACTTTTAGCAGCGTTTGCTGCAATCTTTTTACCCACCTCTGTTGATCCGGTAAAAGCAATCTTTTGCACACCAGGATGCTCTACTAAGGCCTCTCCAGTGGCAGGCCCTCCAGTTAAAACATTCACCACTCCGGCCGGAAATCCCGCCTTAACAAAAAGCTTGCTCATCGCCAGTGCAGAAAGTGGCGTCTCCTCTGCTGGCTTTACAATCACTACATTTCCCGCCGCGAGTGCTGGTGCTACTTTTGAAACAAACATCATCAGTGGATAGTTCCAAGGAGTAATTGCGGCCACTACCCCAATCGCTTCATGCCTCGTATAGGCGGTATAGGCGTGATGAAACTGCAAATATTTTCCCTCTATTTGTCCAATCACTCCTGCATAATAGCGAATGATGCTGATACAAAAAGGAAGATCATCTTCAAAGGCGGCACGATAAGATTTACCAGCATCAAGCGCCTCAATTGTAGCAAGCTCCTCGCGATGCTCCTCCATTAAATCGGCAATCCGCCCAAGCAATCTTGATCGCTCTTTTGCTGTTAGCGTGCTCCATGCTCCTGTACTTTGCAAAGCAAAGGCGCAACTGGCCACTTGCACCGCCAACTCCACATCTTCGACACCGGCCTCTGCTACCATCGCAATCGCTTGCTCATTTGCAGGATTAACAGTTTGAAATCTCTGTTTTGAAATGCTGGCCCTCCACTCATTATTGATAAAAAGATCGGTTACTAATTCCATTTTATTTCTCCTTAAACTAAAAGACTCAAGAAAGTGCCGTGCTGTTACCAAAATATACTTCCATAATAAAAAATACTATCCCCTTATTACGAAAAATTAATTTTCAATCTACAGTAGGTGCTCTACTTTCCATCTCTATTGCTTTCAAACCCTATCTTTTATTGGAGGTTCTTGATGAAAAATTTACTATTATCTGCTCTCTTTCTTTTATCAACCCTACCTATTGCGACAATGGCCCTAGAGCGAGACCCGCGAAAAATCGAAAAGCGCGAGGCAATTATACTAGATGTTAGCTCTACTCCTATTAACGGAGGCATTAATCCCGCTTTCCAAGGCGCTCACATCGCAGGCAAAGTGATGATTGCAAGCAATGCTTGTACTGCTACTGCCACCTCTGTGAAGATCAAAGTCGCTACCGATACCAATGGAGTTGCACACCTTATCGCTTATAGAATTAGAGATCTTTCTACGCCAGCTCCTATCTGCTATATGATCTATGCTCCCGTCTATCATGAGTTCCAAAAAGATATTCGCGCAAAAGGAATCGTCATTCATAACGTAGAGGAGATGGGTAACCACCTAAGCGCTAACGATCTCGTTGCTAGCAATTTTGTTCGCGAGCAGGCCATCATGCTCGATGTAACCGCCACACCCATTAATGGGGGATTTAATCCAGACTACCGAGCATACATCCTCCAAGGCAAAATCGAACTTGGCGGCAATCGATGTATGGCCATTGGAGTAACCGCCGACCTCATTGTCTCTACAGATGGCCAAGGCAACACTAGCGTAGAAGCAGTTCGCATCACCAACACTCCATTACGCCCCCGCATCTGCACCAGAGAGTACAGTCCTGTTTACTACGAATTCACCCAAGAGGTCAGAGGTAAAAACATTCAACTCCATCACGTAAACCAGATGGACAACACCGTTGATCCGGCCTCACTCATCGAGCTCTAATCCCTCTAAAAAGAAGTCATCTGTCTATAATCTAAACAACACTTTTTACCATTCTCACTCCATTGCAAAATTATTATAAATAGTTAGCATCAATAAAATTCTGGCACTACCCTTGCAAAAGTAACCATTCACAAGAGGGAATCAACAATCAGGTTTCCAACTAACTTTAACTTTGGTCAATGGAGAGTGTTTTATGAATTTCAAAAAATGTAACATTATTGTTTCAGTTGCTGTCATGATCGTTTGTCTTGCTTCTCTTGTCTCTTGTAAAAGCAAAGAAACAACGACGACAACAACAACATCCTCCTCATCTTCAAATCCAAGCTCAAACTCAAATCCAGCAAATGCAGTTACAAATATTTCATCGCCAACCGGTGTGAAAATGGCATGCATTCTAAAAGATGATGAAGGAAAACTCCAAGATGGTGTTTGTGGACAAGTTAGCATCAAACCAGAGCATGCGCCAGACTTCAAAGTAGCTTATGAGAAGGCGTGCCAGGAGAAACAGGGTTCTTTCCTCGACAAAGAGTGTGATGCAAATATTTATTCTGTAACAGTAGACAATAGCACGGTGATCTCTGGAGGAATTAGCTGTCATGTAGATTTTTATATTAGCAAGGCCGATAAGGAGCTTGTTGCAAGCAAAGATCTTAATGAAGGAGAGGAGTTTATCGATAACGAATCCTTAAGACAAACTGTGGAAGAAGCGCTAGCGGGCGTTTCGATTTAACAGCAACTGTTCGACCCATCACCAGCAACACACGAAGTCCCAAAAGTCGGCTGGTACTTTGTCAGCAGAACGGAGGATAAGCATGAAAAAGGGTAGATTTAGAAAAAATATTTTTTTATTGGCAGCACTGATTGTCTCCTTAACGATTACTTCATGTAAAAGCGATAGTAATCCTGATACAGGATCTTCAAGCAAAACTCCATCATCAGTAGAAACATCCTCATCTACTCCGGCCCAAAGCGGAGAAGGTGCTACAGTTCTACCAAGCAAACAAGAAGGAAACGATGTCCCTTCACCGCAAGTATCAAGTATTGATTTTGCGTTAGAGCAACAAAAACATCTTGAAGAAAATTTTAAATTATTATCACAACTAGAGAAG
This sequence comes from Oligoflexia bacterium, assembly GCA_015231955.1. Classification (GTDB taxonomy): domain Bacteria; phylum Bdellovibrionota; class Bacteriovoracia; order Bacteriovoracales; family Bacteriovoracaceae; genus JADGAN01. Next base: position 54,577 of record JADGAN010000010.1, on the reverse strand, counting down.
GAAAATGATGGCAGAGATAAATTTGATAAATTGAGAGTTTTTGAATTAAGAATAAGGGATGAAAACCAAAGAAAATATCTATCCGATGAAAAACTGCAGGAGATGCAAACAAGAATCCAAAATCTGAGAATGCCAGAAAACAAACGCGTGATCAATATACTTGAATCACTTTATAATCGATACCAAACAAAAAACAGATTGATCAAAAGTGAATTTGAAGTCTTCATCAAAGACTATTTGATGGCAAAAGAATTTGCAATCTTCAATGATGAAGAGATCAAGCATCTCGATGGAAAAGTGGATACACTTTCCTCAGCATTAGGAGTCAAAGATTATAGGGATATCAATCCTTTGTTCCAAACATGCTACAACTCCGGAGTCACCAAATTATGGGCACAACTCCAAATAGACAATGATTTAATGAAAGAAGATTTGGAACTTTGGGGCATTGAGGATGATGAACCGGTTGCAGTCTTAGATAGTGGTTTTAATAAAAACTTTGTTGAAACGTATTATTCTTCTAAAATTTATTCTCAAACTGGATACGAGGGAAGAGGCGAAGTCTTTAATGATGAAAATGGTCATGGAACCATGGTTAGTGGATTAATTATAGGAAATGAAAATATTGGAACATCTTCTAAAACTCGCTTGAATGTCTATCGGGTTACAAAACCCGGTGCAAATTCTTCCTGTGAGAATGAAGTATTAGAGAGTAGTATGATAGCCGCTTGTAAAGCACAAAACAGCATTATCAATGTCAGTTGGGGTGATGAAAAAGATGAGTCTGGAGATGAAGTTGAGGAAGAGCGCAACAAACCTTTAATGCAACAATTTTTAGAGCAAGGATGCTTAATCATCAAATCATCAGGAAACGACCATTATCTTCATGATTATTCTAATAGAGACGTTCGTTTACTAGAAGATGCTTATTTGCGAGTAGGCGCAACCGCATTCTTGACCAACATTGCGGATTTCTCTTCCCAAGGAGAAATTTTCGCCCCAGGGAAAGCGGTGTTTACATTTGCTCCAAAAAAACCTGACTTATTTGAATTGATGGATAATAATTCATGCACATCTAGCAGCGGAAAAGAAGTATTTGGAAAATTCACCTCTGGAACAAGTTTTTCTGCTCCTATGGTTGCAGGAATAATGGCCAATGTTTCTTCCGTGTTAAAATTGCACCCAAAAGGGGTTTATCGCAACTTACCCAATCATCAAAAAATCAAACTTTTAAATCGTGTGGCCAAGACCGCTTCCTTGAATGGAATTATCAATGGACTCCGTGCCATTTGGATTGCTAAAGCATGGACACAACACTGGAATGATAGTGATATTCCCAGTGAGGCGCAACTAACTGCACTTTTACAGCAGTATGGCAGCAAAGCGTGTGAGAAAAAAAGCTCGAAATGTCTTAATGCCAAAACAGAAAAGAGCATTTATGAGTGTATCAATGTCAATCGTAGGATCGAGGCCCTATGCGATAATCATCCTGAGAAAAAAGATAATATTTTGAATACTTTTGAAATATTAACTCAGCATAATCAATTAGAAGTTGCAGGCCTTTGGTTTCATAAAATCAGAAGTTTCAATATGGTTGATAAGCAAAAAGTGCTGGATGGAATCATAAAAATGTGGAATTTGTATCAAAAAAGGGCCCAACGGAACACTTATGCAAGTTACAACAACAATGATTTTCAATCAGAACTAATCTTGCTACCTACATACATAGAGGTTTTGGCCCAAGAAAATCTCTTGGATAAAAACGAGATCATTAAATTGACAAACAGCATACTTGACAACGCATCCTTATGGAGATCACTCACAAGTAATCGAATACGCGGTTCCGCGGAGACATTAAACAACGTTATCGAGCTTTTAAAGGTTGTAAAAAGCATTCTAAATGTTTCTGACTTTAAAAATATTCTCTCTGATTTTCTCAAGAACAAAGGGTTTATTATTTCCAAAGGAGAGATGGTGATCGCTCAAATTAGAATATTGGACACCATGATTACTCACCCTGTATTTGTAGAATTACAAAATGAGCTAAAAGAGATTGAAGAGCAATTATTAAAAGACAGTATCTTTAATGAAAGCATCGCTAGTTCTAGTTTTATTATCCAAGACCTTGATTATTTCAAGACGATCGCTCCATCTTCTTATGTTAATGATTCACCAGTCATTGAAAAACAGCAATTCAATCTTTTTCTTGCAAGAAACAAAGATGCTTTTGATAAGATGGTCGTTAAAGCACTAGATACCCAGTCACTAGATGAATTCCCTCTTTTTTGGGCCCACTATCTTTTGTATCACCGAGAGCTTATACCTAACAATTACCGTGCCATCGATTTCTCTATGTTACTATTGCAATACATTATAACAGCAGCATACGATCAAGAAACCTTTTCTCGAACAATGTATACGGATGTTTTTCGCATCTTCAAAGAACAACTAGCAGAAATTCAGGATATGCCCCAAAAAGAACGCTATGAAAATCGTCTTCATGATTTAATTAAAAGCAACAATAGCTTTAGTGCTATGATTCATTTTCTTCCAGAATTTTATCCTTCAGCGGAGCAATCAAGCATCCAAGGGTTTAACTTGCTAAAGCATTACTCTAGTTACAAGGCCTTTATCGATGACTTACCCTTTAATAAACATGAGATCATCAATACCAAGGAAGAGTATTTTCTACTATCAAAAAAAGCAGCACTGACCTATTTACAGCAATCAGAAATTCCAAGCACTCGAATGTTTAACTTTTGGTTCCGTTCCCGCTTCATCATAAAACCCTATTTCATAGAGGAAAAATCTAGTCTCGAAGTAGTGATGATGGCACTTCTAAATGAAAATAGCGATACTTCTGATTCGTTGAATGGAAACTCTAATGAAATACAAATTCCCATCTACCCAAGCAATAATACTGAAAAAACTTCATCAAAAAATATTTCATTGGAATCCAATCTTAGCATCTCTAATGACCTGATGGTAAAAATTATTCATGAGATTACCAATAGCTCTTTGGATTCTAATGCATTAGCAGCTGACATCAGCAATAAGATGGATATTTTCAAAAAAGTATTCACCAAAATGAGAGAGTATACTGGAAGGGATTTTACTCGTAAATATGATACCCTTCTCACAGAGATGATTTCGGATGTTTCTAAGGTTCAAGACAGCAATAATTCAAATTATTTACTTGTTCAATACCTACTAATGTCCCTAATCAAGGATGCCTATAACGGCCATGTTGAGTGATTACGTTATGCTTAATGGAATGAGCTTTCGTCTACTCTTCTACTTACTTTACTTGATTTTAGCTCCAACTAGAAAAGGTCAAATTTTTAGGCGGCCTTTTTGCCCAGGACATACTCTTGAATTAGCTTGTGGGTACCTTTACCGGTGGTGGCCATGTTTTCGCTTGCAGCAGCGATCTGTTCTACCAGGGCCGCATTTTGCTGAGTGGTTGAATCGAGTTGGGTGATGGAATTATTAATTTGTTCAACGGCACTAAATTGCTCTTTGGTTGCCGTTGATACTTCCTGCATAAGACCTGTCACCTCCTTAACCTCTTGTGAAATTTCTTGCAACTTTTCATTGCTTCTTAAAACCAACTTCTCTCCCTTTTGTACTTTTTCCACACTGTTTTTAATGAGAAGCTTAATCTCTTTCGTTGCATCTGATGCTCTTTGTGCTAAATCGCGTACCTCAATCGCTACGACTGCAAATCCCTTCCCTTGCTCTCCGGCCTTGGCGGCCTCTATTGCAGCATTGATCGCCAAAATGTTGGTTTGAAATGCAATATTTTCAACTAGTCCAATAATATCAGAAATTTTTTGACTACTACTGGAGATCTCTGACATGGCCTCCTTGGTTTCATTAGAGATCGAGGCCCCTTCACTTGCCTTGGTGACTGTTGCAGAGGAAAGTTCTGTGGCCTTTTGGGAATTTTCTGCTGTCTGTTTTATCTGTGAGGTGATCTCCTCTACTGTTGCTGCCGTTGCTTGTAACATGGAGGCCTGCTCCTGTGTTCTAGAGGAGAGATCTTGATTACCAGAAGAGACTTGATTAGAGGAGTTTACAACATTATCAGCGGAGGCTATCAAATGATCAGTGAAAAATTTAATAGATCTTGCAAAATAGAAACCTCCGACTGCAATTGCTGCAATAATTACCAGGCACACTAAAATAATTTTATTTCTTAGTGCGAAGATCGCTTCTAAAACCTCATCCATATCAATCTCTGTGAGTATGGCGTAGCGAACTCCTGACGATGCAATATCAATAAAATCGTGCCCAGAGATCACCAGGTTTCCCTTATCATTGATAATGGTGTCTACACCCACTTCTCCTCTCATAGCATCTTGATACGTGGCAGAGGAGATTTTATTATTTTGCGCAAAGGAGTTGTTTAGGGAATACTTTTCGGGATTAAGAAAAGAGTCTGATCGCATGAGTCCATCTTGACCAACTAAATAGCTCTCTGCTGTTCGGCCCATGCCCTCGCGTTTAAACATTAACCTGTTAATGTTTTTTTCACTAATTTGCATCACGACGACGGCCATGGTATCGCTTCCCTTTTTTACAACATGAGCAACAAATGCGCCCGGTAGGCCATTACTGGGAGCATACTTTGAAAAATCTTCAAAGAAATAGTCATCGGTTTTAAGAGCACCACTCCAGGCATGACCAAGTCCAGAATCTTTTAGGGTGCCTGTGCTGACATTTTGCCCAAGGTCGGGTTCTTTGGCATGGGTGTATATCACATGCCCATGCGCCTTACAGATAATCATGAGATCATAAAGAGCGTGATCTTTGATATAGTGGTGTAAGCGTTGATTAACCTCCTTCCAAATCGCCTGATACTCTTCACTATTTACCGGAAATTCACCAGCTGGATCTGGATTTACCTTATCGTGGTAGGCCTTTAGCTGATCAAAGGATTCTAGGAGAATGCCATCTCTTGAAGTGGCCTCCACTGTCTCTTCTAAATTTTCAAGTAGTAGCTTAAAGGCCTCTTTCTTATTGGTATTGATGGAGGTAATTTTATTTTTTTCATTGGCAATTAAGAGTGATTTAAACGAGAAATAGAGATTAACACTGATAAAAAGTAGCGGCAGTAAAGCAACAAGAATAAAGGACGAAATTAATTTTTGCTGTAGTTTCATTTTTAAGTACACTCCATTTAGTTACTCACTGAATGAGATTATTAATAGAGATATGTTAGGAAATTGTATGAATACTCTATTTGATAACTTTATAGTGAAAGAGGAACATCATCTAGGTTGGAAAAAACTGCCTTTAAGATTAAATCGGCTTTTCTACTCGACTTACCCAGCTAAAGATAAAACCAAATTAGTCTCAATCCGAGGGGAAGTGCCACCCCACTTCTGGGACTTGGCGCGCTCACATGATGAGTCCCAAAAGTCGGTTGACACAAATGACACAAATAATGACACAAAATGACATCATGCATAGTTTTCATTCGTAAATGATCTTCCAAAGTTTGGCAGTCTTGTCATCAGAAGCCGTTACGATCCCTTTTCCATCAGGACTAAAGTTTGCGGAGTTAACCACCTTAGTATGTCCGTTTGGCTTACCTTCTAGTGTAGCAACAAAGGTTCCATCGGACTCCCAAAGTTTAGCAGTGTTATCCCAAGAAGCAGTTACGATCCATTTTCCATCAGGACTAAAGTTTGCAGAGCGAACAGAATTAGTATGACCTTTCAAGTCTTTTTCAAACTGCACCTCTTTGATAACTGGATTTAACCTCTTCTCCTCCTCGAGTTTTTCTTCTAAGGCCTGCCTCTCTTTCTCAACACGGATCTTTTCCTCTTCTTCTATGCGCTTGTTCTCTTTTTCCGCCGACTCCATAATGCTTTTTTCTGATTGCAAAAGATTTCGTAGCTCTGCCATCTCTTGAAGGGCCCGAAGCACTCAACATCTCTTGGCCGCGCTGACCGAGTTTCAAGAGAGCGGAGTGGCCTTTATTAGTTTGAGTGAGAAGATCGAAACCAACTCCGCAATCGGTAAAGCGGTATTCGTTATCATCGCGGGCGTTGCTACTCTTGAGCGTGATCTCATCGCAGAGAGGGTAAAAAATGGTCTTATCAACGCCAGAGCAAAGGGAGCAGAGTTAGGGCGGCCTAGATCAAGGCAATCGCTCCTAATTCAAAATTTGGCCGCTCAGGGACTCTCGTATAGGAAGATAGCAAAGTTGGCAGGATATTCGGCCGCGACTGTTTATAGGGAGCTAAAAGAATTTAATTGTAACGGGAAGGATAGCAGCAAGGACGCTGCGTAATTTTTGTATAAAAACCCTTGAACGGAGTGAATTTGTAGGATAAGATAAATTAAGATTATTTCTTACCCTACTTCCAAGGAGTTTTCATGCCATCTGCAAAAACGATTACTATATCTCTTCCCTCAGAGATGGGGAAAGAAATTGAAAAAGTTGCAAAAGAAGAACAGAGAACTATATCTGAACTTTTAAGAGAAACTTTTCGACAGTATATGGCACAAAAAAGATTGCACTCCCTTCACAAGAAAGCATCTAGCAAGGCAAAGAACAAGGGCCTCACCATGAAGGATTTCGATGAATAAATCAAAAATCCTTTCACAGTCTGCCTTGATTCAAATGTTATAATCTCTGGAATCGTATTTGGTGGTTTGCCTCTACAATTATTAGAGATGGCACTCTCTCGTCAATACCATCTAGTATTAGGAACTAACATAATATCAGAAGTGTCAGGGAAACCAACCCAATTTCAAAAGTCGATTTCCCGAAGGTAAACTCTAACTCTTTTTATGTCCTAGGCCTGCACGACCCTTGAGGTCGGCAATACACGCCCAGCAGAAGTAACCGCAATAACCACAATAGCGTAAGGAGAAATCCAATAACCCAAATAACCCTAGGGGAAAATGATCCTGGCCATGTAATGGCCCAACGATAACCATCCCTATGAGATCGAATAAAACATGACGGTGATGGGATCACCAAAGGACAAAAGACGTTTCACTCTTCTTAATCTAGCAATTCTTTAAGTATTAACTCTGCCTCTTCGCCACTCTTAACTTCCATCGTTCCGATGTTTCTATAGGTGCGATTTCAAGTTTATGGTTAGAACAAGGTTTCTGGAATTTTGATTAATGCTTAATTGCTCCAAAGAATTGCCCACCCATCACTTTGAAGTAGGGATAGATTCCAATATAGCTTGCAAGAAAGGCGATCACTGCAACTAAAGTGTAATCACACTTTATTAAATATCCCATAATCACAATTTTAATCCAAAAGCCTGGAAAGGGTGGAATCCCTGCAAGCGAGAGGAGACCAAAACTTAAAAAGCTTGATCTTGTGGAAGAGCGCTGATGGAACTGCTCTAAGAGAGAAAGCTGATCTGCTGATGCTAAGAGATTGCCTAACGGCAGGAGGCAAAGGAGCATGGAGATGGAGTAGATTGCAAAGTAGGCAAAGATTATTATAGCGATAGTCTCTATGCTCACATTGGTTACAACTAAGATAAGAGTGATGTATCCCATGTGTGCGATGGAGGAGTAGGCGAAGAAGCGTTTGATGGAGGTTTGTTTGATGAGGGAGAGGTTGCCAACTAAAATGGAGGCGATACTTAAGGTAATGATGATTGCTTGCCAGGGGTAGTTTAAGAAGTTGGCGGTGTTGGCAAAAATTTTCCAGAGGACAAAGACGATGGTGGCCTTTACCGTTACTGATAAGATATAGAGGATGCGATTATCACACCCTTCGTAGACATCGGGAGACCAGGGGTGAAAAGGCACGATTGCAAGTTTAATGAAGAGGGAGAGAAGGAGCAGGAGGCATCCAAAACGATAGAGTACATTGTCGCTACTGATAATGGTTAGATCCATTTTACCAGAGGCAAAGTAGATGAAAGCAATCCCTAGTAAGAAGAGCGCTGTCAGCGTACTGTCAATGATGATATACTTGATGGCCGATTCTGAAGACTCTTTTTGAATCGGCCCATTTAAGATCAAGGGAAAAAGAGGAATGCTTAGAAGTGCTAGCCCTACAAAGAGAGTGATGAAGCTGCCACTGGAAATCATCACCATCGAACCGTAGAGGAGGGCCAAGAGTAAAAAATAGTATTTGTAGTGGCCGATGAAAATTTGTTCTCTTAGTAGTAGGATCGGTAACAACGAGAAGGTGAGTAAAAATTTTATGGCCTGTAAGTTAGGGGATACTTGGTAGTGTCCATAAAAGAGAGTTACCTCTAAAGCTTGCTGGTAGTGAATAGCAAGTACGGCCAAGGCGCCTACAGTGGCCAACAGGAAAGCGGTCAAGGGAAGCGCTTTGCTTTTTAGCTTTAATACCTCGATCATTGGAAATAAAAGCAGTGCAAGCACTAGGATATTTTCTGGTAAGAGGGCGTAAAAAATATTCATGATATGCTTAGTCCTTTGATGGCCAATTTAAAACTTTCAATGATGAATTGGGGATAAATGCCTAAAACAAAGATAAAGAGAAGCAGCACTGTGAAGACAGAGCACTCTCCTAGGTTTAGATCGCGGACACCAGCACGAAGCAAAGAGGCCTCACTCTTTTTTCCCCAGAGGAGGTACTTCACTAAGCGTAAACTATAGAGCGTGCCAAGAAGAATGGTGAGCATTGCCGCTCCACTTACCGCGATAAAGAGGTAGTGGTTGCTGGTGATCACCATTTTAAGCGAGTAGCTGATGGCGCCAAGAAAGATGAAAAATTCGGAGGCAAAACCTAGTGTTGGTGGGACCGCCATCGCTGAAAGTGTGATTAAAAAGAAGAGCAGCGAAAAGCGTGGCATAGTGGTAGCAAGCTCTCCAAAATGGAAGAGGTCACGAGTGTGCAGGCGCTCGTAAAGAAGGCCTATAGAATAAAAAAGTGCGGCCGAAGTTAAACCATGGCCAAGCATACTCAGCATGGCGCCGGAGATGGCGCTCTCGCTCGGGGTAACTAGGCCAAGCATTAAGATTCCCATGTGGCCTATCGATGAGTAGGCAACAATCTTTTTAATATCGTTTTGAACGAAAGCGAGTGCTGAACCGTAGAGTGCTCCTAGAACAAAAATCGCCATCAACGGTAGTCTCCACTCCTCGACGACTGCGGGAAAGAGGAAGAGCACAAATTTTATAAAACCGTACGCTCCCATCTTGAGTAAGATCGCCGCCAAAAGCATGGAGCCAGGTGCTGGGGCCTCAACGTGGGCATAGGGGAGCCAAGTGTGAAAAGGGGGAACAGGAATTTTGATCATAAAGGCGAAGGCAAAGGCCAAGAAGGCCCAGCGCTGTGCTGAGAGCGGGAGTGTCTCTTGTAGACGCAAAAGGGGTTGTAGCTCAAAGGTAAACACACCACTAATTTTATAGTTTGCCACCACTAAGAAGAGAATCGCCGCCAACATTAAAATACTTCCAAGCGCCGTAAACAATACAAATTTGTAAGTTGCAAGCAAACGATTGCCGCCACCCCAAATTCCAATAATAAAAAACATGGGAACGATCGAGCATTCCCAAAAGGCGTAGAAGAAGAGAAGGTTTTGGGCCAAAAAGGTTTGCACGATTAAAAGATAGGAGAGTGCTAGCATCAGGTGAAAAAGTTTTTTCTCTGTTTTGATGAAGTCGATGCTGGCATAAGTAACTAAAGGAAAGATCAGTGCTGTAAGCAGGATCAGGTACTTATTAAACTCGTCGATCAAGAGATGGTAGTGCAGGCCTAAACTTTCACTAAGGGTAAAACTAAATTCGCACAGTTCACTATTCGTTAGCATCGTAAAAAAAAGTGCTAACAGCAAAAGCTGTATTCCCATATTTACCCATGCGACTACTCGCTCTTTCTGCGAAGGCAGGAGCAGTAAAATCAAGGGAAGAAAGAGCGATAATCCTAGAGTAAACTTAAACATAAAACCACCATACCATGAGCAGGGAGAGTGCCATCAATATCAAAAGAACATACCACTGGATCTGGCCATTAGTGAGCAGTGTAACTCTCCTCGAGGAGAAGAGGACAAGATCACGCATACTCCAGATGGCCGCCTCAATAATTTTCACCTCGAAGATTGTAGCAAGTACCCTTTTGCAAAAAGCGCGAAGAGTAGAAAGCAACACTTTTTCATAAAGATGATCAAAATAAAATTTTTGTTCTAAAATTTTCGGCACGATTTTTATTTGCTTAACGGTTATCAAATAAGCAATGGCAATGGCAAAAGCTGACAGTGAAAGGGAGAGTGCAGGAATCAAGATGTGGGCCTCCTCTTTTATCGTAATGCTTTTTGCAAGATTTAAATAATTTTCCATAAAAGCGGGAATATGGAAAAGACCAACCACAATCGAAAGTATTGCTAGCGCGATCACGGGCAAAGACATTGCAAAAGCAATCGCATGCAATGGTTTTTCACTTCCGTTTTTTGAGGGAAGAAATACCAAGAAAAAAGTTTTACTGATATAAAAAGCGGTGAGTGCTGCTGTAATTAAGAGTAAAATGGTTAGCGTCTGCGAATACGAATGCGAATGTGAATAGGTATGCATGAGAATTGCCTCTTTAGAAATAAAGCCAGAGGTCAGTGGCACTCCGGCCAAACAAAGAGATCCTAAGAGGAAGGCAACCATGTTCCAAGGCATTTTTTTTGCTAGTCCACCCATCTTATAAATATCTTGCTCTCCATGGAGGGCATGGATGATGGCCCCGGCACTCAAAAAGAGCGTGGCCTTAAAAAAAGCGTGAGTAAAGAGATGGAGCATGGCCGGATAAAAGGCACCCACCCCTAGTGCTGCAAACATATACCCCAGTTGTGAAACTGTAGAGTACGCTAACACACGCTTGATATCACTCTGTACAGTCGCAACTAACGCGCCAAGAAGAGCGGTCAGCGTTCCAATCACTGCGATCAGCGGAAGCACTGCTGTTGCTTGCATATAGAGCGGGTGTAACCTTACAATCATATAGATCCCTGCTGTCACCATGGTAGCGGCATGAATCAGTGCCGAGACTGGTGTTGGACCGGTCATGGCATCGGGAAGCCACACATGCAAAGGCAGTTGTGCCGATTTTCCACAAGCGCCAATAAAGAGGAAAAGTGCGCTTAAGTTTATCATGGTTGCAGAAGCATTCGCAGTGGAAGCAGCACGATTGATCTCATCAAAATTTATAGTTTGAAAATGAAACGCCAAAATAAAGATCCCCAGCAAAAAACCTATATCGCCAATGCGATTAACGATAAAGGCCTTGGCGCCACTGCTGGCATTTTCATTTTCCTTATACCAAAAACCGATCAGCAAATAAGAAGCAAGTCCAACACCTTCCCAGCCGATAAACATCACCAGCAAATTATTGGCCAGCACCAAGAGCAGCATAAAGAACAAGAAAAGATTCAAATAGCTAAAGTAGCGAGCAAAGCTCTGATCACCATGCATATATTTTGTGGAATAGATGTGAATCAGCGATCCAATTCCCAGCACAATAAAACTCATCAATAAAGAGAGGTGATCCAATTTTAGTGCAAAATCGATGGTTAAGTTCTCAAAGCTCACCCAAGTAAAGAGGATACTGACTCCATAAAAGTCGCTTACGGCCGTCTTGTAGGTAAGTAAAAAGAGACTTAGCAAGGGGAAGGCGCACCCGATAAGCGCACAACTTTTCTCTTGGAGTCTTGATCCCCAAAGGCCGTTAATAAGAAAACCGACGAGCGGAAAAAAGAGAATCAAAAATAGTTCACTCATGCTCACACCATCAACCTTTTAATTCGGAATAAAAAGTAACGTCCAGGGTTTTTCGCTTCTTGATCAGTAACAATAAAATCAAGATAGCAATCGCCATCTCTGCTGCAGTTACAATAAAGGTAATGAAGCTTAAAATCGCACCATGATAATTATGATGGAGGATCGATCCTGCAACTAAAACTAAGTTTACTCCATTTAAGCTCAACTCCTGAAACATCAAGATGCTGAGTAAATTTTTTCGACTAATCACCCCTAACAACCCAATAATCACGATCAGCAAACCACCATAGAATAAGAGTTCTACTTGATTCATAACGACTCAGTTCCCTTTTTAAAATTTAGCACCGTAATCGCCGCAACCGTAGTCACCAGCAATAAAACCGAAGACAATTCAAAATGTAACCAATACTCCTCTAAGAAGTGCTCTGAAAATTGCCGAAAGCTCAACATATCCCCCACTGGTGTAATTGCTTGCAGCGTTTGAGTGGTGACAGTGTTTGCAAGTTGATGATAGCTAATGCCTGCAATCAACAATAAAACAACTACCGCTGCAAACAGGTAGCGACTAAGAGGCCTAACCAGAGAGCTATCTTTTATATCTAAAAGCATCACCACATAGATCATGAAGATCATTACCGCACCCACGTAGATGAGCACCTGTCCAATCGCCAGCACATGCGCCCCCGAAAGACCATAAACGATGGCAAGGTTAAGCATGGTTGCAACCAAGGCCAAGGCCATCTTCATGGGATGGCGAACGAGCAACATCACCACTGCACTGGCCACGGCCAAACAACAAAAAAGCAAATGTAGTTTAAGCATCTTTTTTTGACTCCAATAAATCGCTCAAGGAGTAGAGCAATTTTTCTCGCGCATAGGTAGGTAACTCAGAGACATCGTTTGTCATAATGATGGCATCTTTAGGACAAATCTCCACACAGTGTCCGCAAAAGATACAGCTGGCGTAGTCTAAATCAAAGGAGAGCGGTATCTTAAGACTATAGCTATCCTTTTCATCGGGGGATTTTCCGGCGACAATCTTAATCGATTTTGAGGGACAAATATTTTCACACATTTTACAGGCAATGCATTTGGGACGACCATTTTCTAAAATCGTTAGCTTATGCTTTCCTCGAAAGTTGCTTGCATAGTCGCTTCGCCTCTCTTCAGGATAGTATACAGTGAGTGCCCCCTTCTTTCCCGTACACCATTTGTATAGATTTTTAATAAAGACAGAAAAGGTTACCCAAAGACCGCGAGCAATCTCCAGGTAGTATAACTTTTCCCAGTAGCTCATCTCTTTTTGGTTCCAATACTCTTTGCGTTTCATTTTTTATCGGTCCTTATTGGTGCTTCTGAACAAGCCATAAAAAGAGCGTGACTACGGTAATATTGACCATTGCAAGTGGCAACAAAAATTTCCATCCAAAGGTCAGCAACTGATCGTAGCGAAAGCGTGGTAAACTCCAGCGCACCAAAATTTGAAAACAACTCACTATAAAAACTTTAATAAAAAAGATCGTAGGCCAAAGTACAATCGCCAAACGTGGGAAGCTCCCTGCAAAATCCCAATAAGGAAGATTGTATCCTCCAAGAAAGAAGACCACAAAAACACAGGAGATAATCACAATCTCTGCAAACTCCGCAAACATAAAGAGCGCCATTCGCATTCCACTATACTCCGTAAAAAATCCAGCGATGATCTCCGACTCCGCCTCGGGAATATCAAAGGGAATGCGTTTATTTTCGGCCGTGGCCGCTGTTAAATAGATGATCGCCGTCAGTGGCGATAAGAAGATCCCCCAGGCAGGAAGTACTCCACCCAACATACTTCCTTGTTGTGCTACAATCATTGTATGTAAGTCTAGACTTCCATACGTCAGCACCATTGGTAAGAGCGAAAGCCCTAAGGCCACCTCATAGGAGATCATCTGTGAGGCGGCACGAATACTTCCAAGCAAGGAGTACTTATTATTGGAGGCCCACCCTGCAAGTACTACTCCAATAATACAAATGCCCGAGATCGCCAAAATGATCAAGGCACCACCATCCAGTGGTGCAATTTGCATTAGGTACGCTTTGCCCGCAAAAAAACTCCCAAAAATTTTCTCTGGATAGATGATACCTCCAAAAGGGATCAGTGCAAACATCAGCAGCACCGGTGCAAAGACAATCCACGGTGCTAACAAAAAGAGAAACTTATCTGCATCTTTAGGAATAAAGCGCTCCTTACTCATCATTTTAAGTCCATCCGCCATCGCATGAAAGAGACCAAGCGCAATTAACTTTACATTGATAAGAGGAATTTTTACATAACAGCGGTTGGCCCCAATCCGATCGGCCATCATTGCGGACAGTTTTCTCTCCACCCAAGTCAGCAGTGTTGCCAGACCTAAGAGCATCACCATCGCAAACAAAATAAAAACAAATGTCACCACAAGATCTGCAATCATCGTCTAAGGCCCCCTCACATTCACGTTCATCTCGCCAACGATCATGCTAGCGATCACACTCACCACCAATCATGTTGATTGTTCCAAAGGTCGCAATAATATCTGCCAACTGATCCCCCTCGATCATTTTATGAAATCCTCCCATATGCACAAAGCTAGGAGCGCGCACATGCAACTTGTAGGGAATCTTTCCACCCACACTCACAATATAAAACCCCAGCTCTCCGTTGGCACCCTCATGGGCCTTATAAATTTCTCCTGCACTCACCACTGGGATCTTGGGTAAAAAATAGGTCTTATCACTATTCACACTGTTAAGGCCTTGCACTGCCATTGCTTGCATCTTTTTCATACACTGCCGAATCATGGAGACCGACTCATCCATCTCCCGCATGCGCACATAGTAGCGATCATAATTATCGCCACTTATTCCCACTGGAATTTCAAAATCCAACTCTCCATAAGCAAGATAAGGAGCGGCCTTACGTAAGTCGTAAGCAAATCCAGTCGAACGGAGCAGCGGTCCTGTAAAACCTAGCGACAAGGCATCTGCAGTAGAGATCACCCCTGTATTCCTCATTCTATCGATAAAGATGCGGTTCCTATCAACGAGCGCATGCACGCGCTTAATATACTCTTCATAAAAGCAAAGCCACTCCTGCAGTTTTGCAAGCCACTCATTCGAAAGCTCGCTCTTTAGTCCTCCAAAGCGCACAAAAGAGTGAGTTAAGCGCGCCCCCGTCAGCGATGCCAAGTGCTCATAAAAATAGTCTCGAATCGTCATCAGATAGAGGAAGGGAGTCATGGCCCCTAACTCCATCAAGCTAGCAGCAATACAAGTTAGATGATCACAAAGGCGTGCACACTCTGATAGTAGTGTGCGTGCATACCTGCAACGCTCATTAATGGTAATACCGGCAAGCGCTTCCACCGCTTCCGCGTAAGCAAAATTGTTAATCAGTGGCGAACAATAGTTTAAGCGATCAGTAAAAGGGATAATATTTTGCCAATTATGACGCTCACACTCCTTCTCAAAACCACGGTGTAAATAGCCACAATGAACATCGGCGCGCTCTATTCGCTCGCCCTCAAGTTTCAACACCAAATGAATCGTTCCATGAGTTGCTGGGTGAGATGGTCCAAAATTGAGTACCATCTTCTGTTCATCATCGGCCAAAGTTACACTGCTCTCTATTGGGGAGGCCTGCAAATCTAGCGGACACTCTTTTGCGATATCGAAATCTTTGCGCAGCGGATATCCCACAAATCCCTTATAAAGCAAAATGTTCCTCTGATCGGGATTGTTTTCAAAATTCACACCATACATCTCATGCACTTCACGCTCTAAAAAATTTGCGGCCGCATACTCTTCTCGAAGCGATGGCAACATAAACATATTATTGGTCGATGATAGCGGCACTTTCACCCGCACGCGCTGCCCATGTTTAGTCGAACAAAGATGATAAACCATAACCATTTTAGTTTCGGTCGCCAGCAAATCCAGCGCAGTAATATCCAAAAGCAGATCGCAAGAGAACTCCTCTTTCAATTTTCTCACTACACTTCTTAAATCGCTTGCAACCGCCACTTCAAGTACCCGATGCCCATCGGCCACGGCCTGACTCTCACTAAACATTTTTACTCACCCCTGTCTCAATTTTACTCTGCAATTTGATAATGGCATCGATCACCGTTTCTGGCCGCGGCGGACACCCGGGAATATAAACATCGACGGGAATAATTTTATCCAATCCCTTCAAGGTAGCATAGTTTTGATAAACCCCACCACTGACGGCACACGCTCCAAAAGCGATCACCCACTTAGGAGAACACATCTGATCATAAATCTTTTTCACAATCGGGGCCTGTTTATGAGAAACTGTTCCCACCACCATCAAGAGGTCGGATTGCCTTGGAGAAAAACGCGGTAAGGCCGCTCCAAAGCGATCGGTATCATAAAGAGTTGACGCCACTGACATAAACTCCATTCCACAACAAGCAGTTACAAAAGGATAAGGAAAAATGGAAAATTTTCTGGCCCACGCTAACAGCTCATCTTTTTGAGTGGTAAAGTATTCAAAACCTTTCATCATTATTTTTTTCTCTATTTATTTATTTATTTATTCTCTGTCCTGATATTAAAATCCAAAATTTTTTGATTAATGACGTAGATAAAAATGATTGTAAAAATCAGCATAAACAATATGAAGGTAAAGAACTTCATATTACTCATCCCTGGCGAACCCATGGCCCATAAGAAAAGAAAAATTGTCTCTAAATCAAACAAAACAAAAATAATCGCCACCTTATAGTAGCTGATTGGAATTTGTGTCGTATTTTGCTGCTGAAGTTGAGGGGTTCCGCACTCAAACGGTTCACTAAGCGCCGGTACCAGCTGCTTGCCTTTTGGTTCTAAGAAAAAATTCACCACAAGCGAGACCACAATAAATAAAAGAATTGCTCCTAAAAAGAGCATCAGCGATATATAACCACCGAGCATACGCCCCTCCTCTAAACATTTCTATTAGAGATACACACTCGTCCAAGAGAAGTAAAGCATCTACACAACAAACAGAAAAGCAGGTTTAGCTTTTCTGTTTCGCCCGGCACAATAAGCACTCTCTTTCAATATTTCAAGTTACTAATAATCTGCTGGCCTCCCCAGATGCTCAATACGCCCAAGACAACGTTTAAAATCACATTCGCAAGCGCTGATCCCATTTGATTGGAGCTGATGAGAGCAAGTGTTTCTACACTAAAAGTAGAAAAGGTAGTAAAGGAGCTAATAAAACCCATCGTACAAAAGAGCAGGAGGTGCCGCTCTGTTGGAGCAAACCTTTCTCCCATGGCCAACACCGCACCAGCAAGCAAGCATCCTACACAGTTAATAATAAGCGTGGCCAAGGGAAACTTATGTTGGAGCAGTGACTTCTCTGCAAGGTAAATCACATAGCGAGCAATTGCTCCTAAACAACCACCAAAACCGACAATTAAAAATTCCATAATCTTTTTCTTTCTTTGCCCTCTCTTGTAAAAAAAACGGGTCTAGATCCCTTAGAAAGGCAGAAGCTTATTTTTTGTTGAGACATCTCATATTTTAATATCTTTTACATCTTTTTGCCAATTCTTAAGTGCTTAGAATCATAATTTTTGTAAACACTCTTGGACGTTTTCTTTAAGCAAGATAATTTTATTTAAATAGTTGAACTCTCTCTTTTTCCATGGCACTCTCATCCCCGAGCAAAGGAATTTGATGGTGTCAGAATTTACAAAACTCATGCATCCTGAATTAGATCAAGATAATCGCATTAATAAATATTTAGCTAAAACCACAATTGATATTTTTCTTCAAGGAATTCAACCAAAGGGTATCGTAGTGAAATCTGGACTAAGATCAACAGTTTTGTTGCTCACTTTATCTCTTTTTTTAAGTCTTTTCACGGTAGCAATAGCAGAAACAAGATTGCTTAATAAGATAGAAGTTACCGGCAATAGCAAGACCACCACAAAAGCAATTTTAATAAACTCCGGAGTATCTCTTGGTGAAGAAATTGATGATCATAAGCTCGTTATGATTGAAGAAAATTTGCGCCGTCATCACCAATTCAACTTAAAAAAAATCAACTTCAAAGATGGCATTTTATATTTAGAAATAGAAGATAAGTGGTCTCTCTTTCCAGTCCCTATGATAACGCAATCAGGAAATTACTATTATCGAGGTGGCCTCATCTACGATAATAATTTTCTAGGATCAATGGGGACTATGGCCATAGGAGCGGCCACTACTAATTCTGGTTTTAATGTCCTTGTCTACTACCAAGATGAAACTTTTTTCACCAACAATAGTGGTTTTAAGTTACTTCTCTTAAAAAAATCTGATCTTGTGGAATTCCGTAGAGAACACAATATCAAAAACAGCTTTGAATCACGACTTTCTACCATTCTTTTTACTCCCAATTACCTTTATAAAAACCACGTTTTCAAAGGTGGTCCTATCTATATCAAAAAAGAGGTCTATACTAGTGATGGCCAACGGCAATTTTACAAAAATGGAACTGGCCTTTTCTTTAGGCATCATCTCAATGCCTACAAAACTTTAGATATTCAATATGATGGGACAGTAACTACCTACAATTTCAGTTTACTCAGAGATAAAAATGGTCATAATAACTACCTCCATGAAGCATGGATCGATAATTGTTTTCCGGTTGGGCGCAACTTTGTCAACCTTAATATTTTTGGACACTACTCAAACGATGATATGTACCTGGCAAGCAAACTATTAGGAGGTCAAGACGGCCTTAGAGGATACGATAGATCCTCTACTCCCGCCCAATACAACTATGGATTTTTAGCGCAATACCAACAGCATCTATTCCATCGAATTTTTGTATCACCTTTTTATGAGTATAATGGAATAAAACTTATCAAACCCATCATGAATGGGGCCCTGTTAAAAGAACACACTGTTGGTCTTGGGGCAAGATACTATTTCAAAAAAATATCCATCCCTGCAATCATTCTAGATATGGCCAGAAACATTAATGATAAGAGCTTTCACTATCACCTAAATATTGGTCTTAGTCTCTAAGTTCTTGTGATCGTATGATTAAGCTGCAATGGCAGTAATAATTTTTAGTCGCAGTTCCTCGATATCTCCACAAAAGTGAACGCATTTTCTATTTAAGGCCTCTTTGGGCATTCCAAAAACCACAGAAGATTGTTCATCTTGAACCATTGTATAAGCACCATTTGTAAACAAAGATTCCATACCATCAGCACCATCTTGTCCCATTCCAGTGAGGATGATGGCCATCGTATGTTCTGCAAATAAAGTTGCACTTTTAAAGAGTATATCAATACAAGGACGATGGCCTTTGCGAGGAGAGAGCTTTGATAATAAAAACAAAATTCCGCTCCCTGTGTTTTTCAGCTCTATATGGTAGTCACCAGGAGAACAATAAAGGTGACCAGGTTTTAAAAAATTTTTATTTTCTGTTATTAATTTAAGTTTTGCTGTCTCCGCTAAGTTTTGTGCAAACGTACTAGCAAAAGATTCTTCGATATGCTGAACAACAACGATAGGAGGACAATTGTTAGGCATCTCTTTTAAAATATGGTTTAGCACACTCACCCCGCCAGTACTAGAACCAATTAGAATCACTTCAGGTCTTGTAAGTGCCTTTATTCTTGAAATTTTACGTTTAGGGATGGTTTGTTCATCTTTATTAAGATTAGCTATCACCGTTGGGTTTGCTTTTGAAACATCCTGGGTGCTTCTATCTATTTTTTTTATTTTTTTTTGATAGATATTAGGCCTAATATTTTCTAATCCTAAATCTGTAAAGCTCATACTTTCTGATGACCCAAAGACAATAATTCCTCTGTCATTCAAAACATTATACATGTTTTCAACAATTTTAAGTGCAGTGGATTTTTCAAAATAGATCAAAACATTTCTGCATAAAATCAAATCATATTTTCCAAGTGCTTTAAAATCATCACTGTAAATATTAAATCGTAAAAAATCACAACATTTCCTGATCTCTTGATCGATGGAAAAGCTACCGCTATTTCCATCTTCAATTTTCTTCAACAAGCAATGATACTCCTGGGGGATTAATTTAAATTGATCTAAAGAATACATAGCATTTTCGGCCTGATTCAAAGAATAGACATCAATATCAATTCCAGTTAATTGATAATTTACTTTTATCATTTTTCTTTTTATATGTTCCAAATAAAGGCCCAAGGAGTATACCTCTTGTCCAGTAGAGCATGCTACACTTAAAACATTAAAATCAACTTCAAGAACATGCTTTTGCTTTAAAGTGTCAAAAATATTTTGTAGATAACTTAAATAGAAATCTTCTCGAAACCATCGTGTTTTATGAATCAACACTTTATGTATAAACTGATTAAGCTTTATATCGTTACTCAATAACAAATTCATGTATTCAGTACAATCTTTGAGACCTGCATGCTTCAGTTCTTCGTTCAAGAATAATTCAATACTTTTGCTCCACACGGGATCATTTATGATTGAATGCCCAAGAATATTCTCAATTAATTTAAGCACCGATAAAATTGTTTTTTCCATGTATTATTATACTGCTGTTCCCATTTTTTCTTCTAATTCACAAATATTAATAGTTGCATCGTTTTTCACTAGTAGCTCTAAATCAATAATAGTGACCAGATAAGATTCTGTACGCGCGATACCTTTAATAAAAGAAAATTTCTGCGATACATCTATAACTTGATTTTTCTGAAAACTTTCATCTTGAAAAGTCATTATGCAATGGATTCTATCCACAACCACACCAATAATCCCACGCGAAGAGTAAAAAATTAAATACGACGTATCAGGTCCATAGGCGGTATCGATATTAAATAGTTCGCGCAAATCCATGATGGCAACAACTTCTCCTCTAAGATTAATTGCGCCCTTAAAGAAAGGAATATCACTGGCCACTGGGGTGATTTCCAAAGGCCTAATCACCTCATTAACAGCAAGCAATGGTGTACCAAAATATTGATTTCCCAGACGGAAAATCAAATATTTTTTATCATAATCATCTAAATGAAATCTGGTTTTTTTTCTCACGCTTTCCCTTTCCTTGTAATTATTTTAAAATTACATGCTCAAATGCTGAAAATACACTATAGATATCCAAGATCAATCCCGGTGTACCATCCCCTAATACGGTACACCCTTTGTATAAATGTTTATTGGAAGTCTGCCCAGTAAGTTCACGAGCTATGATCTGCTCTTGGTATTCCAAGCTATCTATCTTTAAAGCAATTTTTCTATGCTTATATTCCACAATCAAACAAAGCTCTCTATCTTTGTTATTTATATCTAAATAGGAATCGTTCGTTTGCTTATCTTGGTTCTTTAGAAAAGGAGTCTCTTGTTGGCTTGAAACAGAGGGATAAAAATCGGCCAAATTAATGATAGGAACTATTTCACCTCTTAAATCAAAATAAATTTTCCCTGCGGTTTGAGTCTGAATTTTAAATTTTTTTAAATCGACAATTTCTTGAATATCCTGAACAGGGATGAGATATCTCACTTTATTTAATTTTACGATTAAAACTTCCACCAGCGTAAGACTAAGCGGCACAAATATTTTAAATAAGGTTCCTTGGCCTTCTATAGATTCGATGATAATGCTTCCCGATAAGGATGATATGGTGGTTTTTACCACATCCATCCCAACACCTCTGCCAGAAATCGCAGTAACTTTATCGGCCGTAGATAATCCTGCATGAAAAATTAATTGAGCAAGTTCATTTTTGCTCAGCTCTTCCTCTTCTCGAATTATGCCCTTTTCAATTGCTTTTTGTCTTATCTTTTCATAATTCAAACCTTTGCCATCATCGCTAATCTCAATCGCCAAGGTATTGCCAACATAAGAAGCGTTTAAAAAAATCTTTCCAACTTTATTCTTATTGGCACTCACTCTCTCTTGCTCACTTTCCAAACCATGATCCACCGCATTTCTAATAATATGAATCAGCGGCTCCGCAATTTTCTCTAAGACGGTCTTATCTAGTTCACACTCCTCTCCTTTGGTCTCAACCTCAATTTTTTTGTTTAAGTCTATAGAAACATCCAATGCTGCTCTTTCTAATTTTTGAAATAAATTCGCTAGGCCCTGTAAGCGGAGTGAAATACCTTTCTGTTGTAATTCCCTAATTAATTTATAGCTTGCCTCAATTGATTTCAAACAAAAAGGACTTTCGAGACAACTATTTTTTTTATGATAATTAACAATAGAAAGTTGGATTGAAAGTTCGCTAATGATTTTTATTAATTCATCTACTTTTTTAGTTTGTACTCTGATATTTGAATTTTTAGTAATCAATTGCCCATCATTACGCTTATCTCGATTCTCCTTTGCGTTTTCGGCCAAAGAACTTTTTTCTATCTCTATCGGTCGATTAGCAACACATTCAGTGGTATTAGTTGTGCTATTAAATTTCAAAAGCAGGTACCGTGTCTGATTTAAGATCTCTTTTGATAACGCCGGTTGCGGCAGGCAATTCGGGTCAGCAATCATCTTATCTACCCATGCAGATAGTAGAGTATGGCACTTAAAAAAATATGCCAATGCCTCTTGGCACATCAAACCTGGATTTTTCTTTATTAAAACAATAATGTCTTCTATGGTATGTACCATTTTACCAAAATGAATAAACCCGTAAGTTTGAGATAGTCCCTTTAAATTATGGG
The DNA here is from genome assembly GCA_015231955.1 of Oligoflexia bacterium. Classification (GTDB taxonomy): domain Bacteria; phylum Bdellovibrionota; class Bacteriovoracia; order Bacteriovoracales; family Bacteriovoracaceae; genus JADGAN01. Next base: position 32,167 of record JADGAN010000010.1, on the reverse strand, counting down.
CCACCCGAAACAAAGTATTGATTAATTCTATCGAGACATTATGCTCTAATTCTAAACAAGTTTTCTCCCAAGTTTCTATGCAATCATGAACATCTGCAATTACCACCTGGGTGGTTTCTTCATCCATCTCTATCACAATAATTCCTCGCCTATCCGCGTATTAATTCAATTCTTGTTGCCTTTTCTGCACACAAACCTTTATGCGGCCTTTTTATCTTTCTGCTCTGTCCCATCCCTTTCTGATTCATGCTCTTCAAAATATTGAGATAAATGCTTAACATCGGCATCAGCAGATTTTCTACTATTACCTTTAAAAGGATTTTCTTTTATTTTTTCAGATATTTTCTTGCTATAAAAACCAACATCTTCTATATCTGCACTTTCAACATGACCGTTAATTTTATTGTCATTTGCTGCCACTACCGAAACCACACTATTACTACTATCATAATTGCTCTTGAATTTTTTATTTCTATTCAATTCTTCACTCTTTAAATTCAGCAGGGATTCAACATAAGTACCTGTCTTGTTTTTTTTACTTTCAACGTCTTTTAATCCTAAAACAATCATCTCAATCACCTCGGCAAATTTCTTGATCTCGCAAGATTCACTATTCAAATTCTGTGCCAATACATCAGTGGAATCAGAAACTTTATGATTGGCAAAAGAGACTTCTTTCATTTCATTTAATGCTATCGAACACTCTCCTAGTCCTGTGAGCTGTTCGCCTGTAGCGTTTTTGATTGTCTCAAATGATTTTACAATTTCATTTACATGATCTGAGATCTTCTCAAAAGAGATCAAGGCATCTTTTGAAATTTGTTGTCCTCTAACTACTTTACTATTTGTTAGTGTTACAATTTCTTGTACTTTTTTTGTGCTTTTTTCAAGTAACTCACTAATCTCTTTTGCAGCTTGCCCACTCATTTCCGCTAAATCGCCAACTTCTTCTGCAACAACTGCAAAACCTTTTCCATGCTGCCCGGCCCTGGCAGCCTCAATAGAAGCGTTAAAAGATAATAATCTAGTTTGAAAAACTATTTCATTGATAATATTCGTTTTATTTGAAATTTCATGTATAATATTTACCATTTCCGTTAATTGCGAATTTGCATCATGTATAGCATTCATGGATTCTGTGAGTGATGACATGATTGCCGCTCCCTCATTAGCGTTATTACTGGTATCGCGACCTAACTCCAACGAGCTTTCGACTTTATCGTTAGTTTGTTTGCTCATGCTGCGAATTTCTGAAATCGAGGCCACTGTCTCTTGCATCGATGTACTTTGACTATTTACCCCTTTTAAAAGAACAGCACTGCTACTTATAAGATTTTTAGAAATATCATTGATTTTAATCACACTTTTTTTCAAAAAATCCATAACCTCTTCCAATGGTTGTGAAATGTTATTCGCCACCGTACTCAGTGTAATTGAAATTATAAGTTGAGTAATAACTGCTCCCAACAATAAAAATAAAAGGACACTGCGAATGGTTTTAGTCACTCCCGCAAAATTATAGCCAATAACCAGTTTACCAACAACTACATCCTCATCTGATTTTATTTCTATCACTTTTTTAAAAATATCAGGGGACTCTATAATCTTACTAGATTCAGTCATGATTTTGCCGTTATTATCATAAAACACAGCATAATTTATATCTGAGTCAGCGACACTCATTTTCACAAAACTTTCAAGAGCATTTAAATCCCAGTTTTGAATATATATTTTACTGGATTCACTTAAGAAATTTGAAATAAAACCGACCTTGGTGATTAGCTGTTCTGAAGCAGAAGAAGAAGTTTTTTGGTAAATGTAAACACCTGCTACTAATGCTAGCAAGAGTATTGTTGAAACTAAATTAGCAGGAATCAAAATCCTATTTTTCAAGTTCATTTTGCTTAAAATTTTCTGCAAACTCATGAATTACCTCTCGATAGTTTAATTGCGTGATCAGAACGTCTGTTTTTTTAATTTAATTTTTCTACAGTAACAATCTTTCCACCGGTTAGCTTAGTTAAATAAACTTTATTAAGTGCTTGGTTAATTTTTCCTGTGAAATTAATTTGCAGTCCTCCAATATTTAAATTTATTTTTTTCATTGCATTTTTAAAATTCTCTCTAGTTAAATCACTTCCTGCCTGCTTTAGCCCTTCAACAATGACGATAGCGTCTATATATCCTTCAAGCGAGGGGAAACTAAAATCGCTTATCACATCTTTTTGATATTGCTTAATTAATTCCATTGAATCATCATAAAAATTAGGCACGACTTGACTTACAAAGCTTCCATCTGCGGCCTCCCCGGCCTCTTTATAAAGCTCATCTACTCCAACAAATGAAATATTAAACATTTTAGGAGTGAACCCTTGTGCCTTGGCCAGCTTCATAAATGCCGCACAGGCCTTGTATGCTCCAATCATGATCACCGCTTTAGCTTGTGATCTTTTTAACTCATCTAATCCCTCTTGCACCTCTAATGTGTTTCTTTTATATTTTCCAACTCCTACCTGCTTAAGATCGATCTTCTTCAGTGCCCTAACAACACCATCATGCCCTGCGGCCCCATAACCATCATTTTGCATAAAAATTCCAATCTCCTTGATTCCTAAATCATTCACTATTCTATTAACAAGAAGTTCTGTTTCATCAAAATAGCTCGCACGTACATTATAAACATTTTTATTGATAGGAGTTCTTAAAAACTGAGCACCAGTAAAAGGTGCGATAAATGGAACACCAACTTGACTGATATAACTAATCACCGTCTTACTGGTGGGAGTACCTACATAACCAAATAGTGCAAAAATTTTATCCTCATCAATCAATTTCTTTGTATTTTTTCTGGCCAGTTGTGGTTCATATTCATCATCATAACTAACAACTCTGATTTTCCGGCCATGAATGCCCCCAGTCTTATTTATTTTTTCAAAATAGGCCATTGCCCCATTTTTCACACCAAGCCCCAACCCTTTTGCAGATCCCGATAAAGCATTAGACATGCCAATAACAATCTCTCCATTGCTGACTCCATTTTCTGCAAAGACCACTAACCCTGGAAGGTTCATGAAAATTGCCAATAAAACAGCATAAAAAAATTTAACTCCACCTTTAAACATAACATTTTCGCCTTTTAATCCATTTTGTTGCTTTTTGAATACGACTTAAGATCACTATGTCGTCCATGTTCTTGTCGACATTCTCACAAAAAATTTTAGTTAAAATGACAAAAGAAATTATGGCCCTAGAAAATTTATTTACTTCTAAAAATGAAGATCTTCAATTCGATCGATCATTTATGACATCATACAATCAAACTAAAGATGACAAAAATGACAAAAAATACACCACTTATCTATTGTAGCATGCTTATTTTGGATTCTATTCATGGGAGTTGCATGCTTGCTCGAGATTTGAGTTCACACAATCACCTTTGGCATGGCCTATGCATGACTTTATTCATGATCATTTCAATCATACACAATATGGAGAATCCGAATGAAAAAAAGCAATCTTATAAAGGCCTCTCTCTTATCACTTTTTATATCATTTACCTTCAATTCTGGAACATACGCTGCCAATGCACCCACCACCTGTAGTATAAAAACCTACAGCGGCCACTACTTGACTGCAGTAGGAGGGGGTGGACGCATCACCGATGTCATTCACTCAGATGCAAAAAAAGTTCGCTCATGGGAGAAATTCACGCTGATAGATCCAGGGGTTGGGGTTCCTATTCCCTATGGAATCAAAACTGCCACAGGCAACTACCTCACTGCTGTGGGCGGTGGCGGACGCATTACTGACGTGATCCATTCCGATGCCACAAGACAACTCGATTGGGAAAAATTCACGCTGATTTCTCTAGGAGGAGGTTACTATGCTATTCAAACATTCAAGGGAAATTATCTCACTGCTGTGGGTGGTGGCGGACGCATTACTGACGTGATCCATTCTGATGCCACTCAAATCAATGCCTGGGAAAAATTCTTTTTCACATGTGGACTCTAAACTTAAAAGTAATTTTTTGCTAGACGGCCCTACTAGTAGGGATATTCTCGATTATCTGCCTTAATGTTTGAGGCCCACATTTATTGATTGCCATAAAACCTTTGTTTAATTTCTTACAACTTTTCTTGACTATATCAAGTGCACCATGACCGTTAACATTTGTAATAAACAATACAACATCGCTCTTTTGCACAATTGTCTTAAGTGGCGTACTTCCACCACTACACTCCCCATTATGATAGAGAAAGCTGATGCCCATTTCTTCTACTATCTGCTTATACTTTAGCGCCATTCTTTCAAGTCCTCCTACTAGAGCTAATGATTGAATCTTGTTACTAGATAGCGTAACTACTTCCTGATCATTGCTTTTCTCGGAGGAGCAATAGCTCTCTTGATTTTCTACTAAAAGCGCATCCGAAACCATTTTACAAGCACAATTGTGATTTTGATTATGGCCGCAAGTTGGAATCACGTAGCTGCTCTCTTTTTCTTGAGAAACTTTATTTAATTCATATTTTAATTTCCGGATAACATGCAACAATTTTCCTTCATTAATTTCGGAGTCCTTAATATTTTTAATTTTAGTCTCGAGTTGCGAATTTACTTCTCGTAATTTTTGATTTTCATTTTTTTCTTTTCCTAATTGATCCCTCAGTAGACTCAATTCCTCTTGCAGCAGATTAAATTGCACCTTCTTTTTATGCATCTGATAGGTTAGAATTGAAATTTTATTTTCAAAGGACGCCTGGCATGCATTGTGACCGTTAAAACATTTAGATTGTTGCAAAACGTATTTATGAACCAGGTAAACTCCATGCTGGTGCATCCTGCACCTTTCATCTGAAATAAATGCCCACAAAGTAGGAAAAGGATGCTTAACCCACTCCTCGCAAGAAAGCAGGCGAATGGATCGATCATCATGCTCATCCACCTTTCGTACTTTCTGGATGACAGCATTGGATTGCTGATTAAACCAATTTTCTAATGAAAGTGCGATAGTGCTATCTTTAAGATGGCACTGCTGATGCAATAGATGAAAACCAACAAATTCATCGCTAGGTAGATCCTTGATTCCTGCATGCCGCTTAAAGATCTTTATTATTTTTTTGCCATCACAAGCAAGCGAAAGCAACACAGATAATACAAGACAGTCAAAGCTCCACAAATGTCGCCACCCAAAATAAGAAATCATTCCACTATCACAATGAGGATTCTCTTTTAAAAGTTTTAGCATCGATAAATCATAGCATTCTTTATTGATAAAAGTTAAACCATGCCCTATATTCTCAACAATATTCATATCGCCTCCATGGCAAGAAAAAAAATTACCATTTGTTATCAACAAGATATATCTAAATTGTTAGCCATGACTAACAAAAAGTCAAAGTTTTTTTCACACGGAAAATCAACCAAGGGCCTTAATGATAATATTGACTAGAAGTTGTAGGTGAGAGTGGAGCCAAATGTAGTTTTCTCTGTAAAATCACTTGCAATGGTTTCATTATCGTAAGCAATGACGGGAACCATCTCTGCATATAATTTCAAATTTAAAGCAGGAAGAAATTTGTATGAAAATTCAGGCGTGACCGACATTTCTTCAAAGCCATTTCTCTTGGAATTTTTAGCAGAAGAGAAATGACCTGCAACAGGAAGAGCGAACGAAATTTTATCACTCATAGAAACGACAGGGGATGTCTGTAGGTTTAGCTCACGCTCCTTAACACCATCTTGCCCAGAAGTACGGAGGAATTGTTTTATTTCCAGCTCACTCTCTAATGCCAACCATGCATTTAGAGGTGTCGCCGCTTGAGTCAACAACGCTAATGAACCATTTTGCAACTCTTCCTCTTTTTTATCTTTATTTAATGTATAAAAATAACTAAGTGTATTTATAAAATCTGTATCCATCACGGGGAGCTTCGTTTCATAGGAGTGGCCAACTTCAAACCCCTCAACGTTGTATTGATCATCTTGATTTTTTTGGAACAGATGAGAAACTTCTACTTTCATCGCAAGTTTTTGACTATCAGTGATATCAGAAGACAGAGAACTTGACAAAACCTGCTCTAAACCATTAATAGAATTCTCTTCATCACGTACAAGCGCATTATCTAATTCCAGCTCCAATCCTAATCTGATTCCCTTGATCAAATCCGCATAGCTCTGAGGATCTTGATCATTGCTTTGCTCTGATGAATCAGCAAATACTGCTTGTACTATGAACACAAAAGCACAAAGCGATGAAAGAGAAATCAATTTCTTCATGTTTAACCTCCGTTAAATTTCAAATAGTAATAAAAAAAATCATTCTGATTTATTATGTTAGTCAATCCATTTCTTATTGTGGCCAGTAAGATATTGAATTTTTGCCAGAGCAGTTGCTTTCTTTTTTCTCTGCAAGTAGCGTTCACATTGCAAAGTCCTATTATAGCCCAACATAATTCCTAAGATAAAATCCTCTTCTACAGTCAGCTGCTGTAAAGAATTTTTTCTGAAGCATTTTATAACGTTAACACAGGACAAATGACCAAAAAAAACGTTTATCTTATTGTTATTGAGAGGCCAAATAATAAAAACAATATTATTTAAATCGAGCTTTTGTTCTATGAGCAGTTGATTTGCACTGTCCATTGTACACAAGACTAAATCTCTTAGGCCTTTTTTGTACTCATAAATATGATGATGAAAAATTTTCATTTTGATTGTTTTTTATTTACTTATGTTGGTCACATTAATGTTAGTTATACCTAACATAATTCTAAATATGAAAAACATCAATATTAAATTTCAAAAAGGTGCCATTTTTTTTACAAATATGCCAAACTCATAGTGCCAGAGCTTCTGGCAAGGGCAAGAGTTGGAGTGAGTAAAACTAGAGCGAATCTTTTTCAAAAGTAAGCGCCAGATGATCCAAAGATTGTTCAGTCACACGAAAGACTGTCCACTCATCCATTGGTTTAGCTCCCATTGTTTTGTAGAAATCTATGGCCGATTTATTCCAGTTCAATACCCACCACTCGAGTCTTCCACAGTTCCGACTTTTGGCGAGATGGCCCAAGTAGGATAACATTCTCCGCCCTATACCTTTTCCACGAAATTCTGGCCTCACAAATAAATCTTCCAAATAGATCCCGGGTCTTCCTAGAAAAGTTGAATAATTATGAAAATACAAAGCAAAACTAACAGGACTATTGTCGAGATAACCAATCACCACTTCGGCATAGGCCTTATCACCAAACAAAGTCTCTTGCAGTAGCTCTGGAGTCGCAACCACCTCATGTTCTAACTTTTCATATTGGGCCAATTCTTTGATAAAGGAAAAAATGGTTGGAATGTCATCTCTTGTGGCGTTTTTGATAATAAAGTTCTTACTCATTGTTTTACCCTCTAGCAGAGAAACTCTTTTTATTAGGCCACCACCCTAGCATAGATCTCATCCATTCTCTCCTGAAATAGTATGGAATCTTGCGTTTAATTTTTAAACCAACACTTTGGACGAGGTAGAGAGAGTGTGCCTGCATGATAAGTGTCTAGGCGGCACTGAACAGTTGCAGGGTAACCTGTAAGAGTGCGTGGTACAATAGTGGGATCAGGGTTTTCGTAGTTGGGATCTCCCTGTCGACTAAGTTTAGAAAGTAAATTGCCCAGAGAAAGGCCGCCCTCAAGCTTACCAATGCAATTGGCAAGAAGAACCCTGTCACTGGCAAAGCGCTCACAAGCTTGAGTAATATAATCTGTTGTGCTGTCAACTTTTGAGAGTTCAGACACCAACCCGGCGATTTTATCATAACAAGAGAGTGTGCTGTAATAATCGGCCTGTCCTTCAGAGGATAAATAGTATCCAGGTGTTGAACGGATATAAGGTTTACCAGCGTAGGCATGACCTAATTCATGGCAGAGAACCAGAGTAAATCCTTCTGGTGTGATCTCTGGACGTCTAGCAAGTCCCCCATACATATTGATAGTAACTCGATTATTTTCACGAGAGCAATTAGCGTTGACTATAGGATCCTCCCATCGTGCGTTGATAGTTGGCCTATCATAGGCATAAGCTTGAAGAGCAGCATTAACAATTTTCAAAAACATCTTCTGATTAACATTGGGTAAAGACTTATTATCAAGACTATCCTCTTTCCATAGATCGTTGTCTGGCATGAATTGATTATAGATAATAGACTGAGAGGCCAAAACATTTACAGAGAAAAGTGAGATAAAAGTAAAAACAAAAACGAAAAAAACATTACGTGGCACAATTACTCCTTGCTGTCATACCTTAAGTAGACTGAAAAAAAAACATACAATTGCAATAAACCGAGACTACTCTGATTTTCATAAGATGTAATAGATGTAAGAAAATATTACTGCGACAAACCAATTAACTCAAACATTTGAAATCATAACTCGGTGACACAGAGAAATCCTGATAAGTAATCAACAATGAACCGCTTTTGATTCACTAATTCGGAATTGCGTCTGGCTTATTTTCGTTTAATAGTTTTTGAATATCTTTGTAGTATTTGTAAAAATCATAGAATCCATAAAACAGCATAACGATTGAAATAATGGCGAATATGAATCCAAACACTTTTATCCATGGTGTTTCAATAAAATGGATAGCAGTAACTCCGGAAATACAAAACGTCATTGAGGTTCGAATGTAGGCAAGCAGCGTCCTCTTATTTGCTAAAATAGTTCTATCTATGGCCAACCAATCTCTTAAAATCAATTGCTCCCTATTAAACTGTGAGTAAGGTCTTTTATTATTAGTCATGATCCATCCTATTTTTAGTGGTGCACATGTATTGTACAATTTGTGCTCAGACATGTCACCATATCCTCATCGGGTAGAGATTTTGCGCCTACCCTCCCTACCCCCACTAGACAATAGGGGCAGAGTCATATAAAAAAAATGACTTCATCTCATGGGGGTTTGCGTGATTACTTAAACTGATTGCAGCTAAAGGAAAAAAATAAAATCCATAGTTTTTGCTAATTATTATCACACATCACTTTAGAGATGATTTTTTGTTCCATATTTATTTATAATACCTTTGCATCTCCCCTTAGATACTTTAACGTTTAATTGATAACACCTACAATCTATAATTTTCAGGAGTGAGAAACTGATGTTTTTCCATGGATTAACTTTGCTTTTTAGCGCCATTGCTTTTTTATTTTCACTCAATTCGCTAACACTTTTCTCTCAAGAAACAACAGATGCGCAAAACAATGACAGAGATTTTATTGAGCAAAATTGGAATAAATTTGTTGAAATTTCCAACAAATCCTTAACAGATAATATTATTACACTATCGAAAGGTCAGTTTTTAACGGCAGGACAACATCAATTTAAAACATTATGGACGCGGGATTTTTGTTATTCGGTTCGAGGACTCATCCCTTTAAAAAAATATGCAGTCATCAAAAACCACTTAAATTACTTAATTGACCATATCCGCGAAAAAGATAATCAGGCCCCAGTGTTTGCAGATTCAATGAATCCTAAAAAACGAGCGGCCTGGGTATCCTTATCGCACATCTTTCGTTTCATTCGCAATCTGGCAATTACCGATAATATTTCTGTCTATTATGAAAGCGTACATGGATATCCAACCATTGATGCAAACATGCTGATTTTGATGGCATCACTTGATTATTCATCAAGTGGTGACGATCCTTTTTGGTGGGAGTCACAAGAAGAAAAGTTGGTCAAGATCTATCGCTATTATGACAAATATTTCAAAGATGGTCTTATCTATCAAGGTCCATTTGCAGATTGGCAAGACAGTGTTTATCGAAATGGGCACACTTTTCTTACAAATTTATTATATTATGTAATTTCTCAAAGGCTTTTGAAATTCCCTGCATTTCAAGTATCGGAAGATGATTTAAAAAAACTTAGAAAAAAAATCGAACTCGATTTTTTTGATCAGCAGAGCGGCCTGTATCGTACGATCAAAGGGGCCAAGCAAATTTCCATTGATGGAAATCTCTTGGCCATCGATCTTAAGTATCATCACCCAGACAGTCCAGAGGCCATCAACTTATACGCGGCATTAAAGAGGAGTCCCTTGTGGGTTAAGTATGGGTTACCTGGGATTGCCACCTCCCCTAACTACCCAAAAAAGTGGCAATATCGAGCGCTTCGATCAATTGGGCTGGGCAACTATCATGGAGAAATGTTTTGGTCTTGGACATTAGCACTCTCTATCAAGGTGGCCTATCTCATGAATGACAAGAGTGAAGGGAATCGCATTATGGCCACATTGATGAAAATGATCCTACGAGATAAAGCTGTAGGTGAGATCTACTCTCCCAATCCCAGAAAAAATTATCCAAACTGGAGATCTCGCCTTTATTGGTCAGAGAGTCCCTTTAGTTGGGGTTCTGCCTTCGTTGTAGACTTGATAGATTATGTGAATGACAAAGGCCCAGGCAAACTATTCCCAAATTTTAATGGTGCCATCAAAAGATCCACTCACAATCTTTAATCCACTGGTATTAAAGCTGACGGAACTAATACTCTTTGTATGTCCAATGAGGTTTTTTATCTCTTTGCCACTATCCACTTCCCAGATTTTAATAGTGCCATTAGCAGATCCACTTACAACTTTACGTCCATTGGGGCCAAAGCTAACAGCGCTGACACCATCTTGATGTCCAATCAGATTTTTTATCAAGGCCCCACTATTCGCATCCCAAATCTTAATAGTCCTATCGTTAGATCCACTAGCAATCAAGCTCCCATCTGGACTAAAGCTGACAGCATTCACCCAAGACGTATGCCCAATTAGTGTCTTGATAATATTACCATGAATGAGCTCCCCGATTCTGACGGTGTTGTCATGGCCCCCACTGACAATTTTGAGTCCATCTCGACTGAAATTAACAGCATTCACACCCTCTGCTCCCCCAGTTAGCATTAGGACTTCCCGGCCACTCTCTACATCCCAAATCTTGATTTGATTCCAGGCCCCACCTACAATCTTGCTACCATCGGGACTAAAGTAGAGAGAATTAGCACAATCTGCCGCCCCTGCTAGGGTTTTTATCACTCTACCACTATCAATATCCCAGATCTTAACTGGTCCATCATACGATCCACTGACTACCTCATTCTTAATGGGACTGAAACTGACTGAGTGTACCTCTGATCTCTCGTCACTTAGAGTTTTGATCTCTTTGCCTGTGTCTACGTCCCATATTTTGATAGTAAAATCGTTAGAGGCACTAACTATTTTATGGCCATTTTGACTAAAGTTGACAGAGTTCACTTCCGAGTTATGTCCGCTTAAGGTTGTTACTTTGTTATACTTGGAGCTCAAGTCCTGAGGATCGTCATAAAGGACATTAACATTAGCAGAGAAACCAATAAAGTCTCTAAAATCGAAATTATTTTTGCGAAGATCAATTCGGGCGATCGAAGTCAAATTATAAAGTGCAGAAGGGTTGGTGATTTTATTGTTTGAAAGATCCAAATTTTTCACAGAGTTCAATTGAGCAATATCTGGCAACTGCTCATCAAAAATTTCATTACCGCTTAAGTTTAAAGTCTCCAAACTAAAAATCGAGGAGAGAGGACGAAAGTTAATCACTGCATTTTTACTAAGATCAAGTTGTTTTAAGTTAGAAAGTAACGAAAGGGCGGTAATGTTTTGAATACGGTTATTACCAAGCTTCAAGAGGACTAGATTTGTCAGTGATGCTAATGGTGTGAGATCAGCAATAGTGTTGTCTTCTAAAATAAGCTCTTTTAGATTGGTAAGCACTGCCAGAGGTCCTATATCAACAAGAGAATAATCATGAAGATTTAAATTCTTTAGTTCCATCAAGAATGTCTCCGCCTGTCGACACTTGATTCCATTACCGAGCGAGACCCTACCATATATAGTGGCATCCAGAAGAGCAAACACAGTATGCTTTTGCTCTTCACTTAAATCACTTTTAGTACACCATTCATTAAATTTTTTAGGAAGATCTTCTGGCGAAGTCCCTTTGATGCACTCAATAGTTGCGATTCTGTCCTGAAAGAACGGAGTGGGATCGGTCACTATGGCCTGATCCGGATTTAAATTGAATGCTTCGAAGAGAGTAGCACAACCGACAATATAGATATTTTCTGGTTTCAAAGAGCGGAAAAGCATATAGTATTTACCATTACTCTGATAGAGTTCAATTTTATTTGCATCACTCTTTGGGCAGAGGTTAGGTTGTTCTTGTGGTTCTGACCTTACCACCTCTTCATTAGTTAACGTTACACTCCTAAGATTAGAGATACCAAGCTTAAAACCCAAACCCTCTAGAATTCTTTGCTCCTCTATAACAGAATCACATTTAATTTTATAACCACGGCCATTAGAGATGAGCAAGGGGTATTCTCTACCAGATTCAGCATCTTGAAGTAACATCACATCAGCTTGAACTTGAGTGCTACTGATTGCAGTGGATGGGAGAAAAGAGAGAGGTAATGCTAAAGTTAGCAATCTCCAAATGAAGATAATAAAGGTTATATTTTTAAAAGAGAGTTTTTTTCTTTTCATAAAAGACTCCTTGAAATTCTATTTTTCACTGAATGTTAAACAATTTACAGATTGCCGTTAGCTCTTCATTCGCCCCAAAATTCATAACATTCACTGTTCCTTGTGCATTATGACTACCTAAACGAAGCGATTGCTCTTCTTGAAAAAAGATATCCAGTCCATATAAACCAGGGTTTTCACTTGGTAAAAATACTCTTCTATACCCATTTACTTTGAGTCTTCTACTCTTGTTTGCATTAAAAATTTCCAACTCAAAATAGTAAGGTGGAACTGCCCCTGCACAAAGTCCGGGAAAACCCTCTTGAGCAATCGCTGGGTTAGAAAAATTAAATGTCATTGTTTGCTTTCTAACAGTTCCCGCTCCACTCATCAGAGCTGCATTTGTTTCAAGGCGACTAACAGTTCTTTGTAAAATGTTATTTTCCTCAATGACCTGGTTAAGTTTGTCTTGCAATGACATTACACACTCTTTTAAAGTCATCTGAGCTGTGCAAGAGACAGATGGTGCTGCTTGCCCAATAGAGCACCAAAAAATCACCATAATTCCCAAAGCTGTGTTTCGAATTAATTCAAACATAAAACCTCCTTAAAATGTAACATATTTAGACAGCACACTCTCTGCTCACATTTAATCACTACTACGTCACCTGTCGAGAAGTATTATTTTTTTCACAAACGTTACTGGCCTTTTAGAAGTAATTGCTTCTGTTAATGCCATTCCGATAATGACTTCGCCGTAATACAGCGACTAAAATCTATACAACTGATGTTTTATATGCAAAATAGTAATTAATAATGGGTCTAGTTACAGCATAGTGCTCGACACTAGAGGTTAAAAGTCTAATGGTCGGGCCGCCATTTGTTCAGGCGGTGAATTATGTCCACAAAAGACGTTACGACTGGTCATCAACAAAGCGATTCTATCAATCACAACCATTCAAATTCAAGAGGTAGCTCCTCTGCAGACGCCTCGATTACTTCGATAGCTCTGCGTTTATACTGGATGATAGGATGGGCACTACCTCTACTGCTTATATCTAGAGTAGCGTTCGATAAGACCACTTCGGGTGCTATGTCTTTCACTCTCTATCTTGCTCTTTGGATCAGCATGGTGGCGGCCAAATATGTAGATGTGTTCAAGCTCAAGGGTTCAACTGCCGATGGCAAACCCGCCACTGCATCTCACTTCTATCAATACATCATTCAGACATTGATCTTCTTTTTAATACTAGCACTGGCATCTACTGTATTTAAGAAATAGGTAGTTGTCCTTAGTATGTAAGGGGAGCTGGGCCTGGATTCTCTTTATCCATGAGCTCTCCTCCTCTTCTTATACAAGAGAGCTTTTTAACGACAGGAGGGGTTGTTATGAAAATATTTCTTCGTTTAGTCATGCCGTTAATCATACTCATTGGGGCCATTACCTACACGGTTGTCCCTTTAGTTGATTCACTCACGTTAAAATGGTTTGTAAAAGATATCGAGATTAGAAATAAGTTGGTCTTTTCAACAATGCAAGAACCACTTATTGAAGTTATTACCTCTGGTGAACCCAAGGGGAAAATAAAAATTGAACGGTTGTTTAGCAAGGCAATTCAAGATGAAAGACTTTATGCTGTTGCATTATGTGATAAAAAAAATACTCTTTTTACTAAGACCAATACTTTTCCTGACGACATTAAGTGCCCTACTGATAGTATATCCTACAATGCCATCAAAGAACTTCCTAGTGGTCTCATTTACATAGCATCATTCTTACTAAATAATCCGGAAGACAATTCCAAATTGGGTGAACTCATTCTATTGCATGACCTAAGTTTTATTGAAAGAAGAAGTGCTCAAACAAAAAAATATATTATCTACTTCTTCGCTGCTCTTGGGATGGTTATTTCTCTGCTTACGATTATTACTGTAAGGATAAGCTTTCTTGGTCTTATGAAAGGAATGCGATCACTCGTTCAGGGAGAATTTATCTTTGATAAAAGTGCTAAACCAACTACACCTGAATTCGATCCCATCCTCAAAGACTTACGCAACTTCGTGAGAGAGGTTGAAAAAGAGCGTAGGTTTAGAGACGAGGTAAGGATCAGCTGGACTCCCAAGGCACTCAAAGGGATTTTGCAAAAGGAACTTTCCGGTGAAGAGGTGATGATTGTCTCTAATCGAGAACCCTATATTCACATTAAACGAGAGAATCATATTGAAGTTCAGTTTCCTGCCAGCGGAGTAGTTACTGCTCTCGAACCGATTATGCGTGCATGCTCGGGCACCTGGATCGCTCATGGAAGTGGCCCTGCGGATAAGGAGGTCGTTGATAAGAACGATCATATTCGAGTTCCACCTGATGATCCCTCCTATACACTTCGAAGGGTGTGGCTCACCAAGGAAGAGGAGGATGGCTACTACTATGGTTTTGCCAATGAAGGACTATGGCCTCTATGCCATATAGCTCACGTTCGACCAACATTTCGAAGCTCCGATTGGCAGGCATACCAAAAGGTTAATCAGAAGTTTGCTGACGTCATTGTTCAAGAGGCCAAAACTAAAAATCCAGTAATTCTATTGCAAGACTATCACTTTGCTCTACTCCCTAAACTCATCAGTGAGATGTTGCCGGAGGCAACCATCATCACCTTCTGGCACATCCCTTGGCCTAATCCAGAATCATTCGGAATCTGTCCTTGGAGAGAAGAGATATTGGGAGGATTACTTGGGAGTACTATCCTTGGATTTCATACCCAATTTCATTGTAACAACTTCATCGATACTGTTGATCGTTACCTGGAGTGTAGAATAGATCGAGCAAATTCAACAATCTCTTATAGAGGAAAATTATCTGCAGTCAATAATTACCCTATCTCTATTGAGTATCCAGTAAAGTGGAGTAAAAATGCCAAGACGATTGAGCTCTGCAAGCAGGAGATAAAACAGAGGCATAACATCGATCAGAATGCTTTCGTCGGCATTGGTGTGGATCGGATGGATTATACCAAGGGCATGTTGGAGAAATTTCTCTCGATAGAGCGCTTGCTGGAGGCCTACCCAACATGGATTGGTAAGTTTGTCTTTGTACAAATAGCTGCCCCCACCAGAAGCAGTATTGATAACTACCAAAGGTTCGCCCATGAGGTAGATGCCTTGGCAAAAAGGATTAACCACAAATTTTCTTATGAAAACTACAATCCAATTATTCTCATTGCTGAACATCGTGAACCGTCGATAGTCTTTGAATACTATAGGGCCAGCAATTTTTGCTTCGTTAGTAGCTTACACGACGGAATGAATCTGGTTGCTAAAGAGTACATAGCAGCAAGAGATGATGAACTGGGAATGCTTATTCTAAGCCAATTTACAGGAGCTGCTCAAGAATTACCAGAGGCCATGATCGTTAACCCATACGATATTGATCAATGCGCGCAAGCAATGAATAGTGTTCTCTCCATGCCTGTGACAGAGCAGAAAGAGCGCATGCAAAGCATGCGTAGCTACGTCCAGGAGTTCAATGTTTATCGTTGGGCCGGAAGGATGTTGATAGATGCGGCCAGATTAAGAAGGCGTAATAAAATCCTCGGAAAGATCTCCTTATAACTAAAGCAGCAATCTCGGATTTAAGCAGTGGCCGGAATGCTTAAAGAATAAGCATTTCACGGCAAAATACGCATTGTGTCGCAAGAAGCACCTGCACTTGTTTTTAATGGAAAGCCAACAAAAAGATGAAGAACGGGCAAAAATGATCTGGATGAATGAGAGCGAAGATTAAGACATAATAAATGTGTATTACAGGTGAAATTCTTTAGTAGAAATAGTTCTAGGAGGAGACGATGGAGAATAATGCTTCAGCAAATAGTAGCAATGGTCAGAACGATTTTCATGAGCAAAAACGTGAGAGTTTTGAAACAAGAGAGGCAATTAAGAAGAATAAGCATCTTATATTTAAGTTGCATGAAGAGCGTTTTGGAATTCCGTTACTCCTCGTAAAAGAGGTGATTGCACTTACCTCGATCACCGCAATTCCCCATGTGCCAGAATTCTTCAAAGGATTGATTAATTTACGGGGAAAAATTATCTCCGTGATCGATATGCGTTCAAAGTTCATACTACCAATTACCGTTTATGATCCACGAAAAACTTGTATCATTATCAGCGAGGTTAAAGATTTCACCTTAGGAATGGTGGTGGATGATGTCCTTGAAGTGGCCGGTTTTGAATCTCATCAAATTGAAAACAATATCAATATAGATAGTGAAACGGGAAATCAGTGTATTGTGGGAGTGGCCAAAACGACAGATAAGAAGCTTACACTTTTGGTGGATTTGGAAAAGGCCCTCGATATTGATGTCTTGAAAAAACTCCGAGAGAAAATCGATAGCAGTGGCATGAATCGTATGAACGTATTGTAGGGATTTTTAATGCTGATATTAAAGAGACTCAATTTAAAGACAAAAATTGTACTCGGTTTTTTTAGTATGGTCTTTTTGATGGGGATTTTAGGGCTTTTGTCTTACGTTTTTATTAAACAAGTATCAAATGAACTCTTTTTGATCACGAAATGGAAAGTGCCGGCGGTAAAAAATGCAGTAGGAGTGCATGCACGTGCTTATGATTCCATGATTAACCAACGCGATTATCTCTTACACGAAACGGATGAGGTGCATGAGCGAGCAAAGAAAGATCTTACTGCACTCTTGGTGTATTTGGAGAAGGTGGATGCAATTGGCAATCACTATAATGATCAGGGACTGCTAAAGCGTTCGCACAAGGTGCGTGAGATTGCAAAAAATTATGAGGAACTTTTTGACAAAGGAGTGAGTGAATTTAAGAAGAATAAGGTAGCAGTAAAGGTGATGATTGATAAAGGTGCCAGTGTCTCTAATGAAGCAGAGACGTATCTTACTCGACAAATTGAGGATTATGAGGCGGCAAAGGCAAAGATCAAGGGAGAAAAAGAAGGTAGTTTGGATGAGTATGTTCAGCGCTATATTCTTGCCTCAAAAATTCAGTCGCTCGCACTTATGATTCGCATGAAGGAAAAAGAGGAACGCCTCCACAAAGATCGCATCTACTATCGGAGTATGGTGATCGAATTGCAAAAGTTGTCAACTTATTACGATGAACTACAAGCGATTACCAAAAACGAGGGGGATCTGGAAAAAATCAAACGTGCTCGAAAAGCTACCAATGAGTATGCTGCTGCCGCTGAAGAGTGGATCAAAAACGACACACTGGTGCAGCAAAAAATTTTACCTGCGATGAACCAAGGCGCACAAGAAGCGATCAAACTTGCAGACGAAACAGAGCAGGCCGGATGGGACTCTATGAGCAGTAGCGAGATAAATGCAGAGGCGATGATTAAAGTTGCTGTGATGATGATCATCACAGTAGCACTGCTAGCAATTGCTCTTGGAATTGGCATCGGTGTTACCCTCTCCAATTTTATTGCAAATCCTATTCGACTGATATTGGAGCAACTGTGCGGGGCCTCTACGCAAGTGGGTCAAGCCGCAGGAGAGGTGTCGAGTGCGAGCCAACATCTATCTGAGTCTTCATGCCAGCAAGCTGCCAATATTGAAGAGACCTCTTCCTCACTAGAAGAGATTTCCTCCATGGTGGAGAATAATGTCAAGAATGCAGAGAAGTCGACTGCGCTTGCGGTGAATGTAAGAAGAGTTTCAGAAGAGGGCAACCACTCCATGCGTGAGTTGATTGCCTCAATGAAAGATATTTTAAAGAGCAATGAGAAGATTCAAGCCTTGGTAAAGGTGATTTCAGAGATTGGAGAGAAAACCAAAGTGATCGATGAGATTGTTTTTCAAACCAAGCTGCTTTCATTTAACGCCTCTGTTGAAGCAGAACGAGCAGGTGAGCAAGGACGCGGTTTTGCCGTAGTGGCCCAAGAGATAGGAAATCTTGCAAAGATGAGTGGGCAAGCGGCCATGGAGATCACTAAAATTGTGAAAGATAGTATTAGAAACGCTGAGGAAATTACCACTGAGAATAAACAAAAAGTGGAGCAGGGAAATGCTCTAGTCTCTAAAACTGCACAAATATTAGGAGAGATCACGGAACAGGCGGGAGTGGTTGCAGAGAATGCCAAGCAAATTCTTAGTGCGTCCAAAGAACAGGCTTCCGGAATTAAGCAGATCAACGGGGCCGTGGTACAGCTCGATCGCACTACTCAGGAGAATGCCGCAACTGCTGAAGAGGCCTCCAGCTCCTCCGAGGAACTAAGCGCACAGGCAGAGACGCTTAAAGATATTATTAGTGGCCTCGTTCGCATCGTTCATGGAGAACGGGCCTTAAGTAGTGTCACCAACACCTTCTCTTCTCGCGGAATGGGAAGTTTGGTAATGCCGTCTGACTTTGCTACTACAAAGCTTGAGAATTATGGCCTCAGTAATAACAACAATAACAACAAAGTAATCTCATTCAAGAGAAGTGAGAAAAAAGTACAAAAAATCAGGAAGTGCTGATTTAGATTCATTAGATTCAAGGAGGAGAAAAAATGTTTGATCAGATGAAACTTGGAACAAAAATTTGGCTTGGCTTTGGTGCTTTGCTTTTAATATCGTCCATCCTCGGAGGAGTGGCCGTCATCTCCATGATGGATGTGCGAACAGAATCGAATATGCTTGCACAAGAGTATGTTCCAGAGGTGTTGCTTGCTAATGAGATTGAGCGCAACTCTCTCAATACTATGTATAATATTCGCGGTTATCAATTTACCGGAGATGAAAATCATTTTTTGATTCCTGGGAAAAAAGCGTTAGCAAATGTTGAAGAGGGAATGAAACAGATTGAGGAGTTGGCAGAAAAGTCTCCACATCTTGTGAAGTTAAAGCAAAACCTACCTGACGCCAAGGCAAATGTGGAAGAGTATAAAAAACTTTTAGAGGAGACGGTGAAAATTGAGGGAGAACTTCATGAAATTGCAAAAGAGTTAAATCATGCTGGCGGTCAATATATGAAGTCAGTAGAAATTCTTTTTAATACTCAAGATAAAAAATTGGAGGAAGATATCAATAAAAATTCAGGACGAGGCGAGTTGCTTGAAAGGGTAGAAAAGTTAACCATGATTACAAAAATGAATAATACTGGCCATGAAATTCGCTTGGCACGAATGAAATCCCTTGGAGAGAGAGATGTTGCTATTGTTGAGTCAATTTTACCCCATTTTGAAAAAATTACTGAATTTGGAGCATCCCTTGATAAAGTTTTTCATGACCCAAAAGATAAAGAAGAGCTGCATGCAGTATTAAAGGACGCCAAAGAGTACAAAGAAGGAACGGTAAAAGAGATCGCGCTTCGACAAAAGTTAAATGAGATTTCCACCCTTCGTGGAAAAACTGCAGAGGCAGTGTTGTCCGCTGCTGAGAAGACTTCAATTGCTGGTGCAGAAGAGACTAAAAAGATTGCTTTAAGTGCAGCAACTTCGCTTAGTGTTGCCTCAACCATGATGGTCTTTGGACTTGCTTTTGCGGTTGCTCTTGGTCTTGGCGTTGCTTTCGTAGTCACTCGTAGTATTGTAAATTTAATTATGCGTATTTGTAATTCGCTAGCAGAGGCATCCACTCAAGTAAACAACGCTTCTCAAGAGCTTTCCAGCTCTGCTCAGCAACTTGCCAGTAGCTCTTCAGAGCAAGCAAGTTCAATTGAGGAGACGACCGCCTCTCTCGAAGAGATGGGAGGAATGGTTAGTAACAACGTTAGCAACGCTACCTCAGCAGCAGAACTTTCGCAAAAAGTTTCCGGTATTTCAGAAATCGGAAATGAGAAGATGGATCAGTTACAAGATTCGATGAAGGAAATTTTAGAGAGCAATGATCAGGTTGAGGAGTTAGTAAAAGTGATGTCCGCCATTGGTGAAAAAACCAAAGTAATGGATGAAATTGTCTTTCAAACGAAGTTACTCTCGTTCAACGCTTCTGTAGAGGCCGAGCGCGCAGGTGAACATGGTCGTGGTTTTGCAGTTGTTGCACAAGAGGTAGGAAATCTTGCTCAGATGAGTGGACAAGCGGCACAAGAAATTTCTCATATTCTTACCGAGAGTATAAAAACCGCAAAAGATATCACCATCGCCAATCGCAAAAAGGTGGAGAATGGTGCAAACCTAGTTACGGATACAGCAAAAGCACTTAAAGAAATTTTACAATCGGCAAACTCGGTAAAGTCGGGGGCCAATCAAGTGCTCGATGCTTCTAAGGAGCAAGCACAAGGTATTAAGCAGATCAACACGGCCATGTCAAACTTAGAGAAGGCCACTCAAGAGAATGCGGCCCAGTCAGAAGAGGTGGCCAGTACCTCAGAGGAGTTAGGAGCACAGACAGAGATGTTAAATTCAGCAGTAAAACAGTTATATATGATGGTAAATGGTGTAGATACTCGTGGTGGTGCAGGCATGCAATCCATGGAAAAAGCTGGAAATAGTCATGGAAATAAGATGATCAATAAATCATCCGATAATATTTATGACATCAAAAAGGCCAGAGAAAAAAAGCAAATCGCCAATGTGCCAAGAATTCATAGAGGGGAGAAAGAGAAATTTGTTGCCAATAGTGGCGAGTTTATAAGTGAGAGCGGTCGAAGTGGAAGCATCTCTAGCAATGCTAATGACGAATGGAATAAAATTTAAGAATAAACAACAGGAGAATAAAAGTGAAAAAAATAATTTTAACTTCTCTATTCCTTGCTTGCTTTAGTAGTAGCGCTTATGCCTCCTCCTCCACTTCCACTTCAGGCAAAGCCGATCACGCTCCTCTTGCAAGCAAGATCACCGCTGAAGAGGCATTAGATAAGCTTATGGCCGGAAATAACCGTTATGTAGCAATGACACCCAGTCTTTGCAAAGATACAAGCGTGGCAATCAGAAAAGAGCTTGCAAATGGACAGGCCCCCTATGCGATTATTCTTTCTTGTTCCGATTCCAGGCTGCCACCAGAGATCATCTTTGATAAATCGATTGGAGAAATTTTTGTGGTTAGAGTTGCCGGGAATATTCCCGATCCGATTATTCTTGGGAGTCTTGAATACGCAGCAGAACATTTGGGATCACCACTACTAATGGTTTTAGGCCATGAGAAGTGTGGGGCCGTGAAGGCCACTGTCGATGCTGATGGACATGCTGCTGGCAATATCGGACAAATTGTAAAGAAGATTGCACCCGCTGCTAGCAAGGCAAAGAGTGACAGCAAAGGCAAAGAGAAAGGCGAAATTGTCGAGATGGCAGTAGATAACAATATCAATATGGTGGCCGATTCGCTTACAGAAAATTCTAGTATATTAAAACACCTTGTAAAAGAGGGTAAACTAAAAATCGTCAAGGGTAAATACGATTTGGATGATGGTAAAGTAACCATCATGAAGTAGTTCTGCTTACAACAATCTCCACAAAAAAACCTATACCCTTTTCATCCATCGTCATGTTTTATGTTTTAGATTAATTTTTGTTATCCGATATGTTCAGATGATAGCTCTTGCAATATCGGAGAGGCAAAATGAAAGAAGAAAAAGAAGAACGTAATCATGACAAAGAAAGGGACAACAATCTTTATGAAATTTCCAAATTGGCCACAGTTGGAAAAATGGTGCAATACCTTGTTCATGAAATTAACAATCCGCTAGCAATTGCCAAAGGCTTTTCAGAGATTATGGTCGAAGAACTCCAAAAACGCAATGTGCTTACGCCCGCTCTCTCTGACATGCTCTTAAAACAAGAACAATCGCTTTCTCGAATTGGAAACATCATACAGGGAATGCGCTCACTTTCTACTATTGATGATTCCATAATCGAAGAGATCAATCTACCAAACTTTATTGAAGAGATTACTAGTACAACTGAAGACATCTGCAATAAAAAATCAATTGTCATCGAAAAAAAATATTTCTCTAAATCACAAGTAGTCACTAGTTCTAAGGGAAAATTGGGCAGCGTTCTGCTCATTTTAATCCAAAATGCTATTGAAGCAATTATCGATGGTAACAAAAACAACTCCTCTATTTCTATTCTTAGCTATGATGACTCCAATAAACCAGGCAACCTAATGATTGAGATATGCGACAGTGGTATTGGAATTGAAAAATGCAACCTTGAGAAAATTTTCAATCCTTTTTATACCAGTAAGGAAGGTACTGGAAATTTGGGAATAGGTTTAACTGTAGCACAAAAGCTTTTGCAAGAGATGAACACAGAACTCTCTGTTAGTAGTCAAATAGGACAAGGTTCTAGTTTTATGTTTTCCCTCCTTGCCTCTGGCCAACAACTTTATTGCGAAGAGCAGGGCCCTGTTAACCTTAAGGAGAAAGCTGTTTTAATTGTTGATGATGAAGAGGAAATTCGATCAATGCTCGTAAACAATTTAACCGTCCAAGGGATGGTTGTTTATAGCACCAGCTCTGGCCATAGTGCCTTTGAGTTTTTACAAAACAATCAAGTGGATTATCTTATAACTGATCTCATGATGGAAAATGGTAATGGAGGCGAACTTCTTCGAAATGTTCAATCTTTATCTTGTAAAAGCAGTATGGCCATAATTGCCATCACAGGTGGAATGCTCTCCGGTTTTTCAAAAATTGATCGTGATACAATCAAAAAATATGCTGACAATATTCTTGTCAAACCTTTTGATTCAAAACAATTACTTATGTCCATCAAAGAAATAAAAAAATAATCTAACCTGTTTTTTTTCGAGCAGGATTTTGCTTTAATTTAATCAACCCCAAAGCAGCAGAAAGAATTTTATTTTGTTCTTGTATCGGTAAAGAATCAAATTTGCTAGCAATATTTTTCTCTAAAAATTGCATAGCATACTCTTTGGCCGCTGCTCTAAGCAGAGAACGATTTTTAGCAAGCTCGATTGCTTTATTTATTCGATGAACTAAAATTCCAGAATTGATAGGCTTTTCCAAGAAATCATAGGCGTTGTTTTGAATTGCACAAATAGCAGATTCTTTATCCCCAAAGGCGGTTAAAATAATTGGCACCACATTGGAATAATTGCTATTGATCTGTTTCAACAATTCTATACCTCCCATCCTGGGCATTTTCAGATCGATAATGGCAAGATCAATCTTCTCCTCACTCAAAATATCAATAGCATCCAATCCATTTCCTGCTTCAAAAAAACGTGCAATATGCGGACGTAAAATTTTTTTCACAATGCTTCTAATGTCTTTTTCATCATCTACAATAAGAATTGCACTATCATGCAAATTATCTTGATCAATTTTCACGATCGGAACATGCGAGTTGGTCATCATAATAAAATTCTCCATTTTTTGGTTCTCTTCTTTCTATTCATCGAAAATTAGTGTGAAAATCTTTAAAGTTTTTATCTAATATTCCGAAATCAAATCTGGTGTAATATAATTAAGTTTACAGGAGATAATAATGTCGACAAAAATGAAAATTGATAAAAAAATCATTATTCTATCTGCTGCCTTAATTGCTTTTCTTGTTATCACCTCTTTGATTGCTTTTTTTGCTATTCAAAAAGTGACCAATATCACTTATCATATCACCAAGGTACTGATGCCTAGTGAGCGCTATCTTAGCGTTATTGATAAAGGACAAATTTCCCTGAAAGAAGTCGAGCGCTCCTTGTTGCTGCGACGATTAGATGCCAACATCCGCAAAACAATTTATGATCGCAGAGAAGAAATTTCAAAGCATATCGATCAAGCATGGAAAGCGTATGAACCGCTGGAACAAAGCGCTGATGAAGCGATCGAATGGAAACAATTCATTGGTAAATGGAACACCTGGAAAGAACATCATGAAAAAGTAGTTACTCTCATTAAACAAAAGGATGAAAAATTAGCACAAATGAAGCTACTTTCAGAAGTAGAAGCTCTAAAATTAAAATCAGAAATTGATAAACTTGACGATAAGGCCTTTAATCTTTCTATGGAAGGGATGAAATATTTTGCTATAGCTGAAACCAGTCTAGAAGAGTTACTAAAAATTCAAGGTAAAAACACAAAAATTGCTGAAGACAGCTCCAATACCACTAGCAATTCTGTCTATTGGTTAATCTTTATTTTTAGTATTAGCGCTATAATCACCTCCATCTTTATCAGCATCTCGATCATTCGTTCAATTGTTCAAGCACTCGCAACCTCAATCACCTCTCTTTCCGATTGTTCAACTCAAGTTGGCTCTGCCTCTCAAGAGGTTTCCTCTGGTAGTCAGCAAGTGTCGCAAGCTTCGAGTGAACAGGCCTCCTCTATTGAAGAGACCTCGGCAGCACTCGAAGAGATGAATGGTCAAATCAATAATAACTTAGAAAACGCCAAAAGTGCCCTCGAGCTTTCTGAAAAGGTTGTCGGAATTTCTGAAGAAGCCAAAGCGGCAATGGAACAGCTTCAACGGGCCATGCATGAGATCTTAAAAAGCAATGAAAAGATTGAACAATTGGTAAAAGTAATCGATAACATTGGTGAAAAAACTGAGATTATGGATGAGATTGTTTTTCAAACCAAACTTCTCTCCTTTAATGCCTCAGTGGAAGCCGAGCGTGCAGGTGAGCATGGACGTGGCTTTGCAGTAGTTGCACAAGAGGTAGGAAATTTAGCACAGATGAGCGGCAAAGCGGCCCAGGAGATTGCTCAAATTGTAAAGGATAGCATTCGCCAAGCAGAAGCTGTTTCCAATGAAAATAAGAGTAAAGTGGATGAAGGATATAAGCTAGTTGAAGAGACCTCTCGGGTGTTACAAGAAATAGGTAAGAAAGCACAGATCGTTCAAAAAGCAGCATCGCAAGTTTTAACCGCCTCTAATGAGCAAGCATCGGGAATACGGCAAATCAATTCTGCAGTAGAACAGCTTGATAAGGCAATTCAAGAGAATGCCTCAACCAGTGAAGAGACTGCTAGTGCTGCGGAAGAGCTAAACTCTCAAGTTGATACGTTAAAGCAAGTAGTAGTGGATTTAAGCTCGCTTATTAGTAAAGGCGATAGTATCGAACGGCAAGCTGCTTCTATTACTAAACAAGTTCACCTTAATACCCAAGTGGCAGCAAAACTCAAGCTCAATAAACACGAGCATAATAATGTTATCCCTCTTAAACGCCTTGTGGTGGTAGCAAAAGAAGAGGAAGGAGCGCCGAAACAGGGAAAGGCCTCTGGCGATTGGGAATCACTCTAACTTAATGGAAGGAAACGATATGAAAAATGATTTACAAATGCAAGTGGCCCTCGGACGTGAAGAACTCAATAAAAATGGTGCCAAAAAAAACAAGTATCTCATATTTGATCTTGCTGAAGAAAAATATGGAATACCACTTTTTTCTGTTAAAGAGGTGATCGGACTTGTAAGTATTGTCTCTGTTCCCCATGTTCCACCGTTTTTTAAAGGTATCATCAATCTTCGCGGTAAAATTATTTCCGTTATTGACTTACGCTTAAAACTCTCGCTGCCCTCGGGCCAATACTTACCTAAGAAAACTTGTATCATCATTACTGAAATTGATGGATTCACTTTAGGTGTTGTCGTAGACGATGTGATTGAGGTTGCAAATTATGATACAGCACAAATTGAAAATAATTTAGATATCCAAAGTAAAATTGCCAAAGAGTTTATTACTGGAGTTGCTAAAAAAGATAAAGGCCTTACACTACTGCTTAATATTGGCCAAACTTTGAATATCGATGAATTAAAACTCCTTAAAGAACAACCAACAAGCGCAAGTTAATTTTCACTTCTAAGGATAGGTTATGGAAGATACTGTCTTAGTTGAAATGCGAAAATGTTTTCTTATTGAAGCAGCAGAGCTCATTGTCGAGGTGGAAAGCACTTTTTTAGAGCTAGAATCTGATCCTTCAAATAAAGAACATATTCAGCACATTTTTCGTGTCTATCACAACATCAAAGGCTCCTCTGCTGCAGTAGGGTTGGAGGCTTTATCAAAATTTACTCATCAGATTGAAAATCTCCTCTCTAAAATTATTCAAGAGTTGATTGCTGTAAACGGAGAGGTGGTGGATATTTTGTTGGCATCCAATGATCGGCTCAAGATTATGTTCTCTCTATGTCAAGATTCTCTTGATGGACAAATCATCTTTCCCGATAATTCAGATATCACCAGTGAAATCCAAGTGATCTTGCAAGGTAGTGGAGAAAAATCGGCACCAGAGGTCGTGCCAGCTTCTCTAGAAAATCAATGTGCCAAGCAAATTGATATCAGTGATTTTGTCAATGAAGATGGTTCATTTAAAGAAGAGAATCATGAAGAGATCATTGAGGAAAAACCAGAAAGATCAGAAAAACAGGAAAAACACGATAAAAAGCAGGACGAGTACATTCGCTTGCCTCTTAGCAAAGTGGATGGCCTTCTTGATGCTCTTGGAGAACAAGCAATCCTCAACACCATATTAGATCAAGGGAGGATGAATCTTAGTGCCAATGGAGAGATGATTGAAAAAACCATTGTACAATTAAGTAAGATAACCTACCACCTGCAACAGACTGCACTCTCTTTGCGGATGTTTAATTTAAATACTATCTTCAGCAAAATGAAGCGAATTGTGCGCGATACCGCTAAGCAATTAAATAAAGAGGTTAATTTCATAACTCAAGGTGAAGCGCTTGAAGTAGATAAGACAATTCTCGATGAACTCGATTCTCCACTAGTACACTTAATAAGAAATGCCATCGATCATGGGATTGAGCCTGCCGCTATCAGGAAGGAGATGGGAAAAAAACCAGAAGGAACAATTAAACTCAGTGCCAGCACTCACGGAGGATTTCTTTATATTGAAATCGTAGATGATGGCAATGGACTTAATAAAGAAAAAATTTTAAAGCGCGCAATAGAAAAAAAGATCATTACTCCAGAACAATCGCTTAATGACAAAGAAATTTATCAACTTATTTTTAAAAGTGATTTTTCTACAAAAGAACAAGTATCAGAACTTTCCGGTCGCGGTGTTGGTATGAATGTGGTTAAAAATTTTGTGGATAAATTCAGAGGAAGTATTGACATAAAAACCGAAGAGGCCAAAGGCACAAACTACATCATTAAACTTCCTCTCTCGCTTGGAATTTTCAACGGAATGATTGTACTCATTGATGATGGTAAATTCATAATCCCTAATGCTGATGTCAAAGAAATTGTACAAATTGCCAGCGACACCTGCCATCGTGTTGATGAACAAGAAAAAATTATCGATATCAAAGGCCGAGTGATGCCTCTTATTGATATTAAATCGCTGCTCTTGGGAGTCTGTGACAAGACAGAAGGCAATGTGCTTGCCATCATTATTGAACACCATGGTCGCGAATATGCCCTACGCATTCATGATATTCTTGGCCAGCAAAAAATTGTATTTAAAAACTTAGGTAGTGAATTAAAGCATAGACCTGGATTTAGCGGTGGTACTATTTTAGCAGATGGTAAGGCGGCTTTGATTTTAGATGTTGCCTCCATTATCCGCCTTTATCAAGGAGTAAGCACCTAGTATGCTCATAGGAGGATTTCGTGAGTAGCGAAGCAGTCGATCTTCATTTTCAATTTGAACTTTCCGATCGAGATTTCAATTATCTCAAGGATCTTATCTATAGAGTTGCGGGCCTAAAACTTAACGAAACAAAAAAAACCTTGATGCAATCACGAATTTACCGCCGCCTGATTCAACTAGAACTCGATGGATATCGTCAATACATCCAATACCTGGAGCAAAATCCTACAGAGATGGAATTTTATATCAATGCTCTCACTACCAACAAAACCGATTTTTATCGAGAAAAACAGCACTTCGATTATTTGCGCCACGAATACATACCTAAATTAAATACGCTACTAAGCAAACAGCATAACAGCAAGACACTCATGATTTGGTCAGCTGCTTGCTCTACAGGAGAAGAGGTCTACACTCTGGCGATGGAATTTAACGACATAATAAGTGCCTATCCTAAAATTGATTTTCGTATTCTGGGTACTGACATCAATACAAAAGTTTTAGATCTTGCTAAAACTGGTGTTTATGCCCGTGAACTTATCGAACATACAGTCCCG
The DNA here is from genome assembly GCA_015231955.1 of Oligoflexia bacterium. Lineage (GTDB taxonomy): Bacteria > Bdellovibrionota > Bacteriovoracia > Bacteriovoracales > Bacteriovoracaceae > JADGAN01. The sequence goes on along the minus strand of JADGAN010000010.1, from coordinate 3,606 downwards.
CTTAATATCGCGGCCAAATCCTTGCTTAGGGGAACTGGTCGCTGTTCCGGTCACTATAAAATAAGAGAGGAATTAAAGAGCAAAATTAAATTTAGACAATATAACTTAATGGGAGAAGAGAGATTTCCAACACAATTTGACATTATTTTTGTAAGAAATGTTTTAATCTATTTTGATAGAGAAGGTATCACTAAAGTGATTGGAAATCTATTGTCCCATCTCAGACAAGATGGGCTTTTGTTTATTGGCCATTCTGAAAATCTGCATGGTGTAGATGACCAATTAAAAATGATTCGTTCAGCAGTATTTAGAAAATTTTAAGCTTATGAAAAGTGAATTCGTAAAACCCGGTGAGATCCACTTCGCTAAAGAACCTACATGCATTCGCACTATCATTGGTTCTTGTGTGGCCGTTTGTCTCTATGATAAAAAAAATCACTGGGGAGGGCTTTGTCATTATGCTCTCCCTGAACGAGGGCCATTGGGAATGAGCACTAGTAACGATAACAACTATGGCAATCTTGCCATTCCAAATCTTATTCGTGAATTTAAACGTTCCGGCTCTAACAAAAATGATCTTATTGCAAAGGTCCTCGGTGGCGGTGAAGTTTTAAATGATCTCGATCATAATAAAAACATGATGAATTTTGCAGAAAAAAACATCTCTACCGCCTTTAAGCTCCTTAAGCAATTTGATATTCCTGTAACAGGAAAGTCCGTCGGAGGAAAACTAGGACGCAATATTGTCCTCTATAGCAATACTGGTGATGTCGAATTTAAACTCATTCAAAAAACATCCACTCCAGATACATCAAAGCTTCCTACTAATCAAAACATCACGTTGGCGATTGTTGAAAGTTATAGTGGTCTTGATCAAATAATCAAAGAAAACACTCATGGTCGTAACTTCGCCATCCTGCCCACGGTGCATTCCATTTCCGAAGTAGTGATACAAGCAAAATCAAATCCTCAGCTAATCATCTTTCTTGATATTCAACTTTATCGCAAAGAGGGAAGTTTCTCTCTTAAAGAGCTACTTACCAAAGATGTCTCGGTCATTATCTTTTCTCGCCAAGGTTATGTTGATTCTAAAACTATGGTTGAGGCATTGGAGTTTGGGGCCTTTGATTGCATCTGCAACGATAGCAGTAGTACAGATCTAGGAGAAAAACTTATCAGCACGATTGATGCTGCAGCTGCATCTCTAATAGCGCGAAAAAAATTTTCTCCTGCAGGAGGTGGCCCTCCCCCAAAAAGAATGCAAATCGACACAAATGCTCTCTCTACTCCTGACTTAACTCTAAATCTTATCAGCTCAAAGCTGCTGGCCATTGGAGCATCAACCGGTGGTGTTGAGGCAGTCACTGAAGTCTTGATCCGCTTGCCTAAAATTATTCCACCCCTTCTCATTGTTCAACACATTCCACCGGTTTTCTCTGCCAGCTGGGCCAATCGCTTAAATGAACTTTGCCCCTTTACCGTCAAAGAGGCCCGTGATGGCGAGCTTGTCGAAAATGGTGTCGCCTACGTGGCACCTGGCGGCTTTCAGATGGGAGTAAAAGAAGAAGGCACCACACTTCGTTTAACGGTAAGAAGTGAACCGCCTGTAAATCGCTTTCGCCCATCCGTCGATTACCTCTTTCTCTCTCTCTCAAAAATCAAGCGCAGAAAAGTTATTGCTGTAATCATGACGGGTATGGGAAACGATGGGGCCGAAGGTCTACTTCAGCTTAAAAATATGGGTGCAAAAACCTTTGCTCAAGACGAAGCATCCTCCGTCGTGTTTGGCATGCCCAAAGTTGCCATTGAAATGGGTGCTGCCAACAAAATTGTTCCACTTGCAGAAATTCACAAAAATCTTCTCGAATCGTGCTGGAAATAACAACTGGATAAAATCTTATCTAGGAAAGATCTGCTTATAACTAAAGCAGCAATCAAGAGAGTAACTGCACTTGTAGCAAGTAGAATGCAATCCCTAGCAAATATCCTAAGAGCGCTAGGGGCGTAACATACTTTAAATACCAGAAGAAATCTATTTTCGCGGTATTCATAATGGCCACACCAGCTGCAGATCCTATGATGAGAAGGCTGCCACCAGTCCCTGCAGCGAATGCCAACAGTGTCCATAGTGAGTGGTCGATGGGATAAGTTGCAGTTCCATACATACTAATTGTTCCAGCTACTAGAGGTACATTGTCAATTACTGCAGATAAGATGCCTAGGATGGAAACAAAAACATTCATATTAGTTAAGTAGTGAGAAAGAGTGGTTGCCCACTGCTTTAGTATTCCTGCACTCTCTAAGGCCGCAACAGATAGTAAAATCCCTATAAAAAAGTAAATATTTGAAAGATCCACCTTTTGAAGTGCATCTGGAATGTGAACAGTGTTATCCTGTTTTCTTCCAACGAAAATTTCCGAAACAATCCAGGTTAGTCCAAACCCAAAAAAGATCCCAACGAAAGGGGGAAGGCCTGTGATCTGCTTGATAATGGGTACTAAGATTAGAGATACCACACCCGTAAATAAAACTATCGCACTCGATCTCCTACTTATGGAATAAGTGGCATTGGACAAGAAAGCATTATCCATTTCAATTACCTTATGGCGGTAACGAAATGATAAAACTATCAGCGGTGCAAGTAAGGAGACAATGCTCGGAAGAATAAGCATCTCTATAGTATGTATACTGCTAATCCTCCCGGTAATCCAAAGCATAGTGGTGGTGACATCACCTATTGGAGACCAGGCCCCTCCAGCATTAGCGGCAATGATGATAATGCTTGCAAGAATTTTCACCTCTGTCGATTTTAGTTTTATCTTTCTTACAAAAGACATCATGACTATGGAAGTTGTTAGGTTATCAAGAACTGCAGATAGAAAGAAGGAGATGACAGCGATAATCCACAGCAAGTTTACAAAAGTTCTAGTCGTTATACTGTCCGTTATTAGATTGATCCCATGGCATGAGTCAATAATCTCGACAATGGACATTGCACCTTTAAGGAAAAAAATGATGGATGCAATTTCGACGAGGTGATGGAATAGCTTTTCATGAATAAACTCCCCAGTAAGTGTTGTAACGAATGGTAGGAGTATCCAAAGGACTGCGCCGGCAAAGATAGCAACGGCCCCCTTGTTTATCTTGAGCGGGTGCTCAAAAATGATCAGGAGATAAAAGAAAACAAATAGTACAATTAATATCATTACACCCATAAAACAACCATCCACAAAATAAAAAATCGTTAATATTTCTCAGGAGAGTTCCATTTCAAAACTATGACAACTTAGCATCTTTGTAAATTCAGATCGCATACAGTTAGGCCAACATATTAAAGAAAATTAGTAACTGCTCACTCCCTTCAACCATCAACTTTCATCCAGATGCTATCAGCAATTACTGCTATCAGCTTTAAGTCTCTTTATTAAACCATAGATCATTTTTTGTAAGTTTCGCGGGTAGATGGGAGATGCACTAAATTATGCATCCCACCCCCCATAGAACCGGACTTGCCCTATTAAGCCATCCGGCTCCCTCACCGACATACTCCAGTTTTATTTTCTGGAGGTCTCAAATCAAAGAATAGATGTTTACGAACACGCGTGT
>JADGAN010000109.1 GCA_015231955.1 Oligoflexia bacterium | reverse complement strand
TGCCGGATTTCACCGCGTTTGACCCCCCAAATTTCATTTGTTTGACCCCCTCAATTTCACGCATTTGACCCCCCTAAAATAACGAATTGCCGGGCAATTTTTTGATCCATGGCATACATTTGATTTTTTTTATCAAGGAGTATGACCATGGCCATTAAGAAAGGGCCAAAAATGCTTGAAGAAATTGTTAAACGAAGGGCCAGTGGCAAAGGCATTAAAACGATTGCCAGCGAGCTTAAAATCGCCAAGAACACCGTTAAAACACATTTACGTAATTTAGCGGCCTATGAAGTAACAGCTGCCCAACAACTGCTGCAAAATGATTCATTAAAATCTCTGAAACAAAACAGCACATTCACTCCACATTGGAGCGGCCATCTGGATTGGAGCAAAGTTATCAGCGCAGTTGAAAGTGGTGTGCCCATCAAAGAGTATTGGGAAAATCATGTGGTAGAGGCAAGCACACATGATCTGAAGAGTGTGCCTTATGAAACATTTTGGCGCGAGTTTAGACGTAAATGCCCTAATATTGATATTCACTATCATAAGCAGCATGAGGCCGGTATGCGAGCGGAAATCGACTATAAGGGCGATACTCCAGGACTTGGCTTCATTGATCTTACAACTAATAAATTTATTGCTTGTCGCTTTTTTGGGCAAGTTCTCTGCTGTAGCCGCCTATTTTTTCCATACGCTACCATCAATGAAAAACAAATCTCATGGATGGAAGGAGTTGTGGAAGCTTTTAAATATTTTGGTGGTTCATCTCACTATATAGTGGTGGATAATAGTCGTTGCACAGTTGATCGTGCAGATTGGTTTGATCCTGATCTTAATCAAGAGTTCAATAATTTCTGTGACCACTATGGAACAGGTGTACTGGCCGCACGTCCACGTCGTCCAAAGGATAAAAATTTAATTGAGGTTCATCTTGGCGTATTTTGGCGATGGATTCGTCGCAAATTACGAGAGAAGCAATTTTTTTCTCTTGGAGAATTAAATCGTTATTTGCGAGAGATGGCCAATGTTTTTAATGATCACTACCAACGTCGCTATGGTTCTTCTCGTCGAGAGCGTTTTGAAGCGATTGAGAGAATTACTTTGAAGCCATTGCCACTGATGGGATATGAATTAGGTGAATGGAAGAAGGCACGTTTGCACGAAGACTGCCATATTCAATATAAATACAATTTTTATTCGGCCCCATATCAATTACGAGGGCGTGAACTTGATGTGCGCGTGACGAGCACACACATTGAGATTTTCCATGAACAATCTCGCGTTGCCATTCATGCAAAAAAACCATTAGTACAGAGAGGAACCTATTCTACGATTAAGGAACATCTTCCAGAGAGATTGCAGGCATTAGAGGACTTAAGCATAAAGCGCCAGATTTATAATGCCAAATTGATTGGCAATTGTACCGGTAAGATCATTGAAAATCTCTTGGAGGATACTACACATCCATTGCGATTTTTACGACGTACGATGGGGATTTTACGCTTTAAAGGTCGTTATGGTGCTGACAAATTAGAGCGCGCATGTGAACTGCTGTTGCGACATGGACGAACTAAACCAGCAGTGAAAGAAGTCGAAGCAATGATAAAAAGTCCAAACTTAGAAAACACACCCAGGGAATTAGAAAAGATTATTACACGTAAAGCAAACCCTCACTTACGAGGACAACGAAGCTTTACTCTACAAGGAGAAAATGATTATGGGCCAACTGATGAAGATGACAGAGCAACACATGCTGGAGCTTTCACTGCATGGGATGCGAGAGAATTTTCCGAAGAGGATTAAAGAAGCATTGGATGCGGATTTAAGTTATGAGGATTTTATGAATTTAATTTTATTCGACGAACTCGAATATCGCAAGAACTTGCGACAGAAGCGTTTGATCAGAGCTGCAAGTTTTCGCAGTAGTGCTTCTCTCGAGGGTATTACTTATGAGAAGAATCGTAATTTTGATAAAAAGTTAATTCAAGAGCTAGCACAACTACGTTTTATCAACGATGGATTAAATGTTATTTTTCATGGAGCAACTGGTGTTGGAAAAACCTACATCGCAACAGCGCTTGGACATCATGCTTGCCGATGCTCACGCTCTGTAATGTTTTTTAAAATGAATTTATTAATGGAAAAAATTGCACTGACCAGAAGTGAAGGTTCATACTTAAATTTTTTGAAGCGAGTACGTGCAGTAGATTTGCTCATCGTCGACGACTTTGGAATTAAAAATCTAACGGCCTCTCAGGCCCAGGATTTTTATGATGTATTAGATGAACGAGATAACGAGCGGGCCACTGTCTTAACCACACAATTACCCTCTGAAAACTGGAATGAAGTGATTACCGATCCACTAGTGTGCGAGGCCATTTCTGATCGCCTCACTGCAAGAGCTATTAAAATTGAAGTTAGAGGACCAAGTAAGCGTAGGGCCAACCAAAACCAATCAAAGGAATTGACAGAATAGAGTAGATTATGAACATTAGGAACGTCCCTGCGGTTCGTTTATGGAGTAGATGCGTAAGAGAGGGGTCAAATCGGTGAAATTGGAGGGGTCAGATTGGTGAAATCCAACA
>JADGAN010000108.1 GCA_015231955.1 Oligoflexia bacterium | reverse complement strand
ATAAAAAAGATGATTTTCGGTTTTATCAAGCGGCTGAGAGCTGATTTAGCTGAAGGCAAAAGCTGAAGGTTGAAGGCTGAACGCTGAAGGCTACGATCAAAGTTTAATTATGGGGTGAGTAGTTACGCCATTACATGAATAAATTCTCTTGTTTTATAATCAATAATGGCCAAGATGAAAACTTGAAAACCCATAACATCAAAGACACTACAAAAGTCCATGGCCCATATACTTTTATATGATTGAAGAAGTGATCTCCACGTCGGCGGCATCATCTTCGTTGGCGGAGGCGAGAATCCATTTTCTTTTAAAATCCGTTGGATAGTTTTTTTATGGACTTTTATTCCCATAAGGGCCAACTCTTGAGAAATCCTCAATGCTCCCCAACCCCAATTACAGCGCTTCATTTCTAAAATGAGATTAACGATATTTTCGGATACAGCAGGTCTCCCTTTGCCTTTGGCCATAAAAATTATTTTAAACCGCCTGACTATTCTATTTATAGCGCCAATGACTAAGAGGATTGGATATGGGGTAACATAGTAGGCATATAGGTCTAGCAGCAGTTCTTTGAAGATCCGAATTGCATAACAAAGCATGAGGGAAATATTGTTTTTAGTTATCATCGAGAGCAGATTATACCAGAAAAACAGAAAATTTCAAAACGATCGTCCCTCTTGTGATTACAAACTATTAGATTAAAGCGGCAGCACAGAGTAAATCTGCTAACTCTTTCTTTTTTTTCTCTAGTTGATTTGAAAAATTTTCAGGGAGGTTCACCATTTTTAGAAATTCGCGCTTAACAGAAGGCCATTGGTTTTTTGAAATCAAGTAGGATTCGGGATCAGTAAATTTTCTGCTATTTTCAACCCAAATATTGCCGGATCTAATCGCTCCTCGCAACTCCCACAAGGTGCACATCTCATAATAGCGATAATTAATTTTTCCTTCTTCAGGGATAACGTACTCTTTCCATTGTTTAGGGATAGCATCCAAAGGAGCATCGTTCAATAACTCTTCCTGATCTCCTTGTCTATTGTATTTTTTTATGAAGTTAATATTTTTAAGTATTGGGTTGTTGGCGATATTTGATCTAAAATGGAGTGCACTTAGAAATCTTGGTGAGTATTTTCTAATATCAGAAAAAAATTTAGAAAAAAAATCAAAATAGTTGTCATCTTTAGGCCGAATAACTCTATCACAGTCTTCGATGGCACAGCGGAATTGCTTTATTGTCATGTCTTTATAGATAGATTTTCTAATATTAGAGTCTTTGATGTTTTTATCGAGTATAATTTTTCCTACTTTCCTAAGCAACCATATCTTTTCGTTAGTAGATCTTGAGACATCTTTTATAAAATCATCAAGACTACGTCTGGCACTGGAATGTTTATCGGAAATATTCCTGTCAAATTGCTCTATTACATCATCAACGTTTTTTTCTATTGTCATTTTCAGTAGTACAATTGCTATCGAATATCTTTTGCGCGTCGGCATCCTTCTTAGCTTATATTTTGATAGTCTTTTGCCATAATCAAATAAAAATTTTAATCGATTAGGGTTAATCTTGGAAAGATCCCATTTGTAAACTCCTTTCATTTTTAAAAACTCTATTCTTTCCAGCGTCTCAATAATTGCATTTGACGAATTAGCTACGGGGGATGATTTTATCCATGAAAATTGATTATCTTTATCTTCATCGCTATTCAAAAGGTCATCTATGAAAGATCTATTCTTTTTAATTATGGGACAAACGATACGATATGTCTTGTTCCACGTTTTACTTCTGGCTTTGGCAATCATGGGTTCAATTGTGGTTATCCCAGGACGTACTATTTTTTCTTGCAATAACTTTTCACACAACAGTCGTATTAGAAACACAGTATTCTCATGCTCCATTGCTCTATCTTCTAACCATTGCGCAATATTTTTTCTAGAACAGATGTTTAGTTTTTTAAATTTTAAATATTTAATGACATACCTTCGATGCGAGCGATGAGTACTCTTTTTGCTTTCATAGCGATTAAAATTAGTTGTCTTTATCTTTAGTTGATTAGCCAAAAAATCAAGTATCACTGGAGGAGTTTTAAGTAGATTTTTAGGAAAAAATCCAAGAAATCTCAGCGCACATAATTGAACAGCAAATCCTAAACGGTTATAACTTTGAGTTACAACAGGAAGTTGTTCCATGTCTGTGTTTGAGAGGATAAAATACTTAACAAGATCATCATCGGTGATCTCTTGTGGGAAATTCTCAAGACTAGATTGTTCAACTAAAGTCAGTTCACTTTTGGTGAGTAAGATAAATAAAAGCCCTTTATGAAAATCGACATTCCTATTCGCTTGAGCTGGCATCATGAAATCAACATGATGCTCTTGAAAATTTGCATCTAAAAGGAGGTTATATGAAGTCTTAACCTCCTTATATTGCCGATATAAACACCTGTTTTCAGTTACGCAAACAGACTCCCTTATTGGCAGCAACGAGCTACCATCTAAGGCAAGCAGATTAGGTGGCGTGGACCATGTGATACCTAGTCCGAGGGATAATAAGTTGGGCCATTAATCCTGGGGGCACCATCTTTTATTGTGTAGCTGGAATCTTCTAGTCCCAGAGCACTGAGTATTTTTTTGATCGCTTCAGGGTCAG
>JADGAN010000107.1 GCA_015231955.1 Oligoflexia bacterium | reverse complement strand
CCCGGTGCTCATTGACTCTCTCTGCCTAGCAGACAGACGCTTTTTTTCACGATCCACTCAATTATTATCTAACTTTTTCGTGGTAAAATACATTGCCAAACTAAAGTTTCATCAATGAGAAATTAAGCATTTATAAAAATGCCACTGGAGATGTATTGTCAATGAGTAGACTGTCCTTAATAGGCCGGATATATAGGTGCAATTTTTTTTATTTTTGTCAAAATAATTAAATTTCATCCTTGCAATTCCCGGACGAGTCCATATATAGGTTCTAACTTTTAAAAATCCATACCTTTATCCAAAGAGTCTTCAGGAATCAAAATAACCTCGGACGGTTGATGATTGGTGATCCCTCTTCTTTGGGCCATTCCAATATCTGCTTTTTCTCTTAGGAGCAAATAATCTAAGGCCTTTTGATCAGGAAATAAGCGCTCCCTCAGAGGAAAATAAGATGACGGATCTTTCGTAACAAAATTTGCTGTGCTGTAAAAATCATCTAGTACTTGGCTTACTTCCATTTTACTCATGGTAAAAGTAGTAGCAGGATAGGTCTTTATCAGTTTATCATAAAATCGATCCATGCGTTTCTCAGCATGACGAATTTGCTCTAGAGTATAATGTTCAGGGTTTAACAGGATATGCGCTGATTCCAAGTATTCTATATTGCGCACATAACTGCGTGATTCTAGCGCCGCTACAGCAGGGACGAGACCCAAAAGGGCCAAAGGCATTGTCACTGTGCCGAGAAATCCATAACCAATGGTCTCCCTTTTGGCATTTTTTTTCAGGTGATAAAAAGATCTCTCTTTATCGTGCGTACAATTACCATTATCCTGTTCAGCAAAAACGGAAGGTTTTAAATGATAGCGAAAGGAATCGACTGCAGGTGAAGCAAAATGTACTGTATCCGCTATAGGAAACATCGTCTGCGAATGGATTTCTTGTGGGTTCATCTCCTTGTAATTGAGTATTTTTTCATCTTTCGCCAACAGTGTTGCATTGAGACCAACTAGCAAAGATGAATAAAACAAGAAGAATAAAAAAAAATTAAAAATTTTCATCATTAGTTCCTCCTAAAATAAATAACTTTTAATAATATTATTTGTTCCAGTTCTTAGAACAAAAAATCTGTTTCAATATCCTAATTATAGAGGATCTTAGTATTTTAAAAAAATAAATATTTTCATGAGGCCTTAATTCAGGGTTTTATCTCTTCTTATGCAAATAAAAATAAAGCAAAAATGCCAATATTTAAGGGCGTACTCAATAGAGTCTGTTTGAATTAACTCTCTGATTTTTCCTTCAAACTCTTCGACTGTAGTGCATTTCCAAGAATCTACCGGAGTATAACAACTATTTTGGTGAGTAAAAATTTCTTTGCCATATTTTTTTTGGGGGAACAACTATAATATTGTTAACGCCAATGGTTTCTAATTGGTAATGAAGATAAAATCCAAGAAATCCTGCCTCTTAGACCGAGTATATTTTATTGCCATGATATCTTTGGAGCAATTTTTTTAGCGATGAGAATTCACCAGGCAGAGTGAATTTACCAATAACTACCTCTTGATGAATAATACATACGCTCCATTTGTTTTTATGCACATCAATGCCTACAAGAATTGCTTGATTTTTATCGATGCTCACGCCATTCTTTAATTTGGTCATAGATGTCTCCTTAGATAAAATAAATTAAGAGTATATTCTATTTTAGGAATAGCTGTGACCCTTTGTCCATTTTGATGACGTCAAGTGGGTACAACATAGCAACTTAGGATCTGATGTAGAAACGAGAATTCTTTTTTCCGGGGATTTGGGGAGCAGTTTTTATGCCACACAATTATCCACTTTATGTGAATGATTTAAAAGAGTGATGACTTCCAACACTGCCAAACATAAGTGGATCAAGCGAGTAAGAAAATTAAATCCAGTCATGATTTGTCCACAACATGGGGCCCTTTTTCTTGAAAATGGCGTAACTGAGTTTTTAGATTGGTTAGAGGATTTGGAAGTTGGCCGCTGGTAATCTACTTTAAAGACTAAGGAGTCGATAGTGAACCTGTTCAAAATTCTTACTACAGCTGTTTGTTTCGCCCTGATAATGGAAGTAATTTCGGTGACGGCTAATGCCGAGGGAACCACTAAAGTGTTGATGTCTTTAAGTGATCCTTATCGCTATATAGAGCAAGAGTTAAATTTTTTTGGGCAAGAGCAGGCTCAAAAAGTTGGGCAAAGTTTTGGAAAATTGAATGCGCAATTTTCTCAATAGGCCATGCGAGAGGCATTTGCTAAAAATAAAAGTGTTACCTTTCAGGGAGATGGTCTAGAGGATTTCAAGCATATTCCTTTTATCACTATTGATAACGACGATTCGAAAGATTTGGATCAGACCGTGTATGTGGAAAAAACTGCCGAAGGAGGATACAAAGTCTATTATGCAATTGCCGATGCTTCTTATTTTGTGGAAACCAATAGCAAACTTGATCAAGAAGCAAAAAAGAAAGGACTGACCACTTACCTGCCTCATCACCCCTACACTTAGTGAGGGCATCACCTCTTTAAATCCGGGTCAACTACGGCGAGCGATTGTGGCAATGGTGACTTTGGACAAGGATGGAAAGACCATTGATGAAAAATTTTGTGAGTAAGCTAAATAAAGGCCCTTTATGAAAATCGACATTCCTATTCGCTTGAGCTGGCCTCATGAAATCAACATGATGCTCTTGGAAATTTGCATCTAAAATATAGGTTTATTTGTTAATGCCAGCGATAGGCAGAAATCTCTTGCAGGCTATGATCATGAAGGTACTGATGGTGGTAGATGGGAACAGAACTGGCATTGGCAAATAAACGT
>JADGAN010000106.1 GCA_015231955.1 Oligoflexia bacterium | reverse complement strand
TGGATTCGTCCTTTTTTAATGTGAATAATAAATTAGTTTTTTTACTATTCTGGCACTTAGATGCCGTATTTAAAAGAGGCGAGTCCATTCCATTAGCTCACACCCCTCAACCTTCACCTCTCAACCAGATGCTGTTAGCTAAGCAACTTTCAGCATCCGGTAGAGGGTAGATGGCCGAAGGGTGTGAGCAGTTGCGATATAAGAACACATACTTCAAAAAGCGTTGAAGATATTGATTCAAAAACTGTAGATGCTGTCATCACGCTTTGTGCTGAAGAGGTTTGCCCTGTGCTTTTAGGAAAAGCAACAAGGTTGCATTGGGGGCTCCCTGATCCGTCTGCCAACATTGAATCTTTCAGAGAAGTTCGTGATGAACTGTTGGCCCGATTAACTTATCTTTTTAAAAACTGGAATTAAAGTCTTAGTTTGTGAGATCTTTGCTTTTTTCAAACGAGTTATCAGTCTTCGGAGGAAGTCCGATTGAGGATACGCCAAGGAAGATGTTGAAAGTGTTCCTGAAGGAGCGAATAAGAGTGTGTTCTCTTTGATTGCTCCGAAGCAATGACAGACTTCCTTATCTTGTTGAAAAGGACCAAACAGAGAGGATCATTGTGAAAAGCACAGTGGATGTTATTAGTCCGATGCGAGTAGCAAGCAGATCTTCTGTAGAAGCTGTTCGTACCCAGTTAAAAGATCGCCAGGTAATGAAAAGCATCGCGGCCAAAATGATCCAACTAATCAGTGGTAATCCTATGATTGCTGCCGGTGAAACAATATCATGGTTAGTTATATTATGGAATGTTTGTATTCCTTTAGGGTCTTGAAGAGCAAAAGGCAAGTAACCGCCCCAAGATGTGATTTTGGCCATGGCCTTTGCAAGATGTGCTACTGCGACGATAGGGGCGGCCCCTGTTGCAGCAAAAAGAAAGATAGACTTAAGTCCTGCACGATTGCCAGCAAGATAAGAGATGCTGCTTACAAGAGTCCATACCATGAGCGGAAAGAGGAAAAGAAACCAGATTGCCTCAAGTAGTCCGAATGTAATGAATGGAACAAAAGCATTTAATTGTTCAGGAATGATGTGAAATATTTTTTCTAACCATGGTACTTCACCTACAAGTTCATGGGTAACGAAACCAAGCGCAATCATTACGAAAGCCGCTTCAAATGGCTTCAGTACTGTCTTTCGCCGAATGCCTGCTTCTGATGAAACTATACCAAATCCCATATTTTGAGATGGACAAATTTTAGCACATTGTAAGCACAAAACGCATCCGTCAGATGAATGGCGATGATAGGGAACCAAGAGTGATGGACAGCTGCTTTTATCAAAGCGATAGTGGTTGTTCTTGCTTACACAATCTTTGGATCGGCAATCACTACATACGCTTGGGTTACACGTTTCAAGTTGTATTGGTGTGTATCTTCCGTAGACTGAAATCAGGGCCGTCGATGGACAAAAGGCCTTGCAGAAGGATCTTTGCTCGGAAAAAATAAATCCAGTTATTAGGGCAAGAAACAAAAGGGTTAAAAGCATGATAGAGGTAAAGTGTGGTACTCGATGAATAGAAATACTAGCAACCAAGAGCTGCAGTATGAAATAAAGGGTAACGGTCATCCAGCCAGCACGAAGAAGAGCGCCCAGCTTGGCCCGAGGCCAACCAATTTTTCGTGCGATCGCATCACCAACTCGGTTGATCAGTTCCATAGGGCAAATCATACACCAGGCCCGCCCAAAAAAAAGGGCAATCGCGATCATACAAGGCCACCATATGCCCCAGACCACAAGGGTCGTTAGGTTTGTTTTACGAAGAAGCATCAACTCTTCAGGCCTCATCCTACCACCAATACCTAGTCCGTTAATGGCAAGACAGAAAAATACAGATAGTGCTAGTATCTGCAATACGATTGGAAATGCGGCCGACATGACGATGGACTGGATCGGTTGCAACAGCAGAAAGTTCAGCTTAAATTGAGATCTTTTTCTCATGACAGATTCTCCTCCTCATCGTCGAGAACAACCTCGCGATGAAGTTCTATGATTTGTTCACGTAAGATCGTGAGTATTTTATGACCCTTTTTGGTCAGCAGGTATTCCTTACGCGCTTTTGCACCTTTGTCCGCATTTACTTTTTGAGTTAGCCAGCCTCTTTGCTCCATCCGTAGAAGCATGGGATACAAGGTGCCAGGACTCACTTCATAACCATGACGTCGCAATTCACCGATAATCCAGTGTCCAATGACTGGAGCTTTTGAGGCGTGATGAAGGATATGAACCTTCCAAAATGAGAGAAGAATTTCTCGTTCAATATAATCCATATTATAGTTATCGTAGTCGAAAACCGTAATAGAGTCAAAGTTTTTAAAGTTGTGGCATACTTTTTAATATAATGATGTCTTTATAAAAAACTTCAACTTTGCTAGTCTAATCACGACTATGTTCTTGAGAAGGAGCTTTTTATTGCATGCATCTTCAACAAGGAGGATAGGATTATGCCCGAATGTCATGAGAAAGATTTTATTCGAAAGAGGGCCATCTTTGGTGCAACAACAAATTTTATAATTGATGTAATCCTGTTTGTTACTCTTGTTTTTCTTATTACAACTGGACTGATCCTTCATGTGACATTACCACCAGGAAGTGGGAGGATTGCTGTACTGGGATTGAGTCGACATCAGTGGGGAGATGTTCATTTTTATCTGTCTATGAGTTTTTTAGCGGGTATGTGCTTGCATCTTTGGCTTCACTGGCACTGGATTGTTTGTATGTTAAAAGGCAACTCTTCTCAGGCAGGATGGCCCACGCGGAGAGCAATTGTTCTTATTATTACAATTACAATATTTCTAGGGATTATGCTCACTCCATTTTTGTTCAAAGTTGATTCTGCCGAAAGAGGAAAAGAGATAGAGCGTGGGTGGCATGGCAGAAGGTAAGATAGGTGAAGGAGCAGATGGAACTTTCTGCTCCTGAGAAGTGAGTAAGTTAAATAAAGGCCCTTTATGAAAATCGACATTCCTATTCACTTGAGCTGGCCTCATGAAATCAACATGATGCTCTTAAAAATTTGCATCTAAAATATAGGTTTATTTGTTAATGCCAGCGATAGGCAGAAATCTCTTGCAGGCTATGATCATGAAGGTACTGATGGTGGTAGATGGGAA
>JADGAN010000105.1 GCA_015231955.1 Oligoflexia bacterium | reverse complement strand
CCATCAGGGCCACAGGGAACTGAATCCCAATAAAGATAGGCCGGATATATGGCAGCGATTATTTTTATTTTGCTATTAAATTAGAATTTTTTCTTGCATTTACGGCGAGTCCATATAAGTTACGATACTTTTTCCTAATACATTTTCATTAAGCGCTCATTAATCGCAGTAAAACCCTCGGCACTCTTAGGGTTGCAGGTATCTGCAAATTGTTCCCCAGGAATGCCCGCTAAAGGAGTGGCCTCTCGACCTTTGGTCTCCTTGAAAAACTCAAGAATGTTTTTCACGCTTCGAGTATTAGCTCCTCCCAGCTCCATCTTGCTCGCAATTCCAAACAAACTATCTCTGGCCGCATCGTGCATCAGGCATTCCATCATCGGATCTGTCATCCACTCTTCGTAGTGACGAACACCATTCACCATCAAAATGGTAGGATTAGGATTAATCGAGGTTTGGATCTCACTTGCGGCCTGTGTTCGTAACTGCGACCTCATCGCTTCTCTTTCCTCCCATAAGGCCTCATCCATTTGTAGTAGCTTATCACAGTACGCTCCATCATTCTTTTCATCATAAATCGCCCGTCCCCATCTGGAATCAAAATAGTCTTGCACTATCTTTTGCTCCTCAGTCGAAAACGAGGCCGCACCCATCGTGACTTTCCATTTTTGGTGTAATTCCATGAGCTCATTTTTTGCCAGTTTTATATGCTCCGCTAGCTCTTTTCGCCCCACATCCCCATCAGTAGTAGTGGAAACACTCTTGTTTTTTACTATGAGTTCGCAAAGATTGGTTATTTTCGGAGTCATCTCTTCTTGATAGTACCCCGTTCTGCAAAACCAGTAATATTTTTCCAGATCTCCTCCCGATTTCGCTCTCCCTCCCCTCAGATATTTCGTGACAAAATCAACTTTATCATCACACTTTCCCCTCACCTCCGCTTCGTCACAGAGGTATTTCGCCATATCAAGTTTGCTGATGGTCTGATTGGAGATGTAATCTTGAACTGTAGTTTTCATATTAAACGGTTCGTCTGTTTTTTGCTCCAAGAGAGCTTCCCCGATCTGGCGAGATAAAGTTAAGTTCACAGGAGTTAAACTACCGATTCCCATACCAGAGGGGCCAAGTAGAGGTTTTAGTACCTCTATCATTTTACCGGATAAGCATGCATCTACGATTCCATATTCGAAAAATTTTCTAGCGTCTTTCTCTTCGGATTGGCCAGTTGGCAGATATCTAGATAACAGTCTTTCCCACTCGCTCATCCCAAGTGATCTATCCCAAAGACGCTCAATGCCTCCATGCCCTCCTAAGATTGCAAGTAAGCTCCCTGGCCCCCTTTCGGACTTCTCTTCCGTAAGCCGATCGACTACTCCACTTGGAGTGATAATGCGAACCGGACTGATTCTAGTTAACATCATCCCACCCTTGTGAAGAAGTCGCGTATAGGCCTCTAGCGCTGGCGCACCATGAATGTCCATGACACTCTTGTCAGGGGATACTATTACGCCTTTAAGCCGCTGCCTCCCTGGAAAGCGTGTAAGATCAATGCTATTGCTGAAGCGACCTTCCTCATATCTTTTTAAGAATGCTAATGTTTTTTCTTGCCCTCCATCTAACCCTGGTTCCCCATCTCCACAAAGTCCCAAACACATCCAAGTGATATTTGCGACAATCGTTGCTATCAGCAAAATTTTTTTCTTTCCTCCTACATTCATAAATTACCTCCTTCAGTAAGGA
This sequence comes from Oligoflexia bacterium, assembly GCA_015231955.1. GTDB lineage: Bacteria > Bdellovibrionota > Bacteriovoracia > Bacteriovoracales > Bacteriovoracaceae > JADGAN01. The sequence goes on along the minus strand of JADGAN010000105.1, from coordinate 1,581 downwards.
TAACACAAAGCTTGTTTTTTCTAGATGAAGAGGGAAAAAAAATTAAAAATTCCAACAAATTACATTTTATGACTATAAAAAATCAGCATTTGGATAAAAAAAAACTATCTCATTTTTAACTTTTTTTAAAATTTTATTTTAATCAATGCCTATAATTCGCGACACATTCAACAAATTGCCTTTAGCAAAGAGTAGATCTGGTGACATGCACTTGTGGTTTCGCAAAGAAATAAATGAATCGATTCGCCCCCCTAAATAACATACGTAAATCTTAAAAACTAGACAAAGCTTGATATTTGGCGATTTAATGAGCAGATGATTATTCTCTCTGCCTTTATTCCACAAACAACGATAGTGCAACCTCTCACAACGGGTGGTAATTTGGCCGGTGTCGTTCTTTTACTTTCTGATTCTGATTCTGAAAAGCTTACGTCAGCACAAATGCAAGCACTCTCCTGCAAGCACTCCCATCTCTCCGAGATTGCCTTTATTGAAATCACTCCAAGTTACGATCTCATTCAGAAATTTATGTTAATGCACAGACCAACCCTCTTCGAGTCGGCGGTTATGCCTGCCTCTTGCAGGAGGAACAGGAACCTATGTTATGATTGATCATCCTTTACGAGGGCGTTTTAATGCCTTCCTACTCGATTTGCTAGAAGGATACATGCATCGCAAGTATGGTGTTATCAAACAACAGCTCTTTGCAAATCTTCCAGCGGTTGTTGTCGAGCTTGGGCCTGGCACTGGCGCCAATCTTCGCTATCTTCCTCCCAACACAACGCTAATTGCCTATGAACCAAACCGGCAGATGCATGCAAAACTCTTTCACATGGCCAAACAGCGAGGAATTAAACTCGACTTACGCACATCTCCCGCAGAAGTACTCGATTTGGATTCTGCCTCTGTGGATTTTGTCTTTTGCACTTTGGTCTTATGTACAGTTTCAAGACCCGAGGAAGTACTTCTTGAAGTCAAACGCATCTTACGCTCGGGAGGGCGTTTTATTTGCATAGAACATATTGCTGCCGCCACAAACTCTCCAACACACAGGTTACAACGTTTTATAGCAAGACCTTGGAGCTGGCTTTTTGAAGGATGTGATGTATGCCGAACAACAGACAAACTTCTTCACTCTGCTGGCTTTGCACGAGTGAACCTAAAACGATTCATACTTCCAACCATTTTCCTTCCTCTCCGCCATCAATTGGCCGCAATTTGTACGAAATAATACGAAGTGTAATCGATCTTCGTCGATGTTGGATGTTGGAGGTCACTGCTCTCAACAATAGACTTCCTAGGCAAGGGAATGATCCATATGGATATTTTATTGGAGATCCTCGCGATATTTTTATGTTTAGAATTCATAAAATACATTGTCTGAAAAGACTAATGTAGTTGATGAACATGAACGTATCCGCATAAGTGATGTGGCCTAGCGGTGGTATTTTATTTGTAACTGCTCACACCCTTCAGCCATCTACCCTCTACCGGATGCTGAAAGTTGCTTAGCTAACAGCATTTGGTTGAGAGGTGAAGGTTGAGGGGTGTGAGCTAATGGAATGGACTCGCCTCTTTTAA
>JADGAN010000104.1 GCA_015231955.1 Oligoflexia bacterium | reverse complement strand
AGTACGATCGGACAAGGTCTAGTGATCAGAAAATTAAAAATCAAATATGGTAACGCTCTAAGATTTATTTTCCACAAAGACCTTCTCCTCCCTAGTAAAATCGATCCCGATAGCACTCTATTTATTCCTGTGACCGAGCTGAAAAAAACAGGCAAGTTGCTCGATAGCGGTCACGTAGGGATCCAGGTCATCAAAAACAGCAACAATGAGTGGAGTATCGCTCTAGGAAAATTAATAGAGTGAATTGCCGCAACCCGAGTTAGTATAAATTATGTTTTTTACCTTGGACGTCCTTGAAGCAAATCAGGATTTTTTTATTTTAGAACACTAAAAAGCATCGTGGAAAAAAATTCTTTTCCACCACGATTGATTGTTACCTTAGAAATGCCTTGAGAGAAGCTGTCACGACTGTTTAACAACCAAGAGGTACTTCCTCTTCAATTCATCAGTTTGTATTTTTTGTATAAGAAGGATAGAGATGCATGCGAGTAGCAGCGAAAAAAATAATGAGACAACTGATTCTATAGTCGAAGAGTTTGCTTTTATAAATTCAATATTGGATATTGTATTGTTTACCCCATGAGCAAAAGCTGCTGGCCAGATAGATCCGCTTTTTATTGTTAACCATGAAAAGAATAGGGCCAATGCTAGAGCATGTAATGGAAAAATAATCAAAGCAGTGATCCAAACATGCTCTTGCCCATTGATTCCTGCAATATTGGCCGGAATATGCCAATAGGCCCATAAAATGCCGACTATAATGGCAGAATTGATGGGTTCAGAATATTGTTGCAATCTTTTAAATAAAAATCCTCTCCATCCAATTTCCTCTCCTAATGCACCAATGAAAGTATTGATTACTCCAGCAAAGATTATTGTAGAAAACAGGTTAATCGTGAAAAAGAGCAGATGCTGTCGAGCACTTCCTAGGAGCAAATGAGCGTTCTGAATATGTTCTACATAAAGACCATCCGCTGAAAATTCAAAAGTATCTACGTTTAGTTTTCCTAAGTTTAGAAGATAGAGAGAGCATTGATAGGTAATTGAAAAAAAAATCGGCATGAAAAATCCAATGAGAACATATAAACAACTAATTTTTTTTATTTGTGGCCACACTTCTCGAATAGAATCCTTGCCACTTAATAGTAGTGCTATTGTTGGTGCCCACATGGCAAATAATAGGAGTGAAGGTGCATGATTATAGTAATAAAAAAATTGAATTGAAATACCAATAACAAAAGCAGATGTGATAAAAACTATCAAAGACTTATCTGAATTTTTCATGTAATAACCCTTTGATTAGCGATAATACTTCTTGATCGTTGGCAATCCTAGAACAGAAATGGCACTGATCAATAGGTGTTGGTAATAAATATTTACCCCAAGCAACTTCTTTTGCTAAGAGCGCGATCAGCCCAGAAAAGCCTTTTTGAATAATTATCTTAAAGAAGATATCATTAGAAAGTCTTTCGATGATACCTGCAAGTGGTGAATCAAAAACATTTCCCAATTTCAAAGCACTTTCTTTGTTGACAATATAAGGAGAGCAGCAAGGAAATACATCTCCCGAAGGATAGATAGACAACGCTAATCCACTATCTAAAAGACATCGTGAATTATTGGTACAAAAGTCATAATTATCTGTTTTTTTGAAATGTTGAGAACTTGCTCGACCTGCAGGCACTACATAATGATAGGATACTTTGAAGTTAGAATGTTTCTGGAAAACAGTAACGTCAATTGGTAAAGACAGTTTTTGTTGTTCTGGGTATCTGGTTATACTAACTTCAATGTTAATATTCGTTGATGATATGATCTTTTCAATAAAAGAGGTTATTATTTTAGGATCTCTTCGTGCTAAATGCTCTTCATCTAAACTAATAGTGATATGATGTATTTTCGCATTCTTTATTCTTTCAACGTGCGTTTCAACATCATGAAGCTTAGATATTGTTGCAAGAGAGGTGGTGACACCCCATGGTATGTTATGGTCTCCAAGGTATCGACCAACACGACAAAGTAAGTCGAATTTAACAAAGGGTTCTCCCCCTGTAAAACCAATATTTTGAAATAGATTCAATGCCAGTGCTTGATCAATAATATCGATAAGCATGGGTTCTGCAATTTCACCTGTTCGCAGCGGTGTACAACAAAAAGAGCATTGAAGAGGGCATTGATTGGTAATGGCAATCGCTAATGTATGTATCATCTTTTGATCCATTTTATGCTTATCATTGGTTTTGATAGAGCAGGCCAAAGATTGCATGGCCTTTGGCCTGCCCAGTGGGAATAATCGTTAAAAATCTCGCTCAGGGAATCCTGGAATACCTGCTCTGCCACCGATAAGGCCTAAAAACCTATCATCAAATATCGGGTTTCTGTCATAGATAGGAAATGGACGAGAATCTAAAATCTCTGATGAGAGTTTACCTATATTAATCACCCAACCTCCATCTTTATAAATAACATTTATTCTTGCATACGGGTCATGGCCCAAATCAGGGATGGAAATCCTTGTTGGCCTAATACCGTGCCGATTCAGCACATCGCTCACAACATCCACGACTAAATTTTTTTCATAATCACTTGAAAGTAAATCTATATTGAAAGTAAGTTCCGAAAATTTTCCCGTTGGTGTAACGTCAAGATCAATGCCAAGCTCCTCTACGGGTTTTCTTATGGCATAAGATATCTCATTTAATAATTCCATTTGAAGATCATCAACTTCCATAGGAAGTGCTGGTGTAACAGTTGTTGGCGATGACAAGTCAGTTCCTACTCTTGTTCCAGCGCCAAAGGAACTGACACTGTTATCTTTAGTTGGATCTTGTTCTGCTGCTAGAGCAGCATTAATGATTAAGCCAGATGCGAGTAGCAATGAAGTAATGATGTCGCTAGATTTTTTCTTTTTCATTTTTTTCCTTTGTGATTTATGAAGAAATAGTAAATTGCTGGTGATCACTTGAGAAATAATTAAAGCAAAGATGATGCCAGAACATGATTACGTCTTTGATAGATGTGTTTTTAAATGCATAGCTATGGTTGTCGGTTGTTGCAACATGGTCGATATTTTGGCCTGAGAAAGAAAATATCCCAGACGGGAATGATTTTAAGCAACTAAGGAGATGGCTTGAGATTCGGGAGTTCTTTTTGAATAAAAGATCCCAGCCCACAGGGCTGGGTATTGCTTTATCCCCCCTGGAAGGGGGGGAACGAGCCCTTGCCCCCAAAGGGGGCGGGCATCGATCGTTGTTCCAAAGCTCATAATATTAAACGTATTTATTCAGCGTGATTTGAGAAAAAAATGAGCTAAGGCCTTAAAATAGTTCTGGGCCTCTTATTGTTTTTATAAGATACTACCGATTATGACAGTAGGAAGTATCAATATTAAAGAAACAATTAAGAGCGTACAAGAGCAATTAAAGAGAGATCGAACAGTTTCTCCTGCAATGTCGATGTCTATTAATCTTTTAATAACTGTAATTCAATTATTGGTTAGTCGCTTACTGCTTAATAG
>JADGAN010000103.1 GCA_015231955.1 Oligoflexia bacterium | reverse complement strand
TGCATGCGAATTAGAGTGCCTACTTATTCTTTCGAGTGACCTAAATATTATAGCACCTGATAGATTTGCTGAGTTAAGTGCTAAACTTGATGAAGTAAAAAAAATGATCTATGGTTTAATAAAGAGAGTTAAAGCTGATAGCAGTAATTGCTGATAGCATCTGGATGAAAGTTGATGGTTGAAGGGAGTGAGCAGTTACTCCTACATAAAATCTAACTAAGGATTTATTCTAAACAGGTCGAAACAAATTCACAACCGAAAAAAGCTGGTCTTCCATTTTGAAGTTGCAAATAAAACATCTTGCTTTTACAATTGAGAATATACACTATTACTCACTCTTTTTTATAATGGAAAGATATGTAGGTGATGCTCTTTAAATGGCAAAATAGAAGAATTCTTCTTACTTTACCATATCCTGATTATATCAACTTTTTATTGTGGTAACAGTCGGAGAGATAAAAATGAACATTTATTTTTATTGTAATCTAGTTGTTTTGGCGCTTCTATGCTCAACAATTGCCCTAGCGGGACTTGAGAGTTCAGAAGTCGAACAGCTCCTTCAGTGTTATAAAGGCCGGATGGCATCCCTCCAAGGGAAAGCTAAGTATGATCTGGCATTTAGTAATTTCTCGCATGATCAATTCTATAAATTGTTTATTGACAAGAACCGACTGGCCAACCCCACTGAAGAAGAAAAGAAGAAAGATCCCCATTTAATTTTTGACGTGAAAGAGTCTGGCTACTATCAAGGGATGATGAACGCATTAAAACTAATGTCTAATAAAATTGGTGATCGAGTGACAGTTAAACTGCTTCGCGAGCTCCATGATGCGGCCGTGGGACCAATTCAGGACATGAAAAAAGGGACTTCTTCTGGCTGGTCGTATGGCCTGCCGGACAATATCGACAAAGATGCATTGGATGAGCTTGTCTCAAGTGGAATTCTCTTTGTCCCAGAACGAATTGTTGCAATTTTTTCACCAGGAAATTCTATATCAAGTAATTGCAATGAATATTACATTAGGCCTATCGTACAACAATTCTTTGCATTTACACAAGAAAAACGGAAGAAGAGTTTGAGCGTGATTTCCTTATTTCCAAGTGAAGAAAAAGATATCGAAGAGAAAATTAATCCAGTAATAAATCACTACTATCAACAAATTTCGAAAGTAACTACGCTTCAGGGAAAGCTAGAAGCTATTGCTGAACTTCTTCGCGCGTTGGAAATAGCGCATTTCTTTCCAGACGGAAATCAACGTGTTTATGCATTTCTTCTTATGAATAAATTATTGATAGAAAATAATATTCCTCCTGCTATCTTAGAAAAACCTGAGATGTTCGACGGGTATTACAAACTCTCGACCCTGGCGGACAAAATTGAAGAGGGTATTGTGAATTTTTTTAATAATGATGCTGAAAAACAGAGGAGTTTTTTGTCAACAAAGGAGTGTTTGAGCGCTAAGGAGGAATGGTCAAAAAGCAATGCCTATTTAAAAAAATCTAATGAGTATGAACCATACTATGGAATGAATAATGGCATAAAGCTATTGGAAGCTGCTCGCAAAAATTTCAAGGAGGAAGTTCAAAAGGCCATTTTTGATAAAAACATAAATACTCTAGACGAAAAATATCTGTTTCCGCTTAGTAAAGCTATCATAATTGCTGATAATTCCTTGGTAGAAAAATTACTTTCTTTGGGAGCGGATCCTTTAGCAGGGCAGGTCTGGTCGGATACCCCTCTAGCATGGACGGTTAAGTTAAACAATTTCGAGATTGCAAAAACTATTGTTTCAAAAGTCTCAAATGTTAGTCTAAAAGAACCACAACGCAAGAAGGCCATGGGCCTGCTTCTTAATATGCTAATGAAGATAAATTTACCAAGTGATAGTGATCCACTAATGGATCATCTACTTAGTCTTATAAAGGATGATCTATCTAAGCTGATTCTTGACGACGACGATGATAGTCCCCTATATCAAGCACAATTAAAAAACTGGGGAAGCAAGAGTGAGGGCCGAAAAAAAATATTAGAAAAACACGGCCTCAATTTTACTCCATCCACAAAGTAACCCTTCTTGGCAGCGGATGAACCAGAGTATTTAGCAATCTATTGATGCAAAGTCCATCGTGCAGATAATGATACTTGCCCACACGACATCCCAGTGCATCCATAGATTGCCGATACAAACACCCTTTTTTTAGATTTTAATGAAATGGATTTTCCCTGTTTCCAGCAAAACATCACTAGGATCAAAGTAAATAGAATAAGGTTAGCAATAAAAAACCTAGTCCGATGGGATATATTCGATCTTCCTGAAGTTACTCTCCTGCTTATGAGAACTCTCGGCCCATAAATTCATGGCCTGTAAAATTTTTTTGATCACATCGGGATCTGTGACGCTCGCTAGGATTTTCATCGAATGGCCACATTGATTGCAGATCAATGCGTCCTTCTTAAAAACTCGCTTAAGAAGCTCACTCCATTGTATCCAATAAACCTTCTTTTTCTTCCTTTCTGCTTTCTCTTTTTTCTTAGGTACAACTTCTGAACGCTTTTTACTATTAGGAGCAAGTAATCCATGGCAGCGCACTAAATGGGCCCGAGAAGGAGGAATAAGCGCTACTAGCTTTTCAATAAACTCTTCTGGGGTAAACTTTAGGTGGGTAGTGCCATCGGTATAGTGATTTTTTAGAGCAAAGATAATATTCCCGTCATTGTCTTCGCTGATTCTTGAATTTGACAGTAGTGCTGGTCTGGCAACGTATCGACATAGTTCTTCGAGAGCGGAGCGATCACTGCCGTTTTGGGAGAAGGTACCCCTCCCCTTGCATAAATGGGCCACCAACTTATTACTGCCGCAATGGGGACAGAGGAGACGCAAAAATCCGTTGGCCAAAATTCCGCACTCCAGGAATTGAGAAAACTCCCTTCTAATATAGTAAGGAAATCCGCAGAAGGAGAGATGGCCACTTTCGATATAGGACGCCTCCATCTTATAAAGGGTGGAAACCCAATATTTACGGATCACTTGATACAAAATGGTATTTTCTGGTTCTCTCCTCTCATAATATAAATCGGTGGAGCAAGATGCTACTCTCATAAACAAAGAGAGATGCAAAAACATAAGAAAATTGGAGAGAGCTAAACTAGTTTAATCATTCATGCCTATTATGTAGGCAAGTTCAAATTTTGCACGCTAATTGATCTGCAAAGATCAATTAGCTCTATAGATGGAGTGCGTTTTAATAAATGTTACTACTTAAAAGCAAAGAGTTGGACAAACGTCTCTTGCTTCTATCATAAAACCTTTGAGTAGTTCCAACATCAGCATGCCCGTATAGAACAATATGGTAAAAACACACTTGTGCAAAACATTGGGTAAAATTGCGGGATCACTCCCGCAAAATCCCCGTTCCCACCCATCGTGCCCAATTAAGGCAATAGGCGGACGATAATTTCGTTCACATAACTTCAAAATAACTTATGCTTAATGGTCACCTCCGGCAGAGGATATCTTTCCATAAACCTAGTAAATTCTTTCCAGTCAAAAGATCTTTTCTGGCTTCTTCGATTCATCCATTTAAAGAACACTCGCGTGCTTTCGTAACAGAAACTGCTTA
>JADGAN010000102.1 GCA_015231955.1 Oligoflexia bacterium | reverse complement strand
ACTCGAAGTGGATCATGACCATATCATCGCCTTTAAAAATTATCTGGATCAGCATCCCGATCCCCACGGGAGAAAAGAGCGACTCTACACCAAGGAAAGCGTCAATCGCAAGTTTAGTTCGCTCTCCAGTTTTTACCTCTACCTCGGACGACGGGGGCTCCTTAAAAGTAACCCCCTACAGTTTGTAAAAAGGCACCACTGCGATCCCGAAAACCGCACCGGCGATTTAAGTGATCTCGAAGTAAAAAGGCTCTTGCAGCAAGTGGACGTGCGAACACTTTCGGGAAAAATGCATCTAGCAATGCTCTTAGTTTTTTTAAACACCGGAATGAGGCACTCGGAACTGCGATTTTTAAAAAAGAAAAATTTCTTTTGTCTGGAGAGCTTTTGGGTTTTAAGATTTTTAACCAAAGGGGAGAAGGAGAGAACCACTCCGCTTGATCCCAAATGTCGGCAGGCCTTAGAGGATTACTTGGCGGCCAGAGAGAAAGAAATGGGAGAGCTAAAACCCATGGATTATCTTTTTGCTCCCACTCGCAACCGTTCGGCCCACACCAAGGCCCAAGAAAAAGGTCTTAAGGGGCCACTTGCTTCCAGCACCATCGATGAGATCATCAAAAAATATGTGAGGATGGCCGGCATTAAACGCAAGTTATCAGCGCATTCTTTGCGGAGTACGGCCATTGGGAGTCTTTTAGAAAACGGAGTGGATTTAGGGGAAGTGAGTGAGTGGGTTGGCCATAGCAATGTGAACACCACCAAGAGGTACAGCAAGCGAGTAACTACTTTAGAAAAAAGTCCAGGACTTCGCATGAATCTTTTTAGTGAAGAGGGTAGCGGAGAGTGAGGAGTTTATTTTAAAATTTACGCCAAAATATTTTTTAATAAGCTATCTCGATTTAAAGGAAAATCTAAAAGAGAGAGACATACTGTCGATATAATCAATGGCCCTTTTGTATCTCAAGTAATTTTTTTGTTGCGCTCATTCTTGTTGTTGCGCTCATTGTGACATAAATATGCCAGAGTTTATGGACACTAACCGCATTTGAAAAATAATAATTACTGGATAACCACTTGAGATTGTAGGATTTATCGAATTACAGAAAATTTCAAGCGACGAAGATGTTACTCTGTTAGTGATGAGTACGATAGAGAGCGGGAAACAGTCCTTTTGTACTCTACGGTATATTTTTTTATGGAGGCAATTTAAAATGAAAATATTCCCTTCTTTGTTCGTTTTCATAGCATCGTTAATGTTTATATTAATACCAAATAAAAATGTTATTGCACAGACAGTGGTTGAGTTTCTTCCACAATCCCATACGACTGAAAAGCTGCATTCAGATTCAAAGATAGCGCTTGCACTTTATAAAGAGATAGAAGATTTACTGGATGTTCCCGCATCAGTGAGTTTTCCAGACAACATTAGTAACGAAGAAAAAATTCAAAGGGTAAACAATTTTTTGAGCTTAGTTCAAGAGGTTCCATCGCTGAAAGAGTTAAGGGAAAAAGATAGGGTAGCAGATGTGATAAATGAGGTTTATTCATCTTTGTTTTATTACACAAAAAATGTTTATGATAGTCAGTTCAAAATTTATAAACACCTAATGGATAAAGTTAAAGATTTAAAAGAGGATGAAAAAGTTATTGTTTTCAATGAAAATGCTGGTGATGATTATGAAGGACGTTATAAATATTTTCAGATGCTCCCGCGATATAAATTTCCTTATCGGCCTACTATTAAGGATGAAGTTAGTCTAGAAGAAATAAATAATATTATAAAAAAGCTGGATGAGAATAGACCACTTAATATTAAAGAAAAAATGATGTTTTTATTGGTTGGTGCTGTAGATATGGTTTATTTCACAAGCAAAATAACAAATACCGATAATTCAATAAAGATTTTAGGAACAGGCGGTTTAGAAGTTGTTAGAACTGCTTCAAGAATTGGAAACGGTAAAATAAAAATCAATGATGATCAAGTAGCATCAATAGATGAGCTTGGAATGCAAAGTAGTAATTGCCAGGATTTTGTCCCCTCGATGGAGCAAATAAAAGAGTTGTATTTTAATTTATTTACTGTTCACATGAGAGATCTTGAGGCCATTCGCTTTATTAGATCATGGATTAGAGAAAATGAAAACTCAAAGCACAAATATCTAGTCGTAATGGGAGGAGCCCATCGGTTAGAAGAATTTAATACTGATCAGTTAGAGATAAAGATACCTAATGCATTTTCGGGAGAAAAAAGAAATGAAGGATTACCAAGGACGAAAATTACGTCTGATGACCTAATTCGAGCTAAGGCTCAATTGAAAAAACAGGTCATAGGGTCATAATGTCTCCATAGTACATGCAAGCGATGTGTCTGACAATATCCCTTGTTTGTTACCTAGACATATTCCCACACCCATCACATAAAAAAGGAGACATCCTATGAATTATGTTCAACAAATAGTTCTGGCCCTGATCATTTTCGTCACAGTAACTGAAAAGAGCTGGTCCTTTATTCATAACTTTATTGTTCTCAAAAATGATCAAGGAAAGATTGTTTTCCTTATGGGAGATCAACACGCTTTAGGATCAAGAGAACAAAATGATCAGCAATTACAATTTTTTCATGACAAAATTTTAAGTTATTTGGCCAGTAAACAAGTTTCATCGCAAATTTTACTTGAAAGCACGCATTCAGCAACTAACGTGTTTAAACATGTTTTCTTGGATGGAAGTTATAACAAAAAAGACCTTTTCTATAATATTGTTAAGAACTATGAAAAAGATGAGACAGGCAATGATCGTATTCGAGCAACAACTTTCCATATAGCTAGGAGTGGTGTCATTATGACTGATAAGGAGAATGATCCCAAGGCTCCTTACACGACGTGGATTTTTGATCATTTTACCGACATCTTGAGTACAATCAGCAATGCATCAACAGTTGAAGTCATTGGTTGCGATTCTCGATATCTCAGAGGCATATCTTCTATCTATCTCTCAAATAAAAAACAAGGTATCGAAACATCTACTTATCTCGATTACTTAAAAGGAGGGATTCATGCTCCTATGCTTAAAAAGAAAATTTATCAGAAGTTGGAGTCGAATAAAGAAATAATCTCTCCAGAACTTGAGGCAGAACTTAAAAAACTGGAAGATCTTTATTCAAATTGTTCAGCTGCAAAATTCATCAATCAACTTGAAGAGCAAGACGAAACTCCAGAATCGATAAACAAAAGAGAGGAGGAAGTCACTGAAAAAATCATAAGTGACATAACCATGTTGGAAGCCCCTTTTGATCATAGTATTCTTTTAGAAAGTTGCCATAATAAAACCCCTTCATTGACTATTGTTCCAGCGGGATCTTCTCACACTCTCAATGTCTCTAAGATTATGTATGAAAAGCTAGGGTATAAAGTTTACTATTATAGTGATTATCCAGAAGGTTTTTGGCTAGACCAAACTGGTGAACTTAATCCTGAGCACATCAATGCCTTCAATAAACACTTTCAAGACTCTTGGGATGTTGTAGAAAAGTTGTTCATATCACTCTGATCAATATTAAGGTTGTATCATGATGATAAGTCAAATTGAACTAGGTGCCTCCGGCGTGGAGTCAAATCCAAGTGAAAACTCAACTATTATTTTGCTTGATCCCAGTGATTAAAAAAACAGTCCATTGCGGATAAGTCCGCCTTTTGCGACACGAGGCCGTACCTAAGAGTTGAGTTAACTCGAAAGAGGATAAAACCATCCATATCACTGGATGAATCTAGGCGATTG
>JADGAN010000101.1 GCA_015231955.1 Oligoflexia bacterium | reverse complement strand
TGAACTTAAACCGCGTTGAACCGCCTTGGTACGGACCCGTATGCCAGGTGGTGTGGGAGGGAAAGCCCGCGAGGGCCTACCTATCCCGCTAAAAGAGATTATGTGAAGTCTTAACCTCCTCATATTGTGTCTGCTCAAGTGCAATTTAAAAACAGTAAGGGCCTACTTGCTCAAAGAGGATTTTCAATTTTTTTGGCCGTATAGCTCTATTGCATGGGCCAATAAATTTTTTAGAGTTGGTGTAATAAAGCAATGCGCTCCCGCTTAGAACCTATAAAAGAAATTGTAAAAACTTTAAGAAAGCATGAACCCCTCATAATGAACTGGTTTGAAGCAAAAGATGCAATTTCTTTGGGTGCAGTTGAAGGTCAAAATAACAAATTAAAATCGAGTGTCAGAAAATCATATGGTTTTAAAAAGGCCAGTGTGCTCAAGATTGCCTTGTATCACCGGTTGGGAGATTTGCCTACCCCGGATTTCACCCACAAATATTTTTAGAGGGCCGAAAAACATTATCTTATAACGATGAGCAAGAAGATAATGTTTTTAGACGTTCATCAACTAATGATAAATATTTTTCTTTCATCTCACTGGATAAAAAGCTTTCATTAATGAGTTGTTTCATTTCCTGATCTTTCTTTAATATTCTTTTAAAACATTTTTCTGATGCAATATCTGGAATGTTAAAGTTTTTTGCTAGTGCCATAAAGTCTTGTCTCTTTATTTTAGATTTTTTGGCATTAATAGTTAAGGCCATTTCCTCTTTGTCTTCAGGGATAAGAAGTTTTGTTGCAAGTAAATCATAAAAAGGGGCCAATACAATTTCATCTTCATCACTTCTCATGAGAGAAAAGTTTTTCAAATGCATATCAGAATTACCCGTAACAAAAGAGAATAAAATTAAATCAAAAAATGCAATGATATCTAGACCTGAGTTGGATGAATACTTGAAAATAATTTTCCCAGCTTTTTCAAGTGAGGAACTATATTTTGATTCCGTTAAGAGTCCACTCAGCTGACAAAAATCTTCAACCGCTACCTTTTTCCCTTTTTTAGGTCGATCAAATCTCTTGGTTACATAAGCAAGTTCACCACTTTTTAGCTCAACCAGGCCATGCTTTGCAACTTTCAATCCACAAACTTGCGCCATATGCATAGTAACATCTTCAAGCACGGACATTTCAGGAAATTGTTTTGTTGGTGGTTTCAAAATGAAATTTCCCCATAAATCGACAATCATTAATCTATGGGTTGGATCGGCAGTAGCTTTTTCTACATGTACAGAAATTTTTGCTTGAACTCCTGTTAGGCCCAAGTGTTGATTCAGTGATTTTAGTGCCAACGCTTCTAATTCCCCTATGCCAAAATTTATCTTTGGAGGGACGTCTGTACCAAACAATCTTTTACTGCATGCAGAGTGATAATTTCCTGAAATCTGCATTTGGAGAGGTTTATAACATCCTAAGCAACGTATGCTATTCATTGGTTCTCCTCTGCTTGATCGTTAATAACCATGACATTTCCAATACAATCTCGACAAGCAAGCAGCAATAGACTCATTCTATCTCGAGGGTCAATTTTCCAATTATTTTCTATGATATTAAGAAGCCATCCTTCAGGAATAAGTCCGTCAAAAAAAGCAAACATCGTTTTTTGCTCATAAGCTTCTAAGCGCAAAGGAAGAGTAAGACTAATAGGTTTTACTCCTTTTTTTCTCAGGTAGGCATCATCATATGTAAATATAAAGGCACCTTCTCTCTGTTCAATAATCCCTGCAAAGTCATTATCGACAAAAACTTTTCCGCGTTTACTCATTCAAAGTCTCTTTTAAGTGGGATTGGCCCAACGGTATGGCCAAATAGTTTTAAAACGAGATTCACTTTATCTAACCTTAGTGTGGGCTTGTTAGACTCAAGCTCTCGAACAAAGCGCAGTCCAACCCCTGCTCGTTCAGCAAGTTCTAGCTGAGTGAGTTTGGCCTGTTTACGCTTCTTTTTTACAAATTCACCTATCTCTTTCATAGAGCAGAATGACTCCCAAATATTATAGATTTTGCCTCGCGCACATCTCTCTCAGCATACCCGATAGGGTATAAAAATCAAGTTTTTTATTTTTTTATACCCTATCGGGTGTAAAAAAGCGCAACAACAGCAAAACATACCCGATAGGGTATAAATCATCCCCCATTTTTTTCCTTGTTTAGAGAGAATCAATTTTAGAAGACCAAAAAGTGACATTATCGCTGTAGCGGCCATCACGAAAAGCGGCACCCACGCGATGGTAGAAAAGTTTTATCGCCGGCAAAGCAAATGAGGTTCCGCCATCAACATCTGCTGCTGTAAGTCCCATGGGTCGACATTGTAATAAATTAACTCTGACAACTTTTACTCTTCCCGCGTATCGACTGGCCAGCGTTTTCATATCAGCTTCTGCCGCCTGACTGTTCCCGCAATTCGTTCTCATATAATCAACTAACACAGGCCTATTTGCACTGCCCTCTATCACCTCCTTTGTAAAGTTACTATCGCACACATCAACAATGACTCCATTGCCCGATGGTCCTGGTGTATAGGATGGAGAGGGAGTTGGCGTCGGCACAGCAGCTTGCCTTCCAAAATTTTGTACAAAATAGTTAACATATTGGGTGTTGATATTGCGAGCATACCCCACCCCCATGGCCTTGATGGCGGAGTCTAAAATATTCTTACGATGGCCATAATCTGCTTCATTGTTATCAATAATCAATTGTTTGATAAAGTTGATAGCGGCCTGCTCTGGGTTAGTTGTAGCATCGTACTCAGGCGCACTATGCGAAGCCAAATTTTCACTGCAAGGAGCGTGATAGTTACTCTGGCTACAACGAACAGAGGGATCTGTTCCATTGAGATCATGGCCAAGGACTCCTTGTTGTGCTGATAAGCTAGCATAATTCATGGCAACTTCACTAATACGAGCATCCAGTATTAAAGTGGGAAGAGCAGCTCTCCCATAAAGTTGTTCGTAAGCTCCATTATCGTTTTGACTACTGTATTCGACTGACAGACGTGTTCTAGCATACTCTTGAGGACGAGTTCTTGCAAAATTAGTTTCTTGAAGAACATAATTTTGAAATCGGACAATATTATCATAACTACTAGGAGAAGGCGTAGGAGTAGGAGTAGGCGTAGAATTAGAAACTTTGATGGTCACCGTAGAAAATGATGATACCCACCCAGAGACATTTCGAGAGAGATCTACCGCTTGCACACAGATATAATAGGAGTACCCATTTTTTAATCCAATGATCATCCCTGCTGGAGCAACCACTGAGGTACAAGCAGTTGTGCAGTCATTATAAAGACAGGCCTTCACTTCATGTTGTTTTAAATAGAGATCAGTTCCAGGGGTAAAGGTAGGAGTATAAGACGAACTTTCTTTAGTCAGAGGAGTAGACGGAGAGATGTTCGATGGTTTGCTGGGAGCTATTTTATCAAATGAATCAGCAATCGTAATCGTTGTGGTGGCCACAGGCAAAGGTGGTGTCGGTACTATCGGAGCAACTGCAGATGTCTGCATTGATTGGCCAGGGTTGCAACTATGGAGTAAACCAAGCGATAGTAGCAAAAACAATAAATCTACTGTCGATTTTTTTTTCATTAGGACTTCCTTTTTGACAATAGGAACAAGCAACAATTTTCAATAGTGACGATTATAGACGAGAATAAGAGTAGAATGAGAGTTCTTAACTAAGTTGCCTTGTAAACTTATAATATCGGGTTGTCCTTTTATCAAGGAAGGCACATGCGACTAGAGTCCGTTGCAAACTATGGTTGTCAATATCCATAAGTTTAAACTTTGTGCTACCGTTTTATGCAGCCAAATGAAAACTAGTCATTAATCCATCAACATGCGATCTCTTCTCAAAAATATCGATGTCTTTTCTCAAAACAGTTGGTGAGTTGAAGTAATATTTTGGTGTTTTTCCATTTATCCCCTGGTGAGGACGAA
>JADGAN010000100.1 GCA_015231955.1 Oligoflexia bacterium | reverse complement strand
ATGCTTGCAAGTAAAACCAATCACTCTTTCATCCCGGCCACAGTGAAGGCATTGGTATCTTACAAACCCCTCCTGCAAATCAGCACAAGAAGCAACTTTTTTTACGATGTCATCAAAATATTTACTTGCATAGTTTGCTCGGAATATTTTAAAATGATCCCAGAAGTCTGCAAAGATTTTCAAGAAGAGGTTCGTTTTTTTTGTCACAAACTAATTTTACGGTCTCTTCTTTCTCCTCATAAAAAAATTTGCTACAATATAATAAAACAAAAATATTTCAGCTAAGAAGCAGAGCAACGGAATGGGATTTCCCGTAGAATAAATTTATTAAGAGATCATAAAGAAGAGCTCATTCAAAGCCATAAAGAGGTTTCTCTTGAAGGGGTAACCACAAAGGAATTTTGTTGTGCCTGTGGCATCCCGGAGAGATCTTTTTACCTATGGAAAACAGTCAAAGAAGACAAAAAGCGAGGTAGGAAAACAGTTCCTGCGAATAAGTTGAAAAAAAATGAAGTTTCTGAAGTAAAAAAAGCATTACTTGACCCAGCACTAGTAGATTATTCACCGAGGGAAATTTACTATAAAATTTTGGATGAAGAACAAAGGATAATTGCCTCAGTATCCAGTTTTTATAGGATTGCTAGGAATGAAAATCTTTTAACAAGAAGAGTGAAAACAAATTTTGGAAATAAGTTAAACAGAGAGACCCCTCACCTTTTGGCGACATCGATAAATCAAATTTGGTCTTGGGATGTGTCTCAAATAAGATCCACAACTAGGACAATTAGATATTACCTCTATGTTATTATGGATATTTGGAGCCGCTTTGTTGTGGCATGGAAATTGGAAGATCATGAACAAACGTGTCATGCAATCGCTTTATGGAAACAGGCATTGGAGAATCAGCAGATTTCTGGTAATGGATTAATCAACCACAAGGATAATGGTAGCATCATGACATCAAAGGAAATGATAAAATTTGTTAAAGACACTAGTATGATTGACTCTTATTCTAGGGCGGGTATCTCGGATGATAATCCTTTTTCAGAGGCACTATTTAGAACTATCAAGTATTTTAGAAATTTTCCAGATTGTTTTGACACTATTGAATTAGGAAGAGATTATTTTGGAGTGTATTTCGAGGATTACAATTATACGCATAAGCATTCAGGGATTCAGTTTTTAACACCTGGCCAACGTCATTTCGGAGAAGAGGAGAAAATTTTGAAAATCAGAAATAATATTATTGAGGATTTTCATCGCAGAAACACTCATCGCTATCCATCAAAACACAAGGTATTCATGCCAATAATCAAGGTGAAAATAAACTAAGATTGGAATGATTGCCTCGCTAATACAGCTCTGCCTTTTTTGGTGCTCGTAAAAAAAGTAGAACTAAAATAATCTTTTGGAAATTTTTTTCATCCAATTTTTGATATAATTCATTAAAAGTTATCCCTCCGCTTCCATCCCAAATATCAAGACCTACTCTAATTAACAGCTGCTCTCCACTGGAGAGAACGCCGGAATTATACTTAATACGATCTGATGTGGCCGTTAACCGTGGATTATCAGGGTTCATTAAAAAATGAAAAAGATTTTCATTTTGACCATAAAGCATGGACAGCGCTTCATATGATATCTTGTCCGAATCGCAGGCATCACTCCAACTCATTGATTAAACCCTTTACACATTGGAAGAGGAAAGATCGGCAGTCTTTTCAGAGTACCAAACCTTCCCTCCTCGGGGGGCTCTAAAGGGTTCGAGGTTTTTCACCGTCTACTTTCTTTACAGCAAGCGAATATTTAGCATGGGAAAATATTTGACGGAAGAAAAAAAATTGGTTACTCAGGTGATGTACGAGTGAAAAAAGTTTTTATGATCGTTCCAAAACTGCACTAAATCCTGAAACATACCGAGAATTGCTAATTTTTGTAGAAAAGCTTATCCCTCAATATAGTTCAAAGAAAATTTTAAAATCAAAAAATATCGTGCACCGATCCTTGCGTAAAGTGAGATTTAATTAAAATCTTTAAAAGAATTTGCGAACTGGCCATTCTTAAATAAACACACAGAGCACCAACTTATAGATTTTTATCATGCTGGAAGATGGGATCAATTTTGGAAAAAAGTTGATCAATATGAGTTCGATGAGGTAGCGTAAATCGCAACATTACAAAGAGGTCTCACCCAAAAAAATCAACTCGAAAATAAATTACAGAGTAATGATTAATGGTCTATTGAAGATCCTGATGCCCCTTCGTGGAAAAAATTCGTAAAGAAGAGTATTTTACATTGCGTAGACGGTTCTCTCCCATTAAAAGAATAATTGATCTTGTTTTCATACTAATCACGAGGATCACCAAGAAACATCAGGAGGTTTTAAATGCTACGCATGCTTGAATTAACTGGAAGTTCACCAATAGGATATTCAGAAGCCGCCGCCACTGTCATCCAAAAGCTTATGGAAGCTGGAGAGAATGTGCACTTCTTTAAAGTGGAAGAGATGCGCGGCTCGGTTCGCAATGGTAAGATAGAGTTTCAAGTGGTCATCAAGGTCGCGCTGGAGTAAATGCAATCTACAATCTAGGAGAAAAAATGTTCCATCTCTTCACTATCACTATCGCTATTTTCCTTTATCTCTCTGTCCCGTTTTCGGCCTTCGCTGATGAATGGAAGAACCAGGTGGATGCCGAGTCCGGCCTTCTCTGGCAAGCAAAAAATGCATTTCAAATCCCCAATGACAGCAGGGGAACTAGGCTAGATCTTAGTGATATTGAAAAAGGGCCTTTTTTCGTGAACCGCTTCTCTTTTACTCGCACCATTGGTGGCCCTCACAAGTTGCGATTGCTGGTGGCCCCTTTGTCGCTAAAATTTAGTCATGTCTTGCAAAACGACCTGCTTTTTCAAGAAAAGCTTTTTGAGAGAAGTGAGCTTCTCTCCATTGACTATAAATTCAACTCCTACCGCCTCTCTTATCTCTATACTATAAAGCACAATGAGAATTGGTCCTGGCACATAGGGGCCACACTCAAGGTTCGTGATGCAAAGATCGCTGTCCGAGGGAGGGGTATCTCCGTGGCCAAGAAAAATATTGGTCTTGTCCCCCTTGTGAAATTCGGCCTTGTCTTTACACCATCGAGTTCAAAGCGCTTCACTTTAGAGCTTGATGGGGACGCCTTGGCCGCGCCACAAGGGCGAGCAGAGGATCTGGCCATCAAAGTGAACTACTGGACCCTTCATCAGCAAGGGGCGCTCTATCTAGGGTACCGAGTTCTTGAGGGAGGGGCAGACAATAAAGATGTCTACACCTTCTCACTTTTTCATTACTTGATTGCAGGGCTAAAACTTGATTTCTAGTGTAAAAAAAATTGAATCCAATTTTCCTTACAAAGTGGATCTCGTCCAACTTAAAGATTTTTCCTCATCCTATCTTGCAAAATACCAACAAAAAAATCCTTCTTTGAAATTCTAAAGTTCAAAAACTCGAAAGTTCGGGTGACTTCTTTTAATCTAATCTATCAGCTTGTTGATTTCATCGGAGGCCAGGCCTATGAAGATCTGAATTGGTGAGAGTGGAAGATTTTGTGTTTCAAATGTTTTGCGACTTCCCTCATTGTACTTACTAAACGCTTCTGTTCCCTAATAATTAGCAGTCGATTTTGCACCTTCATTATCTTTTCTGTTTAAAATATCTTTTGAGCAATTCCCTTATAGAATTTCAAAGGACTATTTGCAGGAGGGATAGAGGGAGATGGTAATTATTAGGGGACAGAATCGCTTGCTAAGTACATCTCAACAGTACACTCGACAGTCTCGACAGTCTATGCAGACTGATGAAAAAAACATTACCATCTGTGTAAAATCTGAACAAATTGCCAAAGCAATATAGGCACATATCACTTTGAAATTGTTATCAATTCTAAACTGTAACTGCTCACACCCCTCAACCTTCACCTCTCAACCAAATGCTGTTAGCTAAGCAACTTTCAGCATCCGGTAGAGGGTAGATGGCTGAAGGGTGTGAGCTAATGGAATGGACTCGCCTCTTTTAA